>JBOEHJ010000075.1:37013-66613 GCA_050633905.1 Geminicoccales bacterium
CCCCTGAGCTACGCCCGCTCACTGCGCGAGAACTGCGCTTTGGACCGTCGCTTTTTAGGAGAGGGGTTGATGTTTGGCAAGAGGGTTTTGATGTTTGTTTTAGGAAATTCACGGTTTCTTGGGCTGCGGGAGCGGGTGATCAACCGTTGGGTTGCGATATGCGGGGCGTCAATCGCCCATTCCTCTTGATCACTTGAGGCGGGTTCGCCATGTTAGGGCCAGATTTCGCCGGAGACGGTTCGGCTGGGATTTCAGCTTGGGTTAAGGGAACGACATGGCCTTGTTATCGGGATTGATGGGTAAGAGCGAGGCGGCGCCTGGTGGGGCTGAGTTGATCAAGGACAGCGATACCAACAGCTTCATGGCCGATGTCATCGAGGCGTCGCGGGACTTGCCGGTGATCGTTGACTTCTGGGCGCCCTGGTGCGAGCCCTGCAAACAGCTCACGCCCATTTTGGAAAAGGTGGTGCAGGCGGCGGGCGGTGCGGTTCGTCTGGTCAAGATCAATATCGACGAGAACCAGGCTCTTGCCCAGCAGCTGCGCATTCAATCCATCCCGATGGTGTATGCGTTCAAGAACGGTCAGCCCGCCGATGGTTTCCAGGGGGCCTTGCCGGAAAGCCAGATCAAGGCGTTTGTTGAGAAGCTGGCTGGTCCGATCGGTCCTGGTCCGGCAGAGATGGGAATCGAGCAGGCGAAGGAAGCGCTAAATGGGGGGCAGGGCGAGCTTGCCGCCGATATCTATCAGCAGGTGCTGGCGGAAGAGCCAGGCAATGTCGATGCGATTGCAGGTCTGGCGCGTTCCCAGCTTGCCCTTGGCCGAGCATCCGCGGCGCGGGAGATTTTAGACGGGGTTGCCACCGAGCATAAGAACCATGTGGAGATCAATGGCGCCCAGGCCGCACTTAGCCTTGCTGAGGAATCGGGGACGCTTGGCGATCCGGTGGAGCTTGAGGGGCGGCTTAGCGCTAATGACGAGGATCACGGGGCGCGTTTGGACCTTGCGACTATTTTGTTCCTTCGTGGCCAGACCGAGGAAGCGATGCAGCAGCTTCTGACGGTGATCAAAAAGGACCGGGAGTGGGAGGATCAAGCGGCGCGAAAACAGCTACTTAAGTTCTTCGATGCGCTGGGTCCGACGCATCCAGAAACCGTGTCCGGACGCCGGGAGCTTTCGGCTGTGCTGTTTTCGTGATTGAGGATGGCCGGGCGCGGGCTATATAGACTGGCATGAACATTTCCAACGATCAAAGCCTGCTGAGTGGGCTGCCGACCCGCTTTCCGGTTTTCCCACTGACCGGCGCGATTCTGTTGCCCAGTGGTAACCTGCCGCTCAACATCTTCGAGCCGCGTTATCTGCAGATGATCAAGGACGCGATGCGCGCGGATAAGACGCTTGGCATGATCCAGCCGAGCGGCCTGATCAGCGACGATCAGCCGGAGCTTTATCCGGTGGGCTGTGCCGGGCGGATCTCCAGCTTTGAGACGACCGATGACGGGCGTTATCTGATTACGCTTACGGGGTTATGCCGGTTCGAGGTGGTGGAAGAGCTGACGGTCGCCACGCCTTACCGCCAGGTGGTTGCGAGTTTTGAGCGCTGGCAGGAAGACCTGGCGCCGACCACGCCGAAGGACAATCTGCGACCATCGCTGACCGATGCGCTTCGGCGTTATTTTGCGGTGCATGACATCAGCGTTGATTGGGATCAGATAGAACTTGCGCCACTCGGCGGTTTGTTGACATCACTGGCGATGATTTGTCCGTTCGAGCCCTCGGAGAAGCAGGCGTTGCTGGAGAGTCCTGATCCGGATCAACTCGGCGAAACCCTGGTCTCGCTGTTGCAGATGGGCGCGCTGACCAGCGATGAAGTCAACGTCCATCATTGAGCCTTTGCCGCCGGCATCCGTTTTCACCATCATGAGATAAAGACTGACGCCATGACCGACCCAACCGCCCCGGAGGCTTCAAAGGATCCATCGGCCTTTTCCCCGGTTGACCCCAAACTGCTGGACATCCTGGTTTGCCCGCTTACCAAGTCGACGCTTAGCTATGACCGTGAGCGTCAGGAGCTGGTGAGCGAGCAGGCGGGGCTTGCCTACCCGATTCGCGACGGCATTCCAATCATGCTGGTGGATGAAGCGCGCACGCTTGGCGAGGACGAGGCGATCCCCGATGCGGTTAAGAGCGATCAGCCGGAAGGCGAGGGGCGCTGATGTCCGGCGAGCAAGACGAGCCCTGGCCGACGGAGATCAAGGTCAATCGGGCGGAAAAGCATCTGTCCGTCGTCTTCGACAACGGCGACAGCTTCGTTTTACCGGCAGAGTATCTGCGCGTGGAAAGCCCGTCCGCCGAGGTGCAGGGACATGGGCCTGGGCAGAAGACCACGGTACCCGGAAGGCGCCATGTCGGCATCATGGATGTCGAGCCCGTGGGTAATTATGCCGTCAAAATCAAGTTTGACGACATGCACGACACCGGCATCTTCACCTGGCGCTATCTGCATCATTTGGGCAAAGATCAGGGCAAACTCTGGCAGGCCTATCTCAACGCCTTGGACCAACAAGCTCTAAGCCGCGACCCCTAGCGTGGGCACGACGCGCGCTGGCGGTTACACTGTCGTTGGTGGGCGGTGGTGGGGTGATGTTCTGGTCGACCCGGTCGTCGGTATTTCATGCTGATAGTCTGTTAAAAATGATGTGCGATGAGGGGCGTGTTTTTTTGGTCCATGTGATCCTAGGAGCTCGCCCGCCGGCCGAGAAAGGTGGCGTGGGACAGGACGTCGAAGGTTGCATGGATCTATAAGAGACCGCCAGCGCAATAGGATCAGGTTAACGCAAGCTCAACGCTGACAGAAAAGCGCTCTGCGGACCAAAACATTCTTGGTTCAACGCCCCAAATCATGTCGAGGTCCAGTAACCGAGATGGCCGCACTACCGCCACCTAGCGGAGGGTGGTGTTTAGGTGGGCCAGGGTTTTGCTTCCGGGGCAGAGGTCGGTGTCGGTTAGTTGGTTGAGGGGAGCGGCGGTGGTTTCTAGGTTGGCGTGGAGGTCGCTGGCATCGGGGTCGATGAACAGGAGGCCTGTGGCGATCTCGCCTGCTGCCTTGCGCTCTGCAAGATGGCTCATGGCCTTGATGCGGTCATGGGGGTCGTAGTCGTTTTCCAGCTTTCGAAAACGCAGTGTGGTGCCATCATGCTGGGTGATCTCGATCGTCTCGCCTGGCTGATAATCGGCTTCGATGGTTTCGCGTTCGGGGAAGATATCGAGGGCGTTGACGGCTTCGTTATGGGCGCGGACATAGTCGAAGCTCTTGGTTGATCCTTCGTGGTTGTTGAAGGCGACGCAAGGGCTGATGCAATCGATCACCGCGGCACCTTTGTGGGTGATCGCCGCTTTGATCAGCGGTACCAATTGTGCCTTGTCACCAGAGAAGCTTCTCGCAACGAAGCTAGCGCCGAGTTGTAAGGCGAGGGCTGCAAGATCGATAGGATCGTCACTGTTCTCGACACCCTTCTTGCTTTTCGATCCTTTGTCCGATGTTGCGGAGAACTGGCCTTTGGTCAGGCCGTAGACGCCGTTGTTTTCGACCATATAGAGCATGTCGACACCGCGGCGAACGGCGTGGGCGAATTGGCCGAGGCCGATCGAGGCGCTGTCGCCGTCGCCGGAAACGCCTAGATAGGTAAGCTCACGATTGGCAAGATTGGCGCCGGTCAGCACTGAGGGCATGCGCCCGTGAACGCTGTTGAAGCCATGGGCGGCGGCGAGGAAATAGGTTGGGGTTTTCGAAGAACAGCCGATTCCGGAGAGCTTGGCGATCCGATGGGGCGGCAGGTTGAGCTCGAAGCAGGCCTGAACGATCGCACCGCTGATGCTGTCATGACCGCAGCCGGCACAAAGTGTTGAGACCGTGCCCTCATAGTCCCGGCGTGTGAAACCCCGGTCGTTGGCTGGAAGCCGGGGATGTTTGAGTTCGGGTTTGGGGATATAGGTCATGAAGCTACTCCCCGGATGGGCACGATTTTTGACCGCTGCAGATGCTTTTCGATGTTCTCGGCGATGAAACGGGCGGTGATTGGCGTGCCGTCATAATGCAGGAGCGAGATCAGCTTCGCTGGATCGATCTCTTCTTCGCTCACCAACAGCGTCTTCATCTGGGCATCCCGGTTTTGCTCCACCAAAAAGACCCGCTCATGCTGAGCAACGAAAGCCTTGATCATTTCGTCGAAGGGAAAGGCGCGGATGCGGAGCGTGTCGATCTTGATGTCGTCGTCGCGGAGCAGATCGAGGGCTTCATCCATGGCTGGGCTGGTGGAGCCGTAATAGATGACCCCGTAGCGGGTCGAGCCGTCCGCGCGCGTCAAGACGGGCTTCGGGATCAGCGCCTTTGCGGTCTCAAACTTCTTCTCCAGGCGCTCCATGTTGTCGACGTAGACAGAGCCTTCCTCGCTATACCGCGCATAGCGATCGCGGCTGGTGCCACGGGTGAAGTACGCGCCCTTGGTCGGGTGGGTGCCTGGATAACTGCGATAGGGAATGCCGTCATCATCGACGTCAAGGTAGCGCCCGAAGGCCTCGGCCTCATCCAGCATTTCCCTGGTCATAACCTTGCCGCGATCCATCCGTCGATGGTCATCCCAGGTAAGAGGTGGGCAGAGCCATTCGTTCATCCCGATATCGAGATCGGAAAGCACGAAAATCGGGGTCTGTAGGCGGTCCGCGAGATCGAAGGCGTCGGCCGCGAAATCGAAGCATTCTCTCGGGTCTTCAGGTAACAGAATAATCTGCTTGGTGTCGCCGTGGGAGGCGTAAGCGGCGATGAGAAGATCGGATTGTTGGGTCCTGGTCGGCATACCGGTTGAAGGACCGCCGCGCTGGATGTCGAACAGGACAGCAGGCACCTCGGCGAAATAGGCAAGGCCCAAGAATTCCTGCATCAAGGATACGCCCGGCCCTGATGTCGCGGTAAAGGCTCGGGCCCCGTTCCAGGCCGCACCGATCACCATGCCGATCGAGGCGAGTTCATCCTCGGCCTGCACCACGGCAAAGCATTTTTTCCCGGTTTCAGGATCGGTTCTGAGCTTGTTGCAGTGGCCCTCAAATGCTTCGGCAAGGGAGCTTGAGGGGGTGATCGGATACCAGGCCGCGACCGTGGCTCCCCCATAAACCGCGCCCAATGCCGCCGCATTGTTGCCGTCGATGAAGATACGATCGCCGACGGCGTCGGCAGGCTCGACCTTGAGGCCGAGCGGGCAGGTAAGATGTTCCAACGCGTAATCGCGGCCGACATGCAGCGCTTCGATATTGGGCTTGATCAGCTTGTCCTTGCCCTTGAACTGCTCGCCGATCAGTTTTTCGATGACGTCGATATCAATGTCCAGGAGGGCAGCTAGCGCCCCCACATAGATGATGTTTTTGAACAATTGGCGAAGGCGGGTTTCCTGGTAGCGTTTGTTGCAGATTTCGGTGAAGGGGATGCCGAGCGCGGTGACGTCCTCGCGAAACTTGCTGGCGGGCAGCGGCTTGGAATTGTCGAACAGGATGTAGCCACCGGGCTCGATCGAGGCGATGTCCTTGTCCCAGGTCTGCGGGTTCATCGCGACCATCAGGTCGACGCCGTCGCGGCGGGCGAGATAGCCGTCCTTGGAAACCCGGACTTCGTACCAGGTGGGCAGGCCCTGGATGTTGGACGGAAAGATGTTGCGACAACTGATCGGCACGCCCATGCGCAGGATAGATTTTGCGAACAGCCGATTGGCGCTGGCCGAACCCGAGCCGTTCACATTGGCGAATTTAACGACGAAGTCGTTGACGCTCTCAAGGGATGTCATGGTCATGCCGCCTGCTTCCTACATGCGGTTCCTGCCTGGGCCATGTCGAGGAGGAATTTTTGCATGTCCCAGGCCCCGGTTGGACAACGTTCGGCGCAAAGGCCGCAATGGAGGCAGACATCCTCGTCCTTCGCCATCACGCGGCCGGTGTTCAGCGGACCGGAAACGTAGAGATCCTGCTCTTCGTTCAGAGCCGGCACACGGAGACGTTGCCGAAGATCGACCTCATCGCCGTTTTCGGTGAAGGAAATACAATCCGTCGGGCAGATATCGACGCAGGCATCGCATTCGATGCAGAGCGTATCGGTGAAGACCGTCTGGATATCGCAATTCAGACAGCGTTCGGCTTCGAGATAGCCAAGGCGCTTGTCGAAGCCCAGCTCAACCTCGACCCGGATGTCCTTCATCGCTACGACCTGATCACGCATCGGCACCTTGAAGCGCTGATCGAGGGCGACGTCGTTGTCGTAGCTCCACTCGTGGATGCCCATTTTCTGGCTCACCAAATTGACCAGCGGCGGGGGGCGCTCACCAATGTCTCTCCCCTGGCAGAACAGATCGATCGAGATCGCGGCCTGGTGACCATGGGCGACCGCCCAGATGATATTCTTGGGACCAAAAGCACTGTCGCCGCCGAAAAATACGTTCGGTAGCGATGATTGCATCGTCACCTGATCGACCGCCGGCATGCCCCAATTGTTGAACTCAAGGCCGAGATCGCGCTCAATCCAGGGGAAAGCGTTTTCCTGGCCGATGGCGACCAAGATGTCGTCGCATTCGAGATGGACATCGTCCTCGCCGGTCGGCACCAGACGGCGGCGGCCATCATCGTTATATTCGGCTTTGACCTTCTCAAAGATCATGCCGGTGAGGCGGCCGCTATCGTGCAAAACTTCCTTAGGCACCAAAAAATTTAAAATGGGGATGCCCTCATGCTGGGCGTCTTCCTTTTCCCAAGGGCTTGCCTTCATTTCATCGAAGCCGCTGCGCACCACGACGGTGACCGTTTCGCCACCGAGGCGCATGGCTGACCGACAGCAATCCATCGCGGTGTTGCCGCCGCCGAGCACGATCACCCGCTTGCCGATTTTTTCGATATGGCCGAAGGAAACGCTTGAGAGCCAGTCGATGCCAATATGGATGTTGGCAGCAGCTTCCTTGCGACCGGGCACATCGAGATCGCGCCCACGGGGCGCCCCGGTGCCAACGAAGATCGCATCAAACTTCTCGGCGAGAAGCGCCTTCAAACTATCAACGCGCTCGCCGAAGCGCGCTTCGACACCCATATCGGTGATGTAGCCGGTCTCCTCGTCGATCACCTCATCCGGCAGACGAAATTTCGGGATCTGCGTTCTGATCATACCGCCGGCCTTTCGGCCTTCATCGATGATCACGCATTCATAACCTTCGGGCATTAGATCCCTGGCCACGGTGAGCGAGGCTGGCCCAGCGCCGATCAAGGCGATGCGCTTGCCGTTTTTTTCCCGAGGGATGGTTGGCAGACGGTTGGTGATGTCGGCTTTGTTATCGGCGGCCACGCGCTTCAAACGGCAGATCGCCACCGGTTCCTTTTCGACCCGCCCGCGTCTGCAGGCAGGCTCGCATGGCCGATCGCAGGTGCGTCCCAGGATGCCGGGCAGCACATTGGACTTCCAATTGATCATATAGGCATCGCTGTACCGCTCTGCCGCGATCAAGCGGATATATTCCGGCACCGGCGTATGGGCAGGACAAGCCCATTGGCAGTCAACGACCTTATGAAAGTAATCGGGATCATTGACATCAGTGGGTTTCAACGGAAGATCTCCTCGGTGCAGCCATGGCTTGAACGATGGATCAGCGCAAGTCCCATACTGCTCCCTTGAGTGCAGCGTCCCCCAAATCCAGGATAGGGCAGGAACGATCGCATCGTCACATCAAGTGTTCGCGATAAGTACAATAGTGTCACGTGACAATCAGCCGCTCTACGTAGCCGATCTTTCGCCTCGGCGGAAGTCGTTTGCCGCGACTTATGCGTGAAAAGGCTCACTCTTCGGCCAGTATCGACTTTGAGGTTTCAGGTTGAAAAAATAAATTCGCCGGAGGGTTGTGTCATCTGGATGACTGCGTGGCCCGCGCTAGGCCTATTCTGCAGCCCGGCAGGTCCCATGAACTTCCTTGACGCATCCTCGCCGATCGATAAGGATTTTTGTTACGATCTACTGTTAGGGAGACGGGGATGATCAGCGAACAGGACGTCGCGTTTTATAACAAGAACGGCTATCTCGTCGTCAGGAACGTCCTCAGCGACGCTGAGGTCAAAGAACTCCGCCGGGTAACGGAAAGCTTCGTTGAGCAGGCACGTCAGGTGTCGGCCCACAACGACATCTACGATCTTGAGGACAGCCATAGCGCCGATGATCCGAGAGTTCGCCGAATCAAGACGCCCCATGCCCATCACAAGAGCTACGCCAAGTTGGTGGCGCAGCCCAATATTTTGAAGATCCTGCAGGCGTTGTGGGGCCCCTCGATCCGCTTTGATGTTTCCAAGCTGAACCTCAAGGCTGCGGGCTACGGCGCACCGGTTGAGTGGCATCAGGACTGGGCGTTTTATCCCCATACCAATGATGACCTCTGCGCTGTTGGCATCATGATCGACGACGTTGATGAGACCAATGGCCCGTTGATGGTGATCCCGGGTTCCCACAAAGGTCCGATCCTCGACCATCATGCTGATGGCGGCTATTTTTGTGGTGCCATCGACCCACGCCGTGGGGAGGTTGACTTTGAGAAAGCGATCAAATTAACCGGCCCGGCTGGCTCGGTCACTATTCATCATGCGCGGACCATCCATGGTTCAGCGACGAATACTTCCGGTCGGCCACGCCGGCTATTGCTCCATCAATATCGCGCCGCTGATGCTTGGCCGTTGATGGCGGCTAATCAGCCTTGGGAAGCTTATCGAAACAGCCTGATTTCAGGCGAGGATACGATTGATCCGCGCATGACGGCCGTGCCGGTTCGGCTACCGCTACCGCCCGCGCCGAATCAGGGATCGATCTATGAGAACCAAAAAGGGTCGACGAGTCGTTACTTCCAGACGGCCGACGATCTTGACGCCGTGGGCGATGACTGACGTGATGGTTTTAAAAGCGATCCAGCTCGCTTAGAAAGGCGATCAGATCACGGCGATCCTGTGGGTCGCGGATGCCGCTGAACGGCATGCTGGTGCCGCGGACGACCCGGCTCGGGCGACGGATGAATTCGTCCAATGTCGCTTCGTTCCAAATAACACCGCTAGCAGCGTAGTCCCTCATCGCGACCGAGTAGCCAAAGCCAGACGCTCGTGCTGGGCGGCTGCCGAAGACGCCTGCCAAGCTCGGCCCCTGGGCGTTGATGCCGGGCGCCGTGGTATGGCAGGAGCCACATTTGTAGAAGACCTTCTCGCCCCTCTCAGGATCGCCGGCCACCCGTGTTTCCAGACGAGCGACGGCTTCCTGATCTAGGACGGCTTGATCGCGCGCGACCGGTTGAGCCGGTGCGGCTGCAACCTGTTCTTTTTCTTCCGTCGAACGACTGCTTCTTGGCGGCGTGACTGTGGTTGCCAGCGGCGCTGACGCTGCGCCTTGATTGCTACTCCCTCCCTCAGAATCCAGGAGAGGGCCATAGACCCATCCTTCCCTGTTACGGTTGGGAAATTCGAGCAAGTACCAATCCGCTTGCCTTGCCACCTCAACCATCGCTTCACCAGGGTTAATCGTCATCAAGATGGGATTGTTCAGGCTTGGCCCTATCCTGACATTGACATTACTTCGGCTGATCGAGTGTTGGTCGCCCGCCGCAGCTTTAGCATCACCCGCAGTCCCTGCTGAAAGGCCCAAGAGAAGGGTTAACAGCATGTTCCAAGGGGCTGACTTCATTGACATGTCCTCGATTGATTGCGAACGGCATCGCCGCCAGGGTACATGACGCGATCCTGCAGGGCTCATCGGGCTGCTTCGGCGAGGGAGCAACCTTCGCTGTCGAGACCGCTCAGCCAGCCATGGTCAAGCTGGCGTCCTGGAGCCAATGGCGGATCGGTCAATGGAGATCGCGCACCTGGCGACAAAAGCCTTGTTTCTTCTCCATCTAATCAGATTGTTAGCATGATCTTTCCGCGATTTAACATCCCTCGATGGGAGGATTTCGCATCAAAAAAGGCAGCCGTGTCCGCTACGCCACCCTGATCTGGGCAAGAGATGACCAGGAGTCGTCCCTCGGGGAGTATACCCTAAGGAGCCATGTATTAAGATCGGCGGCAATCAGCGCATGGTCGACAAAGGGGGCAAGGGTGCCTAGATAGAGGGTTCTCCCCATCGAGATGACGGATTGAGCCAATTTCTAGCGATCATGCGAGCCGACGGACTTTCGCGATTATTTCGCATCCCGATGCCGGCAAGACCACCTTAACCGAACGATTGCTGCTTGAAGGCGGCGCCATTCACCTTGCTGGCGACGTCAAGGCGAGGGGTGAGCGCAGGCGCGCGCGCTCGGACTGGATGAAGATCGAGCAGGACCGGGGGATTTCTGTCACAAGTTCGGTGATGACGTTCCACCACCGGGACCTGGTATTCAACCTTCTCGACACGCCAGGCCATGAGGACTTTTCCGAAGACACCTATCGGACGCTGACTGCGGTGGATAGCGCTATCATGGTGATCGATGCTGCCAAGGGTATCGAGAGCCAGACCTTGAAGCTGTTCGAGGTTTGCCGTCTGCGTGACATCCCGATCATCACCTTCGTCAACAAGGTGGATCGCGAAGGGCGCGACCCATTCGAGCTGTTGGATGAGGTTCAGGAAAAACTGGCGCTTGATATAGCGCCCATGGTCTGGCCGATCGGCTTGGGCACCGCCTTTGCGGGCTGCTACGATCTTCGCTCCGATGACTTTCTCACCAGCAGTGAAGGCTATGGCGAGCGTTTCGATCTGGTGATGCCATGCGATGGCCCAGATGATGCGAAACTCACCGAACGGGTACCGGCAAGCGTGCTCGCGCCAGCCCGGGAGAATTTGGAACTTGCGGCTGGCGCTTATCCAGCCTTCGATCGCAACGCCTATCTCGAAGGCCATATGACGCCTGTGGTCTTCGGCAGTGCCCTCAAAGACTACAGCGTGAAAGCACTGCTCGATATCATTGCCGAACATGCGCCGTCGCCGCGCCCCAGCCCTGCCGAAGGGCGCGCCGTGCAGCCTGATGAAAAGGACGTGACTGGGTTCGTCTTCAAGGTCCAGGCCAATATGGATAAGAACCATCGGGATCGGGTGGCGTTTCTACGGCTGTCCTCGGGAAGTTTTCATCGGGGGATGAAGCTCCGCCAGGTCAGGACCGACAAGGATGTGATGGTCCACAGCCCTATTCTGTTCCTCGCCAAGGATCGCGAGATCGTCGAGGATGCGATGGCGGGCGACGTGATCGGTATTCCCAATCATGGCACGATCAGGGTTGGCGATACCTTCTCCGAGGGCGAAGATCTGCGTTTTACCGGTTTGCCAGTCTTCGCACCCGAGATCCTAAGAAGGGTCCGGCTTGGTGACACCAGGCGAATCAAGCAGCTTCGAAGTGCTCTTGATGATCTCGCTGATGAAGGCCTAATCCAGGTGTTCAAGCCCGCCGTGGGTGGCAATTGGATTGTCGGCGTGGTTGGAGTCCTGCAGCTTGATGTTCTGGTTTCCCGGGCTGCCCAGGAATACAAGGTTGATATCGGTTTCGATGGGGTCGCCTATACCACAGCGCGGTGGTTGAGTTCCGAGGATCAACCTGCTTTGGACAAGTTCATCGAGCAGAACAAAAACCACATCGTGCTCGATCGCAACGATCTGCCGGTGTTCCTCAGCGATAGCGAATGGGCGCTCAACTACAAGATCAAGAGCAATGAGGCCATCCAGTTCCAGCGGACGATGGAAATACAGTGATTATTCGGATGATATCGGCCCAACCGCGATAGGCCCAAAAACCTGATCATCGACGATGCGGGGCGACCATCTGGTCTCGACCTCGCCCAGTTTTGAAGATCCGTCATCGCTGCAAAGGCGACTTTTGCCTGGGATCATCACCATGTCGCCGGGAGTTATGCTGGAGATTGGTGGAATCTGTTGCAGATTGTTCATGTGGTGTTCAAGAAGCTTGGTTAATGTGCTTCTATACTATTCTTCGAGCTAACATCGAGGGTGATCAAGATCGAAATGCAGCGACGGCGGCTCTTCGGAATGCCTCGATAAGACGGTGACAATAAGGGACGAGATCTTATGACCATGATCAAGAAAGCCATGGGTTTGCTAAGTTTTACGGCGGCATTGGCAGTGGCGGTGCCCATGGCAATGGCCGAAGGCGATCCGGCTGCGGGTGAGAAGGTTTTCAAGAAATGCAAAGCCTGCCATGTGATCGATTCCGACAAGAATCGGCTTGGACCGACGCTTAGTGGGCTCTTTGGGCGGACCTCGGGCGCGGTCGAGGGCTTTCAGAAGAAATATTCGCCAGCGATGAAGGAAGCTGGCATCGTCTGGGACGAGGCTACGCTTGACGCCTATCTTGCTGACCCTAAGGGGTATATTCCGAAGAACAAGATGGCCTTCCCTGGTCTGAAGAAGGAAGACGATCGCGCCAATATCATTGCTTATATGAAGCAAGCAGGCGGCTGATCATACTTCGTGACTTAACGTAAAAAGGGCCGGTCGGCGTAACGACCGGCCCTTTTTTTATGCCGCTCCGGCGTGCTTGCCGGTTAGAGAATTCTTCGACTAGTTGCGTTGACCACCGGGCCACTCCCCAGTCCAACTACCCGATATGATGTCATCCTGCGGGTGGTTAGCCAAAGGAGCGAGCCGGAACGATCGTCTTCATACCGTCCCGGTGCACTCGCCGGTTAGCCCATCATGATATTGGCGAATTTCACGTCCATATAGTCAAGCAGGCCATCCGGGCCATTCTCTCGGCCAAAGCCTGAGTGATTGACCCCGCCGAAAGGCATCTCTGCCGTGGCGGCAACGTAGTTGTTCACCCCAACAATACCGGTGCGCAGGCCTTCCATGGTCTTCATTGCCATTTCTTGGCTCTGGGTGAAGACATAGCCGGCAAGACCGTAGGAAAGGCTGTTGGCGCGCGCGATCACCTCGTCGAAATCCTCGAAGGTGGTGACCGGTGCGATCGGGCCAAAGGGCTCATCATTCATCACGCGCATATCGTCGGTGACATCGGTGAAGACTGTCGGCTCGTAGAAATAGCCCTTGTTCTTATCGGCCGGACGTTTGCCGCCGCAAGCCACCGTCGCGCCCTCACTCCTGGTGTCCTCGACCATCTGCTCGACGAAATCGAGGCGCTTCTTGTTGATCAAGGGGCCGATCTCGGTGTCCGGCTCCAGGCCATGGCCGATTTTCATCTTGGCGAGTGCCCCGACGAAGGTCTCATTAAACACCTTCTCGTGCTTCTTGTGCACGAAGAAACGGGTCGGCGAGACGCAGACCTGGCCGTTGTTGCGCGACTTGCCAGCAGCGGCGGCAATGGCGGTTTTGACCGGATCGACATCCTCATGGATGATCACCGGCGCATGGCCGCCAAGTTCCATTGACATGCGCTTCACCGTATCGGCAGCACGACGCATCAGATGCTGACCGACCGGGATCGATCCAGTAAACGAGACTTTTCGTACGAGGTCGCTGTCCATAATGGTCTCAGAAATGACCTCAGGCAGGCCGGTCACCAGATTGACCGTGCCCTTGGGGGCACCCGCATCGATGAAGCATTTCACCAGCTCGACGACGGCACCGGTTCCTTCCTCGGCGGGCCGCGCCACGATCGTGCAGCCGCTTGCGAGGGCTGGTGCAATTTTTCGTGCCTGCAGCAACACCGGGAAATTCCAGGCGGTGAAGGCGCCGACCACGCCGACCGGCTCATAAACCGTCATGAACCGATTATTGCCGGTCCGCCCCGGAATGGTCTGGCCGAAGATCCGCCTCGCCTCATCGGCATACCAGTCGATCAATTCGACAGCGTTCATCAGCTCCGCCTTGGACTGGCCAAGGGGCTTGCCACATTCAAGTGTCAATTGATGGGCAATGCGCTCGGTGCGTTCCGCGAGGAGCTGGGCGGTCTTTCGCAGCACCTTGGAGCGCTCCCAGCCGGAGACATGGCGCCAGCTCTGAAAAGCGGTATGCGCTGCCTTGATCGCCGCTTCGACATCAGCGCGATCGGCCTGAGCCGCCGTCGTCACCCCTTCTTCCGTTGCAGGATCGATGATTTCGATGGTGCCACCGGCCATGGCGGGCTGCCATTGGCCATCGATATAAAGTTCAGTCGTCAGCATGTACGCTCCCCCTATCAGCTGTCTGCACGTCATATAGGTGATCGAATGCCATAGCGAAAGATCATGCGGTCAAGATGACCTTATGATGCCGACACGATCAGCGGTGGCTAGTTGGGAAGGTTTAGGAAATCGAGTGGTGTCGCGCCGTCACGGGCGACCAGCGGGGCGATCTCTTTGGGGTCGTGATCGTCGAACATCTCGAGGACGTCGTAGAGCGTGTTGCGTTGGAAGGGGATCTGGCCTGCCGCCCGGATCAGATCAACCATCTCGGCAGGCGTCACCTCTTGACCGTATCTGGCCCCCGATGAGCGGCTGATGCTCTCATTCATCAGCGTCCCGCCAAGATCGTTGGCGCCGCATGTCAGCATCTTCACGGCCATTTCATGACCGAGCTTGACCCAGGAAACCTGGATATTGTCGATCAAACCATGCAGCATCACGCGGGCGACTGCATGCATCTTCAGGTTTTCATCCTCCGTCGGCCCGGGGCGTACATCAGCGCGGCGCGCATAGAGCGGACTGTCCTGATGAACGAAGCCAAGGGGTACGAGCTCGGTGAAGCCTCCCGTTTCCCGCTGGATATCCCGTAGCAGACCGAGATGGGCTGCCCAGTGATGAGGTTGATCAATATGCCCATACATGATGGTCGCCGTGGTCGGCATGCCGACGCGGTGAGCGGATTTGATGATTGTCACCCAGTCCTCGGTGCTGAGTTTGTCGCGGGTCAGCTGTTTTCGGATGGTGACATCGAGGATCTCGGCGGCCGTACCCGGCATGGACCCTAGGCCGGCTTCTTTCAGGCTTTGGATATAGTCAGGGTAGGGCATCTTGGAGAGCTTGGCGCCGTACCAGATCTCGAAGGGTGAAAAGGCGTGGATGTGGAGATCCGGGAGGTCGGCCTTGATAGCCTGGAGGATGTTCGCGTAATGCCGCCAGCTCAAATCCGGGTTCAACCCGCCTTGGATGCAGACCTCCGTAGCACCGCGCTTGGCCGCTTCTCGCGCACGGCGGACGATCTCGTCGAAATCGAGAACTTCGGCTCCTGCCTGCTCCCGACGTTTGGCGAAACCGCAGAATTGGCAGCCCATATAGCAGATATTGGTAAAATTGATGTTGCGGCAGACGACGAAGCTCGCTCGGTTGCCTCTGGTCATGCGCCGTAGCCCATCAGCCGCGCGAAACAGGGCGTCCCTATCAGCCCCGGTTGTACCGAACAAGGCGGTGGCGTCGTCGGTGGAGATTTCTTTGCCGAGAAAGGGCTTTTCCAGGACGCGTGCGATCGGCACTGAGGCCAGGCCGAGATCCGGGTCCCTGAGGTGGCTAGTCTGCTTCATCGGATCAGAACCGTTGATCGGCAGCAAGACCATCTGGCCCGGTCATCGGCTGCAATTTGTCTGCCATGGCCGGCTCGAGGAAGTCGTCATCGCCATCCAGAAAATCGGGATAAACGGTCAGCCGCTCTTTGAGCTCGAACCCCTTGGCCTCCGTCGTCGCTCGCAGGTGACCGATCGCGGGCCAGGCGTGATCCGGGTTGATATAATCGATGGTAAGAGGAGAAATCCCGCCCCAATCGTTGATCCCAGCATCAATATAAGCGCCGTGGCGTTCGCTCAGATTGGGCGGTGCCTGCAGGCTTATTTCTTTGGGGAGGATCAACCTTGCTACTGCGAGTGTGCGCAGCATGTCATCCAAACCAGGCTCTGGATGATCCGCCATCGTGATGCCTTTCTTGGCTTGGAAGTTCTGAACGATGACCTCCTGAATATGGCCATAGGTCAGATGAACCTCGCGGATCGCCTGCAAGCTCTCTATGCGCTCATTCCAGGTTTCCCCAATCCCGATGAGAATACCGGTGGTGAAGGGAACACGCGCATGCCCGGCGCGTTCCAACGTACGCAGACGCTGAAGAGGCACCTTATCGGGGCAAGCGTGGTGGGGCATGCCCGGCTGCATTAACCGGCGGGACACGTTTTCCAGCATCATGCCCATGGAGCCCGAAACCGGCTTCAGCATCGCGATTTCGTCTTCAGCGAGCGAGCCCGCATTGATATGGGGAATCAGGCTGGTTTCGTTGACGACCCAAGTACAGATCTCCCGGAGATAATCGGTCATGCGTTGGTAGCCGAGTTTGCGCAACCGACCCTTCGCCAGGTCGTAGCGAAGCTCCGGCTTTTCACCGAGTGAAAAAAGAACCTCCTTGCAGCCGAGTTTTTCGCCCTCCAGTACGACCTCTTTGACCTCGTCCGGCGTCATGATTCGCGCCTCGGGCGAGCTTGGATGTTTGACGAACACGCAATAGCCGCAAGTATCCCGACACATATTGGTAAGCGGTACGAACACTTTTCGCGAATAGGTGATCGTTTTGCCAGAACGGCGATCGCGGATGGCAGCAGCTTCCGCAAGCAACTCATCAAGGTCGGCCGTTTCCAATAAATCTGCGGAAAGGCGACGGTCACCACTCATTGCATGCTCCGGCAAGTCAGCCGGCGCCGGTCGGCGCAGGCGTTCAGTGGTCATGCTCTGCGTAGTGACGGGCGAGCACATCGCCGCCGAAGTCATTGGCGAGATCGCGCCAGACGGCGTGGATGTGGTTGGCGCCGCGCTGGGTGTTGTCATATTCGATAAAGAGACGTTCGCCCTGGATGCGGTAGTAATGGGGTTGATGACGCTCATCGCCGCCTGCCCAGGCGAATTTTAGTCTCCCGAATTCTTTCTCGACCAGATCGAGCTGCGCGTCGGCAAGGGCGTCGGGCAGACGATTGAGGTAGCAGCCGATCAAGTCGCGCAGGATGTCGGCCTGACCCGGGTTCAGATCGCCCGTGGCGATCCCCTTTGGCTCTTTTGTGAAGCTCAGGCGATCAAGATGTTCGCCTTTCAGCCCGAGGGCATCCTCCGCGGTGGCCTGCATGGCCACAACCTGTTCGCCAAGCTCGTCGCGAAACCGTTTTCGCCAGAGATCCTTGATCGGCAACGGGTAATCACCCTCGGATACGATAGGGCGGTTGGCGCTCACCAGGTCCACCGGTGCTACCGGCGAGATCAGCGCCAGCTCGCGTTTTCCTTCACCAAGATCACGAAACAGCTCCCGGCCAAGATCTTCGATCGCGGCCAATGGTCGATGCAGATGAGGTCCGAGCAGCGGGCTATCTGCTGGATCGGCGCCGAAGAAATTCGGCGTGCTTGCGACCACCTCGCCGTCACGGATGAGAAAATGCAACGAGAGATGATGCCCCGCAAACCGCCAAGCCCAGGTGCCACCGGCACCCGGGTTACCAGAAGTGCTACCGGCGCTGGGGGTGCCGAAGATGGTGATGTAGTAAAGGAAGGGGTCGCGTCCGCGCTCGCGGCTGAAATCGACGCGAAAACCTTCGAGTTGATCCAGGATGTTCTCCAGCCCCATGATGGCGGCTGCGGTCACGTAGCCGGGAGTCGAAAGTCCGGACGCCACGAGTTGATGGACCAAGCGATGCTGCGCGGCATTCATGGCGGCGAGGGGCAGGCCGCCGTGGTCGGTCGGTGTGTAGAACCAGAGCCGCCGTTCCTCATCATCCGGAAATGGCCGATTCGCAAGCTTGCTCTGCGCCGGATCGAGGGCATCGAGCAACCTCGATGCTGCCTCGATCATTCCCCCTGCAACATTGTCCATGCTCATGACCCAATCAGTCCCCGGGCTGGTACAAACCAAACTGTAAAAAAGGATCGCCTGGAATCCAGGCATTGTCGACCTGTGATCGCCGACCGATCTGCCGTGCCCGCGCCACCAGTTCGCGGCCGAGCTTCATCTGCTTTGGCTCCCAAATTCGGAGCGCCTCATCGATCGTCCGCGTCTGATCGAGCGCTGTCGCCAGCGCCCAACTATCCTCTGCTGCCTTGGCCGATCCGGCACCGGCATGGGGTCTGGCGACGAACGCGGCATCGCCGATCAGGCAAACCCGGCCGAACGCCATCTTCTCGATCTCAACATCATAGACCACCTGCAGGAACAGGTCTTCAACGCCAAGAACAAGCTTGGCGAGGTCGGATGGCAGACGTGCTTCCGCCGTTGCCCGAACCTCATTCAGGTGATGATCGGCGATGACACCCGGTGGCAAGGATATCGTCCGGCGCTTACCTGTCCGGTCGGTCATGAGGTCGTCGAGTTCGTCGCCTTCCAGATAGTTGCGGTACCAGACGAAATTGATCAGCCGCTCGCCTTCGGCGACCGAGCCATCCAGCCCCGGGATCGGGTAAATCAGGATATGGCTGTTTGCCATCACATGGTAAGTGATGGCCTCGCAGAGACGTTCGGCAAGGGAGGGCGGCAGATCCCGCTCGTGCATCATGCCGCGCCAGGCGACATAACCCGCATAGTTTGAGGTTGTCATCGGTTGTAGACAAGTTCGCGACATCGAGCCGATACCATCGGCGCAAAGCAGAAGATCGGCGTCAGTTGACTGGCCGTTGGTAAAGTGGACGTTGACGCCCTCGTCGGTCGCCGACCAGTGCTTGAGCTCGTGATCGAGCTGGTAGCGATCCCGATCGAAGGCGGTGAGGAGACTGCGATAGGCTGTGGTCCAGGAGCTGAACCGGTGGTCATGCTGCTGTTCGTGGATAACGCGACCGCCTCGCCCGAGATAGCGGACGACGCCGGTTTTGATGCTGATGTCATCGATGTCGACGCCGGCGCGCTGGATCGGGTAACGCGCCGTCGCCTCCAGTAGAACAATGCCCGCGCCACGTTGCTCGAGTTCGATCGGAGACCGCTCGAATACCGTCACGTCATGACCGGCATCGCGCAGCAGGCAGGCGGCCGTGAGACCGCCAATCGATCCACCTGCGATGGCGATCCGCGTTGCTTGTACCATCGCGGCTGGTTATGGCTGTCCAAAGGTGGCGATGCGGTCGACCCGGCATTCGAACAGCACCCGGCGCTCGTTCAGCGAAGGATCGCGTAGCCCGTAATCGCCATCATTGCCGGTGTATTTCTTCCAAATGCGGTTGAGCTGCTCAGTGACCCACTTGCCGTCACGCGGATCATCCTCGCTGATCTCACGTTCGACCGTCACCTTGAGGCTCATCCAGTGGTACATGTTCTCGGGGTTCAACAGCAGCAGCGTGATCTCCGGGGTCTTTCGGATCCAGCCTGTCTTCTTGCGGTGCTCGGCGGCATTCACCAGCACCTTGTCGCCCTCGTAATCAAACCACATCGGCGTGAGATTGGGCCGGCCATCACCGCCGATAACCGCCATGACCACAGGGATCGGCTTGTCCATCAACTGCTTGTAGGTCTCATCCAGATCGCTGATGCTGTTCACCGTATAGCGATCGCCGATAGCGAATTGATTGGCCTGGAGGCCATTGGCGACGTCCAGAAATTTGGCAACGGTCACTGACATGGTTTCTTCTCCTCCCCAATTCATGGCACCTTTTGATATCAGCAATCATCGTTGACCGGCATCAAAGGAGCGTCAAGGGGAAAGGGAAGCGGGGGCCAAATGGTTGGAAAATGTACGAACCGCTAAACGGCTTCTTTTCTTAAGACGGTCCAATTGGTCAGTGGCTCGGGTCTGCCGACGGCGATACCTTGGGCAAAGTCGACGCCGATATGACGCAGCGTCTTGGCTGTTTTCTCCGTCTCGATACATTCAGCAACGGTAAGAAGATCGAGGCTTTTGGCGACGTGATGGATGGCTTCGACCATTGTCCTGCTGCGCTTGTCCTGATCGATATCGCGGATGAACGCACCGTCGATTTTCAGATAGTCGACAGGCAGTTGCTTGAGGTAGCTGAAGGACGACAAGCCGCTGCCGAAATCGTCGAGCGCGAAGCGGCAGCCGATTTTCTTGAGCTTCATGATGAGCGCCTTCGTTCTGGCGAAGCTCCTAATTGCGGCGGTCTCCGTGATCTCGAAACACACATGTTGAGGCTCGATCTCATAGGATTTGATCAGGCGTTCAATGACGGCAGCCAGGCCAACTTCGTTCAGGCTGACACCGGAGAGATTGATGCTCATCCGCGCATTGGGATGATTGGCGCGTATCGCCGGAAAAGCAGCAAAGCTATTTTCGATCACCCAGTAATCGATCTTGGTCATCAGACCATAGCGTTCAGCGGAGGGGATGAAGGCATTAGGCATCATCAGCGAGTCATCCTGCCGGTTCATGCGCAGCAGGATTTCGAAGCCGATCTCGCCGCTCGATGAATTGGTGAGCGGTATGATCGGCTGGGCGAACAGGACGAACCGATCGAAATCCAGCGCCCAGCTGATCAGGCTCGCCTTCGACATCTCATCCCGGCGCAATGCGAGCTCTTGGTCGCGGGCCTGATAGACTTCGACGCGATTGCGCCCGTCGTCTTTCGCCGCGTAGCAGGCCAGATCAGCCTCCGCCATGATGTCGTCGATACTGCTGCCGGAACCATCGATGATGGTCAATCCGATGCTGGCGCCGATCTCGAAGACGGTGTCGTCATGGAGAAAACGATCTTCGTTGAGGAAGGCAAGCAGTCTTTCCGCCATGTTCTTTGCGCGCCTAAGCGAGCAGTCATGGAGCAGCAAGCCGAACTCGTCGCCGCCCAGGCGGGCCAGGATATCGCTATCGCGCAACTTGCTGCTGAGCAGGTCGGCAACCTGTCGAAGAAGCCTGTCACCTGCCAGATGTCCTGCCGTATCGTTCACGATCTTGAACTGATCGAGATCGATAAAGCACAAAACAGCAGGGCGATTGCCGCTGGTGCCAGCCTTGATCGCCTGATCCAGATGACGCTCGAAGGATCGCCTGTTGGGCAGGCCGGTCAGCGCATCGTGATTGGCTTGATATTCAAGCTGCTTTTCCAGGCGGTGGGCCGCTGTAATGTCCTTCGCCGCCCCGCGATAGCCAATGATCGCACCAGCTGCATTCTTAATCGGTCGAATAGTGCTGATCACGCGATAAACCTGGCCATCTACAGCACTCATGTCATGCTCTATTTCGACTATCCGATCGATTCCTGTTGTTAGAAATTCGTGCCTTAGACTGCTCCATTGCGGATCATTAAAGACATTATGGCCGAAAACCTCGGTTGGGTCCTTCCCCAAGAGCTCCTTTACCGGCCGCTTTGTAAGGGTCTCGATGCTCTCGGAAACATAGATATAGCGGCCTTTTGCGTCCTGTTCCCAAAACCAGTCGGCGGCCAGCTCTGTGAAATCCTTGAAACGGGATTGGCTTTCGGCGAGTGCCTCTTCGATCTTCTTCTTTTCCGTGATGTCCGTCACGACCAGCAACGTGCCGCCATCTGCAGTTCGGCGGTTCCGAACATGGGTCCAACGCCCGTTACTTTCTTGGAAATCAGCAACATCGAGCTCCGCTCGAAAGTTTCTTAGGCGTTCGACCAGCCATGCTTCTTCCTGCCCAATTGCATCGGCGATGCTACCGGATGAAACGCGTGCTTTAATGATCGTCTCGAACGACACGCCAAGCGCAAAGTCCGGCATTAATTTCGATTGCTTTAGGTAATAAATCCGATTGCAGGCGACGAGACGCTCATCTTTATCGAACAGCGCATAGCCATCGGCCAGATGCTCGATAGCATCTTGGAATCGCTCCTTTGTACGCTTCGCTTCACGATGCTCGGTCATGTCACGGGTGGTCGCGATGGCGCCGGATATCGTCGAATCGGCCTCGCGATAAGGGACGATGGAGGTTTCCCAATAGCGGGGCACGCCATCGTTGCCGGCTCGCCAATATTCAAGCCGGGCAGGTGTTCCACGGGTCAAAACGATGTCGTTCTTGACTTTGCAATCCGCTACTACGCCGTCATCGACATCACCCCAGCCGAGCAGATCGTCGACGGACATCCCGATGACTTGATCGATCGTTCGGCCAAAAAAGTCGAGGTTGCGTTGATTGAGAAAACGGATCCGCTCGTGCTTGTCGAAGATCAGAACTCGCTCGGCAATCTGATTAATGGCCGACTGGGTAACTTGGAGCTCCCGTGCCCGCTTGGTTGCGTCGGTCACATCGCGAAGAACCACGATGGCGCCGACGATGTCATCATGGCCGCTTCTGAACGGTTCCAAATCGACGTCGAAATGCCTGGTCTCGCCATCCCCGTTGATTTGGCGGCGATGGGCATGAAGGCTCTTGCCGGCGAAGCAGTGATCGAGCTCTTTTTTCGACGTGCCATAGAATTGCTCTTCGCCGATGATCTCAGCGAGATGCCGGCCTAGAAGGTCTGTTTTCGGTTTTCTGTAGAAGTGAACCATGGCGTCATTGATGAAGAGAAATCGATAGTCCTTATCGATGATGGCGACGAGGTCCTTCACCTGTTCCAGCGCCGATGCATAGTTACGAAGGTCGGCCTCCGCCCGGCGCGTTTCCGTGACATCGGTGACAATCAAAAGTGTGCCGCCATCGTTTGTCTTGATGTGCCGGGCCTGCACAATGCGTTGACCGTAGCGAATCTCCATCGATTGATTGTCTGGCGATCGAAATGCCTGGAGACGTTGGTTAAGCCAAGCCTCTTCGCGGCCGATTGCATCTTCGATAACCCTATAGTCGACACTAGCCCGGATCAGCGTCTCGAATTGGTCACCGGATTGACAGGGTCGTCGAAATTGCGGCGTGAGGGCAACGTAGCGCTGGTTCCAAATCATCAAACGCTCGTCTGCATCAAATAAGGCATAGCCATCGGGAAGTTGATCGATCACGCTCAGGAGACGCAACATGGCGGGATCGGTCGGTGTTGCTCGGCGTTGCCCAATCGGCATCTCCGATATGTCGCGCGCGCCGACAATCTTGCACATGATGGCTGGCTGCTGTTGCCATTCCACCGTTCGAACCAGGACATCGACCCAGATGAGCGTGCCATCCATACGAACAGCTCGGTAGTCGATGCGCCGAGGGGCGTAGCGACCGGCAGTACGATCGACAGCGTGAGACACCAGTTTGGCCCGGTCATCTGGATGACGCAGAGGTTCCAGGCTGGGCATCCTCAAGATTTCGGTTTTGGTATAACCGTGAAGGGCAGCCCAGGATTCGCTGACAAACAGCGGCTTGGCATTTCGGTGGATAACGACGCGATCGTTTTCAATGTTCTTGTCTAATGAATTTACCATAACGTCCCACCAACATAGCCTTGCGATATCAGGCACCAACCTACCGAATGACACTAAAATCAGAAATTGGTTAACGTGCCTCGATGATCTTGGTCAAGGCGGGAGTGTTTCCGGTCCGCAAAAGTTTCCACTAATACTTAAGGTATATTGAACAAAGGCCTGTTTTTCGCTTCTGGCGAGAAAGGCGTGCGACCTTAGATGTGCTTGGTCCGGCTGTGCTGGAACGGTTAGGGGATCAAGCGGCGCTTGTTGCCCTGGTCGGACGTCGCCTGGCTGGTCTTGTCCCGATGGCTCTTATCATGGCAGCGATCAAGACGGTTATGGCCAAACAAAGAACGAGCTGGGCGGGACGAAGGCCGGTTGCAACGCCGAGATTGGCAACAAGAATACCGGTCAACGGGGCACCAAGCTTCAAGCTGAGAAAGAGCGCTTCGGCAAGGGCCGTTGCCGCCGTGCTTGCCATGCCGATCACCAGAATTGCGGGAAGGCCCAACGATGCCCTCCACCGCCAAAGGCGATAGGCCATCAACCAAAAGAAACAGCCGCCCAGGACCAGCGGCTCGATCGATGCGTTCGGTGATTCCAGGATGAAGTGCAACAAGCCTAAAGCGGCAATGACGTAGACCGAGCGGTGCAGCAACCGCCAGCGATGAGGACCGAGACGCTTGATCATGGGATCACTCGAGGTCACGGCCAAGGGAAGGAGGGAGATGAGGGTCGCAAAACCAATTAGAAGGACAGGGTAGCGGAAGATCTCACTTGCGAGATGAAGGGGCCCCAGTTCGCGATCCAGGGCGAAGAGACAGAGATGAGCAATTCCGTAGAAAAAGCTTGCGAGCCCGACGCGGCGTCGGATGCTGATCAATGACGGCCAGCGCAGGATTGAGCGGGCAGGAGAGATTGCAAGGGAGAGCAGCAAGAAGCGGATCGCAAAGCTGCCAGCCTCTTCGATCAGGCGCTCAAAAGGTTTCGCGCCGAACCAATCAAGCTGAAAGGCCAGCAACATCCAGATAGCAGGCGCCAAAAGGACGATAAGCGTCACGATCTTCAAGATGGATTGCTGCTGGCTGGATCCGCGCAGAGGTAAGCGGCTATCTCGTTTCATGTGTGGTATGACCACATCATTTGGTTTCCACCGCTATGGCTCGGATTGATGGTATACGGCCAAGTTTTCGACGTTGGTAACAGATACATTCGCTGAGGACATTCAGTTGGACAGCTGTTCGTTTCTTTAAAGGCCGGTTGATCGACGTGCAATCGCTGAGACGATCATAGCAACAGGTCCTGAAGGCCTGGTCACCGTCTGTCGATCTTGATGTGATCGGCCAGAACCCATGATGTGGCCATGCCACCTAGAAGCGGATGCCGAATTGGGTCTGCCAGAATTCGTATAATTCGAGCGAATTGTCGTCGCGTCCATTGCTGTAGGCGAAGGACAGTTGATAATTCTCGTTGTCGGGAAACAGGTAAGCAATAGCGGCATCGAATTGGTTGATGCTCTCGAATTCCGTATCGACATTATAGAGATAGCGATTGACGAGCTGGATTTCGAACTGTCGGAACAGGTTGCCCGGTGCACCGCGGACCTGGAGGGCCGCCTGATTGCCGAGACGAAGAAAGCTGCCCTCACCATCGAGATTATTCTCATCGCCATCGTCAAAAACCCGGCCGGCATCGGCGAGCAGGTCCAGACCCAAGTGAAGTTCGATCGGTCCGTAGACCTGGGCGAAACCGAGTGGGAAGAGCGTGTTCTCGGCAAGTGACGGCGTCCAGCGGAATTTGAGCGTTCCGGTATGACTCTCGAAATCGCTGTCGGTTTGATAGACCGGCGTGATCGCAAATTCCGATCGGAGCGGGCCTGGCCAGTTGACCTTGGCGGCTTGTTGGAAGCCGGCGCCCAAGGTGTCGATTTGGGTTTCGGACCCGCTGGTCACACGTTCCGCTTCGAGAAAGGGAATGAAGGAGGTCTGTACATCGCTGCCGCCGGCAAAGCTAAAGGCATATCCGGCCACGGCATTCACCCGATAGGCCGTCTCGTCCTCGATCAAGTTGCTGGTGATGCTGAGCTCAGCCGCTCGGACCGCACTCAACGATCCCCGGCTCTTGCTCAGATTGTCGATATCGCCGGTAAGACGGAAACCGTTTTCGCCATTGGCATGCCAATAGGTAGACTCGTCTTGCAGGGTGATCTCGGCCGGTTGTGGCAAGGCCACGCAGCGGATCCGAAGTGTAGGGTTTTCCAGCGCCAGAAGATCTTCCGGCGTAAGATCAAAAGAGCGGCGCGGCGACGTTTGT
This sequence comes from Geminicoccales bacterium, assembly GCA_050633905.1. Lineage (GTDB taxonomy): Bacteria > Pseudomonadota > Alphaproteobacteria > Geminicoccales > Geminicoccaceae > JANQPX01. Next base: position 62,534 of record JBOEHJ010000075.1, read on the forward strand.
CCCGCCGCATGACGTTGTTCGACAAGATAACCAGGCGCACCCTTTTTGTCAGCAAACGCCTGAAGCTGGGCCCTCGCCATTGCAAGGGCCTCGGCATCGGCCTCGCTGCATCTGGTCGATATCGACGAGCAGAAGTCATCCTCAATCAGGGCCTGGATTTTCTCGTTGATCAGCGTATTGCCATCGCGATTGACATCCAAGGCAGAATCGCGGACCGCATAAGCGTCTAGAAGCCAGGCAACGATGGCTTGAGGCGATACCAGATCACGGCTTGCTTCTGCTTTTGATGGTAACGCGGACGACGTGGAGACATCCGCTAGTGGCGGCATTGGACAGAGCCGATCCTGCGGGAAGGGCGGGGGGGGCTCATCGGCTGAAGCCATCGCCGAAAGGCAGATCAAGATGAGCGATGAAAGGCGAACCGACATGCTGCGCCGATGTTGGCGCCAACAGCTTATGGAGAAAGGCAAAGGCATCAATAAGCGACTTCGATGATGGTGGACGAGCTGACCTAAACGGTCGATGTCGAGTTAACACTCATAGGCCCATAGCATTTCGTTAAAATTGTACCGATCGAGCGAATTTTTTGATCGAACGACGTTGCCAGGCCGCGAGTATTTCTTAAAAGGCCGATTGTTGCCAAAGCCTTGTATGGTCGTCGATGAGCGTTAGGTGCCGTTCAAGTTGTCCGGAGCCAATCACGATGTCTGCGCCGGAAAACGCTGAACTCATTGCGCACCGCGACCATTGATCTTCGCCCAGGAAGTGTCTGGAACTTCGTGACGATGATGGATGATGAGAAAACGGTTGGTTTTGAGGGCGACTATCTCGACCTCCAGGTTGGCAAGCGCCTGGCTTTCACTTCGGCGCACATGATCACCGATGGCGAAGGCGACGCAACGCTCCCGGCGGAAATCCAAGTCGATCTCAGCGCAAGGGTCGGTGGTTGGAAGCAGGCGTTCAAAGCGGTGTCTGACTGGCCTAGTGATGTGATGAGAAGGCAGATCACCGCGACCGGAGGGTGAAGGTTTCGGCAGGCTTCCCGATGGCGGTGCCAGAATGGCAGCAGCGACGCCACTTTAAGAGGTCGTCAATAAGCAATGGACCCGGGATCGACGACCTAGAGTTTTCGCGTTTCGCCGATCTTCATCGCCCAGATATCCCGCTCGTCATAACCGGCCTTGGCGGCCGCCATGTAAAACCGCTCAGGCGGCTCGAACAGCGGCTCGTCGGTCAGCTGTATCGTGCCCCAATGCATGGCGACCAGGCTCTTGATGCCGAGATCTAGGCCAATTTTCACGGCCTCCTCCGGGGTCGTATGAACTTGCCGCATCAGCAGCCGCGGCTCGTAGGCGCCGATCGGAACCAAGCCGATGTCGAAGGGTGCCAGTTTGGAGGCGAAATCACGAAACACGGGGCCATAGGCTGTATCACCCGCGAAATAGAGCCGCCGTTGTTCGGTTTCCAGGCTGTAGCTTGTCCAAAGCGTGCGATTGCGATCGAAGAAGCCGCGCTTGGACATATGAATTGCCGGCAGCGACGTGATCTTCAGGCCATCGAGGTGCAAATCGTCATGCCAGTCCATCTCGGTCACCTGATCAAAGCCGCGGCTTTCTGCATAGTGACCAAGGCCGAGGGGGACGACGGCATGAGCATTGTCGGCTAAAGGCAACGTATCCAGGCTCGGCAAGTCGAGATGATCGTAGTGATTGTGGCTGAGCAGCAAGATGTCGATGGGTGGCAGCTCATGGGCGCGAAGTGCTGGCGGGACGGCGCGTTTTGGGCCAAGCGGCGGTATCGGTGAGGCGTGATCGCTGAGAAACGGGTCGGTCACGATATTGCGTCCCGTGAGCTTGAGAAGGAAGCTTGCATGGCCAAGCCACGTGATCCGGTCTGCCCCATCGGCATGGTTAAGCCCGGCAAGAACGGCTTCCCGCGACAAGGCATGATCCGGCGGGATGACAAGATCTTCCTTATGGGTCGCGCCGCGCCAAAAAAAGCCAGCCCAGTCGCCAAAATCGCCACCAGATTCCGGACTGCCAGGCGGGTTGCGAAAGCCATCCATGGTGTGATGATCAGGTAATTCGTCGTTTGGCTGCTTGCTCGCGGCCATACAGCCGCTCACCATGAAGGGAAGGGTGGCGAACAGTTTGCTAACTGCGCGTCGCGTGAAACGACGTGTCGAGCCATGATGGCGTGTCACAAGCATCCCCACCTCTTGCTGCAGCCGTGCTTGGTCCCAGTATGATCCTCCGATGCCTATTGATAGCTATCGCATCTCGGCAATCACGTCATTGAATAACATGTCAGATGGAGCCTGAGTTTAACGATGAATCAGATGACATCTACATGCACAAGCCAGCGCCATCTGTTTCAGATCGTCATAAAAAAAGTCAAATAAAACAAAGAGCTAAACATGTCCTGCGGTCCGTAATGCCCATGTGGCTCTTGCCAGACTTGGCGGTGAAAAACAGGCGTGAATAGATAACGAATAAGTAAGCTTTGGACGATAGCATGCCGCTGGTTCTCATTTTAGCGGTGGTCATAAGATGAACAGGTTGAGCATTGGTGGTAGGATCTATCTGACGGTTGGCGTCGTTCTGGCATTGTTGGTGACGATCTCGTCGGTCAGCTATATCGCGACATCGGAACTTGCCGGGGTCTTCAACGACTACCGATCGACGGCGCGGCAAACGCTTATTGCCAATGAACAGATTGAAGATTTATTCGAAGCGCGCCTTGCGGCATTTGGTTATCGGATCAATCCCTCCGATGACCGGGCCAAAATGGTTTCCAACAACATCGACGAGATCCATCAGACCAGCAAGACCGCCCATGAGCTATTCGCAGGGCAGCCAGATGTGCTCCGAAAAATGGCTGAGATAGAAGATCTGGCAGACCGCTACCGGGCCGGCTTTGAAAAGATGACCGTGCTTCAGGCCGAGCGGGAGACCATCGTCTCGGAGCTTGCTGCTATTGGTCCGAAGGCCCGCAAGCAACTGACGTCGATCATGTCCACGGCTTACTCGGATGGTGATCCTGAAGCCGCCTATTACGCTGGTATCGCGCAGCAGGAGCTGATGCTCGGGCGCTTCTATGCCGAGCGTTTTCTCCTGAATAACGATACCCAGTCCTTTGATCGTTCGAACGATCATCTTGCTAGCGCCAAAAAGGAGCTCAATACCCTGCTCAAGGCGTTGCAGAACCCTGATCGTCGTCAGAAGGCTAATCAGACTGTCGCCGACCTCGATGCCTATACTGCTGCGGCCTCCAAGGTCAAAGACGTGATCACCGCGCGCAACGAGATCAGGGTGGGCACGCTCGATGCAATCGGCCCGCAGGTTCAGGCTATGTATGAACAGATCCTGGACGACGTGGTCGCACGCCAGAACACGCTCGGCCCACAAGGATCAAAGACGGCGCAACAAACGCTCTCGCTTATCCTCACACTATCGATCGCCGCGTTCATTATCGGTGCTGTGGTCGCTATCTTCATCGGGCGCTGGACGTCACGAAGCATCCAGTCAACTGTTGGAACCATGACCCAATTGGCCGATGGCAATCTCGGGGTCGACATAAAGGGTGCCGCGTATGACCACGAGCTTGGCAAGATGGCGAAGGCACTTCATGTCTTCAAAAATCATGCTCAAGCCTCTGAGAAACTGCAGGCGGAAAAGGCAGCCCATGTCAAAGCTGAAGCGGAGGCTGCTGCCGAACAGCGTCGACAGGACGAGGCGTTGGGGGCGGAAATTGTCAACCTCGTCGAAAAAGCGAAGAGCGGTGATCTTTCAAACCGACTGTCGATCGACGGACGGGAAGGCATCCTCGCCGAGGTCTGTGTGCAAATCAATCAGCTGGTCGAAGGCCTCCAGGCGGTCTTGGGAGATGTCAGCGACAAGATGAAGTCGCTTGCAGGCGGCAATCTTGATGAGCGCGTGACGGCCAACTACCAAGGCGCGTTCGGTGAACTTAAGAATAACGTCAACCAGACTGCGACGCAGCTTGCAGAGATTGTCACGGAGATTCAGGACGCAACGCGTGAGGTTGAGAACGCGGCATCTGAGATTTCGAGCGGGACGA
>JBOEHJ010000076.1:0-45509 GCA_050633905.1 Geminicoccales bacterium
TGGCCTATTTCGAGTGCCTGCATGAGGTCAAACTGATCGTCGACCTCATCTATGAGGGCGGTCTCGCCAATATGCGCTACTCGATTTCCAACACCGCAGAGTATGGCGACTACGTCACCGGCCCGCGCATCGTCACCGACGAGACCAAGGCCGAAATGAAGAAGGTGCTCTCGGACATCCAGAGCGGCGCCTTTGCCCGCCAGTGGGTCCTGGAAAACAAAGCCGCCCAGGTAGGCTTCAAGGCCATGCGCGCCTCCCAAGCCGAGCACGGTTCCGAAGAAGTTGGCAAGAAGCTTCGCGGTATGATGCCCTGGATCAACAAAAAAAGCCTGGTCGCCGGCACCAAAGACTAGGTCCGGGCGCGGACTTCGCAGACTTGACTGAACGGTAGGGGGCCGGCTCATTTCTCCGTCTGAATGCCTGACTTGATCAGGGCTTCGGAGGGGACGAGCTGGCCCTTACCTTTATAGGTCAACAGATATCCTTCTCCTTTGTACGAAAATCGGTTAATTACACCGAGCTAAGGTCGACATCGATCAGGTCGCGACGGAGATGGAGAGATAAGGTGGCCCAGCCCAAGAAACCGCCAGCCAAACGCCGTCAACCCCGCAGCCGCCCCCCTGCCCCTCCAATGGCGCCGGCAGAACAGCCAACGCTCAGGCGGCGGCTAGCGCTTCTCGGCCTCCGCCTGCCCGAGGTCAATGCGCCAAATTTCCAATATGTCCCGATCGTCTCCCATAACGGCCTGGTCTATGTCAGCGGCCAAGTCCCCTGGGTCGACGGCGTGATCAAGCCGGTGGGCAAGGTCGATAAGGACGTATCGATTGATGAAGCCAAGGCAGGTGCGAAGCTCTGCACCCTTCAAGCCCTCTCCTGGGTGAACCAGGCGCTTGCAGGCGGTCTCGATGAAATCGACCGCGCGATCAAGCTAACTGGTTTCGTCGCCTCCAGCACCGATTTCAACCAGCAGCCAGTGATTATCGATGCGGCCTCCGAAATCCTGATCAAAGTCTTCGGTCAGGCTGGCCAGCATGCCAGAAGCGCCATCGGCGTCGCTGAACTTCCCGGGAATGCCGCTGTTGAGGTCGAGTTCATCTTCGCCCTCAAACGCCGCAGCGGCAGTTCACAGCAGCAAAGACGCCCTGGCATCAAGGTGATCGAGAAACGGTCCTAGTGGGATGTCCACAACATTTGATGCCCACTGACACCGCCAAGATCCACAGTACACAGCCAGGTTTTCGTGGCCAGTCGCGCGTATCATCTCTTGAAGACAGACCAATAGGTCGTGGCGACAATTTGTCAGAAGTTGGCGTCATCAGAACTAATGTATGTCCCGACGAGGTTTACGCAGCGCCAGCCTTCTCCCCCGCAGGGCCACCCGCTATGGTGGGACACTGCGAATGGTTGGGCGGGAGAGAAAGCTGGTTCGACTTGCCCAGGCAATTCTCTAACGAAACCTTAACGATCGGGCTTTAAGCTTCGCGCCCTGATCCATGTGATCCTAGGAATCCGACCACCCACAGGGGAGCGTGGCGAGGCTCTTACTCCCAGGATCGCACGGACCAAGTTGGAGAGTATCCTGTCCATCGGTTTAGGCTTTCTTAACGCTGGACGGAACAACAACTCACAAATTGTCACCGCTACTCAAGAGACCGAAGGCAGCGTCTTGATGTCGACATCATGCTCGATGCGCTCACCGCGCACGGGATCTTCCAGCGCCATCTCAAAGCGTGGAGAGGGTCGAATGCCGCCGATCGCCGGCAGGGCACCGCAGAAGATAACGGTTCCCAATGGCAAGTCCTCACTCGCAGCGAGGCCGAGGTCGCTTCGATAGGCATCCATCAAGTCCTCGGGACGCCGGACTTCGGCAAGCCTCCCCTCCTGATAGAGGACGCGTTCACCATGCTCGACGATGTGAGCGCGCAAGATCAAGTCGTCCCAATGGGATATCACATCCTCATAGGCCCAGAGGCGGGTGGCCATGGGTTTTCGGCAAAGCTGCTTTGCGCCCTGCACTGAATGAGCCTCGAAGGCGCGATCAGTATGATCGGAGCCAAGACCGACCCAAAGGCCATCTGCCATCTGCAAGATCACCGCCTCGACCTCGCCCGAACTCTGCTCACCGACCACCGTGATCTCGTCGACTGATCCCGCCAGAAGAGCAGGGTCGATGCGGTAAAAAAGCGGTACTTTCGAAGGCGACGGCACATTGAGCGCTGCCAATTCGTCGATATGCTTTTGCACTGCCGCTCGATCCCTGCCCGTCCAGCCCGCCATCACGAGATCGGTGGCTTCAAAGCTGATCAAGAGCTCGCCGCCCTCACTCTGACGCTCGAAAATCGGCATGCAAGGCTCCGAAGCTTAGTGAGTTGATGCGACCAACCCTGATCAAGCACCTTCGGTTTCGCTTTGGCAATGGCGCGATGATCATCATCGCTCTTAATAATGACGCATTTCACGCCTATATATCGGGCTTCATCGGCGACATGGCGGAGAAACTTCTTTGCGAGATCGGCTAAGACGCATCGTGGAAGCGGATATCACGCGCAATGGCATCATTGCCCTGATCATCGTGAATGCCGTGATTATAGGTCTGGAAACCTCAGCCTCGGCGATGGAGACTTTTGGTTTCTGGTTAAAACTCCTCGACAGCCTGGCTCTCTCGATCTTCGTGCTCGAACTACTCGCCAAGCTTTTTGTCTATCGCCTCCAGTTCTTCAAAGATCCTTGGAACATCTTCGATTTTCTCATCGTCGGCATCGCCCTCCTGCCGACCAGTGACGGCCTTTCGGTTCTGCGCGCCCTTCGCATCCTGCGCGCCTTACGGCTCGTCTCCACCGTCCCGAAAATGCGTACGGTCGTTCAAGCGCTCTTGGGCGCGGTTCCGGCGATGGGCTCGGTGATCGGACTTTTAGGGCTGATCTTCTATATCGCAGCCGTGATGGCGACCAAGTTGTTCGGCGGCGCTTTCGATGAATGGTTCGGCACCCTTGGACGGTCGTTCTATTCCTTGTTCCAGATCATGACGCTGGAATCCTGGTCAATGGGCATCGTCCGACCTGTGATGGAGACCCATCCCCTGGCTTGGATCTTCTTCGTGCCGTTCATCCTGATCACCAGCTTTGCTGTGCTCAATTTGTTCATCGCCATCATCGTGAATTCCATGCATGAAGCTGCGGATGAAGAAGGCAGCAAAGGGCGAGATGAGGCCTTGGAGGCGCTGACCGGAGAGGTAGCCGCTCTTCGAGCGGATATTGCCGCGTTGAGCGACGGCACGGATATCCCTAAGCAGAAAAAACCTTGATGGGTCTTAACTCTTTTTTAGCGCGGCGGGTTTAGCCTCGGGCGATCATAAGGTCAGACGTCGCCCGGCGATCGGGAGCCGGGCTTGTGCCTGTCGGGATGCGCTATGATTTTTTCCATCAATGCGGTATCACGCCGCCAGCTATTTCAAAGTACTGCAGCCCTTGTTGGGTTAATCGCCGCGAGTAAGGCCGGACGTGCCGCGAATCGCGCTGAAATGGATGCGGCGATCGTGGTCAATCGCCTGGTCGATCACATTCTTCAGCTTATTCAACATGATCGTGGAGATACCCGGCAAGAGCGCCGACTCATGGCAGCGATCGAGAGCCAAACGGATCTCAGTTTGCTCGCAAGGATGACCATGGGGCGGTACTGGCGCCGTGCGACATCCGATCAACAATCAGCCTTTGTCGACCTCTTTCGCGATTATCTTCTTCATAGCTTCAGCACACGGCTTCGGCGCTATGCAGGGGCCGATCTGAGCGCTGCCCGCAAGCGGTTTGCCATCGTTGCGACCCAATCTGTCGGCAAACAGGATGTCATCGTTCGATCGACGGTAGCACCGCCATCGGGACCATCTTTGGATGTCGATTGGCGCCTTCGCCATCGTGATGGACGGCCGGTCATCATCGATCTGGTGGTCGAGGGCGTTAGCCTTCTCATCACCCAGCGCTCCGAGTTCGGTTCAGTTCTCGAGCGCGTCGGGATCGACGGATTAATCAAAGAGCTCAAAGACCGCGTCGACACGTAGCGTTGAACATCGGTTCGAACAGTTCCTTCAAAAACGGGCTCCAAGACTTCTCCGGCAAGGGCTCTTGCCCTGCAACATGATGCCCAGCAACAACGGGATCTTGAGATGTCGACCGAGTAAGCTGACAGGAAAATGGGCTCGTTCGATCTCTGTCGACCATATTGATTTTTTCAATTAAAAGTTAAAAGTCAGAAGGAGAGATTGATTTAAAGCGCGATTGCTGTTGCAATTGATGAGATTGATCCGAGGCTACGGAGACTGGGCGGCAGCAGCAATGAGCTTTGTCGCAAGATGTCCTGGAGGACAGCAAACCGAGACGTCGCCATCGATTAACCGATCGCGAATCGCTCATGGCAAAGAGGTGTTTGGATGCAAGTACCGCTTCAAATCCACTTTCAAAACATGGACCCTTCAGAGGCTATGGAGGCTCGAGTACGCGACTGCGTTGCACGCCTGGAAAGGCTGACGGATACCATCATTTCGTGTCGGATAACCCTCGAAGCGCCTCACAAGAGTCCTGTCGCGATATCGATCAATATTAAGCTTCCTGGCAAGGACATCATCGTCAAACGTGAACAGCGGCGCCATGAAACTCGGAGTGACGCCTATCAGGTCGTCCGCATCGCCTTCGATATCGCAGAACGTCAGCTCGAGGAGGCTCTCCGGATTAGCCGACATGACGTCAAAGCCCATGACGGCCCCACCTATGCGCGCATCATCAAGCTCTATCCGGAACAGGACTATGGATTTATCGAGACGCCGGTTCACTTGAACGTCTATTTTCACAGCAACACTGTATCAGGTTACGACTTTGATAATTTGGAGATCGGCACCGAAGTTCTTTACACCCTTGCCTCGGAGGAAGGGCCCATGGGTCCCCAAGCGTCCAAGGTCCAGGTTGTCAAAGGGCAGCATCCCGTCCGCTAGAGCATGGTCGTAGGAGGTTGATGCAGCGTCGGCCCTCTGCCCCGCATAGCCACCCGATATGTTGGGATAAAGGAGAGGGGATTTGGTTGGATTCATGGGCGTTTTTTTCTAAGAAACCTAAGACCTGAAGCCTTCGATCCTTTCCTGTCACAACGATAACCAGCTGGACAAAATTGTCTAAAATTTTCTTCAACGAACGCTTAGACAAAGAGGAACCAAAGACAATCTCAGATCGCATGGCCAAAGACGACCTTGGATCAGATGACCAACTTTTCGATCCAATGACTAATTGGGCCAAATTTTTTACTTGTTTGGCGGCCTCAAGTACAGGCGGACCATGCGTTTGTCGCTTGCCAGTTGGTTTTCACACACTTATGTTGGGAAACACTCTTCGCGTGGACTGCCTGAATTATCGCCTGCTGGCATAGAAGCAATAAATTAATCTCCCCTTGGTTGAACACCATCGAGCTAATACGCACAAACTTATGAATAGGACTGGTATCTTGAGCTGTAACGACGTAAAAAACTTAACGTTTTTGTGTTTCTTTGAGGGGCGGGGAGAAGTCAGACGTGCCATCTGATACGTCGAAATCGGGAGCCTTAAGCCGACGACGCTTTCTTGGCATCTCGGCCATGGGATGTGCGTCGCTGGCAGCTTCGTCCGGTACGCTCGCTCTCAGCTACCCATCGATGGCAGCACGTGAGCTTCACTTATATAACCTGCATACCCATGAAACGCTGAAAGCTGTTTACTGGCGCGATGGAGCCTATCTGTCGGAGGGTTTGGCACAAATCAGCTATCACCTTCGCGACTTCCGGACCGGTGGCATCAAGCCCATCGATCCGACCTTGCTCAACATTTTGCATCAGTTGATCAACGACGCCGATGTCGCGGAACCGATCAACGTTATTTCTGGCTATCGAACACCTGCGACCAACGCAATGTTGGCGGCCAGAAGCAGTAAAGTGGCGCCGAACAGCTTTCATATGAGAGGTCGCGCCATCGATATCCGATTACCGGGGTTCTCAACGGTAGGCGTACGAGATATCGCTAGGTCAATGTCAAAGGGCGGTGTCGGCTATTATCCGGAATCGGATTTCGTCCATCTCGACACTGGCCCCCTTCGCACCTGGTGACAGCATTCGGCAGTTCTGATGCTTGAGGCGTCAACTGACCGCGCGTGTCATTACAGCCACAAAGCGAGGGTCTCCGTGAGCATTTACCAATTTACGCTGTTGCTGATCAAATCAGTGGCCTACCATCAGGCGTCTTTTCAATCGCGTATCATCTAAACGAGGTGTGTATGACTGGTTTCGCAAAGCATCTTCACGCTGGCGTCATTGCCGTAGGCCTCGCAGCGCTGCTATCCGCTTGTTCGTCATCTGATGCCAACAAGCCCCGTGCTGCGGGAAATGCGGACGCCGAGGCGACGACAAAGGCATCTGCAGCCGCGGATCGCGCTGCCGAAGCTGCTGATCGAGCTGCTGCTGCTGCCCAGCGGGCGGAGGATGCGGCCGCTGCAGCTGCTGAGGCCGCAGAGAAATCAAGCAGAATCGCTCAAGAAGGGCTTCGTAAGTAGCGCCGACCGTTCAGGCTCTTTGCCCAGCCTATCGCGATCGGTATTCCATTGTCGATGAAGCTGGGCCGTTATCGCGGTCTCACTTCCATGTGACTTAGATCGCTCTTAGCGACTTGAAGCTCGCGTGACGCGATGTTCAGTGCGGGGATATCCATCCCCCCATTTCTTGGACGATGGTGATCATTCGCCCTCCTCCCTCCATGTCGATATTACCTTGGGGAGGACGGCGGAGGATCCCGGCCGCTTCTATTGGGTCGGACAAGACCCTGAAACCAGTTCACCTCTGTCGAAGCAACGCATTTCCTACCGAATCAACCAACATCATCGGTCGATCGAGGTCTATAGCAGCAGTTGCGTTGCGTCTTGGATTGCATCCCCCCGCCTAACGATTGTGCGAGGCTTGCGGGCAAATGGACGAAAGCAGGGGCCGGTTCCGCTTAACCGAAAAGAGCTTTAGCGTGTGATGCGAACGGGATAGCCACGTCGTTCGATCGTCGCCTGCCTTATACCACTCCAATCGAGCCGTCCCCGAGCATCACCAGCAACAGTGATGGCCTGATCGACCACGCTACTGTCCAATAGCCGATCGAACTCGCCTTCCGCCTCAAGTTGGTCGCTTTGTTGCTGGGTGGGGTGAGCTTCCATGTAGAGATCGTCGCCGATCCAACCAAATTTGATCGGCTGGTCGATCACCGTCACCTTGGTACCGATCTCGACCATCTCGAACAACGCTTCAACATCTTCTGGATACATGCGCACGCAGCCGCTGCTGACGCGCCGCCCCACACCCCAAGGTTTGTTGGTGCCGTGAATGAGATATTCAGGCCACCCCAGATACATGGCGCGAGTGCCAAGCGGATTATCGGGGCCCGCAGCCACGACCTCCGGCAGTTCCGGGTCTTCCCGTCGCATGCGATCGGTTGGATGCCAACTCGGATCGGACTTCTTGCGCACGATCTCAGTGGCACCGGTCGGCGTGCCGAGCCCATCCCGTCCGATGCCGATAGGAAACGATTTTGGCGCATCGCCTGGATTTTTAAAGAAGTAAAGACGCATATCCGCGAGATTGATGATGATCCCTTCCGGCTCGGCGTCGTTGAGGTTCGGCATTAGATGGATGGTCGGCAGGACAACATCGGTGCCTTCGCCCGGCACCCAGGGATCGGTGTCCGGGTTGGCGGCCACCATCTCGACATAGCCGAGCTTATGCTGACGAGCCAGATCGAGCAGCGTGTCGTCATAGGTTGCCTGATAGCTTGACGTCTCGCGAAAGCCGCCGTCACGTTCAAGGAGTGAATCCAGATTGCAACCGCTCGAAAACCAAACGCCAACCAGACACATCGCGGCGGTAGGCCGTCTTCTCATCCAAGGTAATGTTTCATCGCTCATAACCATCGACTTTTGTTTTTCTCCGCCATGCCTTCTTGCCAAAGTCATTCGTGTATTTAGACTACGCCACCTGCCAACAAGAGTGTAGCATCTGAATGAACACCTTCTTCGCCAATCCTGCCAAATCTGCGCGTATCGTGATCTGTGCGGCAGTTCTTGCCATTCTCGGCGTCATTCAGTCATCTGCTCAAGCGCAACTGCCCTATATCACGACCAACCAGGTCGACCTGGTTGTTATCTATAAGTCTCAACGGCTTCTTCAACTAAAACGTAACGGACATGTGATCCGAAGCTTCGATATCGCTCTCGGGGTGGAACCGGAAGGACACAAACGTATCGAAGGCGACGGCCGGACCCCGGAAGGGGTTTACACATTAGATTGGCGTAATGCAGGGAGCCAATTTTACCGTTCCATGCATGTCTCCTATCCATCCGAGCAAGATCAGGAATCCGCCAAACGCTGGGGCTCGTCGCCTGGCGGTTTGATCATGATCCACGGCTTGCCGAATGGTCGGGGTGCCAAGGAGGTCGGTCATCCCACTAACGATTGGACCAATGGCTGCATCGCCGTCACCAATAGTGAGATGGATGAGATTTGGTCGCTTGTCGATGATGGGACAACGATCATCATTTTCCCCTAACGTCATCATGATCGGCCCACCGATATCGCTTTAGTCCAAGGGCAATGGCATTGATGAGAGCATTTCCCAATGAGGTTTACGCGGCGCCAGCCCTGTCCCCCGCCCGACCCCCGGATTTGGTGAGATACGGCGAGTAGTTGGGCGAGGGACAGGGCTAGACGATGACTGTGTTTGATCGAAAAGTGCTCTAGCTGACGAAAAGCCCCGCTCGTGCAGGGTCGATCAGTTACGTTCGTCACATTTTCTCGGTGAGACAATTGCCCATCCTACCCCGCTGGACCAGCAGCGTCATGCCGATGTCGCGTTCCATAAGGTCGTTTTCGTCAGCGCCCGTAAATATCCTCCAACCGAACGATATCGTTTTCGTCCAGCTGATCGCCTTGTTGCACCTCGATGAAGACAACGTTTGTCGTTCCAGGGTTTTCGATGCGGTGCGGGGTTTCTAGGGGGATGAAGATGTGAGTGTTGGGTCCAACCTCGCGTCGCTCATCGCCAGAAGTGACCAAGGCCTGCCCTTGAACAACCACCCAATGCTCTTCGCGATGGTGATGCAGCTGAAGGGATAGTTTGCCGCCTGGTTTGACGGTGATGCGTTTGCACACATAATCCTCGCCGGTTGCAATCACTTCCCAACGCCCCCAGGGTCGTTCATCGGATTCACCAGCCTCATACGTCACCGCCACAACACTCTCCTGAAACATCTTAGCCAATCACGGCATGGCCGCGAGGCCGTAGTCATAACCGTTGGCGCCCCATTGCTTCAATTGTCTAACGCGGTCTTGGTTAAGATTTCGTTGCCTCTTTGCTTCAATTCCCACCAAGCTCCCCCTCAAAAGAGCATGCGAACGCTGCCATGGTGTCTGGACGGGGCGATCTGGAACGCACATTCTTGTTGCCATGCCCTGTTAGGCAGCAGGCAAGAGGTCACGGCCCTCATCTCATACCATTGGTGATGATGGCCGTTGGATGGCTATCTGGGAGTTAGTGATGCGTTGGCAGCTTGGGCGGCGAAGTCGCAATATCGAAGATCGTCGAGGATCCAGAGGGCGGATCGGTCTGCCAAGGAACATGGGACGAGGCGCAAAACGCGGTGTGGGTGGTGGCCTCGGGGTCATCATCATCGCCTTGATCGCCATGCTATTCGGGTTCAATCCCAGTTTCCTTTTTAATAGCCTCGATGAAGGGCCGATCACCGTGCCTGGACAGGGTTCCTCACCCGCCGACCAGCCCCTCGACGAGAGTGATACGGCAGGCCAATTCGTGGCCGCGGTTCTCGGTGAGACGGAAATCGTCTGGTCCGAAGTGTTTGCCAGGGCCAATCAAGACTACCGCGAGCCGACATTGGTGATGTTTGAAGGCCAGGTGCAATCCGCCTGCGGTTTCGCAAGCGCCGCGTCGGGCCCATTCTATTGCCCGGGCGACGAGAAGGTTTATCTTGATACGAGTTTCTTTCGCGAACTGGCCACCCGGTTCGGTGCCGCCGGCGATTTTGCGCCCGCCTATGTCATTGCCCATGAAGTCGGCCATCATGTACAGCATCAACTGGGCATTGCCGGCAGGGTCAACGCAGAGCGCAGTCGGGTAAGCGAGGTCAAAAGCAATGAGCTTTCGGTAAGGCTCGAGCTTCAGGCCGATTGCCTTGCCGGCGTCTGGGTCAATCATTCCCAAAAGAGGCTGCAATGGCTGCAAGATGGCGACATAGAGGAAGCGCTCGGTGCAGCGAGCGCCATCGGTGACGATCAGCTACAAAAACAGGCGCAGGGTTACGTGGTGCCGGAGAGCTTTACCCATGGAAGCTCCGAGCAGCGGGTCCGCTGGTTTACCGAAGGGCTGCGCCAAGGTGATATCCAGGCCTGCGACACCTTCTCCGGTGCCATCTAGGCGTATGACCACATCATTTGGTTCCTGCCGAGATTATCAGGATCGGCGGTATACACCCAGGTTTTCGGCGTTGGCAGTAGTCTCTTTTTATCGAAGAAGCATCAGGAGCAGAATTCCACATTCATTGGTTTGCGGTCCACGAGGCTCGACATGATTCTGGAAGACTTGGTGGCTGACTATTTTCGTATCCCACTTGCCGTGACGCTTTCCGATTCGACCCATGGCGATATGAGCGTGTTCGAACTGGTAACCGTCCGAATCCGTGACAATGAGGGAGCCGAAGGCCTCGGTTATGCCTATACGGTCCATGTGGGCGGTCGCGCCATGCACGCCCTAATCGAGCATGATCTGAAGCCTCTCCTGATGGGCGAGGATGCCGATAGGATCGAAGCACTCTGGCAGAAAATGTGGTGGCGGACCCATTTTGTCGGCCGTGGTGGCCTCACATCCTTTGCTATTGCGGCGATCGACGTCGCCCTTTGGGATCTGGCATCGAAACGGGCAGGCCAGCCGCTTTGGCGCCATCTCGGCGGTCATAATCCCAAAGTCCCGGCTTATGCCGGCGGGATCGATCTACAGTTCCCGCTGGATAAGCTCTTGCAGCAGACGGAGACCAACATCGCCAAAGGGTTCCAGGCGATCAAGATGAAGGTCGGACGCCCCAGACTAGATGAGGATGTCGAGCGAATTGCCGCCATGCGTGACAAGCTTGGGGCGGCAACACCGTTGATGGTCGATGCCAACATGCAATGGCGCGTCGATCAGGCTATTCGCGCTTGTCGAGCTTTTGAGCCGTTTAGGCTAACCTGGGTCGAGGAGCCGACGATCCCCGATGACGTGCTAGGGCATGTCAAGATCATGCAGGAAGGCGGTCAACCCATTGCCACCGGCGAGAATTTTCATACCATCTATGAGTTCCAGACTATGATGGCGGCCGGCGGCGTTTCCTTCCCGGAACCGGATCTCGTCACCTGTGGCGGCATCACGCCCTGGATGAAGATTGCGCGGCTTGCCGAAGCCTCGAACCTGCCGGTCACCTCCCATGGCGTGCATGATCTGCATGTCCATCTGCTGGCGGCGATTCCCAATGCGTCGTTCCTGGAAGTGCATGGATTTGGCTTGGACGACTTCATGATGGAAACGCTGCAACTCGAGGATGGCAAGGCGCTGGCACCTGACCGTCTGGGCCATGGCGTAGCGTTCGATTGGCCAAAACTTGAAGCACTCTCGACGGTTTGATTGTTAGTGTATTAAAAGTTTTTTCGTCCGACATGCTGATCTTTACCAGATCTTAAAGCCGATGACGGCACTTTTCAGGCTCCAGATGCGATGAGAGCTTGGAACCATGCCTATTCGTTTAGCCCTTTACCAACGCGACAATCGACCACTCGATGGCCTCTGCGCGCAGCTTCTATCTGCGGGTTATGACCTGTTCGAGCGCTATACTGAAGAAGCCATACGCGACCTGTTGGATGGCGATGATATCGATGCTCTTCTCATCGATGCCGGCGCCGCAAGCGTGCCAACTTTGCTGGCGACGTTAAGTGCTGAGAACGAGACCTCTAGGATGCCCGTTCTTCTCATTACGGAGGACCCTTCCGACTTGCTCAATGAGGTGGTCATTGGGGAGGGCGTTGATGATGTCATCATGTTGCCGATCCCGCGCGACGACCTCCGATCGAGGGTCAGGAATGTCGCCAGGCTTGCCGCCATGGCCGCCGAGCTCAAACGGCGCCACGAAACGCTTGCCGATTTCGATATTCGCGGGGAAGCCGATCAACAGGACCAAGCAGCCACCGACATGATGCAGATGCTGTTGGTCGGGCCGATGGGTGATGATCAGGTTGCCCTGATCGACCTGCTCGACGAGGCCGCGATCTTCTCCTACGCCACGACCACGAACCAAGCCTGGCATCAGCTTCGCCAGGGTCATGTCGATATGGTGGCTATCACCGGCAAAGTGAGCCCAAGCGAGGTCGGGCAATTTTGCCGGCGTGTTAGGGCAACAAGCGGCTTGACCGATCTTCCCCTCTTGATCTTCGACGAACCAACAACCTCGCCGATGATCGAAACAATTGCCCGCGACGAGACGGTCGACGTCTTGCGCCTGCCGCTGCAACCTTTCGCCCTACGAAAACGATTGGAAGTCCTGACGCGTCAGCATCGTATGAAATGTCAGCTTCGAGGCATGATGGCCGGCGGGCATCAAGGTGCCGCGATCGACAATCTCACGGGCCTCTATGGCCGCGGATTTGTCTATCAGCATCTCGAACGATCGATCCAGGAAAGTCGCGAGCGCGCTGCTCCGCTTTCGGTCGCCGTCTGTAGGATCAAAGGGATAACCCAAGTCAATGAGATGTTGGGCTATGCCGCCGGCGATCGGCTGATTGGCCAGTTGGGCAGGGCGCTTGGCAGCAGTTGCCGCGCACAGGATCTTGTAGCACGGATACGCGGTGCAAGCTTTTGCATCGTCTTGCAGGATACGCCTGAATTCGAAGCTGGCCTGGTCTGCAAGCGTGTTGCAGAGATCTTGGGCGAGATTGTCGATCGAGCAGAAGGGCGTCGTCTTTCTCATGCCGACCTCGCATTTGGCATGGCGGAGCTGGATGCCGGCGAAACGGCCGAGATGCTGATCACCAGAGCCCTTCGTCAGCCGCCGCCCCTCACCTTTCGCCAGGCCTCATGACCTTCGACATGATGTTTTGATGGTCTCAAGCTTGGCTGCTCACCCACAGGTTCAGCTGAATTGTTGAAACACTGTGGGCGACAGGCGCTTTAGTAGGCCGGCGATGACGTTAACTGATCGAACAATAATCACATGCCGCATTCTGAAGAGGGCATATCGGCGACCATCCTCGAAAACTTGGCCGCATACCATCGACCTGGCACTATCGGTGCAAGTCGATGAGGTGGTCACACCACATTAACTAGGCCATGTATTGACCGCCATTGGCTGTGAGTGTTGAGCCGGTCATGAAGCCTGCGTCGTCGCTTGCCAGGAATACCACGCAACGCGCAACTTCTTCGGGTTCGCCAAGCCTGCCTATTGGAATGAGTGGCAGGATCTTGGTGTTCAGAACTTCTTCCGGCACGGCACGCACCATCTCCGTGCCGATATAGCCGGGCGCTATGGCGTTGACGGTGATCCCCTTGGCAGCGCTTTCCTGAGCGACCGCTTTGGTAAAGCCGATCAAGCCCGCTTTGGCTGCTGAATAATTCGCCTGGCCGAACTGGCCTTTTTGGCCATTGATCGAGCTGATCGAAATAATCCTGCCAAAGCCGCGTTGGCGCATCCCTTCGATCACGTTCCGCGTCATGTTGAACAGGCTGTCGAGATTGGTCGAGATAACGGCCTGCCATTGCTCGACCTTCATGCGATGGAGCGTTGTATCCTTGGTGATGCCGGCATTGTTAACTAGAATATCAACGGGGCCGAGGTCTTTTTCGACCTGTTCAACACCCCCTTGGCAAGCCTCGAAGCTGCTGACATCCCACTTATAGGCAGCTATTCCAGTCTTTTCGGTAAAGGCCTTGGCTGCTTCATCGTTACCGGCATAGCTCGCCGCAACCTGATAGCCTGCATCCTTGAGACCGATCGAAATGGCCTCACCAATGCCGCGTGTGCCGCCCGTGACCAAGGCTGTCCGTGCCATTTTTTGCTCCTGTAATCTGTTTCGCTGTTAGGGCGTTGTCAGCCCCAACCTTAGCAAGGTCGTCCCTCGTGGTATGAACACATCACCGGATTCCCACCGCTTTCGATAAACGCGCTAAGAAATTCAAGGATATGCGGCCTCTTCTTGGCAAAGCCAAGGGATTTTTTGCGTGCCGAATATACCACTAGCCCACTTGACCTAAATCAGTCAAAGAGAAGTCGAGCCCTCCAGGAGAGCTCGACCATTTTCACAACTCCGAGGGCTTAATCGCGGGCGACGCACAAGGCAATGCCCATGCCGCCGCCGATGCAAAGCGTTGCCAAGCCCTTTTTGGCGTCACGCTTTATCATCTCATGCAACAAGGTCACGAAAACGCGCGTGCCGGAAGCACCGATGGGATGGCCGAGTGCGATCGCACCGCCATTCACATTGACCTTGTCGGTATCCCAGCCAAGGTCCTTGTTGACCGCGCAGGCTTGGGCGGCAAACGCCTCATTCGCCTCGATCAGATCGAGATCGCCTGCCTTCCAGCCGGCAAGTTCGAGAGCGCGCCTTGACGCCGGGATCGGGCCGCTTCCCATGATCGCCGGATCGACACCGGCCTGCGCCCAGGACACCACCCGTGCCAGGGGCTCGATACCGCGCTTACTTGCTTCGTCAGCGGTCATCATCACCACGGCAGCGGCCCCATCATTGATGCCGGATGCATTGCCGGCGGTCACCGTGCCGTCCTTGGCGAAAGCGGGACGAAGCTTGGCCATGGCTTCGAGGGTGGCGCCAAAGCGCGGAAACTCGTCGGTGTCGATCACCTTTTCCTCGCGGCGGCTCTTCACCGTGACCGGCGTGATCTCATCCTTGAACCGACCTGAAGTAATCGCCTCCTCAGCCTTGTTTTGCGACTTGGTCGCGAAGCTGTCTTGCTCGTCCCGGGTGATCTGCCATTTCTCGGCGACGTTCTCAGCCGTGTTGCCCATATGATAGCCGTTGAAGGCATCCCAAAGGCCATCTTTGATCATGGTATCGACCATCTCGTTCGATCCCATTTTCACACCAGCGCGCAGATAGGTGCAATGAGGTGCTTGGCTCATGCTTTCCTGGCCACCTGCCACCACGATGCTGCTGTCGCCGTTCTTGATCGCCTGATAACCGAGAGCCACAGTGCGCAGGCCCGAGCCGCAAAGCTGGTTGACCCCCCAGGCTGGCACCTCGATCGGGATACCCGCGTTGATTGAGGCGATCCGGGCCGGGTTCTGCCCCTGCCCTGCGCTCAAGATCTGCCCCATGATGACCTCGGAAACATCGCTGGGATCGACACTGGATCGTTCCAAAGCCGCACCGATCGCGACTTTGCCGAGGTCATGAGCCGGCACAGTCGATAACCCGCCATTGAAGGCACCGATCGGCGTTCTCGCCGCACTCGCAATAACAATGTCAGCCATCTCTTCTCTTCCCCTGTCTATGCATCTTTGACTGTGCCCATCGCAATGAGCTTTGCAGTTTTCTCGAGCGGTCAACCATGTCCGTCGAGAACACCGGCTTCTGTGCGGTGGCGATCAGCGCCTGAACTCCAAGCAGAATACTAACTGGCTCCTGCTTTAACCATCAATAATTTTTTGCATTGCAGCAATCTTCTGCAACCAGGCAAGAAGCGGCTTCCAGAGCCGTGTCTTAGCGTGGCGCCCCACGACCATGCCGATATGGCCACCCGAAGGCCGGATGATGCTAGTCGTGGGCAAGGTATTGGCCAGAGCAAGCGCCGAGGCGGACGGTACGATCCGATCATGGGTCGGAATCGCCAAGAAAGCCGGACGATCGAACTTTTCAGGACAAACGACCTCGCCGCCAACCTTCCAATTTCCAAGCGCTGGCGTGTTTTGCCCATACCAGTCAGTCAAGCATCTTGCCGCAAGGTCAGCGCCAAGAGGAACGCCATCATTCAACCAGTCTTCGATCGCGACAAAGTGCATTGCCTTGTCCGATGCTGGTGCGAGGCTCGCAAAGTCAGCGAATTTGTTCGGCACCGCCATCCTATCAATCAGCGCGAACATGGTTTGCAGCTGGTCGACCGACATGCTCCCGACCAGCCCTGAGGCCTGGCTGAGCAACTCCCCACCCGCAACAAGATGCTGCGCGATTAGTTGGTCGTCTTGAAAATCCCAAGGCGTGGCGATAAGGGCGAGACCAGTGCAATCATCGGGCCGCCTGCAGGCAAGAGCGGTTGCCAGCGTGCCGCCCATGCAATAGCCGAGCATCAGGGGCTTTCGTCCAGTGGACTTGATGATCCACTCAAATGCGGCATCCATGCGGCCTTGGATATAATCATCGAGCGTGAGCAAACGATCCTCAGCTTCGGGTGCACCCCAATCTAAGAGGAAGGGTCGGATACGGCCATCGCTGAGATAAGAGAGAAGGCCTGCCCCCGGCATGAGATCGAGCACATAGGCGCGGTTGACCAACGAGGGGACGACGAGAAGCGGCCACCCCCCATCAGAACCGTAATCGACCAATCTGCTGGCGCCGAGCTGCCAAACCGGCGGCATCGGCGGTGGTATCCGCCGGTAGGGGTGATCCCGATAGGCTCGAACGCCGCGCAAGAAGTCCCGGAGGCGCGAGGGCGCTTCGGTCTTCCAAGCAAGCTCGGCATGGGCCATATGCAGAGCAAGCGGCCGCGGTCCAAGCCGTGCACTGCACGGCGGAGGGCGGTTGTCAGATGCAGTCTCGCAAGGATGACAGGCCGCTCGATCCGACATCGTTCAATCCGTCTTGTTCGCGGCCTTTCCCCGGACGGTCAGGTTTTTTTCTTGTCATCAACGACATTCAAGAACGCCACACCACTCTGACCAAGCTCGGTGACGGCAAAGGGGCCGGCAAGGCGATTATGGTGTGGATCCAGCGGATCGATCGGCGCCTCATTCGCGAGGATGTCGGACGCATAGACCTCCGCATTATCCTTCGGGCGGTATCCCAGAAAACGCGAGCTTGCATTGTCGACCGGTGATCGATCGTTGTTGGAAACGCCATAGGCGATCGCGAAGCCAGTGACCGTCGATGAGATCGACTTAGTTACCAGCTGAATGAGATCGTCATAGGAGAGCCAAGCCCCTAAACCGCGCGAGCTGTTGACCGAGGCGCAGGAATAGATCCGAAGATGCACCGATTCGATGCCGCATTTTTCGAAATACAGCCGCCCCAAATCTTCGGCGAAACATTTGGCGAGGCCATAATAGCTATCCGGTCTATGGGGAACATCCGTACCGATATTTTCGTTCCTATGATACATGCCGACCGCATGGATCGAGCTTGCATAGACGATGCGCTTCACGCCATGGCGCTTGGCCGCCTCCCAGACATTATAAGCGCCGATAATGTTGGAATGGAGGATATCGTCGAACGGCGCCTCATCGCCGATCGCACCGAAATGCACCACGACGTCAGCCCCTTCGATCACCGTCGATATGGCATCGAGATCGCCGAGATCGGCTGCTCTGTAAGTCTCACCCGGATAGAGCTTGCCGATGTCGTCGACGATATCCGTCGAGATCAGGGCTGATGCCATCTCGGCAAGAGGCTCCCGCAGATAGGAACCAAGCCTGCCAGCAGCTCCGGTGAGCACGATCTTTTTTTTCATCACTTTGTCCTCGAAGGATCGGAGAATTAGATTATAGCGCGTTCCAGAAAAGGTTCGTTCAGCGCGATGCGCTCATAGCCAAGAGGTGATAGATCCAGCTCGCGATACGAACCATAAGCGATCAGCTCCGAGATCCCCCGGCCCATCGCCGGTGATTGCTGGAACCCATGGCCGGAGAAGCCATTCATGAACAGGAAATTTCGAACCTCGGGATGTGGACCGACGACCGCATTCTGATCCAGCGTGTTGAAGGCGTAATGGCCTATCCAGCTATTGATCACCTTAACCGCTTCGAAAGCCGGCACGCGCGCTGCGATCACCGGCCAAAGCTTGGTTTCCCAAATGTCGTGGTCCAGATGAAAGTCGTCGAAGGCAACAGCGGGATCGTCGTCGGGGGGACAGCCACAGAGATAATATTGCCCATCTGAGCGCATATGCACGCCGGATGGATCGATGGTCAGCGGCAGAGGGCGATCAAGGGGGGTTTGCGCATCGAAAACGAAGGTATAACGCCTACGTGGTTCCACGGGGATATCGAGGCCTGCCATCTTCGCGGTGATGGCCGCCCGCGGGCCAGATGCATTGACGACCGTACCAGCACCGATGACCTCACCGGAGGAAAGGGTGACGCTTGAGATGAGGTCGCCCGATCGCTGGATCGAGACTACCTCGTTGGTGATATAGTCAATGCCGTTCGATCGCGCCATGCGGCGCCACCAATCGAACATCGTCGCCCCGTCAAAATAGCCCTCATCTTTCAGGTTATGGGAGCCAAGAATGACGCCTTCCAGATTGTAGAACGGATAGGCCTCCGCGATTTCGGCAGGCGTCATGATCCTGGTCTCAGCCCCAAGGGAGGTCTGCAGTTCTTGGTTGTCAATCAGGATGTCGGCAAGGGTTTCGTTGCCGGCGAGATAGAGATAGCCGAAGCTTTGCAGCAAGATGTCCGGTATGTCGCTGGCCTCGCCGACCCCTTTATGGACGGCACTCGTTTCAAGCCTGCTTCGAAAATTCTTGATGAACTCGGCGCCGAATTGGGAAATCTTGATATTGATCTCCGCCGAGAACTGCTGGCGGATGCAGCTATTGGTCCGCGCGGTCGAGGTCCACTCATAAGAAGGGTCTTTTTCGACCACCAGGACCGATCCGTCGAAATCCGCATTGTCGGAGAGAAACCAGGCTGCTGACGAGCCCATCACAGCGCCGCCAATGATCACGACGTCATAGTGGCGGCGTTTCGGTTTCGTCTCAATGGGAGAAAGTTTCATAGGCCATGCTCCTGATCGACATTCCTTCGATCGACCTTTTCAGGCTGGTGGTAGGTTCGGCACAAGAGAGTCCCGACAGCCATGTCGACAAAGGCCCGCATACCCATGCATCGTTGATCTCTTTCTTCGAAGACGGTGGAAACCAAATCATGAAATCATACCACAAGATCCTGTTCCATTAGGCCACGCATGGCATCGCTCGGCGCTGTTGAGCGTCTCGACCGCGTATCGAAATAGACATTGACACAGCGGCTGGTAGCAAGGCATTGGCCATCGCGAAACACCCCATAAGCCGAATGCAGCGAACGGTTGCCGATCCTGGTCAAAACGGCGCCAACATCGACATCGCCTGGGAACTGGGTTTCGTTCAGGAAATCGATAGTCATGCTGGCAAGCACAGTGTTCATCCAATCTGGACTCACGTCGAGATAGGGCTTGATCAGCATGACGCGCGCGACCTCGATCCAGACCGCATAGATCGTGTTGTTCACATGGCCAAGCGGGTCCTCATCGGCACTGCGGATGGTGATCCGGTGCCAATGACGAAAAGCCTCGGGGTCTTTCAGATCGATTTTTTCTGGGCCTGTCACGAAGAATGCACCGCTTCTTGCCATTTCATCGCATCACTAGAGCATGATGTGAATAAGCCAGTCCAGCCCGCTCATGGCGCAAGCCTGGCAACCGAAAACCACGGGTTAAAAAATTATGGTTTGAGCGCGATCGCCGAAAGTAGGAGACCAAAGCGCTCTTCGCCTCGATTTCTGGAACGTCGTGCGCTGAAGAAACGTTGCTCGTCGGTCATCGTATCCTCTGGCAATGCTAAGCTCTCTCGAACACCGGCGCGGGTCAAGCGATCGAGCCCATAGGCCTTGAGATCGAACAGAAAACGATCGCTTCCAGCGACAGGTGTAAAGAGGGCCAAGCCCGCAGGGTCGTCCTGCTCGAAAGCAGCACGCATATCGGGACCGACCTCGTAGGAGGGCTTCGCGATACAGGCACCAATCGCAGCCACGATCTGCTCATGCTTTGCCCCGAGATCAGCCATCCTCTCGATCATAGCCTCGATCACACCGGCAAGAGCGCCGCGCCAACCGGCATGGGCCGCACCGATGACGCCCGCGACCGGATCGACGGCCAGGACCGGTGCGCAATCGGCAGACAGAACTCCAATCGCAAGACCGGTTTTGTTGGTAACCAGCGCATCCGCTTCAATAATCGAAGGACCCGAACTCGACGCTTCTGCAATATGGACCACAGTGCCATGCACCTGCTTCACCATACAAAGGCAGCCGGGGGCGACGCCCATGACTTTCATCGCTCTTGCACGATTGGCTTCGACCACGCTTGCCGGATCACCGCCAGAAAAACCGCAGTTCAAGGAGGCGAGCACGCCTTCGCTCACACCGCCTTTGCGTGTAAAAAAGCCGTGACGCACGGCCTCGGTCTCGGCGAGATTACTAGCAGTCAGCATCTAAACTCCATCGTCTCGAACAAGCGCCTTCATGATCTAAGTCAACCGAGTGCCGGCGGCACAAAACCTGGAGGGCACGGAGCCTCTGGTGGAGCCAGGACCAGAACCTTGAAGACTTCCCCCATGGCGCTGGCATCGGTCAGGCGAAAAAGGGCGCCGCGCAAGGCTTGGCGCTGGTCCTCATCCGCTTCCTTGAGCAGCATGGCGATACGTGGCTCGATGCCGAGGGTGCGCAGGAAGGTACCTTGAGGTACAGGACCATAAATGGCTGCTCCCCCCTCACCTGCCGCCTGCCCGATAGCGCGGAAATCCACCTGGGCGGTGATGTCGGCAAGGCCCGGCATGCTCAAAGGATCGATCGGCTGATGACGGCTTACAGCCTGCAGCGTGTCGCCGGTCGGACGATCGACCCATGCACCGTAGTCGATCAGCAGGGCTACTCCACCGTCTTCGGCCAGACGCCGACCCAGCATTTCCGAAAGCCGTGTCCTCGAAAAGCTGATTTCAGCGATGGTGCCGAAAGCAGCTTCATCGCCACCCACGATCAGGGAGATCAGCTCGGGCAAAGCCGGCGCTGACGTATAGCAAAGCGTGCCATCGTCATCCAGGCCCACGAGGCGTTCATCCCACGCGTTCGTCGTCTTGATCAGCTGATGGATCGGAAGCGCGTCGAGAAATTCATTGCCGATCAGGTAAAGCGGCCCGCTCGGCACATCCTCGAGCCGGTCATGCCAATGGATTGAAAGATCGCCGAGCGCCTGCCGCTGAACGTCGCGCAGCTTGTCACTGCTTTCCACCAGATGAAGGTCGGCAGCATCCAGGAATCCTGGAACATTGGTTGTCGCTCGGATTAAATCGACCAAGAGCTGGCCACGGCCGGGGCCGAGTTCGACCAGGCGAAATGGCGACGGCTTTCCGGCCTCAACCCAGGCTGTAGCCAGCCAAAGTCCTAACAATTCGCCGAAAACCTGACTGATGTCAGGGGCGGTGACGAAATCGCCTTTCGCGCCGAACGGATCTTGCGTCCGATAATAGCCGAATTCGGGATGATCGAGCGCCATCGTCATATAGTCACTGAGCGACATCGGTCCTTCATCGCTTATCCGCGCCCGGATCAGCGACAGCAACGGCGTGTCAGGATTGCTCAACGCGGGATGGCCTGGGGCTGGCGTAGCTGCGCACCACCAGGATCAGACCGATGATGATCATCGGCAGGGACAAAATTTGGCCCATGGTGATGCTGCCGCCGAGCAAAAAACCCAGATGGGCGTCCGGCTCTCTGAACAGCTCGACGAAGGAGCGCGCAGCACCGTAGCCGATCAGGAAAAGACCGCCTATCCGCCCCCAATACTCAGGTTTCCGCATTTTTCGCGCGAACCAAAAGAGGATCAGGAACAGTACCAGACCTTCGAGGGCTGCTTCGTAAAGCTGGCTCGGATGGCGGGGCTCGGGGCCGCCATGGGGGAAGGCCATAGCCCAGGGCGCGTCGCTCGCCCGGCCGAACAGCTCCCCATTGATGAAATTGGCGATACGCCCAAACAACAGGCCGATCGGCGTCGCCGCCGCCACCGGATCCGCAATCTCGAAGAAGGGTATCTTGCGACGATAGGCAAACAGAGCCATCCCCGCCAGCACCCCAATCAGCCCTCCATGGAAGGACATGCCGCCCTGCCAGACGGCCAAAATTTCGCCTGGATGGTTCAGATAAAACTCCGGCCGGTAAAAGAGGACATAGCCAAGCCGTCCGCCGAGCACCACGCCGAGCGTCACATAGAGAAGGAGATCGTCCAGATCCAACGGGGTGAGCTGCCAGCCGGGCCGCTGCACCAGCCAGCGAAGATAAAGCCAGCCCAGAACGAGACCGGCGATATAGGCCAGGGCGTACCAGCGAATAACCAGGGGACCGATTTCGATCATCACCGGATCGATGGTCGGAAAAGCGATCGCGAATGTCAGCAAACTAGCCGCCATCTTGCTGGAGGAATGTCCCCGCCTTATAGGCCGATGCCGCACTTTGGAGCAAGGCCGGTCCGACATGAGCGGCGCTTTTAAAACGAAGTCACGGCGAAGGTGACATCAAACTGAAACAAACCAGGCTTAGGTTGCACAAGAGTTGATCGTAGATCTTGCCGTTCGATGTGAGGGGACCGGGAAACGGCCTACGAAACAGGAGCCAGATGATGCTGAACACTGCCATGACAACGAAGCTCTCTATCCTGTTGATCGCCGCATTGATGATGATGGCTGCTGCAGGCAGCACGGCGCAACAAGCAGCTGTCGCTACCGATGAGCAACCCGCGGCTCCCCAGGTCCTGGACCTTCCTTATTGAGGCCCAGCTCGGACAGGTCTCTGTCTCCTCCCCGTTTGACATCGCAGCGCTCAGCTCTGGCAAGCCTGTTCTTGGCATTTGGCGACGTGCGATCATCACAAATGTAGGATCGTCATCGATTTCCTAAACCTTTGTCATCGCTTTTTCATCAATGGTTTGCTAGCGATCGCTGCAGGCACAAACAGGATGATGAGCAGTGATGACCAAGAGACGCGTTACCCTTGCTCTTCAGGGCGGCGGAACCCACGGCGCCTTCACCTGGGGCGTGCTTGATCGACTCCTCGACGAAACCACGCTCGACATCCAGGGGATTAGTGGTACCAGCGCTGGCGCAATGAATGCCTGCGCGCTGGCCCATGGGTTCCGCGAGGGGCGCAAAGGTGCCCAAAAAGCCTTGGATGATTTTTGGCGCAGCATCAGTGATATCGGCGCTGCCACCTTCAACCCTTATCAAACCACCCCGTTGCAGAGTCTCAATCGCGCCTGGAACATGGACTGGTCGCCAGCGAGTATCTGGCTCGATGTCATGGCGCAATTCGTCTCGCCCTATCAACTCAATCCGCTGGATCGTAACCCACTTCGGGACTTGATCCATGATCAGTTCGATTTCGACTACCTGCAACGGGATGAGGCGATTCGCCTATTCGTTTGCGCCACCAATCTGCGGAATAACAAGCTTCGGATCTTTAACAACGCAGAGCTTACCGTCGATGCGATCCTAGCCTCCGCCTGCCTGCCCCAGGTGCACCGCGCAGTCGAAATCGAGGGCGAGTTTTATTGGGATGGCGGTTTTGTCGGCAATCCCGTGCTGAAACCTCTTATTCGCGTCTGCCAGGCAAGCGACGTGATGATCGTCCAGGTCAATCCGATGACGCGCGATTCGTTGCCGATCACCACGAAAGATATCATGGATCGCCTGAACGAAGTCACCATGAACGCGACCCTGATGCGCGAACTCGATAGCATCGCCACCATCACACGCCTTGTGAAAGAAGGTGTGATCAAGGACGAACGCTATCGGCCGATCTTCTTTCACCGCATCGCCGATCCAGAAATGATGAGCGAGCTCGGCGTAAGCAGCAAGAACAACACGGCTTGGAATTTCCTGACCTATCTCAAGGATGCAGGCCGTCTCGCCGCCGATGCCTGGCTCGCCCAGAACAGCAAAAAGATCGGCAAAGAAGGTACGCTGGATCTGAATGACTTTGTCATTCAATCAATGTGACCCAAGGAGAAAACATACAACCGCGTAAGGTAAAACGCCGATGACGATCCTGGTGACAGGCAGTGCCGGCCATTTGGGTGAAGCGCTTGTCCGGCGGCTGCGGGATGCTGGGCAAGACGTGATGGGCATCGATTTGAAGCAGACAGCCTTCACGGACGAAACCGGATCGATCCTGGATCGCCCCTTCATTCGCCGCTGTATGAAGGACGCTAGCACCGTGATCCATACCGCAACCCTGCACAAACCCCATGTCGTGACCCACGATCCGCAAGCCTTCATCGACACCAATATCACCGGCACGCTCACATTGCTGGAAGAGGCCGCAAGCGCCCATATCAAGGCGTTCGTTTTGACCAGCACGACCAGCGTCTTCGGTGATGCTCTTCGACCAGCCATCGACGCACCCGCCGCCTGGATCACCGAAGAGGTCGCGTCTATTCCGAAAAACATCTACGGCGTCACCAAAGCAGCAGCGGAAGATCTCTCGGCTCTGTTCGCGCGCAATCATGGGCTTCCTGCGATCGTCCTTAGAACTTCACGTTTTTTCGCCGAAGAAGATGACAGCCAATCAATCCGCGACGGTTATGCCGACGACAATGCCAAGGCGAATGAGTTCCTGTTTCGCCGTGTGGATCTCGATGATGCCGTAAGCGCTCATCTATTGGCCATCGAGCGAGCACCTGAACTTGGCTTCGGGCGCTATATCATCAGTGCCACGACCCCCTTTCTCGAAGAGGATGCCGTAGCACTACGGCGTGGCGCACAGCAGGTGGTCGAGCGGCGCGTACCGTCCCTCGCCGCCGAATACAGCCGTCGTGGCTGGACGATGTTTCCCGAAATCGATCGCATCTATGTCAATGCCAAGGCAAGACGCGATCTAGGCTGGCAGCCACGCTACGACATCGAGACCATCATCGAAGCCCTGAGCAGGGACGACGATCCGAGAAGTACCCTTGCCCGCCTTGTTGGGTCAAAAGGTTACCATGGCAGGATCTTCTCTGATGGTCCGTATCCTGTTGATTGATAATCAATTTTTCTGACCCCACGCGCCTGGGACATGGGTCGCTATAGCCCTCACCAGAGACTGCTTTCCCTATCACGGTTCGCGGGGGTTGCGTACCCGATGATTGCATATAGGGATCAAGGCCCCTTGGCCAATCGTTCAATCATGCTATCGTCTTTTCCAATAATACATCAGAATCAATAGTCGCTGAATGAGTCTGGGAGACTTAACAATGTCTTGGAAATTGCAAACAAGTGCGCTTGCTCTAGCTGTAGCGGCGTTCGCTGGCACCGGCGTAGTGGAGGCCAAAGTCGAGGGCGAGACGATCACCCTTGGCTCCGCTATTTCGCTGACCGGCAAATATTCGACCAACGGTATCCACGCCCAGAACGGTTATGACCTCGCCGTACAAAAGATTAACGAAATGGGCGGTGTCACGGTCGATGGTAAGAGCTACCAGCTCGAAGTTGTTTACTATGATGATGAGTCAACACCTGCCCGCGGCGCGCAGCTCGCCGAACGCTTGATCAATCAGGATGGCGTACAATTCATGCTTGGGCCGTATAGCTCGGGCTTGACCAAGGCGATTGCCCCTGTGACCGAGCAATATGGCGTGCCCATGGTTGAGGCTGAAGGTGCCTCCCGCTCACTCTTCACCCAGGGCTATAAATATCTCTTCGCTGTTCTCTCCACATCCGAGCAGTATCTGGCGAGCTCCATCGAACTTGCTGCCGAGCAAGCGGTGGCCGATGGTAAGCAAGCTTCCGACCTCAAAGTCGCGATGGCCTTCGAAAACGATCCTTTCTCCCTCGATGTGCGCGCTGGTGTGGTTGCCGATATCGAGAAGCACGGCATGGAGATTGTGATTGACGACAAGCTGCCGCGCGACCTTTCTGATATGTCCGCAACGCTTACCAAGGTCCGGGCATTGAAGCCGGATCTTCTAGTGATATCCGGCCATTCCAAAGGGGCGGCGACCGCAGCACGTCAAATCGGCGAAATGAACATCCAGGTGCCAATGGTGGCCATGACCCACTGTGAGGCTGCTAAAGTCACCGAAAAGTTCGGCGACACTGTGAATGACTTCTTTTGCCCGACCCAATGGGCCGAAACGCTGAGCTATTCCGGCGAATATTTCGGTAGTGCTGCTGAATATGACGAGCTCTTCAAGGCGACCTTCGATGGTTATGACGCCGGCGTGCCTTATCAAGCGGCTCAGGCCTCGGCAGCCGTCCTCGTCTGGAAGGAAGCGTTCGAGCAGGCCAACACCTTCGAGGTTGATGCCGTGCGTGACGCGATCGCTGCGATCGAGCTCGATACCTTCTATGGCGGCATCAAGTTCGCACCCGAAGGCAACAATATCGCCAAGCCCATGGTGCTCCGTCAGATCCAGGAAGGCAGCTACAATGTCGTGGCGCCGTCCAAATGGGCCTCCGAAAAGCCGAACCTTTCATTTGCCGACTGATTGACTTGTCTGAGGCGGCCTACAATTAGGGCCGCCTCAGACACTCTAAAGTTTCGTTAACCATGCTGCTGTATGGCTTTAAAATCGGCGATGTTGAGAAGGCGGCAAGCTAATCCATGCTCGATAATCTTAACCTCCTGTATCTGGCACCGGCGCTGAACCTTCAGCTCTTGCTGGACGGGATATTCATCGGTGCGATCTTCGCGCTTGCTGCCTATGGCCTCGCCTTGGTCTGGGGGGTGATGAACCTCAAAAACCTCGCCCAGGGCGACTTCGTCATCATGGGTGGCTACATCGCCTGGTGGCTGGGCACCCAGGGGGTGCATCCGTTGTTTGGACTGCCGGTGGCGGCAGTGGTGATGTTCGGCTTTGGCTGGTTGGTTTATCAAGTCGTGATCAGCCGAGTGGTCGATAAGGACCTCTTTACCTCGCTGCTTGCTACCTTCGGTCTCGCGATTGTCTTACAGCAGGCGCTGAACCTGATGTTCGGTCCGGAAACCCAAACGGCGAATGCTGGCTTTGAGACGTTGTTCCTGTTCGACAATCAAGTCACCGTTACTCAGATTCGCATCATCTCTCTCGTCCTGTGTTTGGCCCTGGCGCTCGGCTTGGTCGCGTTCATGAAGACCAGCCGCATTGGCCAAGCAATCCGCGCCACTGCCCAGGATGCACGTGCCGCCAAAGTGATGGGCATCGATACCGACAAGGTCTACGCTTTCACCTTCTCGCTGAATGCGGCGATCTGCGGGGTAGCGGGCGCGCTTGTTTCGATGATCTGGGTGATCCAGCCCTTCTTTGGCATCACCCATTCGATCCGCGCCTTTGTCATCGTGACCGCGGCCGGGCTTGGAAATCTGCCGGGTGTGGTGCTCTCGGGTTTCGGTCTCGGTTTGGCTGAGCAGTTCGGTGGCTTCATCCTAGGCGCAGAGTTCCAGCAGGCAATCGTGGTCGGCATCCTGATCGCTGTCCTGATCTGGCGTCAGATCCAGATGGGCCGTCAGCGCCAGGTGGTGCAGTAGGATGACCAGAGCTGCCACCTACACGCCGGCCGACATCGCAGTCTTCATCGGCATCCTTGTGATCGGCCTGATCGTGCCGTTCCTTTTACCAGCCTACACTTTCCAAATCGCCGTCCTCTATCTCATGGTCGTCTTCGCGCTGACCTGGGATATTATGGGCGGCCAGATGGGCTACAACTCGCTCGGCAATATCTTTTTCTTCGGCGCGGGGATGTATGTCTCATCCGTGGTGCAGATCGGCCTTTTCTACGACGTTGCCGAGTACACGGCCCATTTCGGCGCGGTGAAAGTTGATTTCACGCCGTTTCAATATTTTACCGGTATGGCTGTCGGTTTGATTGCGGCGGCGCTTTTCTCGGTGGTTTGCGCGATTGTTCTCGGCTGGATCGTTTTCGGCCTCCGTGGTCCTTATTTCGCCATCGGCACCCTCGGCATAGCAATCGCTGCAGGCGAGCTCGTGGGTGCCTGGGACTATGTCGGCGGCGGTGGTGGCATGTCCCTTCCAGTCTACCCCGGCGAGGTCGATGATCGTGCCTATTTCTTCTACATCCTGAACTTCACGCTTGCGGTCGTCACCTTCGTCTTTCTTCGCTGGCTTTACAGCACCCGCTTCGGCCTCGGGATCAATGCAATTCGGGATGATGAGGAAAAAGCCGAAGGCATGGGCATCCAGACCAAGCGCTACAAAACAGTTGCCTGGTCGATCGCTGCCTTTTTCCTTGGAATTGCCGGTGGCATTTTCGGCAACATGACCGGCTTTGTTGAGCCACTGGAAGTCGCTTTTCCGACGGTCACCTTCGGCATCTTCATGGTGCTGATGGCGCTTTTGGGCGGCAAGGGGACACTTTGGGGGCCTGTGCTCGGCGCTGCCCTCTTCCACATCATCAAAGAGGTCACCTGGACCTATCTCCTGGGCTGGCAATGGGTCACGCTCGGCGCCCTCATCATCATCAATGTTATCTTCTTCCAGCAGGGCATTCTCGGCTGGGCCATGGAAAAATGGCCAGCATTCTTTGGCGTTACGGTCGAGGAGGACCAGATGGCCGAGCAGGACACCGACGCCAAGTCAGCGCCGGCGCGCGCAGCACCATGATTGAGGTTCGGAATGTTTCGAAGTCGTTCGGGGGGGTCGTCGCCAATCAGGACATCTCGATCGACGTCGCTGAGGGACAGATCACCGGGCTGATTGGACCGAATGGGTCAGGCAAGACTACCCTCTTCAATTCAATCGTTGGGTATCACCCCATTGATGAAGGGTCGATCAAGTTCAAAGGTCAGGAGATCAAGGACCTTCGGGTGCAGGATATCGCAAGGCTCGGCCTGGTGCGGACCTTTCAGCAGACGCGCATCTATTCGAAGATGAACTGCATCGACAACATGTTGATCTCCGTGCCTCATCGGCGCCTGGGCTGGCAGGACATGTTCGAACCGCAGTCCGGCGATGACATGGAACGCGCCGAACATCTTCTGGAGTTCGTAGGCCTATACAGGAAGCGCAAGCTCGCCGCGGGCGACCTTTCCTTCGGCCAGCAAAAGCTTCTCGAATTCGCCATGGCCCTGATGAACGAGCCGGAAATTTTGTTATTGGACGAGCCCACGGCAGGAATCAATCCGACCCTGATCAACGGCCTGATCGATCGGCTGAAACGCGCCAACACCGATTTCGGCATCACGCTCTTCGTCATCGAGCACAATATGCGCGTCATCATGAACATGGCAGACCATGTTCACTGCCTCGCCCATGGAGAGCTGTTGGCGTCCGGGCCACCGGAAGGGATCCAGAACGACCAGCGCGTCATCGACGCTTATCTTGGGGCGCATTGATGGTGACTGAGCCTGCCAAGTCGACGAAGCCAGCATCAGGCAAAGCGTCTGGATATCACGGCGGTGCGGTCGACACGGTCATCTCGGTTGACGACGTCAATCGCCAAGCCAAGGCGATCGCCGAAACCGTTACAATAGACCAGATCCAAGGGTTGGTAGACGGCGAACCATTTCTGCAGCTCGCAGATCTCCGCGCCGGTTATGGCAAGATGGAGATCCTTCACGGTCTCAACCTTGCAGTGGGCAAGGGGCAGTCGCTTTGTCTGATCGGTCCGAACGGTGCTGGCAAATCCACCATTCTCCACGCCATTTTCGGCTTTTGCACCGTCTTCTCCGGCAAAATCCTGACCGCTCGCGGCGGCACCGAGCGGGACGTCGCGTCCCTCAGCTCCAGCCAAAAACTGAAAGAAGCCGGCATCGCCTACATCCTTCAGGACAAGTCGGTTTTTCCCGGCATGACGGTTGAAGAAAATCTGTGGATGGGCGGCTATCTGATGGATCAGCCGACCGAGGCAAAGAAAGCCGCCGAGCGCGTCTTCGACAAATACCCCCGCCTGGCAGAGCGCCGAAAACATCAGGCCAAAGTGCTCTCAGGCGGCGAACGCCGGCTCCTCGAAATTTCTCGCGCCCTGGTGATGAACCCAGACATTCTTCTGGTGGACGAACCCTCGATTGGTCTGGAACCTCGCTTCATCGACATGGTGTTCGAGATTCTGGGCGACCTCCAGCGCACCGAAGGTAAGACCATCTTGATGGTCGAGCAGAATGCCAAGAAAGGCCTGGAATTTGCCGATATCGGCTATGTCCTGGTCTCGGGCGAACTCGCAATCGCCGGCAAAGGTGATGACCTTCTGGCCAACCCCGATGTCGGCCGTCTTTTCCTCGGCGGATAAACCAGACGAGTTTATCGAAACAGACTATTCTCAGCGCATGATCGGTCTTTAACCTGTCGTCGGGTTGGCGTATGACTAGATCTATGAAGCCACTTTCGCCATCACTCGCATTCTTAGCCGCGTCTTGGATCATGCTATCGGCTCCGCCGATACTGGCCGCCTGCACCGACGTTGCCGCCCCTGATGTCTATTGGCGACGCTGTGTTCTCGATCGCCAGGACCTGAGGGGCTTAGACCTTTCCGGTGCGACCATCCGTGATTCGTCGTTCAAACGCGCAGATCTGTCAGACGCTCTTCTCAATGATGCGGATTCCAGACGAGCGAAATTCGTCTCCGCGATCATGAAGAATGTGACACTGGACGGCGCCAATCTGGTCAAGGCGGATCTCACCAAGGCAGACTTGGCCGGGGCCTCGCTCAAAGGTGCTGATCTTACCCAAGCCCGCTTGTTTCGCGCCGATCTCTCCGGTGCGGATCTGACCGACGCGCGCTTGAACGGCACCGATATGCTGCAGACGACCTTCGATGGCGCAACCTGGATCGACGGCGTCACCATTTGCGCCGAAGGGTCCGTCGGGCGCTGTCAGCGAAGCCGAAGCGAACCGCCAACAGCCGACGACCCCGACCTCACTGACAACGAACCACCCGCCTAGGTTGCATTACCACATCATGAACTAGGCTTCGAGACTGGTCAAAACGCCTGGTATCAGATCCGGCAGGTCCTCGGCGATCAGTCCGGAACCGAAGTTCTTTGCCGCTTCAGCATGCAGCCAGGCGGCAGCGCTTGCCGCCTCGAAAATCGGCATGGACTGCGCCATCAGCCCAAGCACGATGCCGGCCAGAACATCGCCTGATCCTGCTGTTGCGAGCGTTGCCGGCGCCTCGGTCAGGATCGAGCATCGCCCATCCGGGCAGGCCACCACGGTATCCGGCCCCTTCAGTAAGATGACGGCACCACTCATCCTAGCGGCAGCTCTGGCGCGCGTAAGCTTATCACCCACGATGTCGAAAAGACGCGAAAACTCGCCCTCATGGGGCGTTAGAAGGCAGGTCCCGTTGTCCTTGATCATCTCGAACAGCCGATCCGGCGCATCGGCAAAACTGGTCAGCGCATCGGCGTCCAGCACACATTTTTTGTTGGATGACAGGCTCGCGCCGACCTGGGCTCTCAAACGCTCGCCAACGCCGGCGCCCGGCCCGAGCAAGATGGCGTTTCGCCGCGGATCGCTCAAGCTCTTGGTAAAGCCAACCTCATCCTTGAACGGATCGACCATCACCGCTTCCAGCGCTATTGCATAGACCGGCAAGGCGGAAGCTGGACAAAGAACCGTCACCAGGCCTGCACCGATGCGAAGGGCCGCCCTTGCCGCCAGGCGCGCGGCCCCGGACGAGCTGATGCCACCACCGAGAACCAACGCATGGCCGTGTCGATATTTGTGGCTGGTGACATCGCGACGAGGGACCCCCTGTCTCCAGAGCGCCGGGAGATTGGCAAAAACATCGATCCCCAACGTCCGGTCGATAACTTTCGGGATACTGATATCGGCGACGATCAGCCGCCCAGTATACGCGCGACCGGGCAGAAGATAGTGCCCAGGCTTCGATCGATGAAAGGTGACGGTCATCGAGGCCTTGATCGCAGCACCTCGGCAATCGCCAGTGTCGCCATCGATCCCGCTCGGTATATCGACAGCGACAACCGGGATGTCGCACTCATTCAGACCGTTGATTAGATCGCCGATCTGACCGTTGATCGGTCGTGCTAGACCAGCACCGAACAAAGCATCCACGACAAGGCCGGCACCGGCAAATACTGCTGGCTCGGCCGGGCTGGTCTTGCCGGTCCAGCGGTCTTTGGCGATCAAGGCATCGCCTTGAAGCCGGCTCGAATCGCCAATCAAGGCAACCCGCACGGACCAACCCGCCTTCAGCAACCGCTGAGCTGCGACGAAACCGTCGCCACCATTATTGCCTGGACCGCAAAGCACAACGGTATCCACAGGCGAAATGTTACGAAGGATGACCTCCGCAACGGCAGTCCCCGCCTTCTCCATCAATTCAATGCCAGCAATGCCCCCTTCGATCGCCTTGGCATCCGCCTCACGCATCTGCGCGATCGTATAGAGCCCAGCATCACCCTTCCATGACGAGTTCATGAGTTCATCCTAAGGCTCACCCACAATGCCCCACCCGCCGCTGATCCACTCGGAATGACTGACGAGGTCAAGTAACGGAAATGGCCCCACCACCTAGAGGCGGGCGTGGCGGGCATAGGCGCCGCGTTCAATGGCTGTAGCGATCAGGCTGTCAATCTTCAATCGCGCGCGCAACATATGCAGGAGGTTGAGTTCCTCCTCGACGAGATCATCATCGGCTGCAGCGATGTCGCAGGCGAGCGCATAGGCCGTTTCACGCAGTCGTTGCGGGAGCGCTTTGGCAATCAGGTCGACTGCCAGGTCAAGACCGTCATCCTGGCTCAGAAGATAGGTGCATTCCTCCCCGACCTCGGTCAGGCGCTGATGGTCAAAATCGCTAAAGATCGGCAGATAACGGACCAGCCTGCCAATAGTCTCGATTTCCGTATCCGCCATCTCACCTTCGGCGGCAGAGACCAGCACCATCGTGTAGATAAGGGCTCTATGATGATCGATAGATTGCTTCATTCGGGTTTCAATCTTTCATGATCCGAGACATGGTTTGGGACGATGACGTTCATCCTAACTTTGAGCCCACCATAGTTCGAACCAAGCGGAAAGGCAGCTCCGGGAATGATAAAAATTGCGTCAGAATTAGCCGATGGCTTCAAGGCCAGGAGACCCGTGGTCGCGCTGGAATCGACCTTGATCTGCCATGGAATTCCGAGACCTGACAACGGTGATCTGGCGATCGAGATGGAACGTCGCGTGCGCGACGAAGGGGCGTTGCCGGCGACGATGGCGATTGTCGATGGCGATGTTCGGATCGGTTTAACCCAAGATGAGCTCCTGGCGCTCGCCACGGCCGATGGCGTCCTAAAATGCTCAACCCGCGATCTACCGATGGTCACGACCAACGGCGGCAATGGGGCGACGACCGTGGCCTCCACAATCTTTCTTGCGGCCAAGCATGGTATCGAGGTCATGGCCACCGGCGGTCTCGGCGGGGTTCATCAGGGCGGCGAGGTGACGCTGGACATCTCAGCCGACCTCTACGAGCTGCAGCGAAGCCGGGTTGCGGTGATTTGCTGCGGCGTCAAATCGATCTTGGATCAGCGCCGCACCGTCGAACAACTTGAGACCCTGGGTGTGCCGCTCATCGGCTTTCGTTGTCGAGAGCTACCAGCCTTTTATACCGCCGACAGCGATATCGAGATTCCAAGCGTCGATCATCTCGACGAGTTGGTCAACGTCATAAGACATCACCTTGAACTCGGTCTGCCAGGGGGCTTGGTGATCGCAGTGCCGCCGCCAGCCGAGTATGCTATGACGCGAGGCGAGGTGGACCAGCTAGTTGACGAAGCCCAAGGTGCTGCCGGACGGCAAGGCATGATCGGGCCGGCCCAAACCCCTTTCATGTTGCGCCATATGGCGGAAGCGAGCGGCGGACGGACAGTGATCTTGAACCGCCATCTTGCTGCAGAGAACGCCTCGCTTGCAGGCCGCATTGCAGCAAGGTTGCGCGCAGCCTGACCACATCACGTGGTTCCAGCACCCTTCGACGAAAGACCCATGGCACCAACCGCCAATTGCTGAACCATGATCTCGTCTAAGACAACGGGGTCGCGATGCAGAACAGCATCATCTGGTCAAAGGAGGGTCGAACAGGTCCATAATTCACTTGACGAAGCGTGTAAATTGGACAAAACCAATAGTTACTTATGGTTGATAATCATCTGGATGTATTCGCTTGCTCAAGATCACGATCGACGTTTCAGTCCTTTCCTTATGGGATGATCCACTTGCCGTGAGGCTCGATCATCGCGAGCCCAAGGGGTGGCGATGATGGCCAAGGCTGAAGCCGCTGATCTTTCCGCCATGGCCGATGATGCCAAGGCCATCGATCGGCTTCATGTCATTGATGTCGATCATCTCTCAGCCTTCACCGATGGCGACAGCGATCTCGAGGCGGAATTGTTCGATCTCTATCAGAACACGGCAGAGCGTTATCTCAAGGGGATGGAGACAGCCCTTGGTCAAGATCAGGCCTGGTCCGCGGAAGCTCATGCCTTGAAGGGTGCCAGCGCTAACCTTGGTGCTTGCAGGGTCGCCGCTCTCGCCAAGGCAGCAGAATTCGAAGCGCCGTCGCCCGCAAGGCTAGAAGTCCTGCGGATCGCGGTCGATGACGTGACCGCATTCTTCGCCGAGCAACGGGCTCCTGGCCGTTGATCACGGCCAGTGAATCGATGGCTAGCTGACGATGATTTATGTTTTTTTCAACAGTTTTGGCGTCTGAACAAAAGGGCACGCAGTAGCTATGCATGGATTGATGAAATCAGCGTTGACAATGGCCGTGCTGACCTTGGTCTTTGGCTGCGGCAATTATAACCCTGAGGTGGTCGATAATATCGAAGTCGTCCGCCATGAATACGAAGCCGTCCGCCAGATGACCCCCCATGGCCCCAAATTCAATCAAGGACTGCGTCAGGGATATCTTGACTACGGCGATCTGCAATATGACAGCAGCGACTATGGCGAGTTCATCCATTTCGCCTTCAAAGCCGTCGAGTCGGCGAAAGGCGAGGATGTCCAGCCTGACGAGGTGAACAGCCGGGTCATTCCAGCAAACTTGGAAGATGAGTTCGCCCTCTCCCGCGCACGACTGATGGGGGCTCTTGAACAGGGGGGCCGACGGAATGCTCCCTGGAAGGCGGCCGATGCACAGACCTCGTTCGATTGCTGGCTGGAACGGACCGAGGAAGGCGCTGCTGTTGCCGATATCGAAGAATGCAAGGGCCGTTTTGCCGAAGCACTCGCCGCCGTCGAACAAAGCCTTACCCGCGAGGCGAGCGGCGCACATCTGGTCTTTTTTCCCTTCGATCAGGCAGCCTTGACCCCGGTCGCCCTGACCGTCATCGAACAAGTCGTAAAGGATCTCTCACCGCAAACGCTGCGGTCGATCACCGTGGCCGGGCATACTGATAGCTCAGGCAGTGACAGCTACAACGACGCTCTTTCCAAGAAGCGCGCGGAAGCGGTGGCCGAAGCCCTTACCCAACGTGGCCTCGACAGCGAGTTCGATGTCCGTTGGTACGGCGAGCGTCAGCCCCGCGTCTCCCACCCCGATGGAACCCGCGAACAAGAAAACCGACGGGTCGAGATCCTGTCAGGATCTGGTTGACTTGGACCGCGGCAAGCTGGGTGATGTCTGGTTTTTAGGGCGGTCGATGTCGACAGAATTCTTGTGATCTCCTGGAAAGCTGAGCCGGGCTCGGAGAGAACCTACGGGCGGGCGGATTCCTAGGGACTGTTGGACCAGGAAGATGGCGGCAGCATAAGAGGATCTGGTTAAGATAACGTAAACTGCCGCTAATCGTTCTCTTCAGAGATCTAAACGGAACGCCATTGGCATCTGCCCCCTGCAAAACCGAAAAAACTAAACGACCCCAAAGCTAAGGCCAGGCCTCATTTGTCACCATTGGTCGAGACTTCGCTACCCGACAAAGAAACGCATACTCTCGGCAATCCAAACACGTTCTTCGAAGACGTCCACAACCAAATGAGGTGGTCACGTCACTAAGATTCATTGTCTTGGTCTTTGTGAGCACGTCTCGCAGCTTCGATTTCGTCGCGTTCGCGTAGATAGTCCTCGGTGGTGCGGACCTTTGGTTTGTCGGCGCCGGCCATCGGGTTGTCTTTGACCTCGAACTGCACGATCACCCTGCAATCCTCGCACATCTTGATGCGATCGGTGGCGACGCTGTCTTGAAACATTGAGTGCTTTTCGCCGAGCATCGCCACGATCTTTTCGATCGAACTCTTGGTGCCGAAGGGCTTCTCGCAGCGGATGCAGAGGAAGGGTTCTTCTTCCTTGACGACAACAGGGATCTTGGCCGTATCGTCGAAGCTGATCCTTGGTTCGAGGGTGATCACGCTTTCAGGACAGGTGTTTTGGCAAAGACCGCATTGCACACAGGCATCCTCCTGGAAGCGTAGCTGCGGCTTATCCTGGTTATCGATCATCGCCCCGGTGGGACAAGCACTGACACAGGCGAGACAAAGCGTGCAGCCTTCTACCTCGACATTGACGGCGCCAAAGGGTGCACCCTTTGGCAGCGCGATGGTGCCAATCTTTTTCGGCGCATGATCATGGAGCGCATCGAGGGCGGCGCGCATCAAGGTTCGCTTTTGTCCCATCGGCAAAAAATCACCAGCGGCGATGGGCGAATATTCTCTGATCTCGTAGAGCGCTGTTTCGACAACGTCCGGATCATTCTCGACCATGATCCGGAGGCGACCCGCGTCATGCCCAAGACCCTGCAGAATAGTATCCGCATAGTCTGTTTGCCGCTCCAGGCCGAGCAGTTCATCTCTGCGTTTCGGTGGGATCAGAAAAACTATCTGATCCGCGCCATAGGCAAAAGCGGCAAGGATCGCATCAAGACCGAGCTGGGTCACCTCGTTCAGGGCAAATGGGATGACATGAGCGGGCAAGCCGCGACCAAGCCTGGCACTGGCACCGATCAAAGGGATTCCGTGGCCCTCGTCATGCACCAGGAGGATAGGCCGTGCTCCTCCCGCTCTGTGATAGGTGTTGAGCAAGGCACGCAGACGCTCGACGACCGCTTGGGCCGGCGGATAAGCGTAAGCGGCCGCCCCAGTCGGACAAACACTGTTGCACCCGCCGCATCCGCCACAAAGGAAGGGATCGATCGCGACAACATCGCCATCCGGCTGAATGGCAGCGGCGGGGCAAACTTCAAGACAGCGGGTGCAGCCCGTCTGCTGACTTCTCGAATGAGCGCAAAGATCGGCCTTAAAATCGATATAGCGAGGCTTTTCGAATTCGCCGACAAGATCGGTCAGATCGAAAAGTGCCCGTTGCACGGCGGCCGGATCTTGGGGGTCCGGGCGGAAATAGCCGTCTCTTTTCTCATATGCGGGCAACAAGGGGGCATCCCCTGTCAGATCCAGAATGAGGTCGGCCTCGGCGGCCACACCATCGCCTGCAGCACCGAAGGCAAGGGTTTGGCGGGACGAAACCTCCATGATGGAAAAGGTATCGACGCTAAGCTTGAACTTCCCGAGATGCCCCTCAGCATGGACAATGCGGCCCTTGAAGATCGGCATATCGATGGTGGCCGGGGGAAGGATATCACCGGGGTCGCGCAGCATCAGGGTGACGGCGAGGCGTGCACTAAGCTGAACGGCAGCATCGAGAGCCTGTTGACCATCGCCGTAAACCAGGCATTCCCCGCCAGAGGCCATGGTCACGCTCGGCGTCGCCGGTATCTCCAAGGCAGCTTCAGCAAGTAGTGCGGCGATTTTTGGGGTCGCGTTCGCGCCTTGCTCCGACCAACCCGCCCGCTCGCGGATATTGACATAGTCAACCTGGGTCGCCGGTCCCAGTTCGTCCTTGGCCTCTTCGAAGAGCGGCGCTTCCTGGGTGCATCCCACCAAAAGCGGACTTCCCTCAGCAGCCGCTTCCTTGAAGCGATCGATCTGAGCCCGGCATAGCTGGGTATGGATGACCGGTTGACCATCGCTCCCAAGGGCCGCCGTGACACCGTCGCCATCCAGCGCCATGCTAATTTCGCAGTTACAAAGAAAAACTTTTTTACCGTTTAGTTTCATCACTTCCACCCAGGCTTCATGGGAACGAAGCACCCCCTGATTGGTGGACGCTCAACCACTTATTCCCCGATCGGATCGGGAGATGCAAGCTTGGTTCATCGTTGAATGACGCTTGCCAGGACTCGCGAGCTTAAGGCATCCTACTTGAGAAACAGTTTGGGGACATGATGGAAAAGCTGATTTCCATGCCAGTTGGGATCGTCGTTGAGCGTCGGGAGACGACGAACCGCTGGCAAAAAATTGCTTGGAGGCCGGTGGGTGTGCTGCCCGGCGCTGCCCATGTCGATGACTGGAAGGAGCTGCTGCGCGGCGAAGGCTGGATCCATTACCATATGGCCACGCTGATGCTGGAACTGCATCGAAAGGAAACCCAATCCTATCTCACCAATCTCAACGACAGCCCGCCCAGGCTCTACATTGTCCTACGCGACAACGCTGACCCGTCCGCTGCCGAGGAGGTGGTCCCCTTCCTCGTAACGGCATCACCATTCGAGGCCCAAGATTATCTGGATGCCGGCGATGAGATTGTCGAAGGGGTCACCATGCCTGATGGGGTGGTCGCCTGGGTCAAGGCGTTTTGCGACCATCACCATGTGGATGAGCCCTTCAAGAAGAGAAAGCGCAAAAAATATGGCCCCGATGAAGCCCAGTTCAGCCGGAGGCCGGATGGGGACCATGCTCCACATCGGCTGAATGGTGCATCGAGAGGCGGAGGCGGTGATGGCAGGGCATAAGCCGAGAGGCGGAGATCTTGAGCCTTCGGCGACATCCCCGGAGGACGAGGGTTTCCTTGGCCGCTGGTCACGGCGAAAAGCCAGCACCAAGACAACAGCCGCGGTGGAACACATATCCCCGCCCACCGATCTGGTGGACGACAAAAAACTCCCCACCGCAGTTGAGGGCGAGCCAGACGATCAACAGCCAACAGAAAAAGCTTTTGATCCGGCGACCTTGCCCGATATCGACAAGATGGGGCCGGGCTCAGATTTCAGCGTGTTCATGCAGTCAGGCGTGCCATCAGCACTTAAGACCAAAGCCCTTCGAAAACTCTGGCTGGTAAAGCCCGAACTCGCCAATCTGGATGGTCTGATCGACTATGGCGAAGATTTGACCGGATCGTTCAAGGTGGTCGATCAGCTCAAGACCGCTTACCAAGTGGGCAAAGGTTTTCTTAAGGATGATGAGGAGCAAGAACCGCCTGATGAGACGGTTATTGCTGATGATGACGCAGCTGATGATCATGATGCAGTAGCTGACATCACTGACGACGGAGCCCCTAAAGAAAAGAACCTAGCCGCCGATCATCCGAATGTACGTGATCAAGGTGGACTTAGCAGGATCAAGGAAACCAACGGCGGGAAAGGCTGATCTTCTAATAGCTTAACGAAGGTGTCGGCGAAACGTCCATCGGTCATCACCAAAGCCTCGCGGAACCTGGTGCGAACGCCCTTGCATCGCTGATGTTCAAGGGATAGTTTAGAACGAGAATAAGATAAGGCTGATACGCCTAACGATTACGGGGATGGCTGGATTTGCGCATGGCCGCATCTGGAGCACGTTCAGGAGAACAGATAGCTGTTTTGCCCGAAGACGAACTTAGGGCAAGCCAATATCGTCTGCTCTCGAGCTTTCTAGCGAAGCCGCCGAGCGCGCCGGTTCTGGACATGGTGGCAGGGTTCACCGGCGACGAAACGGAACTTGGCCAAGCGCTTGCCCTGCTGGCCCGCCTTGCGAAAAACACCGCCCCCGACATGGTCTCGAAAGAATATCACGAACTGTTCATCGGTCTTGGCCGCGGTGAGCTCGTTCCCTATGGCTCCTACTACATGACCGGCTTCTTGAATGAGAAGCCCTTGGCGTTGTTGCGCCAGGACATGTCCAAACTGACGATCGCCCGGACCAAGGATGTCGCCGAGCCCGAGGATCACATCGGTGCGCTCTGCGAGATGATGGCCGGCCTGATCATGGGAGATTTCGGCGAGCCTCTCTCCATCCCTGAGCAAAAACAATTCTTCGATAAACATATGTCGACATGGGCTGAGCGCTTCTTCTCGGACCTTGAAACGGCGAAGTCAGCGACCCTTTACACCCCGATCGGGACGCTTGGACGTGTGTTCATGGGGATCGAAGCGATAGCTTTTGATATGACGGCTTAACAACGAGTTAAGACAAAGCGCGTTAGAAA
This sequence comes from Geminicoccales bacterium, assembly GCA_050633905.1. GTDB lineage: Bacteria > Pseudomonadota > Alphaproteobacteria > Geminicoccales > Geminicoccaceae > JANQPX01. The sequence continues at coordinate 40,206 of JBOEHJ010000076.1, forward strand.
GATTAGATGCAGCGGAAGCGGAACCAGAAGGTGGTGCTATGAAAAGAGAGCAGGAAGCGACGACAGCTAAACGGCGAGATTTTCTCAAGCTTGCGAGCGTTGGGGCCGTTTCAGGGGCTGCAGCGGCGGTTGTCGGAACGCCTGACGCAGAAGCCAAAGTCGAAAGCAAGACGGCAGTTGGCTACCGCGAAACCGCCCACGTGAGGCAAGCTTACGATCTCGCGCGCTTCTAAGCGCCGTTTGGAAAGCTGGAGAGAACGATGCTCAGAAAGAAAACCAACGGCGCCGCTGCAAGTCCGCGTTTGGCCAAGGCGCTTCAGGGATTGACTGGCAGTGCGGTCGATCGCCGTACCTTCCTTCGCCGCTCCGGCCTGACCGCAGGCGGTGTTGCCGCGGCCGGCGTGCTGACCGGCGGTATGGTGACCAAAGCCGAGGCGCAAACCGCCGCTGCCGGCGCGGTAGAGATGAAGAAATCCATCTGCACCCATTGTTCGGTCGGCTGCTCGGTCATGGCAGAGGTTTCCGACGGTGTTTGGGTCGGCCAGGAACCTGGCTTCGATAGCCCATTCAACCTTGGTGCCCATTGCGCCAAGGGTGCGTCGGTGCGCGAGCATGCCCATGGTGAACGCCGCCTCAAATATCCGATGAAGCTGGTGGATGGCAAATGGACCCGCCTCTCCTGGTCCGATGCTATCAGCGAGATCGGCGACGGCATGCTCTCGATCCGCGATGAGAGCGGCCCAGATTCAGTTTACTGGCTCGGCTCCGCCAAGCACAGTAACGAGCAGGCTTACCTGTTCAGAAAATTCGCCGCGTTCTGGGGCACCAACAACGTCGACCATCAAGCCCGGATTTGTCATTCCACCACGGTCGCAGGTGTTGCCAACACCTGGGGCTACGGCGCCATGACCAACAGCTACAACGACATCCACAATTCCCGTGCGATGTTTCTGATCGGCGGTAACCCCGCTGAAGCCCACCCTGTGTCGCTCCTCCACCTTTTGAAGGCGAAAGAGCAGAACAACGCGCCGCTGATCGTCTGCGATCCGCGCTTCACCCGAACGGCTGCCCATGCTGATGAATATGTGCGCTTTCGTCCTGGCACCGATGTCGCGCTGGTCTGGGGCATTCTTTGGCACATTTTCGACAATGAATGGGAAGACAAGGAGTTCATCAAACAGCGTGTCTGGGGAATGGACCAGATCAAGGAGGAAGTGAACAAGTGGGGACCTGAAGAGGTCGAGCGCGTTACCGGCGCCCCTGGATCCCAGCTAAAACGCGTTGCCCGCCAGCTTGCCAACAACCGCCCCGGCACGGTCATCTGGTGCATGGGCGGCACTCAGCATACCAACGGTAACAACAACACTCGCGCCTATTGCGTGCTGCAGCTGGCACTCGGCAATATGGGCAAGGAAGGCGGCGGCACCAATATCTTCCGCGGCCATGACAATGTGCAGGGTGCTACCGATCTCGGCGTTCTGTCCCATACGCTTCCCGGCTATTATGGACTGAAGGAAGGCTCCTGGAAGCACTGGGCGCGCGTCTGGGATGTCGAGCATGACTATTTGGTTGGCCAGTTCGAATCGAAAGAGCTGATGGAGACCGCCGGCATGCCGGTCTCCCGCTGGATTGACGGCGTGCTCGAAGACAAGGCCAATATGGACCAGACGGACAATGTTCGCGCCATGGTCTTTTGGGGCCATGCACCGAATTCTCAGACCCGCCTCGCCGAGATGAAAGTGGCGATGGAAAAGCTGGACATGCTGGTGGTGGTCGACCCTTACCCGACCTTCTCCGCCGTCCTGCATGATCGAACCGACGGCGTCTACCTCCTGCCGGCCTGCACCCAGTTCGAAACCTATGGCTCGGTGACGGCGTCCAACCGCTCGATCCAGTGGCGAGAGAAGGTGGTCGATCCGATCTTCGAGAGCCGACCGGATCAGGACATCATCTACGCCTTCGCCGAAAAGTTCGGCTTCGCGGAGGAGATGTTCAAGAACATCCCAGTGGATGACAGCGGCTCGCCCTCGGTCGAAGACACTACTCTTGAGATCAATGCTGGCATGTGGACCATCGGTTATACTGGCCAGTCGCCGGATCGGTTGAAGAAGCACATGGAGAACCAGCATACCTTCGACAAGACCACGCTGCTTGCAGTCGGTGGACCTTGTGATGGCGAATATTACGGTATGCCCTGGCCATGCTGGGGCACGGCCGAGATGGGTCATCCGGGCACGCCAATTCTTTACGATCCTTCCAAACCAGTCGGAGAAGGTGGCCTCACTTTCCGCGCACGCTTCGGCGTCGAGCGAGAGGGCGATAATTTGCTGGCCGAAGGCTCGTTCAGCCAGGGATCGGAAATCGAGGACGGTTATCCCGAGTTTACCATGGCTATGCTGAAGGAACTCGGCTGGGACGGAGACCTCACCCCTGAGGAGACCTCCGCGATCGAGGCGGTCGCCGGCGACAAAACCAACTGGAAAACCGACCTTTCCGGCGGCATCCAGAGAGTTGCGATCGAACATGGCTGCGCGCCCTTCGGCAACGCCAAGGCCCGCTGTGTGGTCTGGAACTTCCCGGACCCTGTCCCGCTACACAGGGAGCCGCTCTATACACCGCGTCGCGACCTGGTCGAGGACTACCCAACCTACGAAGATCGGCAGATGTATCGCCTGCCGACCCGCTACGCCTCGATCCAGCAGCAGGATTTTTCAACGGAGTTCCCAATTATCCTGACATCGGGTCGTCTGGTGGAATATGAAGGTGGCGGTGATGAGAGCCGCTCCAATCCCTGGCTGGCCGAGCTGCAGCAGGACATGTTCTGCGAGCTCAACCCCTTCGATGCCAACTCCGCCGGCATCAAGGACGGCCAGATGATGTGGGTACACTCGCCTGAAGGGTCCAAGGTCAAGGTCATGGCCATGGTGACCGAGCGGGTCGGTCGAGGTGTCGCCTTCATGCCGTTCCATTTCGGCGGACATTTCCAAGGCGAGGATCGCCGCGACAAATATCCGAGTGGCGCTGATCCTTATGTCCTCGGCGAGGCTTCGAACACTGTTGGCACTTATGGCTACGACTCGGTGACCAACATGCAGGAAACCAAGACAACGCTTTGCCGCATCGAATCGGCGTAAGGGAGCTTAACAATGGCACGGATGAAGTTTCTCTGTGACGCTGAGCGCTGCATCGAATGTAATGCCTGCGTGACCGCCTGTAAGAATGAGCATGAGGTGCCCTGGGGCGTGAACAGAAGGCGCGTCGTCACCATTAATGACGGCGAACCCGGTGAGCGCTCGATCTCGGTCGCCTGTATGCATTGTTCGGACGCGCCCTGCATGGCCGTCTGCCCGGTGGATTGTTTCTATCAGTCCGATGAAGGCGTGGTTCTGCACTCCAAGGACCTCTGCATCGGCTGCGGCTATTGCTTCTATGCCTGCCCCTTCGGCGCGCCGCAGTTTCCATCTGCCGGTAACTACGGTTCCCGCGGCAAGATGGACAAATGCACATTTTGCGCCGGCGGGCCCGAAGAGGACATGTCGAGCGACGAGTTCTCGAAATATGGTCGCAATCGTCTGGCCGAGGGCAAGCTGCCACTTTGCGCTGAGATGTGCGCGACCAAAGCGCTCCTCGGTGGTGACGGTGACGTGCTTTCCGACATTTACCGGGAACGCATCGTGGCACGTGGCTTCGGCTCGGGCGCTTGGGGCTGGGGTACAGCCTATCAGATCAAGGGCGATAGCTAACTCAACCGCGACAAGCGGGGTTTGGATCAAGAGGCGGCGCAAGCCGCCTCTTTTTTCTTGGCGTCTTAGGAATAGCTTGCCCCATCAGTCTGTTCGTTTCAGTGAGAAGTTGGACGCGTTGGGGCATAGGTCGCACGCGTGAAAGGTTTGTGATATAGACGGTGCTCAATCTCTGAAAGATAGTGTATTTGGCGAGACAGGGTTAGATATGTTGAGGTTTGTTCGGGCTGCCGCCTTGGCTCTCGGAACCGTGCCTTTAGCAGCAGCACAGGTTCTGGCCGGCGAATATCAGTGTCAGCAAGATGATGCTGCGCTCCGCATCGCGGTCGAGGTTAAAAAAGAGGGCCACACACTTCCTTGTGAGGTAGTTATAGAGGAGGCGCAGAACCGACGCTCGGTGCTCTACAGCGCAAGCTTTGACCGCGACTACTGCCCGCAGCAACTGGAGAAGACAAAGGGCGAACTCGAAGATGATGGCTGGACTTGTCAACAATCGTCAGTGGTCAACATCGTTGCCGGTACGGGGATAATTAGATCGCTCGACGACCTGGCCGTAAGCCCAAATGTTCTACCGGTAACATCGGATGGGGCCGCCATTACCGCCAGCCGTTCCTGTAACCTTGGTGATGATCTTCGTCGTTTGAGAATTGAAGTCGACAACCCACAACAGGGCAAACCTTGTTCGCTGATCTACTGGTCAGAAACCGATCGAAGTGAAACCGGCCAGCAACTCTGGCGCGCGGAGCATGATTCAAATTTTTGCACGAAGCGCCTCGACTTCATCGTCGAGAAGTGGACCGACGAAGGCTGGCAATGCAGCGCTGACGATACCGTCATCCAAACAGCTGCTCGCTCGATAGCGCCTGTCGTTGAAGAAGTTGATGAGCAAGTCCAAAGCCAGGCCAATGAGCCGGATAATACGCAAGTTGCCGTTGCGACCCCAACAACAACCGAAACAAGCGAACTTGAGACCTTAGCGGAGGAAACAACTGAGCAATCTTCGTTGCTCAATCCGCGACTTCAAACGATCATCGAAGCTGATGCGGCAAGGATCGGCGAATGGATGGAAGTGGACGCCGACATCGAGATTGCGGCGTACGGCGATCTCAATGCGGATGGCCGCGACGATGCCGTGGTGTTTCTCGCCTACCAATCCGATCAGTCCGCCTATCGCCAATATCTCATGAGTTATCTGGATGCTGAAGAGACCTATGAGCTTGCCGGCGTAAAACTTCTGACCATTGTCAAGTCACGACCGTCAGAGGCCGAAGTGGAAGAAATCGACGAAGGTGTGATCTGGCTGAAGTTGGTGGATGCCGACGGAACCAGTCTCGATCCGATCGGCTATCAGCTACGCGACCAGCAGCTCATCCAGGTCGACAACAACCAGCAATCCAGAGCAGCATCCAATTGAGAGAAGAATCAGCGAAGCAAAGGTCTTGCGTGTCCTGACAAAGCTTCTTAAGACCCATATTGTAACGTCATGCCGGTGTAGCTCAATTGGTAGAGCATCCGCCTTGTAAGCGGGAGGTTGGGGGTTCAAGTCCTCTCGCCGGCACCA
>JBOEHJ010000077.1:0-46811 GCA_050633905.1 Geminicoccales bacterium
ATGGCCTATATCGACGGCTACTCGCTCCCCCGCTTCTTCGCGACCGTCTTCATGCCTCTGATCAAGACCGGCATCGGCGTCACCGCCTTCTTCTGCTTCATGTTCTCCTGGGTCGAGCTCCTCATGGCCCGCACCCTCACCACCACCGAAGCCAAACCCATCGCCGCCGTCATGACGCGCACCGTGTCCGCCACCGGCCTCGACTGGGGGCTGCTGGCAGCAGCGGGCATTCTGACGATCGTTCCAGGTGCCTTGGTGATCTATTTCGTCCGCAACTACATGGCCAAGGGCTTCGCCCTCGGACGCGTCTGAGTGGGTGGCGTGGCCACTTCATTCGTTATAGGGGAGTAACGTTAAAAAATGGTAAACCTCTCCTGGATGGCCTGGACCGGCCCCACCGCCATCTTCTTCGTCGTCATCGCGCTCCTGCTCGTGACGTTCACCATCCTCGAACTCAAATACCCCACCGTCGAGCGCGTGGGTCTCTTGGGCATTCCCACCACCCGCGGCGATCACCTGTTCATCTCGCTCCTCGGCTCCGCCTTCATCCAGCTCGCCTGGCTCGGTTTCGTCGGCGGCAGCCTCTGGCCAGCCCTCGCCGTCGCCCTCATCTACGCCGCCCTCGTCTTCTGGCTCGTGTGACGAGGGCATGACTTTTGGTTCGTACTAGGAAGCAAACAGGGAGACCAAAAATGCTTCGAAAAACCCTCCTCTCCAGCGCGGCTGTCGCGCTGGCGTTAAGCCTGAACGCGCCTGCGTTCGCGGATATGGCGGCTGCCGAAAAGTGGATCAACGACGAATTCCAGCCCTCCACGCTCTCCAAGGAAGCGCAGATGGAGGAAATGCAGTGGTTCGTCGACGCCGCCGAGCCCTTCAAGGGCATGGAGATCAAGGTCGTCTCCGAAACCATCCCGACCCACTCTTATGAGTCCGAAACCCTCACCAAGGCCTTCGAGGAAATCACCGGCATCAAGGTCACCCACGACCTGATCCAGGAAGGCGACGTCATCGAAAAGCTGCAGACGCAAATGCAGTCCGATGAAAACATCTACGACGCCTACATCAACGACAGCGACCTGATCGGCACCCACAGCCGCTACCAGAAAGTCCGCAACCTCACCGACTGGATGGCGAACGAAGGCGCGGATGTCACGCTGCCCACCCTCGACGTCGACGACTTCATCGGCAAGGACTTCACCACCGGCCCCGACGGCAAGCTCTACCAGCTCCCGGACCAGCAGTTCGCCAACCTCTACTGGTTCCGCTACGACTGGTTCACCGACCCCGACATCAAGGCCGGCTTCGAGGAAATCTACGGCTACCCCCTCGGCGTCCCCGTCAACTGGTCCGCCTATGAGGACATCGCCGAATATTTCTCCGAGCACGTCAAGGAAGTCGACGGCGTCGCCATCTACGGCCATATGGACTACGGCAAGAAGGCCCCGGACCTCGGCTGGCGCTTCACCGACGCCTGGCTCTCCATGGCCGGCGCCGGCGATGTCGGCCTCCCCAACGGCGTCCCCGTCGACGAATGGGGCATCCGCGTGGACGGCTGCAGCCCCGTCGGTTCCTCGGTCTCACGCGGCGGTGCCGCCAACGGCCCGGCCGCCAAATACGCCCTCAACAAATACATGGAGTGGCTGAGAAAATACGCGCCCCCAGGCGCCCTGGGCATGGATTTTTATCAGTCCCTCCCCTCGCTCTCGAAGGGTAACGTCGCCCAGCAGATCTTCTGGTACACGGCCTTCACCGCTTCAATGGTGGCGCCGAAGTCAGAAGGCAATAATACCGTGGATGATGAGGGCAATCCGCTTTGGCGGATGGCACCGTCACCCCACGGTCCTTACTGGGAAGAGGGCCAAAAGCTCGGCTATCAGGACGCTGGTTCCTGGACGCTTTTCGAAAGCACCCCAGTGGATCGCCGGAAAGCGGCTTGGCTCTACGCCCAATTCGTGGTGTCGAAAACCGTCTCATTGAAGAAAACCCATGTTGGGCTGACCCCGATCCGGGACAGCGATATCCGACATGAGAGCTTTACTGAGCGGGCGCCGAAGCTTGGCGGTCTGGTGGAGTTCTATCGTTCGCCTGACCGGGTGATGTGGTCGCCGACTGGCGTCAACGTGCCCGACTATCCGAAGCTTGCCCAAATCTGGTGGCAGCAGATCGGAGACGTCAATTCCGGTGCGTTCTCCCCGCAGGAAGCCATGGATCGGCTGGCCGGCGAGATGGACATCACCATGGCACGCATGCAGGCCGCTGATGAAGCCGCCAACGTTTACGGTGGCTGTGGTCCTCGCCTCAATGAGGAGAAGGACCCGGAGGAGTGGCTGAGCATGGAAGGCTCACCCAAGGCCAAGCTCGAGAATGAGAAGCCGCAAGGCGAAACCGTCAACTATGACGAACTCGTCAAGCGCTGGAGCGACGGCTAAGCTACGACGTGACGACAATGTCGCCGGGCAACATCCCGGCGACATCTCGCCAGCGGCTTGTCTTGGCTGGAACCGCATGTCCAGGAAGCATTCTTCATGACTCTGGCACTAAAAAACGTCGTCAAACGCGTTGGCGCAGACACCCATATTTTCGATACCGAGCTCGAGCTTGCGACCACGGGCTTTAACGTCCTGCTCGGCGCTACGGGAGCTGGCAAGACGACGCTGATCAAGCTGATGGCCGGATTGGAAAAGCCGACATCCGGTGAGATCTGGCTGAATGGTGAGAACATCACCGGGCTTTCGCCACAGAAACGCAATGTGTCGCTGGTTCATCAATTTTTCATCAATTACCCCAATCTTTCCGTCTATGAAAACATTGCTTCGCCGTTGCGCGTTGCCGGGATGAGCCGCGGTGACATCGAGCGTCGTGTCGGCGAGATTGCGGAGCTGACCAAGTTGACGCCGATGCTGAAGCGGCGGCCTTCCGAGCTTTCCGGCGGTCAACAGCAGCGAACGGCCTTGGCGCGTGCCTTGGTCAAGGACAGCAAGCTAGTGCTCCTCGATGAGCCGCTTGCCAATCTCGACTACAAGCTTAGAGAAGAGCTGCGCGACGAACTGCCTAAGCTTTTGGCCGGGCGCGGCGCGCTGGTTGTCTATGCGACCTCCGAGCCGACCGAAGCCCTTCTGCTTGGCGGCCATACCGCCTGCCTTCATGAGGGGCGGGTAACCCAGTTCGGCGAGACGGCGGCGATCTACAGGTCACCAGGTGATCTCATCACCGCCCGCGTTTTTTCAGACCCGCCCATCAATGCGATGGCGGTGACCAAACAGGGCGATGAAATTCTTATGGGTGATTTAACCCGCTGGCCGGCGACCGGCCCGATCGCGGGGAAAGCCGATGGCCCCTATACCGTTGGCGTGCGTCCTCATTTCGTGGTTCCGGCGAAAGAGAACGAAATGGCCGTCCGTCTCGAAGGGCGCGTGCAAATCACAGAAATTTCCGGATCCGAGAGCGTGGCCCATTTCGAGATCGGCGGGCATAGCTGGGTGTCCCAAAGTCACGGCGTTCACCCTTTCCAAATTGGCGAACGTCACGAGTTTTTTCTAAACGCCGACCAATGTCTCTATTTCGGCCCCGACGATACACTGATTGCCGGCTGATGACACGTCGACTAAAGGGGCCCCAGAGATGGCAATGATCGGCCTGAAAGAGCTTCGTCACAGCTACGCCAAGTCGCCGTCCAGCGACGAGGATTGGGCCATCAAGAAAATCGATATCGAATGGTCAGATGGAGGGGCCTATGCCTTGCTCGGGCCAAGCGGCTGCGGGAAGTCGACGCTTCTCAACATCATCTCTGGCCTGGTGACCCCGAGTGAGGGTCGGGTGCTGTTCGATGGCGAGGATGTGACCGCCTTGCCGCCGGATCAACGCAATATCGCCCAGGTTTTCCAATTCCCGGTCATCTACGACACCATGACCGTCTACGACAACCTGGCCTTTCCCCTGCGCAATCGTGGTGTCGAGCAGGCCAAGGTCGATAGCCGTGTGCGCGACATCGCGGGGATGCTTGAACTCGATGACTTGTTACAAAAAAGAGCGTCCGGGCTGACCGCTGACGGCAAGCAAAAAATCTCGATGGGGCGCGGGCTGGTGCGGGAAGACGTCAATGTCATCATGTTCGACGAGCCGCTGACCGTGATCGACCCGCATCTGAAATGGACCCTTCGCTCCAAGCTGAAGGAACTGCATCAAAAGGTCGGTGTGACCATGATTTACGTCACCCATGATCAGACCGAAGCCCTGACTTTTGCCGATCAGGTGGTCGTGATGCAGGAAGGCGAGGTGGTGCAGATCGGTACGCCGGTCGAGCTGTTCGAGCGGCCGGCTCATACCTTTGTCGGCCATTTCATCGGCTCGCCCGGGATGAATGTTTTGCCCTGCGCCGTCAGTGAAGGCGGCGCGTTGTTGCAGGATGTGCCCATCACTATCGGCAATGGTATCGGCGACACTCACAACGCCAAGCAGTTGGAAATCGGGGTGCGGCCGGAATTCGTTCGCTTCGCCGAGACCGGTGTACCGGTCGACATTGTTAAGGTTGCGGATGCCGGGCGCTATCGGGTTGTGGAAACCCGTGCTGGCGATCATCGGATCAATCTTCTCGCAAGAGAAGGTGAGGAAGTCCCAAGCGAAAAAGGTCACTTAGTCTTCGATCCCGCGCGTACGCGGGTCTATGCCGATGGCTGGCTCACCGAGCAGGAGGGCTGAACCTTGAACAGGACCACCAATCAAAAAGCTTGGTTCTTTGTTCTGCCGGTGCTTTTGCTGGTTGCCTTCAATGCCCTCGTGCCGCTGATGACTGTGGTCAATTATTCGGTTCAGGAAACCTTCGGTAACAACGTCTTTCTCTGGTACGGCATCGGCTGGTTCGAGCAGGTGCTGCATTCCGAACGGTTCCACGCAGCCCTTGGCCGGCAGCTGCTCTTCACCGGCACGATCCTCGTGATCGAAATACCACTCGGCGTGATGATCGCCCTTGCCATGCCACGCGAAGGTCCTTGGGTGTCGGTCTGCTTGGTGCTCATGGCCTTACCGCTCCTAATCCCCTGGAACGTGGTCGGCGCGATGTGGAATATTTTTGCGCTGCCGGATATCGGTTTTCTGGGTTACGTGCTGAATGGTGCGGGCTTCAATTACAACATGACCCAAGGACCGATTGCCGCCTGGTTCACGGTCATCCTGATGGATGTCTGGCATTGGACTTCGCTCGTGGTGCTGCTCGCGTATGCGGGCTTGATCTCGATCCCGGATGCTTATTACCAAGCTGCCAAGATCGATGGTGCTAGGCCTTGGGCGATTTTTCGCTACATTCAGCTGCCGAAGATGAAGCGGGTCCTGACCATCGCCATCCTGCTTCGCTTCATGGACAGCTTCATGATCTACACCGAGCCCTTCGTCCTGACCGGCGGTGGGCCGGGCAATACCACCACCTTCCTGTCGATCGATCTGGTAAAGATCGCCCTTGGTCAGTTCGACCTCGGCCCGGCCGCTGCGATGTCGCTGATCTACTTCCTGATGACGCTGCTGGTGAGCTGGATCTTCTACACCGTCATGACCCGCGACGAGCAGAATTAAGGGGGGGGGGGATGACCACTTCATTGACTCTTAAAATTGTGCGGGGCGCAGGCATGGCTTCAAACGCTTCAAAGCCTCGCCAAGTCAACGTAGCGCTCTGGTCGCACCACTGATGCGACGCTATAGCTGGCTGGTGCCGACCCTTTACATCATCTTCCTGATGCTGCCGATCTATTGGCTGTTAAACATGTCGTTTAAGACCACCAATGAGATCCTGGGCGGATTCAGCCTCTGGCCTAAGGAGTTCACATTAGAGAACTACCGGACCATCTTCACCGATCCGACTTGGTATATGGGCTATGTCAATTCGCTCATCTATGTGAGTATCAACACGGTGATTTCGGTTGCTGCCGCCTTGCCAGCGGCCTATGCGTTTTCCCGCTATCGGTTCCTGGGCGACAAGCATCTTTTCTTCTGGCTTTTGACCAACCGTATGGCGCCGCCCGCGGTGTTTGCGCTGCCTTTCTTCCAGTTTTATTCAGCCGTCGGGTTGTTCGACACCCATATCGCGGTGGCGCTTGCCCATTGCCTCTTTAACATCCCGCTCGCTGTTTGGATTCTCGAGGGCTTCATGTCTGGTGTGCCAAAGGAACTGGATGAGACAGCCTATGTGGACGGCTATTCCTTTCCGCGCTTCTTCTTCAAGATTTTCGTGCCGACCATCACGGCTGGCATCGGGGTCGCCGCGTTTTTCTGCTTCATGTTTTCCTGGGTGGAACTGCTGCTTGCGAAGAATCTGACCGCCGTGGTCGCCAAACCGATTGCCGCGACCATGACCCGAACGGCCTCGACGTCGGGCTATGAGCTCGGGTTGCTGGCAGCAGCAGGCTGCCTGACGATCGTGCCAGGCGCGCTCGTCATCTATTTCGTCCGTAACTACATCGCCAAAGGCTTCGCGCTCGGTCGCGTGTGATGGAATGTCCATGGCATTGATGGAAAGGTAACAAAAAAATGGACCTGACCTGGATGGCATGGACCTGGCCGACCGCCGGTTTCTTTTTGTTCATTGCCGCTTGCATCATGGCCATGGGACTTTTGGAATACCGCTATCCCGGCGGTTCGCCGAAGCGTGGCGTTTTAGGCCTGGATACCACCAGGGGCGATCGACTGTTCATCACGCTTCTAGGTTCGGCTTTCATTTTTCTTGCCTGGCTCGGCCTGATGGGCACACCTCTTTGGGGCGCCATGGCGATCGCTGTCCTTTGGGGCGCCTTTGTTTTTCGGTGGGTTTGAAGGGGCATTGATTTGCCGCGGAACGGCCTGTGTTATCAAGTCGCGCCAAGACAGCCGGCCCACCTTGATCGTCTTAGCACGACGAATTTAGCATTCTGGTACTGTAAAAATTGAAGATCCATGACCGTCCTTGGATATCGGCTAGATCAGATGACGATGCCGTTTGAAAGGATGCCATCGCGTGACATCACATATTTGTGAAATAGGTTAAATTGACGTCATGATGAGAGTGTTGCCAGATACGCGAACAAGCTGTTGGTCTCTTCGTGTCCTGATTCCAGAAATGGCGCGAAAGAGAAGCAGGCCGATCGGCTCAATCAGGCGAACGCCAACGCGATGGAAGGCACATCATGACAATAGAATCTCTTAAACAGTTTCTACGGCCCACAAGACGGCAACTCAGATCGACCACTGTGCTGCCTATGGTTCTTGGTCTCGGTGTGGCCGCAACCGGTCTCGGCCTTGGGGTTTGCTTCGCTCGTCCGGCAAAAGCAGCGCCAGCCGCCTCGAGCGTTCTGCCGGATGCCATCAGCCGTGATGCGGCGATGCCCGGTATCGTTAAGGTAGCCTGCAAACCTTGTAATCCCTGTAACCCTTGTGCAGCAGCTAATCCTTGTAATCCCTGTGCTGCAGCCAACCCCTGCAACCCCTGCGCCGCCGCGAACCCCTGTAATCCCTGCGGTCCTTGCGGTGCATGCAATCCCTGTGCAGCGGGCGGTGGTGCCGGTGCAACCGAATGTGTGGTGCCAAGGCTTGCCAGTGCGAACCCCTGCAATCCTTGTGCGGCTGCCAACCCCTGCAATCCCTGTGCAGCGGCAGCGTGTAATCCTTGTAACCCCTGCGCTGCAAAGAACCCCTGCAACCCCTGTAATCCCTGCGCAGCGGCGTGCAACCCTTGCAACCCGTGTGCAGCGGCTAATCCCTGCAACCCTTGCAATCCTTGCGCGGCTGCTAACCCCTGCAATCCCTGTGGCCCCTGTGGTCCGTGTAACCCTTGCGGTGCAGGCGGTGCAGCTGAATTAACCGATGCTGAAGCGGCTGCCATCTACGATTGCGTCAAGGGTGCGATGCAAGAGGCCTATGCAGCCGCTGACGATCCGGCTGCAGGCAAGTTCCTCGGTTGGTGGCAGTACAGCAGCCAGCCTTATGTCTCAGGAACCCATGGCGGTCGCTATGTGATGAATTGGGGCAACCGCACTGGCGCTGACTACATCAATTATGAGGAAATGCAGCCGCTGCCCGTGGGCTCAGTTCTAGCCAAGGACAGTTTCTCCGTTGGTGCCAACGGTAAAGCGACCCTTGGACCGCTTTTCCTCATGGAAAAGATGGCACCTGGCTTCAGTGAAGCCAGCGGTGACTGGAAGTACACGATGATCATGCCCGACGGTAGCACGTTTGGGGCCACTGGCGGTGCCGGCGATGCTTCGGTGCAGTTCTGCAACGAGTGTCATGCCGTCGTCGCTGAAGAGCAGGATTACCTCTACTTCCTCCCGGAAGAATACCGCTAGACCGATCCCGTTCTAAACTGTCGTTCGTTAAAACCCGGTGGTTTTCCACCGGGTTTTTTTTGTCTTGGGCCGCTTGCGACCTCATCTGACAGGAATACGCTCCAAGCCGTCGTCATTTGCCAGTCTTTGTTCCTGCCAAGCTAACCAGGCCTTAACTCTTGGACATTAACGATGATGACCGGGGCCCTGAGATCCTGGGAGTCCGCCCGCCTAGCCTCATAAGGTCATCCGGTAGGCCATGTAGGCAAGATCGGTCCAAGCCGATCCAGCCTACCAATGACCTCGTGTCGACGAGCTGTCCGCTTGGCGGATGCCCTGCCTTTTTTATTCGGCGGCTACGGCGCCTTTATGGGCTTGGATAACCTGCCAGATGGCTTCAGGTGTGGCTGGCATGTCGACCTCGGTGACACCCAGATGCTGCAAGGCATCAATGATGCCGTTGATCACTGAAGCTGGGGATGCCACCGATCCCGCCTCGCCGCAACCCTTGACGCCCATCTCGTTGTTCTTGCAGGGCACCTCGACGGTCGAGACCGTCATGGAGGGCACGCCATCGGCCCTTGGCATGCAGTAATCCATCAAGGAACCGGAGACCAATTGCCCGGCCTCATCATAAACTGCGTTCTCGTAAAGCGCCTGGCCGATACCCTGGACCACGCCGCCATGAACCTGGCCTGCCACCAGCATGGGATTGACCACCACGCCGAAATCATCGACGGCGGTGTAGCGTTCAACGGTCACCACGCCGGTCTCGGGATCGACCTCGACCTCGGCGATATGGCAGCCATTGGGGAAAGTCCATTGCGGGATGTCGGCAATCGCTTCGGCGTCCATGCCCGGTTCCTGATTGCCCGGCGGCGTCATGCTTTTTGATTTTGCGGCGAGCTCCAGGACGGAAATCTTACGGTCCGTGCCCGTGACATTGAACTCGCCGGTCTCGCGAGAAAATTGGATATCGGCGATTGCGGTCTCGAACTCCTGAGACGCGTAGTGCTTGCCGCTTTCGATGACGACGTCAGAGGCTTTCCTGATGGCGAGCCCTTCTGCGGTCAGCGAGCGCGACCCACCCGTGCCGCCGCCTTGCTTCAGCTCGCGGGTGTCGCCTTCGACCATCTGGATTTTCTCGAACGGCACGCCGAGACGATCCACCAGGACCTGGGCATAAGCCGTGGCGTGACCCTGGCCGCCTGATTGGGTGCCGACCACGATCGAGACCATGCCGTCCTCCTCGAAGCGGATTTTTGCCGCCTCCTGGGGATCGCCCATAGTGCTTTCGATATAATAGCTCATGCCGATGCCGCGATATTTGGCGGAGGCCGCCTTCCTTGACTTGAAGCCGGCAACGTCAGCGATCTTGAAGGCCTCGTCGGTGACACGGGAGAATTCGCCGCTGTCATAGACTTCGCCCGCCGTGGTCTTGAACGGCATGGCCCCGGCGCCGATGTAGTTCTTCCGGCGAAGCTCGACCGGTTCGACGCCGAGCTGGCGGGCGGCTTTGTCGATCAGCCGCTCCATCAGATAGATACTCTCTGGACGGCCGGCCCCTCGGTATGCATCGACCGGCGTGGTGTTGGTGAGCACGCCGAGCACGCGGTAGACCATGTTTTTGACGTCATAGACGCCGGGCAGAACCTTGAGAGCAGCACCCGTCGGGATGAAGGGCGCGAACATATTGCAGTAAGCGCCCATATTGGCGGTGGTCTCGACCTCCATGCCAAGGATGTTGTGATCGGCATCCAGGCCAAGCTTCGCCTTGGTGACATGATCCCGGCCCATGACGTCGGAGACGAAGACGTCAGCCGATCGTTCCGCCGTCCACTTGACAGGGCGGTTCAGTTGGCGCGATGCGACCGAAGCCAGCGCATATTCCGGATAGAAGAAGGCCTTGGTGCCGAAGCCACCGCCGACATCCGGGGTCAGCACCCGAATCTTTTCCCGATCGATCCCCATCACCGAGGCCAGAGGGTCCAAAAACAACCAGCCACCCTGGGTGCAGACATGGATCGTAAGCTCCGACCCTTTGAAATCGGCAACCGCGGCCCGCGGTTCCATGGGGTTGGAAATCAGGCGGTTATTGATCAGCTCCAACTCGACGACGTAGTCTGCTTTGGAGAGCGCAGTCTCCGTGCCGGCACGATCGCCAAATTCCCAATCGAAGGCCAAATTGTTGGGGACATGATCATGAACGAGAGGCTGATTGCCATCAGCAGCATTTGCCGTGTTGGCGGTAGCAGGAAGGCTGTCGTAGTCGACGATCACCAGCTCGGCGGCGTCTTTCGCCTGAACCGGGGTTTCGGCGACGATGAAGGCGACATGGTCGCCGACATGGCGAACGCGATCCTTGCAGAGCACCGGGCGAAGTGGGGTGATGCCGGCACTACCGTCACGGTTTTCCATCGGGATGGCGCAGGGAAGGTCGATGTTGCCATGGGCGGTGATGTCGTCAGCGAGAATGACGGCGATCACGCCTGAGGCCGTTTTGGCAGCGGTGACATCGATGTTTTTGATCCGGGCATGGGCTTCCGGCGAGCGCACGGCGACGCCGTATGCCTGGCCGTCGAGATTGATATCGTCGGTGTAGCGGCCCTCGCCGGTGATGAACTTTTGATCTTCAACCCTTAGAACCGATTGCCCGACGCCGAATTTCGCCATGATGCTGCTCCCCAACTCGCATGCCGATTACATTGGCAAATAACATAGCTCAACCTGGCTGAGACGCCAGGGGGGACCCCCGCTACAAAAGCACGAGATCGTCCCGGTGGATCAATTCATCTCGCCCCTGATAGCCGAGCAGTGAGGCGATTACCTCGGTTTTTTGACCTTGGATCTGGCGGGCGTCGTCGGCGTCATAGGCGGAAAGGCCCTTGGCGACATCCTGACCCTCGGGGCCGCGTATCAAAAGAGGATCACCACGCTCAAAGCGCCCGTCGATGGCAGTGACGCCGGCAGGCAGGAGCGAGCGGCCTCGTTTCAAGGCCGCCGCCGCACCCTCGTCGATGGTGATCACGCCCATGGCGCCGAGCGAAGCGGCAATCCAGTGTTTTCGAGCCCGGCGCGGCGTGGTGCTGGCAACGAACTCAGTATGCGCGCCCCCATCCCCAAGCTGGCGCAATGGGTGTTGACCAAGCCCCGGCGCCAACATAACGCGGCAGCCGGCCCGGCTGGCGATTTTGGCGGCGATGAGTTTGCTGATCATGCCGCCGGTGCCGACCGAACTACCGGTGCCGCCGGCCATCGCCTCGATCTCAGGCGTGATCTCCTCGATCCGGTCAAGGCGTCTGGCCTTGTCGTCGAGCTTCGGATTGGCGGTGTAGAGACCATCGACGTCTGAGAGAAGAACAAGCTCGTCAGCGCTAGTCATGACCGCGACGCGGGCGGAGAGGCGATCATTGTCGCCAAAGCGAATTTCGCTGGTGGCGACCGTATCGTTCTCATTGACTACCGGGATGGCACCGAGGCGAAGAAGGGCTTCGATGGTGGAGCGGGCATTCAGATAACGGCGGCGGTTTTCAGTGTCCTCCAGGGTCAAGAGCACCTGGGCAGCGGTCAGGCCATGGGCGGCGAGGCTCGATTGAAAGGCATGGGCCAGATGGATCTGGCCGATGGCGGCGGCGGCCTGTTTCTCTTCGAGCCGCGTTCCAAGTTCAATGCCCGTCCCAAGTGCGCTTCGGCCCATGGCGATGGCGCCGGAGGTGACGATGATCACGTCGTCGCCGGCAGCCCGTCGGTCCGCGAGGTCAGCGGCGAGAGATTGTAGCCAGTCCTTGCGCAGGCCATGTCCTGTCTTGACCAGCAATGACGAACCAATTTTGATGACGAGGCGGCTCACGCCAGGGCCTCCTCCTTCGCTTTTTGGATCTCCTTCCAGGCCATGCGCAGGACATCCGTAACACCGATGCCGCTCGCCCCGGATGTAACGATCACCCGCCGGCCAGCGGCAGCCTCGAGAGCTGCCAAGCGTTCGGCCAGGACATCTTCGGTCAGCGCATCCGCTTTATTCAGACAAACCAGTTCAGGCCGAACCCCGAGGTTCTCGCCATAAGCTTCGAGTTCGGTGCGAATGGTGCGGTAAGCGCCGGCGACATCCTCTTCGGTGCCGTCCACCAGATGGATCAGGACGCCAGAGCGCTCGATATGTCCCAGGAAGCGATCACCAAGACCTGCTCCCTCATGAGCACCTTCGATCAAGCCCGGGATATCGGCGATGACGAAGCTGTTATCGTCGATCAGCACGGTGCCGAGCTTGGGCTCCAGCGTGGTGAAGGGGTAATCCGCGATCTTCGGCCGGGCGCGGGACACGGCGGCGAGGAATGTGGACTTGCCGGCATTGGGCAGGCCCACCAGGCCGGCATCGGCGAGAAGCTTGAGTTTGAGCCAGATCCAGCGCTCTTCGCCTTCTTCGCCGGGTTGGGCAAAGCGCGGTGCTTGGTTGGTCGAAGATTTGAACCTGGCATTGCCCTGGCCACCCTGTCCACCGCGCAGCAAGGTAATCACCTGATCAGGCTCTTTCAGATCAGCGAGTAGCGTTTCACCGTCTTCCGCAAAGATCTGCGTTCCCTGTGGCAAATCGAGAACAATGTCGGCGCCACCGGCGCCTGTTCGGTTACTGCCCATGCCATGGGTGCCGCGTTTTGCCTTGAAATGTTGCTTATAGCGAAAGTCGATGAGGGTGTTCAGCCCCTCATCAACGCGGACGATGACATCACCGCCATCACCACCATCGCCGCCATTGGGACCACCGCGAGGAATATACTTTTCCCGCCTGAAGCTGACGCAGCCGCTGCCGCCATCGCCGGCCTTGATGTAGATCTTTGCCTGATCAAGAAAGCGCATTTTTTCGTACTTGCCTGAATCAAAAAAGGGGACGGCGCGCCATCCCCTTTTCCGTAAACTGTGTCGTGGCGCACTCTACTCGGCGGCGGCCTCGAAGGGCTCGATCGCCACGTAAGTCTTGCCGCGCTTTGGACCCTTGCGGAACTTCACCTTGCCTTCAACGAGAGCGAAAAGGGTGAAATCACGACCCATGCCGACATTCGTACCGGGATGCCATTTGGTTCCACATTGGCGAATGATGATGTTGCCGGGGATGACATGCTCACCGCCGAATTTCTTGACGCCAAGCCTCTGTCCGGGTGAATCGCGGCCATTGCGAGAACTACCACCTGCTTTTTTATGGGCCATGACCCAACTCCTTCCAACGCGGGCGTCAGCGACGCCTGGCTTGACTTGTTCTTATCGCAGAGCCCCAACGCAAGGGCTCAAGCAAGTAACCGAGGCCGACGTTTGGCCGGGCTAGGCGACTTTGATATCGCTGATGCGCAGCACAGTCTGCCACTGGCGGTGGCCGCGGGTGCGACGGTAGTTCTTACGGCGCTTCTTCTTGAAGATCAGCACCTTGTCGCCCTTGCCCTGCTCGAGAACTTCGGCGGTGACTTCAGCGCCGGCAATCACCGGCGTGCCGAACTTGGCGCTGTTCTCAGCAGCCTCGTCGCCGACCATTAGAACTTGATCGAAGCCGATTTTGTCGCCGACGTCGCCGTCGAGCTTCTCAACCTTGATCACATCGCCGGCCGCAACACGATATTGCTTGCCGCCTGTTTTGATCACTGCGTACATCACTAATCCGGATCCATTGAAAACGACGCAAAAAGATGCGCCCGGACAGACACACCATCCGACGAACACCGGATATTAGCCACGAAGCCGATGATGTCAACAAACAAGGGGCGATAAGGCTGGGATTTCTTATGAATTCAGGACGCTCTGCTAGGCGTATCGGCGATGAGCTCAAAGCGGCCAGATATTAAGGAGAAGACCGCCTCGCCAGAAATAGGTCGCGGCGACCACCAGCACCATACCGATGACACTAATCCCGGCCATGATCCAAGGCGCAATGGGGTTGATGCCGCCAGCCTCGGCAAGCTGTGTGGTTAATTCGTCATAGCTGCCCTCACCCTTTTCGGTGATATGCGCTACTGATCGGCGAAACAAGGTGAAATAGAGGATGTTGGCATATTGCCCGATCATGACGACGGTTAACGCCAGGAGAACGGCAACGATGCCGATATGGACATTGTTGACGACGGCGGCCGCGAGCGCCATCAGCCAGACAACGGCGACTGCCGCCAGTCCAAAGAGGCGGCGATAGGCAAACCAATGGCCGAAGGTCAACGCAGCCGACCAGTTCCAGCTCCTCTTGGTCCCGCGCCAGTCCATCCAACGCCAGGCCTCGTCATAATAGGTGCCGTTTGGACCGATAAAGGTCTTGGACGAATCGACCGGCACCTTGCCCGGCGGTTCGGCGTCGGGCGGATTCCCGGGGGAGCTAGCTGCGGGCGAGGCCGCAGGCGCCGTGTTGGCGGTGGGAAAGGCCAAACCGATCGCTGCTGCGCTAGGAGCGCTCGCGTCATCCGATTTCTCGGTTGCTGATGACGCCTCTGCCGATGGAGAGACGTTTTTCGAAGCAGGCTTGCTTTCACCAACGCCTTCGGTCCGGTCAGTGTCTTTTCCGGACGCGGCCTCCGGTTCGACGAGGCCGGATTCCTTCTTGGTCAGCGTAAAGCGTGGGCCATTCTTCGGATCGTTGATCAGCGCGATGTTGTGCTTGGTGCCCGTGAAACGTTCTGTCGGTTGGCTGGCACCCTGCCGGTCGGCCACGTGTTGGTTGGTGCTGGAAAACGTCGCATTGGTCGCCGGTTCAGCTGTCTCGCTGGGAGTGGCTGCGGCCGTTTTCGATGATGCGTCCTGCTGTTGTGCGGCAAGATCTCCTGCATCCTTCGGTGGTATCGCGATGACCTCAGGCGACGCCTTCAAAGGCCGATCATTCGGTGATGATGTCGGATCCGCCACCTATCCTCAGCCTTTCATGTCAAGCATCGATGTTCGACATCGTCAGCAGGAAATCACTCGCCAAGACAACCCCCAAGTCAAAAAGGAGTCCCAACAAAAAAACGTGTCCCTTAAAGGATTTTCTTGAACGCGTGGACAATGATCAGATCACGATCGATCAAAACCGTCGCGACAATAACACCACTCTTCCTATTCTTGAACCCTTCTTCAGATCATTTGGTCCGAGGGAGTTCATGGCCTGATCGCCGCGCGCTTCAATCGATCGCGGATTGCTTCTCCCAACCCGGTC
This sequence comes from Geminicoccales bacterium, assembly GCA_050633905.1. GTDB lineage: Bacteria > Pseudomonadota > Alphaproteobacteria > Geminicoccales > Geminicoccaceae > JANQPX01. Next base: position 15,445 of record JBOEHJ010000077.1, read on the forward strand.
GCCGGTATCGGCATGACGGCGATGCCAAGGACGGATTGCCGGTCCAGCTCATGGAGCATGGCGAACAAATTGCCAGCCGCTTCGCGCAGGTCGCCCGATTTGCTGAGATTGAGTGTGTAGGCTGCACCTTCGATCGGCGCTTGCCCGAAAGCCAACAAGGCTTCATCAGCCCTGACGTGATGGGCATCGAGCCTGACGGGGTGATGGGGCGCATAATGGCTGGGAAGCTGTCCGGGAGAACGTGGTGCCTGATCGTCACTTTCCGTACAGGCCCTGGTGATCAGGGGACTGCCAATGACGGCTTCGATCGTCTCGCGCGGCAGACCGCCTGGACGCAGGAGACTCGGCGTTGGCGTGGATAGATCGAGCACCGTCGACTCGACACCGATAGACGCAGCGCCACCATCGATCACGACTTCAACGCGATCTCCTAGCCCTTGAATGACATGGTCCGCCGTTGTCGGACTGATGCGACCGGCAGGGTTAGCGCTTGGGCCTGCAATCGGTAAGCCGGTCTTACGCAAAAGGGCCAGGGTGATCGGATGGTCTGGTGTTCGAAGGGCGATGGTGGCGCCGCCGGCGTTGGCCAGCATCGAGACCGGGCTATTTTCGCATTTCTCCAGGACCAAGGTCAGAGGGCCGGGCCAGAACTGTTTGGCAAGCCGATCGGCCAACGGTGTCCAAATGGCGAGGGAGGACGCCTGTTCGCGATCCGGGAGATGGATGATCAGCGGGTTGAAACGTGGCCGGCCTTTGGCCTCGAAAATAGAAGCAACGGCTTGGTCGTTGGTCGCATCGGCCCCAAGGCCGTAAACGGTCTCGGTCGGAAAGGCGACAAGCTTGCCGGCTCTCAGCGCTGCCGCACCGGCATCGATAGTATGCGCTGTAGTCAGGTGTTCGCGCGTCTCACCGGTTTGACCATGATCCATGACCTCGCAGCAGAGCCGCTATCTCGGGCGCTGCCAATGAGGAACATGACCGGCTGCCTGGCTCTCACGCCCGACCTTCACCTTGGGCTTGGGCGGCAATTTGCTCTGTGGAGCTGCCGCTGCTGCTGTCGGTCGCTGCGGCTTGGCTTTGGGTTTCGCTTGCGGTTTTGCCGGTCTTGGGTTGAGCGACATCGCAAGATCGAGTTCGTCTGTTTCATGCTCGACCAGCGTGACCGGGCCGCATTTCAGCTGCCCAACGCCTTGCCAGGCGCCCGATTCGACCCCAACGACTTCACCGCCTTCCACTTTCAATACAGCACCCTGGATCCGTATCATCAAATTGGCATTGAACTTGAATGCGGCGACGCGCCGATCGTTGACCATCACCTCGACGGCTGGGTTATGGGTCGAGCGGATGGTGTGATTGGCTAGCGGAACCAGAAATGTTTCCCCCTTGGATTGCTTGCTTTTCTCGAGATCATCGAGGAGATCGCGATGTTGCGCCCAGGCTGACTTCAAAATCTGGTTGATCTGCACGTCAAGCGCATCTCTAAGCTTGTCGGCGACATTATTGGTCATCACGCGCCGATCGACATCGCCGATGCCGCGTCCGGCATCCGATGTGTTCTGCTGGCTTTCGGCCGTCTTAATGAAGCGCGCTTGCCAGTCGCTAGGCGGCCCCAAAAAGAAATCATTGAGCGTGGCTGGCGCCGTGTGTTCAGGACGATTCGATTGCAAGCTGTTGCTCCCCTTGATCGGCTCGTCCGCGAAGGCGTATCGATGGTTTGACGAGGTTTGCTGCATCGGTCTGTATTACTTGGGTACCCGCATCGACATTGACAACGTAATCGGGCTCGGCTGCTCGCGGCGCTTCCGGCCTCGCAGCCTTGGCTGTTCTGTTGAAGGCAGGCCTTTTCTTCGGTACCGCTGACTTTGCGATGCCATAGACAGGCGGTGGTGTTGCGGCAGGTGCCATGCCGCCGCCCTGACCGGATTGCCTTGTCTTGAACCAGACGACACCGGCAAGGGCCAGTAATAGCGAGCCACCAGCGGTCAGCGGTCCAACCAAGCCGACGACCTCGACCTGAACCTGCGTATCGCCTCCGGTTGGGCTGTCGGCTGCGGGTTCCTGCGCGACGATCGTGCCTGGCCAGCGAAACGAGAAGACTTCCCCAATCCCACCGAGCTGTAGCGACTGTCCGCCAAGGATCCGGGCCGCCTCCTCCGGGGTCATGCCGGTCAGATCGGGGATGAGGGCACTAGCTGAAAGTACGGTATCGATGGGAACCCCAAAGGCGACCTCCGTACCAGCAGGCGGTTCCTGACCGACAACGGTTCCCTGCTGCTTGGTGGACAGGGCCCAGCTCCGTTCGCCGATGGCCAGAAAACTATCGGTAAGGACGGTATCGACCAAGTCCGGGTCAAGTCCGAAAAGGTCGGGGACGATCACCTTATCGATCGCCTCGACGAGGGCGGTTACGGGCGTTCCGGTCTTGATAAAGCGACCGGGCTTAGGGCTCTGTGCTGTGACTCGATGCGGCCGGTCATCGCCTGGCGAGCCATCGAGTTGCAGAACCAGCCCTGCAAGCTTCAAATTTTGATCAGCTTGGGCAACCGTCAAATTGCTGAGCGTGGGAACGGCGACGAGATCGGGGCGCTCCGGCGGAGGACCATCCACGGCCAGAACGATGTTGACTGTCAGCTCGCCTGACACCTTTGTACCGGGGGCAGGGGTTTGGAGAATGACCGTTTGGTTGGGCGTGCCCGGGGCGAGCTGGTAGCCCACATCACTCAACGGCAACTTCTGTTCGGCCAGGCGCGCGGTGACAGCATCTTGGCTAAGGCCGATCAGATCAGGCACCGTTGGCGGCACGCGAACCACGACGTCAATCGCGACGCCAAGGGCAGCCGAGGCGCCGGCTACCGGTGTTTGCGCGACAATCCGATTGTCGCCGTCCGGCGCCACCTGCCGCTCAACCTCGCCCAGGCGCATCAGCTGTTTGGCGAGCTCGGCGCCAGCCTCATCAAGGGTAAGGCCGACCACGCCAGGCGTCTCGAAGCCTTCGGCCAGGACGATGTTGATCTTGCTGCGCGCAGGAGCCTCGCTATTGGCCCTCGGGCTTTGTTCGAGCACGGTCCCTTGGGATTGGGGTGATACCTTGGAGGTGATGGTACCAACTGACAGGAGTTGTCCAGAAAGCAGCTGCTTGCTTTGATCGAGAGTCTTGCCGGTGAGGTCGGGCACCACCGGGGTTGCAGCCAACACAACATCGACTGAGATGCCTGGGCGGACGGAGGCGTTCGCTGGCGGCTGCTGTTCGATGATGGTGCCGCGCTGCTGATCTGAGGGCCGGCTGTTCACTTCGCCTGGCTGCAGACCGGCTTCCCTGAGCTTTTCCCGCGCATCATTCAGACCCAGATTGCGCAGATTGGGAACGAGCTGGCCTTTGGCGACGGTGATGTCGATCTTATCCTCTGCAGCGGCAGGGACACCTGGTAGCGGCCATTGCTTGATGACGGAACCGCTGGGCTGAGACGAGCTTTCCTCCGTGACACGGCCAAGGGCGAGCGAGGCCTCGTTCAGGCGCTCAATGGCGTCAGCTCGGCTGAGCCTGCGCAGATCCGGGACCCGGACCTCGGCGGCGACGGTGATGTTGATCCGTCCACCGACAGTGGCTGGTGATCCCGCTGCTGGAATCTGGCTGACAATCGTTCCAAGCGGTGCTGAGGCACTCTCCCGGCCGATCTGACCGATCTGGAGCCCCTCACGGCGCAACAGGTTCTGCGCTTCGGCTGGGGTCAGCCCTTCGAGGTCTGGTATGATCAAACCCTCTGCAGGTGCCTGGTCTGTCCCGGTATTGGAGACGATCACTTCGACCGTCGTTCCGGGTCTCACGCTGGTGCCACGGGGTGGGGATTGAGCGACGACGCCGCCATTGGGGCAGGTACTTGACGGGCGCTGATGGATCTGGCCGAGCCGAAGCTGCTGCTGCCTCAACGTCGCCTCGGCATCGGCAACGGAAAGACATTGCAGGGAAGGTATCCGCACCGAACTAGGCGCGGCACCAAGTTGCCTCGGGCCACGCCGCTCCGTTCCCGTTGCTTGCGCAAGCTGGGTTTCAAGAGCCGGGCGAGCCACGGTCATCAGTTCGGTGTCGTTGGTCAAACTTGTCGTTGACACAGCCAAAACGGGCTGCGACGGCATCGCCATAAGGGCTGCCAACAAACAAAGGCCAAGGACGAGGATGGATCTTATCGCGACCACGGTTGCTCCTGGAGCTAGATCCACGCGACCATACGCGGTTGTCTTAAAACAACATGCGGCGAACGATAAGGCCCTTTACGCACTCTTGCGGGTCTAAATTGCACCTCGCTCTCCATTCCATAAACAAAAACCCCGCAAACTGGCGATTAAGGCGGGTTACGACAGCCGGGTCAGTCGATCACGCGGTATGGATTGCCATCATGATCAATCCATCATCGCCAGCTCGGCGGCCAACGATCAAGGTTCGTAACTGCCTTTTACGCATAATTGATCTATAATTCATCAACTTTCAGGTTCATCTGCGACAAATTTTACTCACCGGCTAACAGAAAGATGGTGGCATCTTAATAATTTCTTGACGTTATTCGAGTTCAATCATTATTTGAGCCGCTAATGGTTTGAAAAACATAAGTCCACCGTAATACGGGATCCCGCTGTGTCAAAAGCCGTCCTCAGAGATACGTCACTAGAGATCGTCGATAGTGAGCCCTACGAGATGCCGCAGAAATGGAAGAGGCCTTCGTTATCTACAACCCTCGTCTCTAAACCTTGGTTGAGCCCGGCTGCAACGGATTATGTGAAGGAAGTTCTGGATTCCGGTTGGTGGGGTTATGGCCCGGTCTCGAAAGACCTCGAAGCCAATGTCGAAGAGCTCTACGAGGGTGATTATGGTGCGCTCGCCACATCGAGTTGCACCGCCGCCATGCATCTTGCGCTTCGCGCCGCCGATGTTGGCCCCGGCGACGAGGTAATCGTTCCGGCCTTCACCTATGTATCGACGGCGATCGTTGCAACCTATTGCGGGGCGAATCCAGTTTTTGCCGACGTCGATCCCAAGACCCTTACCCTGACCGCAGAATCCGTCAAGCCGCTGATCACGGAGCGCACTAAGGCGATCATCGGCATGCACTATGCTGGTCCGCAAGCGGATTTCGAGGCGCTCAGAACCTTGGCAGCTGACCGCGGTCTGACGATGATCGAAGACGCGGCCCATGCATTCGGTTCGATCCGGAATGGCAAGCGTGTCGGTAGCGGTGCCGATTTTATCGCCTTCAGTTTCGCGCCGACCAAGCAGATAGCCAGCAGCAATGGCGGCGTCCTACTGTTCAAGGACAAGGGCCTACGGGAAAAGATCAACCAGCTCGCCTTCCTCGGTCTCGCTGTCGATACTTATGGTAGAACCGTCGCGTCCGGCGTTAGCCCGACGCAGCAGGTGGTTTGTCTGGGCAACAAATACAAAGCGGACGACCTGGCATCGGCTGTTGCTTATGCTGCGATTGAGCGGATGGATGAGATCATCGCTTACCGTGGACAGCTGGTGGATCGTTTCTATAAGCATCTAAGCGATCTTGAGGATGTTCAGCTTCAGCCGCGTTCGCATAATGCCACCGAGTCCTGGTACATCATGCCCATCCGCGTGCCAGCGGCGAAACGTGACGACCTTCGCGCCCATCTCGCTGCGAAGGATATCGGCAACACGGTCCACTATCCTAATCTAAAAGAGCAGCCTGCATTTAAGGATTATCGTGGTGAGGTTCCTGTCACGGCCGACGAGGCGCAACGAATTATCAGCCTTCCGCTGCATGAATCGGTAAGTCTGGAGGAGGTTGATCGGATCTGTGCTGAAGTACGTAATTTCTTCAGCTGAGACGATCGGTGATCAAATAGCGTTTCTTGCGCGATTCAACAATGTGATCCCGCCCGGGAAGCTGAAGTCCGCTAGCCGTTAGGGGACCGCTACGTAATCACTGCGCTCCAAGGTGAGCGTACGATTATGGGTAGTGGGTTTGTCGAGGGCTGGGGTTGGCGTCATGAAAGCAGACTCGAACATTTTCGCGGGCATCGGTTCGCCGACAAAATAGCCTTGCACCTCGTCGCAGCCTTCATCTTCGAGGAACGAGAGTTGTGAGGCTGTTTCGACGCCCTCGGCACAAATGCGCATATCGAGATTTCGCCCCAATCCGACGACGGCCCGAACGATCGCTTCGGCATCGCGTCTTGTGCGAACATTGCGCACGAATGACTGGTCGATCTTGATTTTATCGAAGGGGAATTTCAGGAGGTAGCTCAAGCCTGAATATCGGGTGCCAAAATCGTCCATCACGATCCGCACACCGATGTCTTTCAAAGCCTTGAGCGTTGAGACGGCTGCCTCCGTATTACGTAGCAGCACACCCTCGGTAATTTCCAGTTCGATCCGGTTCGGCTCGACCCCGGTATCGGCCAAGCAGCGTTTCACCATGGTGACCACATCGTGATGCTTGAATTGAACTGGTGAGATATTCAGCGACATGGCCAGACTTGGCCATTTTGCGGCCTGCTTGCAGGCAGCATGCAACACCCATTCGCCGAGGCCCAAGATGAGGCCAGTTTCTTCCGCTAGGCCAATGAACTGATCCGGTTTCACAAGCTGCAGCTCTGGATGATGCCAGCGCAATAGGGCCTCGGCGCCAAAGATCCGATTTTGCCTTAATTCCAACTTCGGCTGATAGAAGAGCTCCAATTCCTGGTTAACCAGAGCTTTGCGCAAATCGTGTTCCATCTTCTTGCGCTGGTGCAGGTGGTCATCCATGCCATGTTGGAAGCATCGATAGGCGTTCCGACCTTCTTCCTTCGCTCGATAGAGCGCAATGTCGGCTTTTTGCAACAGCCGCTCAGGCGTTTGGGGCTGACCATCGGCGATGGCAACGCCAATACTACCGGTCACCAGAACTTCATGCCCATCGAGGTTGTAGGGGCAGGTAATCGACTTCAACAGGCGTTGGCAAAGCTGATGCGCGCCCGCCGGCTGTTCGATGCCAGTCTGGACGATGGCGAATTCATCGCCGCCGATGCGAGCAATCGTATCGGTTTCTCTAACCGCCGCGCGCAGTCTTGAGGCGCAGCCTTTGATCAACAGATCACCGGCCGAATGCCCAAGCGTATCGTTGATCTCCTTGAACCGATCAAGATCGATACAGAGAACAGCGGCCTGTCCAGCGCCAAGGCTGACATTCTCGACGACCTTTGCCAAACGTTTGCGCAGCTGAGCACGATTGGGCAAACTCGTCAGACTATCATGGTGTGCCAGGTGCTGGATGCGACGCTTAGCGTCCATCTCAGTGGTGATGTCCGTCGCTGTTCCGCGAAAGCCTTGAAATTTACCGCCTGCCGAGAAGATCGGTTTGCCCGCGACGCGCAGCGTTTTCTTCTGATTTTGGCCATCGACATATCGGCAGAGTATATCGCGGAAATGACGATGTTCTTTAAGATCGGTCTTAAATTGCTTGGTTTTGTTGATATTGCCGGTCGGCTGCAAAATATCGCCGATGGGTTTGTTCAAGACATGTTTGACCGCCGTGCCGGTTGATTTAGCGAATTGCTCGGAGAGATAGCGAAGATGGCTCAGTTCATCAGTTTCCCAAATCCAGTCCGAGCTGGCATCGGCGACATCGCGAAAGCGGGCCTCGCTGAGCTTAATCGCCTTGGTCGATGCCCGAACGCGCCAGATCAACAGCCAGGTAAAACCTAAGATGGCGATCACGGCGGTCGCCAGTGCTGGCGTCACAGCTTGGAGGAATTGCTGGCCGGGCTGAAAAGGCTCCCAGGTCAGGTAAGCGGCGATCTTATTATCGGGGGTGCGCAGTGGCACGATGCCTTGAGTTGTGGGGTCATCCGGCTTGGCTGTCTCCAGCTGAACATCCTGTAGATGAAGCGAATCCGTAATCGAGAGGACAACATTCGGTGTCAAACGTTTGGCCAGGACCACGACAACACGATTGCCCTCGGCCATATTGATGTTGGATTGCTGCTCCAGGGAGACGGCGGAGAGCCCGACTAGGACGACGCTCGTACTTGTCGTCAGGATACCGGTGACGGGATCAGGATTTCGCCATGGTGCATCTTGCGCGGCGATCAGCATACGATCGAGGCCACCTTTGAAGAGGTCCTCGACCTGTGTGTTGACCCGACGTCCATCGATATGGCCGTAGATGGTACGCCTGTCGCGGCTGATCACGAAACTCATGTCGTAATCATGTTCATCATGAATGTAATAGCCGAGATTAGAATCGGCCCAGTTTTCACTGAACGCGATGTCCAAATGGCGAACCGCATCGTTGCGCCAGGCAAAATCTCGGGCAACAACGCCAATCTGTTCCAGCTTGTTTTCGATGGATGATCTTGCAGAGGATATCGATTGCTGCACGGCAAAAACATCCTGCTGAGCCGCACTGTACCAAACAAAACCGCCAAGCATTGCCATGGAACAGCCGACAAAGGCGAAGACAGGCAGCAGAATCTTGTCGTTAATCGCTAAGCGCACGCATAACCTCCAAAAGGACCTAATATCGCTATATCGAGATCGGGTGATTGTACAGCAAAAGTTAAAATCCAAGATAAATTAAACGAATGGGAGACTCAAATTAGATGATAATTAGACTTATAATTGCTATTTTTAACATAAGGCTTGGTGGTCTTTATCGTCGAGGCGCAGCTTTTTTCTTTTGTAAACTAGGTCGTGGCGCCAATTTTACCTTGATCGGCTATCCGAAAGACAATGTTGATCCTTCGTTTTGAAACTCGTCGATGAAGGGCGTGTGCTCAGGCGGGCGAGCCCAAATCTACCTACCTCTAGGCTGGCAGCTTTCTTGGATCCTAAGGCCCCTCGCCAATCCCAACTATTGCCCCATCTGAATGATACGAAAAGCCAATAAGGAGACGGGACATGCATTCTTGGACATCGCTTCGCCTGCCAGTTTTTGCCTTCCTGGTTACCCTTAGTCTTGCCGCCGGTCTGCTTTCTGGACGAAGCCTTGCCGCCGAGCCCAATGGCGCCATTGTCTATCAGTCGGACTTCGGCCTGAAGGACGGTGCGGTTTCCGCCATGCGCGGCGTTGCCTATTCGGTCGACCCGTTGCTCCGGCTGGAAAATCTCACCCACGAAATTCCTGCCTTCAATATCTGGGAGGGCGCTTATCGGCTCAACACCACCGCCCCCTACTGGCCGCCTGGGACGGTCTTCGTCTCCGTTGTCGATCCTGGTGTCGGCACCGATCGAAAGTCGGTGGTTCTAAAATCGGTCTCCGGGCATTATTTCGTCTCGCCCGATAATGGTACGCTCACCTTGGTCGCTGAAAGCCTTGGCATCGAGGAGGTCCGAGAGATCGATGAGGCGACCAATCGGCTTGAAGGTTCCGAAAAATCCTACACCTTCCATGGCCGCGATGTGTACTCCTACACCGCCGCCCGCCTCGCTTCAGGCCAGATTACTTTCGAGCAGGTGGGGCAGGCATTGCCTGCAGAAGTGACCATGCTCGACTATCAAAAACCTGACTTCACCGGTGAGGCCCTCATTGGTGCCATCCCGATCCTCGACGTCCAATATGGCAATGTCTGGACCAATATCGACCGCGAGACTTTTGCGGAGATGGGCCTCGAAAAAGGCGAGATGCTGGCGATCACCATCCAGAACGAGGACGAGACCATCTATGAGGGTGAATTTGCGTATGTTTCCACCTTTGGCGACGTTCCCCAAGGAGACCCGCTCGCCTATCTGAACAGCGTCAACAACCTATCCTTCGCCATTAACTGGGGCAATTTCGCCGAAACCTATGACATCGCCTCAGGCCCAAGCTGGCAAGTCACCATCACCCGCCCCTGAGGTCCGGGATAGGCTACCTTTACGTGGATGGAGCGCGGTTGGGCGTCTTTAATTATTTTAAGGTCTGACCTAAGGCCTCTGTCTTCGGTAACGCGTCCAAAAATGGACTTTCGGCAGCTATATATAGAGTAGAATTAGTGCAAGAATTCTAACCTAGCGCTCAAGTTATTTATCTTTTTGGGCAACAATTTATGTTTCCTGTGAACCATAAAGAGATTTTTTAATAAATATTTTCCGACACTAATAATATGCCCTTTTGTTTTCTGTATTTTACTATTCAGCTCAGCGCCGAGTTGATGTTGCTTAACGACTGATGAATTGGAGAGAAGATGACTATTCCTGGTATCAGCGATGCTCGGCGAATCATTAATGTTGGCCAGAAGATAGGGCGGAAAGTTGCTACGGAATTACAGGAGCTACGGCCCAGCAACACCCAATCCGGCAAGCCCGGTTCGGTGGACAGATCGTCCGTTGGCACGTCAGATCAGAAGAATCTCGAAAAGGTCAGACAAGCAGCAAAAGATGGTGACTATAAGAAGGCCATAGAAACGGGGCTCAACTCGGAAGGCGACAGTGTCGAGCTGGAAATTGGTGTTAATGCCAGCTTGCCGATCGTTGTGCCGGGCACAAAATTAGGGGGTGATGCTTCTGTCTCTGCAGAAGTCGCGCGCACCGGTGACGGTTATGAAGTGTCGCTAAGCGCACAGGAAGCGTTAGAACTTGGCCTGGAAGTTGACGACGATTTGAATGCCCAAATCGAAGCTGGGCTTGAGGTCGAATTAACCTATCAATACGACACTCTCGAAGAGGCAACCCAGGGTGTTAAAGACCTGGCGATTACAGCTGGCAATCACCCTGCCGTTGATGAGGCGGCTGCCTTGCTTGAAAATGCCGCTGACCTTGCTAATGACGCTGCCAATAGCAGGATTGGAAACATCACAACTGATGTCATCGGCCTCGCTGTTGGTGGGCCGATTTTTGGCCGCCAGGCGGGCGATTTTATTAATGGTCAGGTTACCGACCTCACTGGGCGTGCCGAAGCGAAGACCAACGAATTTAAAACGGCTGTTGATGGTGCTCAGACCAGGCTGAATGACGCCTACGACAGCGTGACCATCTCTGGGTCGGTCGGCGCAAGCGCCAATCTGGGCCTTCCGACGCCTGTTGATGTCAAGGGGCTGAAGTTGGGCGTCGAGGTCAAGGCCGAGCAAGAGTTTAGCACGACGATCAATAAAGATGGTACCGCTTCGGTCGATTTGACCTATTCAGCCGACGTAAATGGTGCCGCTGAACTCGGCGCTACAGCAGGAGGCACTGCTTCCGCCAGCGTCACTGTCTCCCAGGACCTGAAGAAAAGCGACAACGGATTTTATGAGCGGGATGGTAGTGCGGAGGTGGAGTTCTCGACCGACCTTTCTGGCAATGTAGGGGCGGCCGCTGTCGTAGGAGGAAGTGGAGGTCTTGGGATAAGCTCGTCCTATACGTTCGAGGTCGATCAAGTCAGTAACCAGATTGACGATGCAGCCACCCAATTCCTCCAGGGAAATACAAATGGCGCGATTGATGAACTTGGAGACATAGAAGTCGATGCAAAAATTCAAACCCGTGCGACGGCGTCCGTTGAATTCGAAGCCGGGGCAGGTGCTGCGGGAGCGAACATCAATGTTAGCGGCGCACTGACTTACACAGATCAACATGATCCACTCCTGGACGTCGACAATACAACCCTAAAGAAAGCGGCGGCAGAGCTTAAGCAGGCTACAGCCAACTTTGCAGAGGAACATGCTGACGCCCTCGTCAGGCAGGCTTGAGCGGTTGCTGCTGCAAGTTTTCCTGGAGATCTGTAACGTCGAGCTTAGCTAACGTTGTCGATCTGAAGCTGTCATGTTCTGTTGACGTTGACGTGCCACCGCTGAACGGACATCAGCGGTGGCTTTTTGGGGTCGACTAAGTTGGCCGACACGATCAGCGCTGAGATAAGGTATCCGAGATCGCACGTGTATTTCGCCCAAAAAAAACATCAGGTTTTAGGCTGGCTTAATGCTTTGGCTGAAGTAGAACCTGTTGATCGGATCGTAGCGCTGCTTCACTTGCTTCAGTCTCGAAAAACGCATGTCGCTATAAGCTGACGGCATACGCTCGGCCTCATGGCTTTCGAGATAGTTGATATAGGCCTGGCCGGCCCCAAACGGCTCCTTGCTCTAGTCAAGATCGCGAATGACCTGACCCAGCTCGTCCATACCTTGCCGCTGCCGAACAGCAGGCACTAATCGGCATCGCGCCGGCAAAGGTGGTGGCGTCTTCTGGCATGCGGGCGATCGCACAGCCGAACTGCTTAGAATGATGAACATCTCGGGCACGGTATGGGCGACATATTTCTCGACGAGGGTGTCGAGCGTATCGTCGTCGAGCTCACGCAGGAGCTGGATGCGGCAATAGGAATACCGGCCGTCCGGCGCCACAAAATCGACATGTGTGCTGCCTCATCTCCTTCATAATGCTCTGGACATCGCCGACAGTGCCTCATTGGGCGATCAGTGAGGGCTGTTTATCGAAGCGCGCATTCCAAAGGTTCCCTGCCGTATCGTATCCGGCATCGGTTCGACGAATAAGATTGTGTTTGAACGATGGACCGAGCTCGGCTTGGATGTCTGCCGCACGCCATTAAGCTTGTCGATGTTCCCTTGAGACTGGCTCCCGCCATACCCAAAGCGTCAATACCAACCTCGATTTTCCCAAAAACGTGCGACGGTCCATTGTTGTTTTCTTCAGTAAATATTGGGTCGCACATCGATTAAGCGCTGAAGTTACTTTTTCTAATGATGTCTAGCTTAAGGGTCGATTTTTCAGTGTTTTATCCACTATCGCCTCATGGACGGACCGCAACCGATCATAGACTGACCGTTTCGTATGTCGGCAGGTTGGGGCGCAAAGGGCGTATATGCTGCAAAAAAAACTGGTCGACGAGCCATATCGATCTAGCTAGTATTTTGAATGCGACGCCACATATCGAAAATACGACACTTTAGTCATCAACAAGCTGGGTTAATCGGCCGCCTTGGTTTGCCGTGTGAACGGATCGCATGGGGGTCGATTGCTAACTTGCCACAGGCGTTTTAGCCGATCTCGGCCAATCATTAGATGTGAGAACCGATCGACATCGATCGGGCTGGGACTGAGCGGGCCGGCATTGATGTCGTTGCAGCGCAACACGGAAGGACAACAGCATGTGCGGTATCGCCGCCCTTTGGGGACGATCCGACCGGACCATGGTTCAGGGGATGATCTCGAGGCTGGAACATCGGGGGCCTGACGGGGTCGGGATTCATGTTGATGGGCAGTTGGATGCCACTCTGGGACATCGGCGATTGTCCATCATCGATCCTGCTGGCGGCGCGCAGCCAATTCTTGATACAGGCTCATCGGGCGCCCTGGTCGCCAATGGTATGATCTACAATGACCGGGAACTTCGCCATGAGATCGGCGAGGATAGCTTTGCGACAGCCACGGATTCAGAAGCAATCATTCGGGCTCTGAGCAGCTGGGGCCAAGACGCGGTTGCCCGCCTCGATGGCATGTTCGCCTTCGTGCATGTGGATGACGATGGCCTGGTCGCCGCCCGTGACCCCATCGGCATCAAGCCGCTCTATATGGGTCGGATCGATGGCGGTCTTTGTTTTGCGAGTGAGATCAAGGCGCTGGCGAAGGTCACCGATGACATCGAAGAATTCCCGGCCGGCCAGATCTTCTCCTCGCGCTCAGGTTTTCGACCTTACTATCAGCCGCCTGTCGCCGAACCTGAGATGCGCCCGCATGACGAGATGATTGCATCGGTACGAAGCACCCTTGATGCGGCGGTGACCAAGCGGCTGCGCAGCGACGTGCCACTCGGCGCTTTTCTCTCGGGCGGTCTGGATAGTAGCATCATTGCGGCGCTCGCTCGGCAAAAGCTCGATGAGCTGCATACCTTCGCCGTTGGCCTCGAAGGCAGCGCCGACCTTCTGGCGGCGCGCCTTGTCGGAAAACACCTCGACACCATCCACCACGAATATGTCATCACCGCAGACGAGGTGTGGCGGGACTTGCCGGAGATCCTGTTCCATCTGGAATCTTTCGACCGTGATCTCGTGCGAAGCGCCGTTCCCTGCTGGTACGTCTCTCGCCTGGCCGCTGAGCAAGTGAAGGTGGTTCTAACCGGCGAAGGCGCTGATGAGCTGTTTGCGGGTTATACCTATCATCGTGGCTACGAGGACCCCAGAGCGCTTCATCAGGAACTCCATCGGTCCATACAGTCCATGCACAATATCAACCTGCAGCGCGTCGACCGCATGACCATGGCCCATGGCATCGAGGGGCGCGTGCCCTTCCTGGACACGGCCATGATCGAAATGGCGATGTCGATCCCGGCTGAGGTGAAGCTGAAGCGGGAAGAGGGCAAGCAGATCGAAAAATGGATCCTTCGAAAAGCCTTCGAAGACCTGCTGCCGAGCGAGATCGTCTGGCGTGACAAGGTACAGTTCGACGAAGGCAGCGGGCTTGCCGGTCTCATGGCCGATGAAGCGATGAGGCGCGATGCGTCGCCGGACGTAGACTTGGCTGGCCCGGAAACCAACCGGTCTTCTGAAGAGGCTTACTATCGTTCAACGCTTGCCCAAACGCTCGAGGAACCAGCACCTGTCCTGTCGCTGGTGGCTCACTGGAACGAACGCCCAGCTGCCTGATCGAAGGCACCCCGTCGATCAGCAGGCTCCCATGATCAGCTCCAACTGAGAGAGAACAGCCCTATGACCGATAGTCTGACGCTCGACGCACCGATCAAGCTTGGGGCCAAGAAGGCGAATTTCAACGATACTTACGATCGGCCGACACCCGAGGCTTACTATCAGGCACTGCAGGGCTTTGATTATCGACTTCCCGAGCTTGCACGCCCTCTCATCGAGCGCTGCATCGAGGCGCTCTGCCGAATCCGCGGCCGAAATCGTATTCGGGTAATTGACCTCTGCTGTGGTTATGGGGTGAACGCCGCCCTTTTAAACCACAAAATCGATATGGATGACCTCTATGATCGCTACACAGATATGGCGAAAGCGTCCCATCCTGCCGAGACGGTGATTGAAGCGGACCGGCGCATGTTCGCAAAATGTCGACACGCCTCGATGAAGGCTGACATCATCGGTGTGGATGTCGCTGCAAACGCCATCGCCTATGCCAAGGATGCCGGCCTTTTGAACGACGCATTCGCGCTCAACCTTGAACGCGAAAGTCCCGATGCCGAGACCCGGGCGCTTTTCCGCGGCGCTGATCTGGTGACGGTGACCGGTGGGCTCAGCTATATAGGTGCTGCCAGTTTCGAGAGAATTCTCGACTGTTTTCCAGAAGGGCGTCGGCCCTGGGTGGTCTGGTTTCCGCTTCGGCATACCAATGTCGACAAGGTGACGGATACACTCGCTCGCTACGGCTTGAGAACCGACCGGCAGACGACATTGCCGCAACGGCGCATGGCCGATAGCGGCGAACGGCAGCTGGTGTTGCGGCAATTGAAGGAGGCTGGGCTTAATCCTGCCGATAAGAAGGCTGGCTATCTCCACGCGATCAGCGCGATCTCCCACCCGGAGCCTTCCATTCACGAGGTCCTAAGCTAGTGGTGTGACCACCTCAGTAACTTTTTTGACCCAATAACATCGGTGCCAGCCCGCTGCGCCTTACCTCGCGTTGCGATCGTCGAAGAGGGCCGAGAGTTCGCTGAGCATGACACCACCCAATTGCTCCGGATCGGAAATCGTGACCGCGCGACGGTAATAGCGCGTGACATCATGGCCAATGCCGATTGCCAGTAGTTCGACGGGCGAGCGCTGTTCGACCCAGTCGATGACCTCGCGCAGATGCTGTTCCAGATAATTGCCGGCATTGGCCGAAAGCGTGCTGTCATCGACTGGTGCACCATCCGAAATCACCATGAGGATGCGCCGTTGTTCCTGCCGACTGAGGACGCGTTGGTGAGCCCAAAGGATGGCCTCGCCGTCGATATTTTCTTTGAGTAGCCCTTCTCTCAACATCAAGCCAAGAGCACGTCGGGAACGCCGCCAAGGCGTGTCGGCTGCTTTGTAGACGATATGCCGAAGATCATTCAGGCGTCCAGGATTAGGATTTTTTCCCTCTCTTAGCCACTTCTCGCGGCTTTGCCCGCCCTTCCAACTCCTCGTCGTGAATCCGAGGATTTCGACCTTGACGCCGCAGCGTTCCAATGTGCGCACCAGAATATCGGCACACATAGCGGCAACCGCGATTGGCCGGCCGCGCATCGAGCCAGAATTGTCGATGAGCAAGGTGACGATCGTGTCGCGGAAATCAGTGTCCTTCTCCATTTTGTAGGAGAGGGCTTGTTCGGGGTTGACGACCACGCGCGTCAAGCGGGCTGTATCGAGAATGCCTTCTTCTAGATCGAAATCCCAAGATCGGGTCTGCTGGGCGAGAAGACGACGCTGTAGGCGATTGGCCATGCGACCAATCATGCCTTGAAAGCGGGTCAACTGCTGATCGAGCTGGTGTCGAAGGCGGGTGAGCTCAACCGGACTGCAAAGATCGCCAGCGTCGATCACCTCATCATGGGCGGTGGTGAAGACGCGATAGGCGAGTGCTTCGCCACCAGGGGGTATGTAGTTTGGCGTATCGTAGGGCTCTTCAGAGCCTTGCTCGTCATCGGCCCCGGCTTCAGCGGTCGCTTGTTCGATCTGTTCTTCGGTGGTCCCCGCCTCGGCTTGCTCGTCGAAACTGGAGGCTTGGTCGCTATCGCTTGCAAGGGGCTGATCGGTTTCGCTTGCGGAATCGTCACCGGCACCTTCTTCCGGTGTTTCCTGATCCTCTGCCTCGTTGTCCTCTTCCTGATCCTGATCACTGCCGTCGGGATCACGCAGATTTTCCGCGAGGCCAAGATCGGCTAGCATATCCCTGACCTTGAGGGCGAAGTCCTCCTGATTAGCCAGGTGATCGCGGATCTCAGACCAATCCTTACCAATTCGGTCTTCCAGCCAGCCGCGCCAATTATCGAGGAACAGGCGATCGGCTTTGGGTAACTCGAAGCCGAGGAGCGCCTCGCGGGCGAATAATTCGAGGGCTTCAGGCAAGCCTGATTCTTCTGAGCCGGGGGCAGAACTTGGCAGGCTGCGCTGGGCGCGATCGGCATGAGCGCTTGCGAGATTGGCTGCAACCCCGGTCATGCGGCTGGCGCCCAGGGCTTCGACCCGAACCTGCTCCAATGCCTCGAATACCTCAGCAGCCAATTCTCCCTTCGGCGCAAGGCGCAGATGGGTGTTGGCATCATGATGCCGAAGGCGAAGTGCGATGCCGTCACCGATCCCGCGAACCCGTGCCAGATCGTGATCGCCCAGGCTCCGCCTTGGTATGGGTAGACGAACATTCGGGGTGGCGTCGCTGGCTGTCGCACCACTTCCCTTGGCATCGCCTGACCTGAAGGTGACCGAGAGATCGGAACGATCGGCAACCGCACGGCAGGTCGCTGCAACCACCCGCTGGAAAAGCTCCTGCTGCTCTTTATCTGCGCCGCTCATGGCCGCATCCGGCGGTTAGGCAAGGGTGATATGCGCGCTGCTTTCGGGAAGCTCCTCGCCGAAGCAGCGCTGGTAGTATTCCGCCAAAATTGGACGCTCGGCCTCATCGCATTTGTTGAGGAACGTCAGACGGAAGGCAAAGGCGACATCATCGAAGATCTCCGCATTCTGGGCCCAGGTCATCACTGTCCTAGGCGACATGACCGTCGAAATATCGCCGGCAACGAAGCCTGAGCGCGACAAATCAGCCAAGCTGACCATCTGCGCGATGGTCTGACGCTTGTCGTCACCGCTATAACCGGGGCAGCGTGCCTGCACGATCTCGACCTCGACATCATGTTCGAGATAATTGAGCTGAGCGACGATATTCCAGCGGTCCAACTGGCCCTGATTGATTTGTTGCGTGCCGTGGTAAAGGCCACTGGTATCGCCGAGGCCGACCGTATTGGCGGTCGAGAAAAGCCGAAATGCTGGATGCGGGCGGATGACCTTATTCTGGTCGAGCAGGGTCAAACGTCCTTCGACTTCAAGAATACGCTGGATGACGAACATCACATCCGGCCTACCGGCATCATATTCGTCAAACACCATCGCAACCGGATTTTGCAGCGCCCAGGGCAGCATGCCTTCGCGATATTCAGTAACCTGCTTGCCTTCTCGGAGAACGATAGCATCCTTGCCGACAAGATCGATTCTCGAGATATGGCTGTCCAGATTAATCCGGACGCAAGGCCAATTCAAACGGGCAGCGACCTGTTCGATATGCGTCGACTTTCCCGTGCCATGATAGCCCTGGATCATGACCCGGCGGTTGTGGGCAAAGCCTGCGAGAATCGCCAATGTGGTCTCTCGATCGAAGCAATAAGCCTCGTCGATATCCGGCACATATTCCGTTGCCTGAGAAAAAGAGGGCACCTTTAGGTCGGCGTCGATGCCAAAAGTTTGGCGCACCGATACCTTGATATCAGGGTGACTTGGCAGGACATCCAGACCAACTGGCAGGTCTCTCTCGGTCGCTGCAGACTCGTTCTGCACCGTTATTCGCTCCCAATCATGCCGGATCGAGCCTTAGACGAACCGGTCGCTTTCACGTAAGTAGTTATAGGCCTCGTTGATCAACTTCAACCGCTCTTCGGCATCCTTGTCGCCGCCATTGACGTCGGGATGATGCAATTTGGCCAATTCCTTATAGCGTGCTTTCAGCTCTTCGGGTGTGGCATCATGCTCCAATTCCATAACTTTGAGCATACGTTCTTTCTTGCCTAACCTGCTCGTTGGTCGATCCCATTCCGATTTTGCCTCAGCACCATCCGTACCTGGTCCGTTGATCAATACCTCAAATGGGTCCTGCCAACGCCAGCCTTCGCCTTGATGTTCACCCGGACTGCCCATTTTCCAAGTCGGGCGGTGCCAGGTGACGTCTTCCCGCATATAGGCCTCAATTTCATCCTGGTTCATGCCGGAGAAAAAATCCCAGGCCCGGTTGTAGTCGCGGACATGTTCGAGGCAAAAGAAAAAAAATGCGCGGAGTTTTTCCCGCGACTTAGGCGCGCGATACTCGCCGACACGCTTGCAGCCCGGCCATTCGCAAACCTGTGTGGCCTGCTTTTCGCCGCCTGGCAGTTCAAGCAATTCATCGATACGTCGTCGTCGCTGGCTCATGATGGCACTATGGCGAGGTGGCCAATGCCGGGCAAGAGGTGACCTCGTATGGTGATAAGAAAGACGCTATGGCCGCAATTTTTTCGTGGATGTCGGTGCTCGGTAAGCCGATTCTAGGCGCTGCTTTCGTTCCTCACCGATCACACATCACAGTCGTAAAAAGCGGCCGGCCGAGGGGTCAGAACCCCAAGAGAAGATTTCATACATTCTGGAGAACTCGAACCGCACGACATTTTTGGCTGTTCGTCAGGGCTGAGCAGCTGTCGACGAAACAAACGGATTGGACACCTTAGCAGAAGAACTGCCCTCCCGACAGCTCAAGAATGCATAGGCGACGGTCCGGTTAGAGAGATAGGAGAGAGTGTTGAATGTAGGCTCGGACCTCTCAGTGCTGAAGCGAGGTCAAGGAGAGAAAACAGCGAGCTTGGGAATGATAAATCATCATCCGCCAGCATTGAGAACCTGAACGGGGCAACTCAAAGCTGGCGGCTGTCTGCTGTTTAACGGTTTTCCGGATCCGAGAGTGCTCGTGCTAAAGAGCAGATCGCTTCTTGGTGTTTCCGGGTCGGAATGCCGATGAAATTCCGCGCCAATTCGAGCAGCATGCGCTGCTGCGGGGTAGCCTTGAACGCGTCATTACTGTTCAGGCCGTCGAAGAAGTATCCGACATCCACGCCCAAAGCTTGAGCAATGTGATAAAGGCGGCCAGCCGCGACCCGATTGATGCCTTTTTCGTATTTATGCGCCTGTTGATAGGTGACGCCAATCAACTCGGCCATTTGTTGCTGCGTTAGGCCGAGCATAATCCGGCGCTCGCGCATCCGTGCACCGACATGACGGTCGATATCCTGCGCACGCGATCTTCCCGGACCTGGACTCGGGGTCGGCTTGACCATAACAGTCGCCATTTTTCTCTCTCCATCCCTCTGGCATCGGATTTCAGCAAGGTACAAACCACAAGATCAGCCGCCCTTGCGGACGACAATTCGCTTGGGACTGGTGCCATGCCTCTACTCGAAGTTACAGGCGAAAACTTTCTAAATCGTAAAGCGAGTACCTCGAAGTCTATCTTCACCAATCGAGGCTATAGTTAGAATTTTAGCTAAATTTCATTTAATCGCAAGAGGAAAGTTCGTCGCAATCGGAACCTACTTTGGCGTGCATCTAAGAAAGTGTGTAAAATCACACTGATATTGATGGTTTCTTCATGCTGGAGTAGAACTTCGCCAGGGTCGTTTGACCTACTGGATCGATCATCAATCTGAAAGAGAATGCCCATGAGTGTTGTAGAGCGTATTCGGGTTAAATTGACGGCGGCGCTATCGCCGACCCATGTTGAACTTGTCGACGAATCAGCTCTTCACGCGGGTCATGCAGGCGCACGGCCGGAGGGCGAAAGTCACTTTCGCCTGATCGTCGTCTCCGATCGGTTCATCGGGCACGGCAGACTAGAAAGACAGCGCATGATCTATCAAGCTCTGGATGAACTTATGCAGTCTGACATCCACGCACTTTCAATCAAAGCGTTGACCCCCGAGGAAGCCGCGGCGCAACAGGCCTGAGAGAGCGCCTGTCATCACGTTGAGCTTGAGCATATGTGCAGCTATCACGCGCCGATCACGTCATGAAAGCGCAGCGCTATCAGCGCAGCAACCGCATGGGGGCTGCTTCCCGCTAAAAATCAGGAACGCGCTACCCGAGTAGGACTTGCGCGATGGCGCGTAAGATACTGGGGAACGATCGTCTCGATGGGGGTCGGTGAAATGCCGAGATCGGCCAGCGTCATGGCCTGCTCGCCGACAACATTATCGCTCTTCAATAGTTCCACTTGATCGCGCGTCAAAAGCGGTTCGGGCAGCCATTCAAGAAAACGGGCCTTGAAGGATGCAAGGCCGAAGGGCAGATCGATCAGGGGACGCTTGCGCCCGATCACCTTCAGCATATAGCGCATCAGCTCGGCGAAGCTGTACACTTTGGGGCCACCAAGCTCGAATACTTTGCCCTTGGCCGCATCAAAGGTGAGGCATTTCACGATCGCCGCAGCAACGTCGGCCACGTAAATCGGTTGAAACTTGGTGTGGCCGCCCCCGATCAGCGGCAAGACCGGTGACAGCCGTGCCATGGACGCAAAGCGATTGAAGAAACCGTCCTCCGGCCCGATCACGATACTTGGACGAAGGATCACGGCTTCTTTCATGACCTCCATCAGCGCGCGTTCGCCCTCGGCCTTGCTTCGGGCATAGGCGCTGGACGCCTGAGGATCCGCCCCGATTGAGGAAAGATGCACCATATGGCGAACGCCGGCCGTCTTGGCGGCGCGCGCAAGCCTTGCTGGCCATTGGCCATGCACCTCATCGAAACGCTGTTTTGATGTTTCGTAGAGAATGCCCAGGAGATTGACCACCGCATCCGAGTCCTCCAGCAGGGTCGCAAGCGCCTGTTCATCGCTGTAATCGACCTGTTGGACTGCGATCTGGCCGACGTCGCCCAATGGCTGAAGGTGACCGCAAAGTGCTGGCGTTCGGCTCACAACCCTGATCCGCCAGCCATCGGCGGCAAGGGCTCGAACCACATGGCGTCCAATGAATCCGGCACCACCAAAAATTGTCATCAATCGATACGTCATGCATCAGGCCTCCTCATGCCAATCGACCTGGACCAACAACGGCCATACGTCAATGAAAACCAACCAGAAGGTGCGGCTTTGTCGCTCTTCTTTACGCTCATTGGGCCATCTGGCGGGGCGGCTAGTTGACGGCGTGTCCCAGAAGGCTTAAATCCACCGCTTAGCCAAGCCCAGGTGGCGGAATTGGTAGACGCACTAGCTTCAGGTGCTAGCGGTTGTATGGCCGTGGAGGTTCGAGTCCTCTCCTGGGCACCATTTTATCTACCGCTGAATAGTGAACAACCGCTTAATCTGCCTGCACCGGGTTCGAGCGACGAGAAGTATTTCTCCCTCTCGATATGCCGCGCCTACAGATCCGGTTGAAGTGACGGGACCAACATGTCGATAGCCTATCATCGAGAAGACCTGCCGAGGGATGTC
Organism: Geminicoccales bacterium; assembly: GCA_050633905.1. Lineage (GTDB taxonomy): Bacteria > Pseudomonadota > Alphaproteobacteria > Geminicoccales > Geminicoccaceae > JANQPX01. The sequence goes on from JBOEHJ010000077.1 coordinate 37,556, forward strand.
GATCTCGGCGATATCATTGCGATCGACACTGAGACGATGGGGCTCGATCCGGCAAGGGATAGGCTTTGCGTCGTTCAGATGTCGGCCGGTGACGGCCATTGCCATGTGGTGCATTTTTCGGGGCAGCGATATGATGCGCCGAATTTAACACGTCTTTTATCAAATCCTGACACGTTGAAGCTGTTTCACTTCGCACGGTTCGATCTCGCGATCCTGAAACGCTATCTTGGTGTTACCTGCCGACCCGTCTACTGCACCAAGATCGCGTCCAAGATCGCGCGCACCTACACGGATCGGCATGGGCTGAAGGAACTCTGTCAGGAGTTGCTCGGTATTGATCTTTCCAAGCAGATGCAAAGCTCTGATTGGGGAGCACCTGAGCTCAGCGAAGCCCAGCTTACTTATGCATCCCATGATGTTCTTCACCTCCATGGTTTGCGCGAACGTCTGGAGATCATGCTCAAGCGGGAAAAGCGGGATCATTTGACGGGGCCTTGCTTCGATTTTCTGCCGCATCGGATCGAGCTTGATCTGTCGGGATGGGCACAGACCGACATTTTCGCGCATTCGTGACCGGATTCACGACACCGAGGCTTGATTGACGGCGATGAGGGTGCGTGCTGCTATGACATCCCTGATAGGGGCCAAGGCGAGCGATCGCTAACGATGAGTGTCATTGCTCAAAAGACAAAGGACAAAGCGCCTGGCGCCACTGGCAATAAGGCTGGGCAGTCCCCTGCCGTCTTGACCGCAAGACGCGTGCTGGCGGCCGAGGCGGATGCGCTCCTGGCTGCAGCCGACGGCCTGGACGAGCAATTCACCGAGGTTGTCGATCGGATCGCCCGCATCAAAGGACGCGTGATCGTGACCGGTATGGGCAAGAGCGGTCATATCGGTCGGAAGATTGCAGCGACGTTTTCCTCCACCGGGACCCCAGCGCTCTTTGTCCATCCCGCCGAGGCCAGCCATGGCGATCTTGGCATGATCACGCACGCCGATCTCGTTCTGGCACTTTCGAATTCCGGCGAGACCCCCGAGCTTGCCGATCTCATCGCTTATGCCAAGCGTTTTGCCCTTCCTCTAGTGGCCATCGTCGGTCGTCCGTCAAGCAGCCTCGGTGCTGCGGCCGATCTTATTTTATCGCTCCCTGATCATCCTGAGGCCTGTCCGATGGGGCTGGCGCCGACGACCTCCACCACCACCACGCTGGCCCTCGCCGATGCCCTAGCGATCGCACTTCTGGAAAAGAAGGGCTTCAATTCCGATGGCTTTGGCATTTTCCATCCCGGCGGCAAGCTCGGCAAGAGACTGATCCAGGTCGAACAGCTGATGCATCAAAGGGATGCTTTGCCGCTGGTCACCACGGAAGCGACGACGGCCGAAGCCATTTTAGAGATGACCGCCAAGCGCTTTGGCTGCGTCGGCATAGTGGATGGCGAGAGCAAGCTGGTGGGCATTGTCACGGATGGTGATCTGCGCAGGCATATGGGGCACGATCTGCTCAGCCGGCCCGCTTTGCATATCATGACGCCCGAACCAAAGACGATCCGACGAAGGGCGCTTGCCGTCGAAGCGCTGGGGGTGATGAACCAGCCCGATCGGCAGATCACGGTGATTTTCGTTGTTGAGGACAACAAGCCGATCGGCATTCTGCATATGCATGATTGTCTGCGGGCGGGCGTGGCATGAGAGGCCGCACCGACACTGCCATCACCGCCCTCCACCTTGGGGGACGGCACAGCCGAAGGGTCGATCGTCTGCGCTTCATTTTGCCGATCACCGCCTTGTTGATGCTGATCACGGTCATGGCATGGCCTTGGTTGAATGGCGGCTATCACGGTTTCATCATGCCGGTGTTCAACCAGGTTGTCGGCGCCGAAGGTGACCCCATGCGGATGCTGAAGCCACGCTATGTCGGCCAGACCAAGGATCAGGAGCCTTACGAGGTCACGGCGGTTTCGGCTTTCCTCGATCCGGAAAGCCCAGAACGCATTCACTTGGATGAGCTTACCGCGATCCTGGAACAGAACGATGACGAGACGGTCCATCTGGAGGCCAATGAGGGGCTCTATTTCCGAGACCGGGGCATGCTGGATCTCAAGGGGGATCTGGTCCTTCGGCTAGGCGAGCGCTATACCTTCAATACCGCCGAGGCGAGCGTCAACTTTGCCGAGGGGCGGGTGGTTGGCCAAACACCGATTACCGGCCAAGGACCCATGGGCACCTTGGCCGCCGACCAATTCGTGATCAGCGATGGTGGCAATGCGTTGTTGTTCAATGGGCGTGTTCATGTGGTCTATCAGCCAGGAGCGCCATCTTTATGAAGACCATGAGGTTTTGGTCTGGATCGCCTGCTGTGCCGTTTCTTGCCTTGATGATGATCGGGGGACTGTTTTCTGGGCCGGTTGCCGGTCAGGAGCTTGATCACGACGAGACGCAGCCGATCGAGATCTCGGCCGATAGCCTTGAAGTTGCTCAGGAAGAACGGGTGGCGACCTTTGTCGGTAATGTGGATGCCGTTCAAGGCGATCTCGTTTTGAGCGCCCAAACGCTCAAGGTGCATTATGAGGGTAAGGACCGCGCTGTCGGTCTCGCTGCCGGCACGGGCGGCACGATCAACCAGATCGAAGCGAGCGGTGATGTGATTCTCTCCTCGCCCGAAGAAACCGCTGAGGGCGATCTCGGTGTTTACGACGTTCCAGCACGGCTGATTACGCTCACCGGCGACGTGGTGTTGACCCGCGGCGACAATGTGCTGCAAGGCGAGCATCTGGAGCTGGATCTGGCCACGGGCAAGTCGCGTATGATAGGAACGACGGCAGCTGTCGAGACGGCCGAGGGAGATCAGACATCCACAGAGCGTGTGAAGGCGTTGTTCACGCCTAAGCAGAAAGACCCTAGAAAGGAGACCGGCAACGATGCGTCATCGCCGCCTCTACCCGCCGCCAAGCCGAAATGAGTGAGGAGCCCATCTCGATCGCGACGCATAGCCGTCGGGACGAAGATGTCAGTGATACCGCAGGGATCCCGAAACTGGTCGCCGAAGCCCGTGGTCTCGCTGCCGACAATCTCGGCAAGCAGTTCAAGCAGCGCCCGGTGCTGCGCGATGTCAGTCTGAATGTGCGCCGAGGCGAGGCCGTCGGCCTTCTGGGCCCTAACGGTGCTGGCAAAACCACCTGTTTTTACATCATCACCGGCTTGTTGCAGTCTGATTATGGCAAGATCAGCCTCGATGGCGATGACATCACCAAACTGCCGATGTATCGTCGTGCGCGCCTGGGCATTGGTTATCTGCCTCAGGAAGCCTCGATTTTTCGCGGACTTAGCGTCGAGGCTAATATCCGCTCAGTGCTTGAAGTGGCCGAACCTATCCGTGACAAGCGCGAGGTGAAACTCGACGAGTTGCTCGCCGAATTCTCACTCACCCATCTGCGCCGCGCGCCGGCGATCGCGTTATCTGGCGGTGAGCGCCGGCGTGTCGAGATTGCAAGAGCCCTTGCCTCCGATCCAAGCTTTATTCTTCTTGATGAGCCGCTGGCCGGTATTGATCCGATCAATGTCGGCGAAATTCGTGACCTTGTGGGCCATCTCAAGAATCGCGGCCTGGGTGTCCTGATCACCGATCATAATGTTCGTGATACACTCGATATTATCGATCGTGCCTACATCCTGCATGAAGGGCATGTGCTCATGGAGGGTGCCCCCGATAAAATCGTTGCCGATGAAGGGGTTCGCCGCGTCTATCTCGGCGAGCGGTTCAGCCTCTAGTGGTGTGACCGCATCATTTGACTCACATGAGAACTTGGAATTGCATTCCAAATCAACATGTTATGCTCATAACCGAGCCGTTCTTGTGATGTCGTCATACCACGATTGGCATTCGGCATAAGGTTTGCAGTCCAGGGCGGTATGTTAAGGACTTATTGGGATTCTACAGTTAAAAAAATGGTGAATAGAAGATTGGGCGGCGTTAGCGCATCTGGCCTTTTGCCGTTGCGACAACGTTGATCGCTAGGGATATTGTCTTTCAGGCTGTCATGACGTGTTCGATCGCTTATCTTCTAATGAAGATGATGTCCGGATTGCCAGTGGGTGGCGATCATGCATCGATGTAAAGAACGTGGTGGTATGACCACAACAATCGACCCATACGGAGAGACGCAGTTGGATGTGACATCAAAGCCTTGTGCTTTGCATCAGATGATTAGTCCGATCTGGTTGCAGCACTAGGCGCCAAAGTTCATGTCGGTTTCGCTACGTCTCGATTTGCGGCAAAGCCAAAGTCTGGTGATGACGCCTCAGCTGCAGCAGGCGATCAAGCTTTTGCAGCTGGGCAATCTCGAGCTCTCGGCTTTTGTCGATCAGGAGCTCGAGCAAAATCCCTTCTTGGAACGTGCCGAGGCGCCTGATGACGTTCCAGCGGCCACCGAAGCGCCACCGAGCCCCTCCGGCGACGACGGTCAAAGCCAACTCTCCGGCAGCCCCGATTTTGTGACCGATCAGGAGACGACGGGCGAGGGATGGTCCGGGTCAGGCGAAGACGGCTGGAATACGGGTGAGCAGAACGCGCCGGTGAACGGGATCGACGTCGACACCGTCGGCTATACCGGACGCGGCGGCACCCTCGATTTCTCCGATGATGGCGAGGGGATCGAGAGCCGGAGCTCGAAACCGAAGACGCTGCAAGAGCATCTTGGCGAGCAGATGCTCGTCGATCTGCCCAAAGGCAACGAGCATGAGCGCCTGATCGCTCACCATTTGATCGATTTGGTGGACGAAAGCGGCTATCTCAGGGGTGAGGTCGATGAGATTGCAACGCGGCTCGGCTGCGACGTTGAGGCCGTTCTGGCCGTCCTGAGCAAGCTTCAGCGTTTCGACCCGCCCGGCGTGTTTGCACGTTCGGTCAAGGAATGTCTTGCGCTGCAGCTTAAGGACCTGGACCGTTACGACCCAGCCATGGCGATCCTACTGGATCATCTAGAGCTTCTGGCCCAGGGCCAGATTGGCGAATTGCATAAGATCTGTGGGGTTCTGCCCGACGATATCCCCGATATGATCAGCGAAATCAAGGCGCTGAACCCAAAGCCGGGACAGGGATTTGTCGAGGCGCCGATCGATGCCATGGTGCCCGATATTTTCATCCTACCGCTTGCCAATGGATGGCGTGTCGAGCTGAACACGGCAACGTTACCGAGACTGATCGTTAATAATGAATACCACACCGAAGTCCGTAAAGGATCGAAGAACCAGGTAGCAAAGGAGTATGTCAACGAGCGCTTCCAGTCAGCCAATTGGCTCATCAAGGCCCTGGATCAGAGGGCGCGGACAGTCCTTAAGGTTGCTGAAGCTGTGGTTGAACGCCAAGGGGATTTTTTGACCTATGGCGTTACCCATCTCAAGCCATTGGTGCTGCGCGACATTGCAACGGTCATCGAGATGCATGAGAGTACAGTGTCGCGCGCCACAGCTGATAAGTTCGTCGCCACCCCACGCGGTAATTATCCCTTTAAATACTTTTTCTCCAATGCGTTGCCGGGTGCTGATGGTGAAGGAGGGCATGCTGCGGAGGCGATCAGGCAGAAGATCAAAATCCTGATCGAGAAGGAAGATTCGAAAAAGACGCTCTCGGATGACCAGATTGTCGAGCTTTTACGCGCATCAGGCATAACGATTGCACGGCGGACGGTTGCAAAATACCGCGAGTCGTTATCTATCCCATCTTCTGTTCAACGTAGGCGTGCAAAGGCATTAAAGCTTGCTTAATTAGTTCTTTGACGGCATTTTCTCGCTGTGAAAAGAAACGGTTCGCGGGGCGCCAAGAGAAATGATGATCTAAACAAGTGATGAAATCACTGTTCGAATCATCATATCGATCCCATCTTACCAGGAGATGCTTGGACATCATGTCGAAGCTTGGCTGTAGAGCGCAATCCGCTGTTTTATTGACCCGTTGTTCTGTGTAGGTAGGACGAGAGATCATGATGACAGCAAGCAGCCGGGGCGTGTACGGCCGAAACGGAGAGGCGGGACGGTCCTGACATGATCGAAATAGCCGATATCCTCTCCCCCCGCGGTGTGCTAGTCGAATTGAAGGCATGCACCAGCAAGCGCCAGGTTCTAAAAGAACTTGCCGAACATGCTGCTGGCTTGATCGATGTGGATGCTCAACAGCTTCTGGAAGCCCTGATGGAGCGCGAGCGGCTCGGCACGACGGGCGTAGGCCATGGCATCGCGATACCCCATGCCAGGCTCGACCAGCTCGACAAAGTGGTCGGTCTGTTCGCACGGCTCGACCAGCCGATCGATTTCGAAGCGCTCGATGATCAGCCTTCCGATCTGATTTTCATGCTCCTTGCGCCCAATTCCGCCGATGCGGACAGCTTGAAAGCTTTGGCGCGCGTGTCACGTGTCTTGCGCGATACCGGTTTGCAGCAGCGCTTGCGACAGACCCGGGATGCCGATGCTATTTTCCGCATGCTGACCGAAAAACCGGAATCCCATGCGGCCTAGAATTGATGCGCCCTGACGCATCAGGTGATCGTTGGTTGATGGTGATCACTCCAGCTTGAAGGACGTCTCCGATCGATGGCTGGCCACGATAGGCACGACGAAACCTCCTCGCTTCTCCTTCATGGCTCCGCGGTCAGGTTGGGCGACAAGGGGATCTTGCTCCTGGGCAAATCCGGTCGCGGCAAGTCGGACCTTGCCTTGCAGATGATCGATCAAGGGGCCGTTCTGGTCGCGGATGATCAGATCAGCATCCGCCGCGAAGGCGATCGGCTCATCGCCAAAGCCCCCGCCCGACTTGCCGGTTTGCTTGAAGTCCGTGGTCTCGGGGTCGTTCGTCAGCCTTATATGGAAAGCCCGCTGGACCTCGTGGTCGATCTGGATCTCGATGAGGAGGAAACCCGCCTACCGGATCCGTTAAGCGTCAGCTGGCACGGGCTCGATTTGCCGAAAATCCGCATTCAAGCCAAAGCGGCGTCCGCCATCGCGAAAATAAGATTCGCACTCCATGCCGAAAGGGCCATCTAACATGACGGCAAACCGTATCGTTCTGGTCACTGGCATGGCGGGCGCTGGGCGTATGACGGCGCTGAAGGCACTGGAGGATCTCGGCTTCGAGGCGGTCGATAATCTGCCGGCATCGTTGCTTGGTTATCTGCTGCGGCCAGGGGACCTGCTCAACCGTAATCTGGCGATCGGTTTCGATGCTAGAAGCCGGGCGTTCGATCCGGAGACTTTGCTGGCGCATCTGAACGAAGGGCTCGGCGTTCCCGATGCTGATATGCGCATGCTGTTTCTTGATTGCGATGATGAGGTGCTGGAGCGCCGCTTCACCGAAACCAGGCGGCGGCATCCTCTGGCCTCTGATCGCTCCCTTGCCGATGGGATCGATCGCGAACGTGCGCTGATGGCGCCCGTCAAGGCCGGCGCTGACGTTGTCATCGATACCACTCATTTGTCGCCCGGCGACCTCCGTCGTTTGACCGAGGGACATTTCGGCCGCGAGGGCGATGATGACATCGTGGTGTCAATCATGTCGTTCAGCTACCGGAAAGGTTTGCCAAGAGAGGCAGATCTGGTATTCGACGTGCGGTTCTTGGCCAATCCACACTACGATGAGGGGTTAAGGCCGATGACCGGCATCGATCTGCCGGTTCAGAACTTCATCGATGCTGATAAGAAGTTCAGGAAGCTGTTGGATGATCTGGAGAATTTTCTGCTGCCGCTTTTCAATGCTTACCGAACTGAGGGCAAAAGCTATTTGACGATCGCATTCGGATGTACAGGCGGGCGACATCGCTCTATCGCGAGTGCCGAACTCTTTGCCGAAAGGGTTCGCGCAGCCGGTTGGCCGGTTCAACTCCATCATCGCGACACGGCCATCTCGCGGGCGAGCGGAAACGCGTCTGACATGCCAAACCCATCTGAACCCAGCACCTCCGCCAGCGGTGCATCATAATTGAGTGAGAGACAAGATGATCGGGATGGTCCTCGTCACCCATGGTCGCTTAGCCGAAGAATTCATCGCGGCGACCCACCATGTCGTCGGGTCGCAGGAGAACATCAAGGGCATCTCCATGGGGCCGGATGATGATAGCGAACAGCGACGTCAGGACATCATGGATGCGGTTGCCGAAGTCGATACTGGCGACGGTGTCGTGGTGTTGACCGATTTGTTCGGCGGCACGCCGTCCAATTTGGCGATTTCTATCATGGACAAGGCTAATATCGAGGTGATTGCCGGCGTCAATCTGCCGATGTTGATCAAGCTTGCCAGCGTGCGTCATACTGAGAGCCTTGCGGATGCGGTGGTCAGTGCCCAGGAGGCTGGTCGGAAATACATCAATGTGGCGAGCACGCTCTTGAACGTCAGTCAGGCCAAGTAACACCCATGACACCACCCAAGGCGACCGTACCAGGAACCCTGCATCGGTGGGTCAAGGTGGTTAATCAACGTGGTTTGCATGCTCGCGCGGCGGCGAAATTCGTCAAGGCGGCTGCCCTGTTCAACGCTGATATCCAGGTCGGCCATGGCGGCTTGGTGGTACCTGGGACCTCGATCATGGGGCTGATGATGCTCGCCGCCTCCACCGGAACGGTTCTCGAGATCGGCGCCAGTGGCGAGGAAGCGGAGAAGGCTCTTGATGAGCTGGAACAGCTTGTCGCGGAAGGCTTCGAAGAACCTTAGATCTCCTCCGTACCGGCCGCTCCCCCGCCCAACCACCCGACAGCTTTCGGGACCATATCCGGTGGTTGGGCGGGGGAGTGGACCGGTACGTGAGAGTCCTTGAATCAGACAGATCTTGCCCCGAGATAAGCGTTATGGTTTAACCCAGGCCCATCCACCGGTTTAATCCTTTGATGCCAGCCCTTTTGCGGGGTGGATCAAAATCTTCATCCGTTCCTCCCTCCAGATCGAGCAAAGACCAGACATGACCGACTTCAACGACTATAAGGTCGCCGACATCAGCCTCGCCGATTGGGGCCACAAGGAAATCGCGATCGCCGAAAAGGAAATGCCCGGCCTCATGGCACTCCAGGAGGAGTATGGCGACAGCCGTCCTTTGGATGGTGCGCGCATCGCCGGTTGCCTGCATATGACCATCCAGACCGCGGTGCTGATCAAGACGCTGGTGCATCTGGGCGCCACCGTGCGCTGGAGTTCGTGCAATATTTTCTCGACCCAGGACCATGCAGCCTCAGCGATCGCCGATCTCGGCATCCCCGTCTTCGCCTGGAAGGGCGAGAC
>JBOEHJ010000078.1:0-1887 GCA_050633905.1 Geminicoccales bacterium
TTCCAGGGCATGAACGCGACCAGCACGTTTCGGCCAAGCGCCAGCTCGCCGAGATTGGTCGAGGGACCATCGGCGATGATATCCCGCGCCTTGACCACATCGCCCATCTTCACAACAGGGCGTTGGTTGATGCAGGTGTTCTGATTGGAACGCTGGAACTTTCGAAGGTTGTAGATGTCGACCACGGATTGGTCGCTTTCGCCGTCATCGCCAGTCCGGACCACAATGCGGGACGCATCGACCTGATCGACCACGCCGCCGCGACGCGCAACAACCGCAGCACCACTGTCACGTGCAACAACCGCTTCCATGCCGGTCCCGACCAGCGGCGCCTCACTCTTTACCAACGGCACGGCTTGCCGCTGCATATTCGAGCCCATAAGCGCCCGGTTGGCGTCATCGTTTTCGAGGAACGGGATCAACGCTGCCGCAACGGACACCAGCTGCTTTGGCGATACATCGATGTAATCGACCGTATCCGGCGTGGCCATGATGTATTCACCGGCCTGCCGACAGCTGACCAGATCGTTGACGAACCGCTTGTCTTCATTCAGCTCGGCATTGGCCTGGGAGATGGTGTAACGCCCCTCCTCCATGGCCGAGAGATAAAGCACCTCATCTTGTACCCGGCCATCGACGACTTTGCGATATGGGCTTTCGATGAAGCCATATTTGTTGATCCGCGCATAGGTTGCGAGCGAGTTGATCAGACCGATATTCGGCCCTTCCGGCGTCTCAATCGGGCAGATCCGGCCATAGTGGGTCGGATGCACGTCACGAACTTCGAAGCCGGCGCGCTCACGGGTAAGACCGCCAGGCCCAAGGGCGGACAAGCGCCGCTTATGGGTGATCTCGGAGAGCGGNNGTCTGATCCATGAACTGCGAGAGCTGGGAGCTACCGAAGAACTCGCGAACAGCGGCCGCAACGGGCTTCGCGTTGATCAGATCATGAGGCATGGCCGCATCGATCTCGACCGAGCTCATGCGCTCCCTGACCGCCCGCTCCATGCGGAGCAAGCCGACACGGAACTGGTTCTCCATCAGCTCGCCAACCGAGCGCACGCGCCGATTGCCGAGATGATCGATATCATCGACCTCACCGCGGCCGTCCTTGATCTCGATCAGATGCTTCAAGACGGCAAGGATGTCTTCGCGCCTGAGCACGCGGATGGAATCATCGGTCTCCAAGCTGAGCCGCGAGTTCATCTTTACCCGGCCGACCGGGGAAAGATCGTAGCGCTCTTCATCGAAGAACAAGCCGTGGAACAGATTTTCAGCCGTATCCAGATTGGGCGGCTCGCCGGGACGCAGCACACGGTAGATATCGAGCAACGCCTCTTCACGATTGGTGCAACGCTCAGCAGCGAGCGTGTTCCTGACATAAGGACCGACCGTGATATGATCGATGTCGAGAACCGGCAGTTCCTCGACATCAGTTTCCTGCAGCTTGGCGAGCAGCTCAGGCGTCAGTTCTTCGCCGGCGTCCGCATGAACAAGGCCACTCGCCTCATCAATCAGATCGACCGCGACCGAACGACCAACAAGCTCTTCCGGCGCCACATAGAGCTCTTTCAAGCCCTGCTCTTCCAACTTCTTCAAAAGCCTCGGCGTCATCTTGGTGCCGGCTTCGGCCAGCACGTCGCCGCTCGATGCATCAACCAAGTCGCTGGTCAGCTTCTGACCGCGCAGACGCTCCGGGCGGAAGGCCTGGCGCCAGCCATTGCCTGAACGCGCAAGGGTGATCTGGTCGTAAAAATAGGCCAGGACTTCTTCTTGGGTAAGGCCAAGAGCAAGCAGCAATGTCGTCGCCGGCAGTTTGCGGCGGCGATCGATCCGCACAAAGACGAGATCCTTGGCATCGAACTCGAAGTCGAGCCAGGAGCCGCG
>JBOEHJ010000078.1:1908-6162 GCA_050633905.1 Geminicoccales bacterium
TCCTTGATGTCGCGCACGCTCTTCGCCCCGGTGTCGTCATCGACATCCCAGACGATCAGGCGAAGGGTCACCCGTAGCGGTGCGGCATAGGTCATGCCGCGCTGGTGACATTCCTCGACGTCGTATTTCGGCTCTTCGAGTTCATATTGGACGAAGTCGAGCGCCGCTCGTTCGGCAAAATCGCGGATGGGAAAAACTGAGGTGAAGACTTCCTGCAAACCCATCACCGATTCGACCCGAGCCTCCGGGCGAACCAGCATTTGCAAAAAGCTCTCATACGAACTGCGCTGAACCTCAATGAGGTTAGGCATCACAGTCACTTCGGGGATACGTCCGAAGCTCTTGCGAATTCGTTTGCGACCCGTGAACGAATGTGTCATAGCGAATCCCGTTTCGACGGCTGGCGATCTCTTTTTCGTTTCGCCTCCGTACGCTGACAGGCTAACCAAAATGTTCTCCAGTGACGCATATCTACGTAACCCTTGGAGTGTTGGTTCAGCGATTGTCCGACGACGGAGCCCCTGAGATCAGACGGGCGGTATCTTTCTTGATCGACGCAGATGAAGAAAGATCATTGTCCAAGATGGACAGAATAATCCTATCAGCCTCTGCGTAGCGGCAGCTCAACACGCAGAATGCGCCGCGAGCCATCACCTGATGGCTGCAGCGCAATCAACGCATTCATGTGGTCAGCGCGGATCTATTTGACCTCGACGCTAGCACCAGCACCTTCGAGCTGCTCTTTGAGCTTCGCAGCTTCGTCTTTGTCGACGCCTTCCTTGACGGCCTTCGGTGCACCCTCAACCAGGTCTTTGGCTTCCTTGAGGCCAAGGCTGGTGATGGCACGCACCTCTTTGATGACGTTGATCTTCTTGTCACCAGCAGCGGTCAGGATAACATCGAACTCGGTCTGCTCTTCGGCAGCCTCGGCAGGTGCTGCACCGCCAGCCGCAGCAACGGCGACAGGAGCAGCAGCGGAAACGCCCCACTTCTCCTCAAGCATCTTCGAAAGCTCTGCGGCTTCCATGACGGTGAGCGCCGAAAGGCTGTCGACCATCTGTTCCAAATTCGCTGCCATGACACTTCTCTCCTTCGATCTCGACTAGCCGCAGCGTCAAGCAACGGCTCCGTGACTTAAAGTTGTACGATAAGGGCTAACCCTGCTCTGCGTGGGCTGAGATCACCCTTGCAATCTGGCCGGCCGGAGCCTGAACCACACTCGCGATCCGCTGAGCAGGTGTATTGATCATGCCAAGAATCTTGGCGCGCAGTTCATCCAGCGATGGCAAGGATGCAAGCGCCTTAACCTCGGCTGCCGAAAGCAAATTGCCATCAAGTCCGCCACCAAGAATGACCAGGTTTTCATTCTTCTTAGCAAAATTGAGGGCCGCCTTAGGCGCTGCCACGGGGTCTTCCGAATAGGCGATCGCGGTTGGACCCGTGAACAAATCAGCCAGCGGACCGAACGACGTTTCAGCAAGCGCAATCTTGGCAAGGCGATTTTTGGTCACCCTAAAGGTCGCACCGGCGTCACGCATTCCCTGCCTAAGCTGGTTCACATCGGCAACGTTCATTCCTTGGAAATGCGTTACCACCACCACGCCCGCCTCGGCGAACACGCCGCGCAGACTTTCGACAATCTCTAATTTTTCCGCTCGAAGCACGTAGAGCTCCACAAGCTAACATCGTCATCAGGAACGCCACTCATTTAGAATGAGAGAGCCGCCCCTCCACATCAAACGCCTAAGCGTTTGACACCAAAAAACAGCCAAACAGCATTAGCGGCGAGTGTGATATACACCGCGCCGCTTCCACCGCAGGACGTCTATTCCAGCAGGTTCTATCAGGCATTTGACCGAATATTTGCCAGTACCTCTCAACATAGAGGTGCCTTTAGCGAACGCAAGCCCTTTTTTTGTGGAATTGCGCCCATCCTGCAACAGACGGCTCACGATGCCAGGCCGGAGACATCCAGATGAATACCGATGCCCATGGTCGAGCTAAGGGCGACCCGCTTCATATAGGTGCCTTTGGCCCCCGAAGGCTTCGCTTTGCTCACCGCATCGACAAACGCCTTGATATTCTCAAGAAGCTTGGCCTCATCGAAGCTCGCCTTACCAACGCCACCATGGACGAGGCCGGCTTTCTCAACGCGGAACTGCACTTGACCACCCTTAGCAGCTTCGACCGCCTCGGCGACATTCGGGGTCACCGTGCCAAGCTTGGGATTGGGCATCAAGCCGCGCGGGCCGAGTACGCGGCCGAGCCGCCCAACGACAGGCATCATGTCGGGGGTCGCAATGCAGCGGTCGAAGTTAATCTCACCGCCCTGGATCGCGGTCGCCAAATCATCGGCACCAACCACGTCAGCCCCGGCGGCCTTGGCCTCATCGGCCTTGTCGCCCTTGGCGAACACCGCAACCCGAAGGGTCTTGCCGGTACCGTGGGGCAGGTTGACCGAGCCACGCACCATCTGATCGGCATGACGGGGATCGACACCGAGATTGAGGGACACCTCGATGGTCTCATCAAACTTGGCTTTCGCGTTCTGCTTCACCAGCTTGACCGCTTCGTCCAGCCCATAGAGCTTTTCGCGATCGATCGCCTCAAGCGCCGCCTTTAACCTCTTACCTTGCTTTGCCATATCGCTACTCCACCACCTCAAGGCCCATCGAGCGGGCGGACCCTTTGATCATCTCAGCCGCAGCGTCGATGTCGTTGGCGTTCAGATCCACCATCTTCTGCTCGGCGATTTCACGAACTTGCGCCATGGTCACCTTGCCAGCTGTGTCACGTCCGGGCGTGCCGCCGCCTTTAGCAAGCTTGGCCGCCTTCTTCAGGAAGTAGCTGGCCGGTGGTGTCTTGGTAGTGAAGGTGAAGGTGCGATCCTGATAAGCGGTGATCACCACCGGGATTGGCATGCCTGGCTCCATGCCCTGGGTCGAGGCATTGAACGCCTTGCAGAATTCCATGATATTCAGACCGCGCTGACCGAGTGCCGGCCCGATCGGGGGAGAAGGATTGGCCTTGCCGGCCGGAACTTGGAGCTTGATATAGCCCGATACTTTCTTGGCCATCTCTGGACCTCATCTTAGCGCGGTACAAACACGGCCGGGCCCTCCCGTCACCGCTCCCGCACTTGTTTTTCCTAACGCACCAACGCCCGCATCGCACTTAAGCGACCCTAGGCAATGTTGATGTAAACCTCGCTAAAGGCGCTCGACCTGCGAATATTCCAACTCGACCGGCGTCGCCCGACCGAAAATCGAGACACTGACCTTGAGACGTCCCTTGCCTTCGTCGACTTCCTCGACAGTGCCATTGAACGAACTGAACGGACCGTCGACCACACGCACCTGATCGCCAGAAAGGAAAGTGATCAACGGGCGCGGATTTTCAGTTCCCTCGACCATCTGGCTTTGAATGCGGGTCGCCTCTTCTTCGGTGATCGGGGCAGGCTTGCCGTTCGGTCCGAGGAAGCCCGTCACTTTGGCGGTGTTGCGCACTAGATGCCAGGTTTCGTCGGTGAGATCCATCTTCACCAGCACATAGCCTGGGAAGAATTTGCGCTCGGCATTTACCTTCTTACCGCGCTTGACCTCGACCAACTCCTCAGTCGGCACCAAGACCTCTTCGAACATATCCTCCAGCCCCTGCTGAAGTGCCTGTTCCCGGATCGACGCCGCCACCTTCTTTTCGAAGTTGGAGTAGACGTGAATGATGTACCAGCGGGCCGTCATCTCGTCACCAATTCCATTCTGTCTCTGAACTCAGCTACCAATGCCTAGAATCAATTGAATAACCCAAGAAATCACTTGATCGACCGAGAAAAAGAATATCGCGGCCAAGATCGCCATGATGAACACCATGGCGGTGGTCGTGATCAATTCCTTACGGGTTGGCCATGTGACCTTGGCCATTTCCTGACGCACTTCGCGAACGAACTGCGCCGGCGACACTTTCGCCATTAGATCTTCTACCCAGTCTTTTCCTGATCGAACCCCAATCTCCTGGCAGGAGTGGAGGGACTCGAACCCCCAACCCCCGGTTTTGGAGACCGGTGCTCTACCAATTGAGCTACACTCCTACTGGCAGCGCCAGTCGGCTTTACTTTCTGTCCATATTAGCCGCAACAGCAAGTATACCGTGGGCGCTTTGGCCAACAGCGTGCCTTAGCTACGACTTTTCCTGCTCCACCGCAAGAGGCCTCTTGTCGATTATCTCGGAAACCGATTACTCGACGATGCTTGCGAC
>JBOEHJ010000079.1:0-6211 GCA_050633905.1 Geminicoccales bacterium
AGAGGGAAGGGGGCTCAAGCCAGATTCCTCTGACACCCCCGCGTCAGTGCTGCCTCGTATTCTGGAGCTCCCGGGTGGCTGGATACTAAGCTTGATTGTCGCTCGTTTCCTAGCACCCGGAAATTGGCATTAAGCAATCCGTTCGAATTCGAACCGGCTTCATCTTGGACTTTGCGCCTAGGCGACAAATGCTTGCTTCGGTGGCGGCTCCACGGTTGGATGCTTTCAAATCGACTCGCCGCCATCCACCACGAGGGCATGGCCGGTGATGAACGAGGACATGTCGCATGCCAGGAAGACGATGGCGTCCGCAATTTCGCCAGTGGTTCCCCAGCGCCCCATGGGAATGGTTTCGGAAACATAGCGCTCAAGTTCCGCGCGGCCGCCCATTTGCACCTCGAAACCCGCATTGAACGGTGTGTCGACGAAGCCTGGACAGAGTGCGTTGAACCTGATGTTGTCGGCGGCAAAGTCAGCCGCCATCTGGCGGGTCATGGCGACGGCGGCGTGCTTGGTGGTGGCATAGGCGACCATGCCGCGGTCGAACTGCACGCCTGAATTCGAGGCCGTGATGATAATGCTGCCGCCACCCAGCCGTTTCATGGGGCCGATCGCAGCGCGCGCGGCCACGTAATGCGGGCGGACGTTCAGCGACCAGCTCTCATCCATGCCCGCAGGCGGCACCTGCTCCAGCGTTCCTTCGATCTGAAGGCCGGCATGGGAGTGAAGAATATCAATGCTCCCCTGTTTGTCCGCGGTTTCCGTGATCAGGGCTTCCAATTTTGCGTCATCACGGACGTCCAGCTCCCATGACAGCGCGTTTCCACCCCTGCTCCTGATGTCATCGGCGACGGCCCTGGCCTGATCACCGTCGCGGTCGGTAACGACGACCAGAGCGCCGCAGTTCGCCATCGCCAGGGCGCCTGCGCGGCCTATTCCGGAACCTGCGCCGGTGACGAAAGCGACGCGGCCTTCGAGCGAGGTCATGCTGGCCTGGGATTTCAGGGTCTTGGTGGCGGTCATGAGTTGCTCTTCTTTCCACGCTGCAACAGAACCTGCGAGATCACCAGCAGGATCAGCGACGCTGTCAGAATCAGGGTGCCGATGGCGTTGATCTCAGGCGTGACGCCGCGGCGGATCGAGGAAAACACGTAGATCGGCAAGGTGGTCTCCGACCCCGCGACGAAAAAAGCGATGATGAAATCGTCGAAGCTGAAGGTGAAACTCAAGAGAAACCCGGCCAGGATCGCGGGCAGGATCAAAGGCAGCGTCACCTGGCGAAAGGTGCCGATCGGTGTCGCGTAGAGATCGGATGACGCCTCTGTCAGCGCGCGGTCCATGCCGGCCAGCCGTGCGCGCACGATGATGACCACCAGCGCCATGGTGAACATGGTATGCGCCGCGATCAGCGATCCGATCCCCATGCGCAGCTGCGGCGCTGGCGTCCCTTCCGGCCAGATCGCAGCGATGGCCGGGTTCAGCAAATCGAACAGGGTGACCAGACCGATCAGGGTGGCGATCCCGATGACGATACCCGGGATCATCACGGCGATGTAGATCAGCGCATCGAACAGAGTGCGAAGCCACCCCCTCATCCCCTGGAGCGCCATGGCTGCCATGGTGCCGAGCAGGGTTGCGAGAAAGGCCGAGACGAAGGCGACGAGCAGGCTGGTTTCGAGTGCATCCGTGACAAAGGGATTGCTCAGCGCCTTGCCGTACCATTGGGTGGACAGCCCCTGCAGCTGGCTGGCGTGGCGCCCGGCATTGAAGCTGAAGAGCGCCACCACGCCGATCGGCAGGTAGAGGAAAAGATAGACGAAGATCACGTAAAGTCTCATGGGCCGGCTCACAAGATCGATACGTCATCGCGCTGCGCACCAAGGCGGCTGATGAGTCGCATGTAAAAGGTGACTGAAACCAGCATGATGGCGACCAGACACGCCGCCACGGCCGAACCGAAGGCCCAGTTCCTGGATTGCAAGAACAGATCGACCAGCGCGTTGCCGACGAAGAAGACCTTGCCGCCGCCAAGCAAGGCCGGGATCAGAAATTCGCCCATGAGCAGGATGAAGACCAGAAGACAGCCCGTCGCGATGCCGGGCAAGGAGAGTGGCAGCGTGACCTGAAGGAAGGTGCGCCATGGCGGCGCGCCGAGGTCCGAAGAGGCTTCGAGGAGGCGCTTGTCCAGCCGATCGAGGCTGACGAAGATCGGAAAGACCATCAGCGGCAAGTAACCGTAGACGATGCCCACGAGAACGGAAAAGGGCGTGTTGATCAGGCGCACCCCCTCGATGCCTACCCAGTCGAGCAGGGCTGGAAGACCGCGGCCGCCGAGAAGGTAAATCCAGGCATAGGAGCGGATCAGGATCGAGGTCCAAAACGGCACGATCACCAGAACCAGAAGTGTGGTTTTCCATGTTGGGCTGGCCCGGACCGCGAGATAGTAAGCCAGCGGATAGGCGATGATCAGGGCGGCAAGCGTGCCAACCGGCGCGAGGATCAGCGTATTCTTGAACGCCGCCCATCGCGCCGGAAGGTTCGCATATTGCTCCAAGGTCAAAGCAGGGACGTAGCCGCCGGCAGTCCCGCGCTCACCAAAGCTGAAAACGACCACGACAGCCAACGGCACGATCAGCATGACCAGGAACCAAAGCCCGGCTGGCGCCAATAGCAGCAGATTGCGCGTCCGTTGCGACATGCCGTGTTCGCTTTGGCCGATCAGGCCGACTTGAAGCGCGCCAGGAGCTCGGCCCGGTTGGGATCGGTCAACGTTGCCGCCGCGCCGAACTCAAGCGCGTCCAGCAGGTCCTTCGCCGGGTAGAGAATCGGATCGTTCAGGAGATCTTCCGGCAGCAGGTCGTTGGTCGCCTGATCCGCCGACGGATAGCCGTGAACCAGCACCTCTTTGGCGTTTACCGCGGGATCGAGCAGGTAGTTGATGAGCGCATAGGCGGCATCCGTATGCGGCGCGCCCTTCGGGATGGCGTAGTAATCGCTCCAAAGCTCACCGCCCTCGACGCCGAGGACATATTCGATCTCGGGCATGTCGGTGTTGAGCTGCTTGCCGTCGCCGGTCCAGCACATGGTCATCCAGGCGTCGCCATTGCGCATCGGCGGCTGATAGTCCGATGAGATCGCGAACAGATGCGGCTTGGCGTCCAGCAGCAGCTTTTCCGCATCGGCCAGCTCGCTTTCGTCGACCGAATTGAAGGAATAGCCGAAATATTTCAGCGCATTGCCGATCGTGGTGAGCTGATAGTCGTGGACCATGGTCCGGCCGGACATGGCGTCCATGGTCATGTCCCAGAACTGCTTCCAGGAAGTCATCGGGACCCCGCCGGTGTGGCTCGTGTTGACCGCATAGCCCGTGGTGCCCCAGTTCTTCGGCACCGCATAGACCGTGCCGTCGACCGTGCCCGCATCTGAAAAGCGTGGATCGTAGTTGGCCGGGTCATAATTGGGCAGGCGCGACGGGTCGAGCGGCTCGATCAGACCTTCGCTGACATAGGTGGTGATGGTGTAGTTGGTGGGCACATAGACATCCCAGCCGCTGCCGCCCGCCTGCAACTTGGCCAGCATCTCCTCGTTCGAACCGAAGACGTTGACCTGCACATGGGCACCCATCGCCTCGGTGAAGGCGTCGAAATTGGCGGGATCGTGGTAGTTGGGCCAGGTGGCGAGGATCACGCGATCGCCGATGTCGCCGGCGGCGAAGGCGGGGCGCGGCCGGAGGCCTGGCATGGCGGCGCCCAGGACCGCGGTCGCCGTGCCAAGCCCGGTTACTCCCAGGAAATGACGCCGCGTTATCGAGCCCCTCTTGTAGCGATAGAGCTCTTCCATGAACTTCTTTTTGGTGATCGGTGCTTCATCCCTAGACATCACATTGCTCCCTTCGGTTGGACTTCTCTGGCTTCGTTTCGATCAAGGACGATGGCAGCGCCCGCGTCCCATGTTGCCTGTAGCACGTCGCCCACCTGGAACAGGCCTTCCTTCAGCTCCGCCTGCCGGGGCGCCAGAACCAGAAACTCGCCAAGCTGATCGTTCCGGACGAGATATTCGGTGTGCTCGCCCAGGAAGATGCGGTTCAGGACGCGCACATCGATGCCAGCATCGGTCGCCGTACGCTGCAGATGGACCTGCTCGGGCCGAACGCTGACGGTCACGTCCCGCCCCTCGCTGTACGTTTCGAGCGCCCGACCCGATGTGTCCTTCCCGTTCGCCAGCCTGACGCCGGTGACCCCGCCCTCGGTTCCCGTGACCTTGGCATCGAAGAAATTGGTGGTGCCGACGAAACCTGCGACATAGCGATTTCGCGGTAGATCGTAGAGTTCCTGCGGGCTGCCGATCTGAACGATCCGGCCGTCCCGCATGATGCAGACGCGGTCGCTCATCGACAACGCCTCTTCCTGGTCATGGGTGACGAGGACGAAGGTCATCCCGAGCCTGCGCTGGATGTTCTGCAGCTCGATCTGCATGTCCTTGCGCAGCTTGCGGTCCAGGGCGGCCAGCGGTTCGTCCAAAAGCAGCATCTTGGGTTCGTTGACCACCGCGCGCGCCAGGGCAACGCGCTGCTGCTGGCCGCCCGACATCTCCCATATGCGCCGTTCCTCGAAGCCCTTGAGACGCACCAGATCCAGCGCCCACGCCACTTTCTCAGCGATCTCGGCCTTGGGTGGGCGTGGCCGCCGCTGCTGCAGGCCATAGCCGACATTCTGCGCCACCGTCAGATGGGGAAACAGCGCGTAGTGCTGGAAGACCATGTTGACCGGCCGGAGATGCGCTGCGACTGCGTTGACGATCTCGCCGTCGAGCAGGACCTCGCCGGAGGTCGGCGCCTCGAAGCCCGCCAACATGCGTAGCGCCGTGGTCTTGCCGCAGCCGGACGGGCCGAGGAAGGAGAGGAATTCTCCCTCGACGATCGACAGGTCCAGATCATCCGCGGCTAGGACGTCCCCGAAGCTCTTGGACACACCTTTGAGCTCGGCGATGATCTTGTCGCCGGGATTCACAATTGAGGCAGCATACCCATGCTCGTTCATCTTTTTGACTGTTTTCGCCACCCAGAGCATATTTTGGAATTTGCAAAAAACACTACGAAGTCTGCGGATTAATGTATATACCATGATTTGGATAGGTCATTTTGGGTAGCTGCGCATGCGGGAAGAGGTGAGCCTTTGAACGATCTGCATGTCGCGACGGGCGATCTCGTCTCAGCGATCGGCCAGCAGGATTTTGCCAGCCGGTTGTCGGCGGCGCTGAAGGGCATCGCTCCTTTTGACTATACGGTGGTGTTCGGCTATCTGGGGGCAGCGCGCCCTCTGGACCTCTACGACGATTTTTCTGGAGGCAAGCGCAGGATCTTCGTCGAGGATTACCAGGAAGGACCATATCTGCTGGATCCCTTCTATTTGGCATGCACGGATTCGGTCGATCCCGGCCTGCATCGCCTGCGCGACCTGGCGCCCGATCGGTTCTATCAGGGCGAATATTTTCGCAATTACTACGTCCAAACCGGGCTTGCCGAAGAAATCGGATTTTTCATTAGCCTGCCGGACGAGGCGACGGTGGTGGTGTCGCTGATGCGCGCGAAGAAGGTATTTTCCGCCAAGGAACTGCGCGACCTGAAGCAATACTGGCCGGTGGTGTCCGCCGCCTGCACGCAGCATTGGCAGGACTTGGCCTCGCGCTTTGGCAAGTCCGGCAAGGACCACGCCGACAGAGGATCGCGTCGAAGCGTCGAGCTGGACTTCCAGAAGTTCGGAGGCGGCCTGCTGACGCCACGCGAGAAAGAAGTCGTCGAGTTCACGCTGAAGGGACACTCCGCCGACGCCGTCGGCCGCATTCTCGAAATTTCGCCGGGAACGGTTCGGATTCACAGGCGAAATATTTACTCCAAGCTACGCATTCATTCTCAAGGTGAGCTTTTTTCGCGCTTCATCGAAACCATGCTCGCCAATTCTTCATAATCCTGAGCGGCATTGTCAACTTAACCAAGTAATGGGCTCTGTAAGGTGGTCTCTGGGGATGGCATATCGCGCTAACACTCTGAAAACTTGCGATTCCAATTTTCGGCCAGTGGTAGTAATCACAAGTAAAAATCGTTAAGTTGCCAACGCCACCCATAGCCTGATGCTTTCATGAAAGACATCGATCCCTCGTTCATGAAGCAGGTCCTCGACATTGCGCAGCGACAGCGCAAATCGGACATACA
>JBOEHJ010000079.1:6225-6437 GCA_050633905.1 Geminicoccales bacterium
CGCATCAAGCGGATAGCCGCTCAGGTATCACGACGTCTTTGGACCAGGAAATCGAGGACCTCGCCTTCGCTATCGACGGCCCGCCAGAGATAAGACTTCCGCTTAGCGATGACGACCACCATCTCGTCCAGAAACCAGCGGTCGGTAGCCGATGCTTTTTCCGCCTCAGTTGTGCCGCATAGACCCGGCTGAATTTGAGAAACCAACGTCGA
>JBOEHJ010000079.1:6515-7663 GCA_050633905.1 Geminicoccales bacterium
CGCAAGCCGTCAGCAATTCATGATGACAACCTATCGAAGGCTGGCAACAGATAAGCCGTATGCCGCAATCACTGATGACGGTACACTGCCGATCGATCATTTGAGAGCAAGAGATACAGCGTGCCACCCCATTTGGCCCGCATGACATGGAGGATCCCAGAGATGACCGAGGCAGAAAAGCTCGAACTCGAGATTATGGAAAAGACCCAGGCACTCGCAGCGCTGCGCCAGGAAGAAGGCGGCATCGAGGTCGCGGACTATACCTTTCGGACATCCGGCGGCGAGGCCACGCTTTCGGGGCTGTTCGCAGACCGGGAGCGTTTGCTTGTGATTCACAATATGGGCCAGGGCTGTCGCTACTGCACGCTTTGGGCAGACGGGATCAACGGCGTCCTGGGGCATTTGGAAGATGCGATGGCCGTCGTCCTGGTCTCGAAGGACGAACCGGGGATCCAGCGACGGATGGCCCTCGATCGCGGTTGGAAATTTCGCACAGCATCCCACGGCGGTGGCCGTTACATGACCGAACAATGCGCCATGGGCGAGCACATCAACTATCCGGGTGCCGCCGTTTATGAACGGAAGGAAGGCAAGATCCTGCGCACTGGCCGTACGGCGTTCGGCCCCGGCGATCTCTATTCGCCGGTCTGGCATTTTCTTGGTTTGGCGGGCATCGGTATGTCCGATTGGACACCGCAATTTCATTATTGGCGCCGGCCGGAAAAGCTTGATGACGGCGGGGAAAACATCCGAGGTTGATTGTTCGGCGGGGCTTTGGTTCTTGTGGCCATGCTGATTGAGCAGAACCTTTCAACGGTCCTGTCTGTTGTCGTGTTCTGGATGGTTGCTAACAGCCGCACTGCTGCCGCTAGTGGTACAGATGTGCCATCAATTTCTGCCGCTCAGTATCAAAAGCCCAGCGATCCGCGATGGGATTGTCAAAGGAACTTTGTTGCCCGGGGAAGGCTTTGACCTTGCCGGATTCAGGCAGCGATCAATGCCTGCCAATTCTGTAGAGTGGCATCGCGATTGGTCTTGAATTCGGCTCTTGGTGTTAGGTGACGATCGAGATTGAAATGGTCGTGCACAGAAGACTGAATGGCGGTGAATTTCTGAAGACTTGGCAGTCGACGAAACATTTGCATGGC
>JBOEHJ010000080.1:0-5884 GCA_050633905.1 Geminicoccales bacterium
CGATTAAATAGGAGGGACAGGCAGACCCTCTATTCAGCCTAACAACAATCAATGTGCGCCGTTCCAGCCCTCGAAAATTTAGTCTGACAATGTCGGTCAGTGACTGGTTCATGCACACGGATGTGCTGCCTTCGGTTGGTCCACAGCGCGCCGGACTCGTCGAGCGGTTCAATACCACCAAACAGGCCATCATCGATGCAATTGAGATCATGGAGAACCGCATCGCCGATCCGCTGACCCTGGGCGAGATTGCGAAATTTGTCGGCGTTAGCAAACGGCAACTCAATCGTCTGTTTCGCGAAAAGCTAGGAAAAGCGACGATGGCTTTTTATCGCGACCTCCGGCTGGAGAAAGCGAGAAGCCTGCTCACGAGCTCATCTCTACCCATGACTCAGATTGCGCAAGCCACAGGATTTCCAGCTCTGCTCATTTCTCGAGAGCGCATGCTGAACGCTATGGGATAACACCATCCTCCGTAAGACGCGCTGTCTCCGAAGTTCCCGTCCATGAAAGAGGGCTGGTTCCTTAAGAACCAGCCCTTTTCCTTTGGTATTCGGTCTCAGTCCAGCCGATGCTGCTTGAGCGCGCGCTCGAACAGTTCCGGTTTGTTCATGTGAGCCATATCATCGGCATAGGTCTGCTTCTCGAAACGGATCTGCCAGACGTGAAAGCCGATCCAGAAGACGAGACCAAGAACGAACCACAGCATCTCGGTGCCGACGAAGGGGTAGATCGGGCCGAGGGTCGAGAGATCGACGGCCCAGGTAGTAACCTCGGTAGTGGACATGTTGATATCTCCTTCAATCTGAGCCGGTCGCGTTCGGCAGGAGCCCGCGATTGCGCGCCTCGGCGATTTCCGCCTCGATCACGTCAAGTTCCTCGGCGTCGCGGCCGTGATAGTCGGCGACATCCAAGCCTACCAGCTCGACTTGATACGGTATACGCAGCATCCCCAGGCTTTTCAGGACACCGGCGAGAATCCAGGCCGGCAGAAAGCCGAGCACGAAGAACATGATGACCGCACCAGCAAACTGTCCCCATGGCGTGATCGCCGCATAGCCCTCGAAGGCCGAACTTGGGTGGCCCCAGAGCATGAAGCCGGCGATCACCAGGCCGATGAAGCCGGCATAACCGTGAACCGCCACGGCACCGACCGCATCGTCGATCTTGAAGGTGCGCTCGACCCAGTAGTGCAGCTTGTAGGCCGCGACCGCACCGATCGCACCGATCAGCATCGCCTGGATCGGATGGTAGAGATCGTTGCCCGCCGATGCCGTGATGATGCCTGCAAGACCGGCGCTGTAGGTCCAGAACGCATCACCTCTCGAGACCATGTAACCCGCGATCATGCCGCCGGAGAGCGACATCAGAAAGTTGAAGACGATCGCCGAGAGTGTGGTCGGTGTGAGATAGATGTTGGTCGCGGTATAGCCGGCGCCGGTCGCACCGATGTCCGCTTCGGCGATGATCGGCACGTTGCAGGCGACGTAGAAGCCCCAAAAACCGGTATAGATCAGGAACAGACCGATCGTGACCAGCCAGGGGTGATGGGGTGCGATGTCTCGTGGTGTGCCGTCGGCTCTGAACTTGCCGATGCGCGGCCCGAGATGGACCAGCACGCCGAGAGCGGCACCACCGGCGATCGCATGGATTACTCCGGAGGCATAGGCGTCGTGATAGCCAAGCAGCTTGACCATCCAGCCATCCCAGTGCCAGCCCCAGGAGGCGTCGATGATCCAGGTGCAGGAACCGACCATGACCGCGATCATCCAGAACGCTGCCGATCGAATGCGCTCGATCACGGCGCCCGAGACAATCGAGGCGGCAGTCCATGAGAAGAGAAGGAAGGCTGCCCAGAAGACGCCGTTAATGCGCGCCCAGAAGGCGTTGTCGTCGGCCGTGGTGGTGTCGGTCACCGGCTGGCCGCCGAGATGCGGGCCCATCAGCTCGGACCAGGGAACGGCATTCGAGGTCGCCTCGACCAGCCCTTGACCGTTGAAGATAAAGGGACCGTTGGGGAAGGCGAAGTAGATCCACCAGCCGAAGAAGAAGAACGTGATGGTGACCAGCGGGATCACCATGGTGTTCTTCATCAGCGTGTGCATCATGTTCTTCTGACGTGACGCGCCGACTTCATACATGCAGAAGCCGACGTGAATCAGGAACATGAGTGGAATCGTCACCCAGTAATAGAACTCGGTAAAAATCACCGTCAGGGCACCAATGTCAGTGTCCATACCTCGTGCCTCCCCAGGGGGTTGATCGACTAAGCGTCATGCAGCGCGCCCCATCTTCACGCTTGCTCTGAATCCGAATGACTCGCTGCTAGTTACCTGTCACTGATGTGCCCCGGCGGTGAAGTCAAGCCTCGCCTTCGCCGCGCTGTCCGCAGAAGAAGCCGACGCCAAAGCTAGGCGTCTTGAAGGTAATCGTGCTTCCCTTCGGGAATAAAACATGTCGCCCTTGGACGCCTTTACCTTCTGCTCGCTCTCATCCGCGATCTCGAACTCGCGGTCCACGATCAGCTTCATTTCATGGTAGGTATAGGTGTAGGTCAGCGCCTTACCGGCTTCCAATCGGAACAGGCCAGCAGTGATCGGCTTGTCGGTGTCGGTGTCGGTGGACACCGCGAAATCCTGCACGAATGCGGCGGCATCTTCGCCATCCGTAGCCGGTAATTTCTGACCCAGAACCTTACCCATATGCTTCATGGCGGTCATATCGATTTCCTTGGTCGGCGCTGTCAGACAAAAATCCTTGAGGATCGATTACCCCTCACCTAGCGTCCTTACATGAAGAATTTATTTCGATATTTCAAGACGTCGCCAGAGGTCATTCGCCTCGCCGTGTTGATGTACATCCGATTTCCGCTGTCCCTTCGCAATGTTGAAGATCTCCTGCATGAGCGGGGTATCGATGTCTGCCACGAGACCGTTCGGTATTGGTGGAACAAATTCGGTCCCCTCTTCGCCGCCGAGATCAGAAAGCGCCGCATAGCAAGGCGCAACTACTCCTTATGGCGGTGGCACGTCGATGAGGCTTTCGTCTGCATCAACGGGAAAACCCACTATCTATGGCGTGCGGTCGATCATGAAGGTGAGGTGATCGAGGCTTATGACACCAAAACCAGAGACAAAGAGGCGGCCCTTCACTTTCTAAAGAAGGCCATGAAGCGTTATGGTCGACCAGACGCCATCGTGACAGATCGCCTGCCCTCCTATCGTGCCGCCATGAACGACATCGGTAACTGCCATCAACAAGAAGCTGGAAAGCGGCTCAACAATCGCGCCGAAAATTCCCACCAGCCCTTCCGGCGACGAGAAAGCGCCATGAGCCATTTTCGATGTTTGAAGACATTGCAGACTCAAACCATTTCAACCTCGAACGTCATCTCTATCCAAGGCGAGTCTTCAAGCAAAACCGAGACACCGCTCTTGCCGAGTGGCAGAGCTCATAGGCCAACTGACAACGATCGATGAGCTCTTTCGCGTCTTCAAAAAGTTGCTCTGATAAAGCCGTCCCGCTTCTCGGCCGTGCACTGGATTTCTGAGCCCCCTTTAGGAACTCTAGTTCCAGTGCCTGCTTGCCGACCAGGCGTTCCAACGCGGCGATGCGGGCTTCATAGGCCTGCACCAGATCGGCCGTGACCGCATCTTCGTCGTACTCCCCAGCCTCGTACTTCTGGACCCAGACCCGGATCAGATTGCGGCTGATGTCGTGTCGCTTTGACAAACTATGAAGCGTCTCGCCGCCCAGATATTCCTGAACGACTTGTTGCTTGAACTTGATGCTGTGAGCTCGGTGCATTGCCATGGGCTTTCATCCTTCGAAAGCCCGGTCGCTGGGTCAACTCCTAATCTCAATCCTGTCCGGCCCGAGGGGCCCACTCCACGGTTCGTGCATGTTTGCGCAAGCCTGCGGCGTCGGGCTACAGCTTCGCCGAACCAAATCCGACTTTTGAAGCCTATCTCGATAATGTCATTTTCTAGGCTCCATTCGGAGAAGTCTAGCGAGCAGGCGGTCTGAACTCTGCTAGTCTAAAGACGTGCTCCAGTTCCACACCCTCAGCCAGCTCAATCTCGACACGTTTGCTTAGCGTACCAGCGCCCTCTCCGCGAAGGGCCTCTACGACGTATTCGCCGACTGGCAGGTTCAACGTCACTTTGGCCGACATCGACTCGGAAGCCTTTGGCAGTTTGCCTTCCTCCTCAATTTGATAAACGACATACCGCACATCTTCGGTAATCAGCTTGTTCACTAGCGTTGTCGAGAGTGACAAACTTGCCATTGGCTTGTCTCCCGCCATTGCCGCGGTCATGCTTTGGTCCATGGTTTCGGCGAACTCCGACATATCGGCCTCAACCATATGGCCGGCAGCATTGACGGCAATGCACTCCAGTTGCCCCATCTCATGGTTGTTCATGTCGAAACCAATCACGTCGACCTCAAGATCCTTGGCTTGAGCCGTCAGGTCCTTGACAGCTTGGCAGGGATCCTGCCCGCAATTTTCGATGCCGTCGCTGACGAGTAAAATTTTTGCCGGTCGATTCCGGTAGTCCAGCGCTTCAGCGGCTTGACGCAGCGCTGCAGCCAAAGGCGTCTTTCCGCGCGGCAAGATGCTGTTGACGACATCGACAACCTCTTCGGCGTTAACCTCCGTTACGGGAAGAACCGTCTCGATATCCTGACAGTTTCCTTCTTCGCGATGTCCGTAAGTAGTAATGCCGAACTCCATCTTCGATTCCCATCCACCAACAAGCCCGGCTATCGACTCCCGTGCGACCTCTATCTTCGAGACCTCGCCTTCGACCCGCGTCCACATCGATGACGAACCGTCGAGCACCAACATAACGCGTGGCTGCGCTGGATTTTGTGCGTTGACCGTGAAGGGAGAGGCCACAACGATAAAGACGATTCCGAGCGAATAACGAAGTCGTGGCATGGAGCATCTCCCAGGTTGAATGTAAGGAAGGCATTGCTAAATCGTCACACAAATGAATGCAAGACATTGGCACATTCAACTTGCCACACATACTCGTGATTTAAGAAACTCTTCTGCAGCTGGTAATAATAAACATGGTGACAACTATCATTTTATTTCGCCTTAAAGGCACTCAATGGATTGACCTGGCACACAGATGGCATCGTCCAAGAGCAGGTTCCTATCTGATTGGACGCTCTCCGGGCGTGGGCTCGCACTCAAACAGGGATGCCCCCTTCTGCTAAGGCCTGCCTTAGGGTCAGGAATCCCCGCTAGAGACTTGATCGGAGTGTCAGCTACTTGGGCCTATGGTGCCTTGTTTAATTCTCGGTAGAGGATTTCGACGTTGTGCCCGTCGGGATCAAGAACGAATCCAGCAAAATATCCTGCGCCGTAATGATCGCGATATCCCGGTTTTCCATTGCACGTGCCCCCCCCTGATAACGCACCCGAGTGAGCGCCTTCAACACCCTCCTTACCCTCCTTGCTCTGTGCGGCAAAACAGACGTGAAGCTTCGGTGTGGTCGGTTTGCCTTCGGTGAGGAGGAGCTGAACAATTTCGTCAGATCCAAATCCGGCCGATTTGTTCTGTTCATCGAAGAAGAATTCGTCTGCTCCAATCGCAAGGCAAATTGGTCGTTAGAACTCCCTTGTGGCTTCAATACTCGCCACTGAAAACTCGAGATGATCGAACACGTTTGGTCCCCCCGCTGGATACTACCTATTTGGCAGTGGTGTGTTTGTGGCCTGCGATTAAACGCCTTGACCGGGCTATTGTCGGCAATGTCAACTTGACCAAGTAATGGGCTCTGTAAGGTGGTTTTTGGGAATGGCCTATCGCGCTAACACTCTGAAAACTCGCGATTCTAATTTTCGACCAATGGTAGTAATCACAAGTAAAAA
>JBOEHJ010000081.1:0-7299 GCA_050633905.1 Geminicoccales bacterium
GCGATTCCAATTTTCGGCCATTAGTAATAATCACAAGTAAAAGTCGTTAAGTTGACAACGTCATCATGCGGAGGGCATAGCCCCTACCGCGGAGAGAACCCTGGACCCGGCTGGAACAAAAAACACCAAGACGCTTGACCCAAACACCCGAATTAGAAAACAAACTGCCAACAGCGGAAATTCCTGATTGGTCCGCTCAGCATTGCCGTAAGCTCTCTTTGCTCAATCTTCATAACTAATCTAGGCTTTTGGTGTGGACGACCCCGGCTATCAACTTTGGTGAAATAGGAGCTAATCAATTTCGGGAGAGGATTCATGGACGAAGCTAAAAAAATGAGCCTGACCGTCAAAGTTCTGATCGGTATGGGGCTCGGAATTCTGGTTGGGTTGATCATCAATCTCGCCGGGCTGAATGCGGAAGGATCATTCGTCAACGTTTACCTGATCGATGGTCTGTTCAACGTCGTCGGCAAGATGTTCGTCAACTCGTTGAAGATGCTCGTCGTACCGCTCGTCTTCTTTTCGCTCATCTGCGGCGTTTGCGGCATCGGCAACATCAAGATGCTCGGCCGGGTCGGCACCAAGAGCTTCGGCCTCTATATGATGACCACGGCCATCGCCATCGCCATGGCCATCGTCATCGCTGCCAGCTTCAATATCGGCAGTGGCATGAACCTGGAAACCACGGTGGTGTTCGAGGGTAAGGAGGCGCCGCCACTCTCCCAGGTGCTCATCGACATCGTGCCCGGGAACCCGATCAACGCCATGGCCAACGGCGACATGCTGCCGATTATCTTCTTCTCCATCCTGGTCGGCATCGCGATCTTGATGGTGGGTGAAAAAGCCAAAGGCGTCGCAGCCGGTGCCGAGGTCTTCAACGAGATCATGATGAAGATGGTCAACATCGTCATGGCCGTCGCCCCTTACGCCGTGTTCGCGTTGATCGCCCGTGCGATCGCTGATCTCGGCCTCGATCTTCTGGCGTCTCTCGCGGGCTATGTGGCGGTGCTGGTCAGTGCGCTGCTGATCCACCTGTTCGTCACGCTGATGATCGTTCTGAAGGTCTTTTCGGGCCTCAATCCGATGGCCTTCCTGCGAAAGGTCAGGAACGTGCAGGTGTTCGCCTTCAGTACGGCGAGCTCGAACGCCACCATCCCCGTCACCCTGCGCACGGTGGAAAAGCGGATCGGTGTCGATAACTCCGTCGCGTCCTTCACCGTGCCGTTTGGTGCGACCATCAACATGGACGGTACGGCGATCATGCAAGGTGTAGCCACTGTGTTCATCGCCAATGTCTACAATGTCGAACTCGGCATGATCGGCTATCTCACGGTGATCCTGATGTCCGTGCTGGCCTCCATCGGCACGGCGGGCGTGCCTGGCGTCGGCCTGATCATGCTGTCCATGGTCTTCGCTCAGGTCGGCCTGCCGATTGAAGGCATCGGCCTCATTCTCGGTGTGGATCGCCTGATGGACATGATCCGAACGGCGGTCAACGTGTCGGGCGATGCCGTGGTGTCCTCGATCGTCGCCAAGAGCGAAGGTAAGCTCGACCAGGCCGTGTTCGATGATCCCGAGGCCGGGGTTATCGATACGGAAGAAGCCATCCATATCGACCATGATGTCGAGGTTGGCATTGCTGCTGCGGTCGATGAAGCTCGCCACCGAGCCTAATGGCGTTGCCACATCATTTGGTTCATGAGTGATGGAAAAATAAAGGGTCAGTTGTTGCCGGCGGACACAAACAATCCGCCGGCAACTGGCATGGCATTGTTCAACTTAACCAGGTAATGGGCTCTGTAAGGTGGTTTTTTAGGATGGCANNAATTTTCGGCCATTGTTAGTAATCACAAGTAAAAATCGTTAAGTTGCCAACGCCACTGTCACTATGATGCACGATCGAGTGCAGGCCAATTGGCAAACAATGCCAGGATCCAAAGAACATCCTCCGCATTCTCTGCCCAGTCCAAGGCCTCTCGTTCAGCTTCGACATCTTCAAAGTTTGGCAGACCTTTGAGGTAAGCTCGCAGGTATCGCCTCTCCAAAGTGCTTCTCCTTGCCGGCGAGGCTGTCCAAAAGCGCCTGCGCAGCCCTGGGAATTGTTTCACGGGTCGCGATCTTTAAGGTGCGATTGGCCCAGGCTTCAACGAGCGGGATTTGTGCCAGGCCGGCGCTATCGACAAACGGCGCCACTGCACCAAGCGGTAGAATGCCGACACCGAGTCCTGCTTCCACCATACGTCGTACGCCATCGAAGCTCATGACCTCGACCCGGTTGGTGAGGCTTAAACCCTGTCTGACAGCTTCGGCATCGAGGAATGCCTGCAACGAACTGCCGACCTGAAGGCCGACCATGTCGTATTGAGCCAGCTCCTCCAGGCGGGTTGTTTCGGCAGATGCGAGCGGGTGATTGACAGGCGCAAATGCCACCAGCGTGTCAGTTCGGTAGTCTCGAACCTCGAGATTGTCGACGGGGTAATGCCCGGAATAAATACCGATGTCGGCTGCGCCGTCGCGCACTGCGGTCACGATCTGGTAGGAGGTTAGCTCTTTGAGCTCGATCTTGATATCAGGGAACTTCTCGACGAAGTGCGCAAGATCCTCAGGCAGAAACTGAGTAATGGCCGATGTGTTTGCAGCAACACGAACTTGACCGCGCCATGCTTGGCTGAAGCGAGCCATCGCTTCATCGAGTTCGTCAACACCTGAGATGATCGCGACCGCAAGGCGAAGAAACTCTTCACCGGCTGGCGTTAGCGTTACGCCTCTCGGCTGGCGCTGTAACAGCGGGCAACCTGCATGGTGTTCCAGATCAGAAATGCGTTTGCTAATCGCGGATGCGGCGATGTTTTCAGCCTCTGCTGCACGCGCAATGCTGCCAAGGCCGGCAATCTTGGTGAACAGTTTCAGACTATAGAGATCATACCGCATCGGTCTAACCTAGCAGGCTGGGCGCAATGGTACAGCTGCTAGACGTTCGTTTCCATCCATCGACGAAGCTTGTAGGCGGTGGTCGTTTTATCGATCTCGACGTCATCCCACGTGATAACCGCTCCATCAGAAATCGCAGTTTTCAGCTTGACTTGATGTGCCAAGCCGAGTGGCAGATAACCTGCTTCGATTGAAGCCATCGCAGGCCTGAGGCCGCCGGAAACCGTATAGCCACCTTCTCCATCCAGGATTTCGCCTGCGGCCAAATCGCGCTTGGCGATTGCGACGACGTCGCCACGAAAACCGGTTGCAAAGCCCGTCGGCTCACCGCGCAGGCCCACTGAGGCGACGGATACTGCCAGTTCCAACCCGATGAGGTGCCATCGCTTGTAAAGCGACATGTAGCGTCCGCTGGGATCGGTGACGACATTATATTCTTCAAAGCAATTGCGCAGGTAGTCGGTATCAGCCTCGAAGCATACCCAGACGCCCTTGCGAATGTCGTAAGGCACTGGCTTGCCGTCCCGCGTCTGGGAGGACGCCACCTCGACCATGCCCTTGCGTTCAAGCGCACCTCCCTCTGACTTAGGCCGCATCAATGTCGGGATATCGTCAACACCGCCAACCGGGAAAGTCAGCCCGTTCGTTGGCACCTCGAGGCCTGTTGCGTTCGCTATGGCAGCCGATTCGATGGCTGGCTTGGTGCCGTCGAGAAACGCGTTGAACATTTTCGGATTCAATCGTCCGCGTTCAGCCTGCTCCTTGGTCAATCCCCAATGATCCCAAACGGTCTCGGGTGTCGACTTGCGGTATTCCGGGAGCCACTTGTGGCCGCGACCAGCCGCAACAACCCAGAACCCACAAGTTCTCGCCCAGTCGACGAGGTCGCAAGCAAGTGCTGGCTGATCGCCATATGCCATGGAGTAGATGACGCCGCTCTCTTTCGCTTTGGCCGCCAGAGCAGGGCCGCAGAACGCGTCAGCTTCGACCGTCACGTTGATGACGTGCTTGCCATTGAGGAATGCTTCGATCGCGTGCTGGATAGCCGCCGTCGGCGCGCCTGTACACTCTATGATGATGTCGATCTTAGGATATGTAACCAATTGCTGCCAGTCATCGCCGACGAACGTCTTGCCTGTTGCCGCAGCCTCATCGAGCGAGCTGGCTGAAAATCTCTCCGGCGACCAGCCGACAAGCTCCATATTGGACTTGGCTTGCGCTGGCGAGAGATCGATCACACCGATGAGATGAATACCCGCAATGCGCTCGGTCTGGGCGAGGAACATCGACCCGAACTTGCCAGCCCCGATCAGACCGACTCTGACTGGATTGCCTTCTTCAGCGCGGGCGCGCAGTTTTTGATAGAGGTTCATGGCTAACCTAATCTATTGTTTGCGTTGTTGCGCGCTCTGACCTGAACATTGAGGAGATCTTCAAACACCTTGATCATCGCGCCTTTGTCGAGATCACCCAGGCCCTTCAGCAAGGCCTGCTGATAGGTGCTTGTCTCTGCCGCCAAAACTGGTAGCGGATAAGATTTCTGCATGGAGATTTCGCCGACATGGACCAAGCCCTTGTAGGCTGCCTGCAGAGCGTAGCCATCCGAGAAGGAATTCTTGAGAATTCGAGCAATGAAGGACTCGGATGCATAACTGCGGCCCGTCCTGGTATTGACCACCTGGCCCATTTTCTCCGGATCAAGCCCGAGAGCAGCGCCAAAGGGCAGAATTTCGGCGAGTGCCGCGGCATAGATGTCGAACAGCAATTGGTTGATCAATTTGGTCGGCTGTCCGGCCCCGGTCCCACCCATATGCAGGACCGTTTCACCGTAGTCAAAGAACACCGGCTGGAGATCATCGAAAACCTTGGCTTCACACCCGCACATGATGGTCAGCGTACTTGCTTCAGCGCGTGCCTGCATCCCTGATATCGGTGCATCAACAAATTTCAGTTCATTGGTCTTCAATTGCTCGGCAATCTCTAGAGTGGCTGAATGAGAGCTCGTGCCCAGGTCGACGATCGTGCTACCCGCCGGTAAAGCTTCCGCCAACCCGTCTGCGCCGAACAGGGTGTTGCGAACGGCTTCCGTGCTTGGCAAGCAAAGAAAAACCAGACTGCACGCCATCGATAGCTGATCGGCGGCGACGGTGGCCGGTGGAGCTGCGTGTCACGAGAGCTCTGCCGCTGCGTAGCAAATTGGCTGCAATCGGCTCTCCCATGACGCCAAGTCCAATGAAGCCTACTTTTGCCCGATGTGTCATATGGGGGGCTCCGCATCTCTTAAGCCGGATGCACTAAACGTGAATGGGGTCGAGCTTCTTGCCGAGAATCATGTCCGATGCTTTTTCGGCGATCATCATGGTTGGAGCGTTGGTATTGCCAGACGGCATGACGGGCATAATCGAGGCATCCGCGACGCGTAGGCCATCGACGCCCTTAACACGAAGCTCGTCGTCCACGACGGCTTGCGGGTCATTGTCGGGCCCCATCCGTGCCGTGCCGATCATGTGATATACAGTGATGCCGTTTTGCCGTGCCCAGTCGAGCAGTTCATCATCGGATTGCAATTCGCTCGACGGGTTTGTGTGTCCTGCCAGAAATGGTTGCAATGGCGGCGTCGACAGTAATTGGTGGCCCAGTCGCATGGAGCGCAGCAGAACGCGCTGATCATGCGCCTCGGCCAGGTAGTTTGGGTTGATCTCGGGGTGATCAAAGATGTTCTGTGAAACGATCTTCACATAGCCTTTGCTTTCAGGTCGGGTTTGCCACACCCCAAGGGTCATCCCCGGCGACTTGTCCAGCAGGCCGACAATACCTTCGCGGAAGCTCGCAGGCGTAAAGACATATTCCAGATCAGGAAGATCAAGATCTGGTGTAGATTTCCAAAACAAATGTGCCAATGATGGGCTGATGGAAAGAACGCTCGGCTTTCCAACAAGCCACTTCGCGATTTCAAGTCCAAGTGGCAGCCCCTGTGCCATCGAGTTCAGCGTTCGCACACCTTGAAGATGCGCCACCATGCGCACACCGTAGTGATCTTTGAGGTTGTTGCCGACACCCGGCAGGTCTACCAAGACATCAAGACCAACGTCGCGAAGTACTGCCTCTGGTCCGATGCCGGAGAGCTGCAGCAGTTTGGGTGTGTTGAGCGCCCCAGCACAAAGGACGACTTCACGCCGTGCACGGATCTCTCTCGCTACGCTACGATGACCACCCTTGACATAGCGCACACCGACCGCCCGCTTGCCCTCAAATACGATCTTTGCTGCCTGGCACGAAGTGCGCACGTCGACATTGGGCCGCTTTCTTGCCGGGCGCAGAAAGGCCTTCGCCGCGCTGTAGCGTCGCCCGTTGTGAATGGTTCTCTGGAAATAGCCTGTGCCTGCCTGATCACCACTGTTGTAGTCGGGATTGCGCGGTATACCCAACGTCTTTGCGCCTTCGATAAAGGCTTCACAAATCGGGTGGATTAAATCCAAGTCCGTAATCGGCAGTTGGCCATCGCGGCCTCGAACGCGATCGTCACCGGTCCCAATCCGGCGCTCTGAACGTTTGAAGTACGGCAGAACTTCGGAGTAGGTCCAACCCTTGTTGCCAAACTGTGCCCAGTGNNTCGTAGTCGGAGCGTTGCCCGCGGACGTAGTTTAAACCGTTGATTGAACTTGAGCCGCCAAGCACGTAGCCTTGCGGTAACGAGAACGTCCGGTTGGCCGTATGCGGCGTCGGCGTGGACATGAAGTTCCAGGTCAGCCGCTTCGAATAGATGTTCTTGATGTAACCCGCAGGAATATGAATGAGCGGATGATAGTCTTCAGGGCCGGCTTCAAGCAAACACACGCTAGCCCCATCAGTGCTCAGCCGGTTCGTCATGATCGAACCCGCCGTGCCGCCTCCGATGACGATGTAGTCAAAGTGATCTGCCATGTTCGCCAAGCCTCCGCCGAACCTGATAATAGGAGAGAGCTGACGCTGTCAGCCGTTGTCATTGGATAACTGTCACATCGCAAACGACGATGGCAGGCCGATAGCCCGTTCTGACGTTGCCTATTTCAAGCATTGGCGGTTTGACGGCCCGCAGGCGTCATTGTGCGAATTGTCAGTTGTTGGAATTGCACATGCTCGGTCTACATCCGACATCGGAAGTGGATGCGAAATTCATCATCAGGGAATTTTGCGTCTGACGGATGTCGGCTATGTGGATATTGCGTCGTTTGTGCGTCGTACGCTGATTGTTGATCGGAATGGTCGCTATTGCTCAAATGTGATGAGCACGTAACCGAAAACGTCGTAGTCGACCGAAAGCCGACGAACACTCGGGGGCGTTGTCATCTAAGGACACTCTCCGGATTGCAAGAGGTTTGTTTGAGT
>JBOEHJ010000082.1:0-91673 GCA_050633905.1 Geminicoccales bacterium
GACTTCAAGCCTTATGCCGATGAAACGCTGCCTGAAGGTGGGATGATTACCGAGATCGTGATGACGGCTTTTCGCGACCTTGGCTACGAGCCGATCGTCGACTTTCTCAATTGGCCCTCGGGTTACGATCTGACAAAGCGGGGAAAGTTCGCAGCAAATTGGGCCTGGGCGCCTACTGCTGAGCGAGAGGCCGATTTCTTCTATTCCGATTCCCTGGCCGAAGATCTGACCTTTGCCTATTGGCATGTCGATCGCCCGCAAACATTCGAACAAATCGATGATATCAAAGGGTATCGTGTTTGCCGGGCTGTCGATTACTACACCGAATTTATGGACCACCTGGTCGACAGCGGTGAAATCGAATTCACGCAGCCAAAAGACATCAATGAATGTTGGCGCGGATTAGCCGATGGATCCTTCGATTTCGTGATTCAGGCCGAGTTTGCATCGGTGGCCCAGCATGCCGAGTTAGGACTGACGGATAAGATCATCAAATCGGATACCGTCGTCTCCAAGCAAAGCTATCACGCGATCTTTCCCAGAAGCATTTCTGAAAGCGAAAAGTTGAGGGATGATTTCGATCGAGCCTTTCGGAAAATGGAGGAGACAGGAGCGCTCAATCAAATTGTCGAGCGACATCTGAAAGCCTTTTTTGCCGATTTCACGCCGCCATCTTGACGAGGATCGATGAAGTACCGTCACCTATTTTTACAGTGTAGACCTGCTCAGTGGCGGCAATCCTTGCAGGGTGCGCATTAATAGTGCTGTAATTAACTTGTTCTATACTGTTAGCTTCGTCTGTGACTTGTACCTGGACTATGGCAATGCGAACGGTGCGATCCGCTAAAGGTGTACAAAAACTAGATGATTCGAAATCTGAGAATTTAGTAGTGAAAAGGATTAGCTAACCTTGCAATAGAAAGTTGAATCAAGGTGCGGGGAGAAGAGATTCGTTATGGGGTGCCGAATCCTTACTGTTGGCTTCACGATTGTTGGGATCGCCTTGTGGGCGGACCCTACCATTGGCGCAAGTCCGGCCGATATCGACCAAATCGTCGGTGTTACCGCAGGCTATGCCAAAGATGAAACGCACCCATGGGATGCAGCGCTGCTGCCTGCCAGCCTGCCGGAATCCTTCGACCAGACAGGTGTGCTTGGAGACGGTGCGATTGGGGCCAATCGGCTTCTTGATGTGCCTGTCGCCCCCGAGGCACAGGAAGGGCCGATCGAGATCGAGGTGGCCGAGGCCCGATCGGCGGCTGTTGACGTCAAGCTTCTCGCACGTACCGATTTCTTGCCGTTCATTGATCCCGATCATCCCGAAGGCGGCGTCTTGGTCGGGATTATGCGGAGGGCTCTTGAGTCTGCCGGCTATAAACCGGTCCTCGACTTCTCTGGCTGGGAAGCGGACGGGACGCATTTCAGACGCGTGAACATTCTCTATCCACACGATCGAAGCAAAGAAGCCGAGTATCTTTTTTCAGTGCCAATCATGAATGTTGACGTCCGTGCCTACAGACATCGCGACAGCAAGATCAGCATTGGCGGTGTCGCTGATCTTGCTGGCCGTCGCGTTTGCGCCAGTCAGGCTTTTCTGGCGCAGACCGTGCATGCGCTGGGAAGCTCTGGCGATATCGATCCGATCGAGGGTGATCTCTCCAGCTGTTTCCAAGGCCTCCTCGATGGACAGCATGATATAGTCTTGGCGGAATGGGGAATTGGCGAAGTCTATGTCAACGAATTCGCTATAGAGNNCCTGGCTGACAGCGAGCGATGATGTGATCGAATTAGGTGGCCTTTACGCTGTGATGCCGAAGTTGTCTCCCTACAGTACCGTCATGATGTACGATCTGAACGAAGCATTGACCGACATGCGGCAATCCGGTGAGCTTGAGGAGCTTCTCAAGGCGGATGAGAAAAGACGCAGCGCTTTCGTCTATGACAATTCCGTTCTGCGGCCGGAACTCACTTCGCCCCTGGAGGCGGAGAACCCGACGAGCGGCGATTCAGGGGCACCGAAAGGCGCGACAATGTGACAACCGGTGATCATCGGGGCTTGTCGACATTCATATCGTCACTTGGGGCATTGTCAAATTAACCAAGTAATGGGCTCTGTAAGGTGGTTTTTTGGGATGGCATATAGCGCTAACACACTGAAAACTTGCGATTCCAATTTTCGGCCAGTGGTAGTAATCACAAGTAAAAATCGTTAAGTTGACAACGCCGTCGCCAGGCGTCGATCTTTTTACTTTTCGCCCCAGGGCTGATGGTCCAAAGGAACGGGCTCCCATTGAAGAGGACCAGGTTACGCTTTTGTCCGTCGGCCACCTGATCGAGCAAAAAGGCCATGACTTCGTGATCAAGGCCTTAGACTAACTCTCCAACACCAATCTCATTATTTCGGGCGACGGTCCGGCGCGCCGTCGTCTGAATGAGCTGGTCAAAGCCTTGGAATTGGCGTGCCGGGTGACGTTTTGAGGCGTCGTCGAACATCGGGCACTTGCCGACCTCTCCAGCGCCGTCGATCTCCTGGTCCTCGTCTTATCACGGGAGGGCTGGCCGAATCTGCTGTAGGAATCACTGCCTTGTGGCACACCGGTTATCGCTAACAGAAACTGAGGAACGCCAGAGATCATGACATCGCCCGAAGCCGGATGCCTGATCGACCAACGGTCGCCAAGAGCCATTGCGGATGGTGTCAGAAATGTCCTTGTTGGCAAAGCTGACCCTACCAAGACAAGAGCCTTCGCCGAGGGGTTCTCATGGGATGCCACCACAGATGGGCAGCAACGCCTTCTTTGCGTCATGTTCGTGCGAACGGGCTGAGAGGTCGAGATCGCTTCAACATGACCGGCAACATCTTTAAGCAGCCCAATTCCATTTTGAATCCAACCAGGGATAGTTTTTGCGCGAGTTTCCGGGATAATCGCGTTTCTGATCACGGATATCGTGGCCTGTTCGTGTCATTTATAGTTGTCCCAAGGCCATCATCCAGCTTAGCTTAATGGACGCTATATCAGACCGTTTCTGATCAGATAGCCATGGGCAGATCAGTTAGTGTCAGTCGCCTTTTGGAGACACGATGCGGGCTTGGATTTGCTGCGCGTTCTTAGTTTTTTTAGCCGCTTGTGATCAAGAACCTGTCACTAAGGGCCAACTCGCCTCCTGGGACGGGTCGGTCGGTCGTTTGGTGATCAATGGCAAGCGCCTGGAGGCTGCCCAGTTTACCCATCAAGCTGGTGCGAGCGCCGAAGATGGCACCATGTCGATCGTGCCAATCGCCGATATGTCCTTCGATCGAGCCCTTCGTCTCGAAACGCTTAGACAGCCATCAGCGCTGGACAGCCTCGAAGCCAGCTTAATGACGGAGCATCCGATAGATGCGGGGTCGTCCTGTTGGCTGCACTTGCAAGCAAGGGCAGCTCAGCCGCAAACTGAAACAGGTCTCGCGCGGCTCTTGATCGGCTTTCAGTCCGCCGAATCTCGACAACGGCCTCCTCTCGAGCATGAAATCTATGTCGAGCCTACTTGGACATCGATCGACATTCCTTTCAACATCCGCAGCGATTTCGATGAGGGTGAAGCGAAGGTGGTGTTCGGCGTGGGAACGCAGCTTCAAATCGTTGATGTCGGCAATATAGCACTTCGATGCTTCGATCCGGAGAACCTACCAACCAGCCTGCCAACGACCGCCTTTACCTATGCCGGACGTGCTGAGGATGCGCCTTGGCGCGAGGTCGCCGAAGGCAGGATCGATCGCTATCGACGCAGTGAGGTCGCCATCAAAGTTGTTGACGCCGATGATCAGCCCGTCCCAGATGCGGAAATTCATGTGTTGATGACACGCCATGACTTCAAATTTGGTGCTGCGATCGATGCGGAGCTGCTGGCAGGCGCAAGCCCAGGCGGTGGGCCCGGTCAATATGATGAGGAGGACACGACCCGTTATCGAAAGGTTCTGCAGGAGCTCTTCAATACCGCCACCTTTGAAAATGGCTTGAGTTGGGCAGCCTGGTCGGATGACGCGCAGCGCCGTGTAACCGAAGATGCACTTGCTTGGGTCAAGTCCCTCGATCTGGAACTCCGAGGCAGCTCTTTGGTTCCCGGTGATTGGTCCGATTTGCCTCTAGACCTACAGAACAAAAGTGAAGATCCGAACCTTGTCCGAGCAGCAGTGATTGAGCGGATCCGGACCATGGTGGGTGATCTCGATGGACAGGTTGAGGCATGGGATGTCACGGATCGACCTGGTGGACGCCATGATCTTACGGCCCTTCTTGGCGCTGAGGAGCTGGATGAGTGGTTTAGACAGGCGCGAGCTGCTGCACCGCAGTCCAGGCTCTATCTTAACGAGGATGATGTTCTCGCCGGCGATGGATTGGTGCAGCTCGTGAGCATCCTTGATCAATTGACGGATCGAGAGGTGCCGATTGATGCAATCGGGATCAAAGGGCATTTCAACGAACAACCACCGTCAATTCAGATTTTGAGTGATCGTCTCGACCAACTGGCCAGCTTCGAGCTCCCCATGATGATCACCGAGTTCGATATGGAGACCAGCGACCCGGCACTCCATGCAGACTTTACCCGCGATCTGATGACGTTGGCTTTCAGCCATCCATCGGTCGAGGGCTTTGTCTTCTGGGGTTTTTGGGAAGGCCGGCAGTCGATTCCAGGCGCTGCGATGTATGATGAGAACTGGACCACCAAGCCTGTCGGCGAGATCTACCGCGACCTCGTGCTTGGTCGTTGGTGGACCGACGACGTTGCGCTGACTAATGTCGATGGCGAGCTTCTGACCCGCGCTTTTCTCGGCGATTATGTTATCACCGCAAGAAAGAATGATCTGTCGGCAACGACAACGCTCAATCTTGGAAGAGACGGGATCAGCATTACGCTTAAGCTGGCTAAGGGGACTTCCGGGTAGGCTTATCAACTTATCGATCAATGACNNGAGGTTACATAAACACCGCTTTCTTTGGCCAGGATTGCTGGACAAAAATTGTACATCAACAGCTTGGTAAATACTTTCTTAGCATGCTCAGTTCGAACGAGTCCTGATAAGGAAACGCATACTTATGGACTCCTGAGCTTTTCCATCGAAGTCTGCAGGAACCAAATGATGTGGTCACACCACTCTAGTAAGCAAATTCGGCGAAAATCGGCTCGATGGAGCCCTGCCATCGACCACGGAAAGCATCAAGCTTGTCTTCAGCCGGCGTTTGGCCTCGATCGATCACCCCACGAAGTGAGGTTAGAAACTGACGCTCATCCTGGGCGGCCCAATCTTCCTCAGCGCGCGCTCTTAGGCCCGCATCGGCGAGATCGAGCATGTCTTTAGCGATGTCCAAAACGGTGCGGTCACGAAAAGGGGTCGCAAGACCTGTCCTAGGAACTTGGTCACGAAGGCCCTGATGCTCTTCCAATGTCCAATCCTTCACCAAATCCCAAGCGGCGTCCAAGCTGGATTGATCGTAAAGCACACCCACCCAGATCGCGGGAAGCGCGCATAATGATCGCCAAGGTCCACCATCGGCTCCTCTCATCTCCAAGAAGCGCTTCATGCGCACTTCCGGGAACAGCGTCGTAAGGTGGTCATCCCAATCGGTAATTGTCGGCACTTCGCCGGGCAGGGCAGGCAGTTTGCCATCCAGGAAGTCTCGAAAGCTCTGGCCACTGGCATCGATGTAGACACCATCGCGATAGACGAAATACATCGGCGTATCGAGAACATGATCGGCGTAGCGCTCGAAACTCATGCCGTCTTCAAACACGAAGGGCAGTATACCTGTGCGGTCCGGATCGGTGTCAGTCCAGATATGACTGCGATAACTGACGAAGCCATTGGGCTTGCCATCGGTGAATGGACTATTGGCGAAAAGTGCTGTGACGATGGGTTGCAAGGCGAGACTGACACGGAATTTCTGCACCATGTCGCTTTCTGAGCCAAAGTCGAGATTGGTCTGGATAGTACAGGTGCGAAGCATCATATCAAGGCCGAGATTGCCCATTTTTTGCATATATTCACGCATTATCTTGTAGCGTCCTTTTGGCATCCAGGGGATGTCGTCGCGACGCCATTTCGGCTGAAAGCCCATGCCCAGCATGCCAATGCCGAGTGGTTCAGCGACAGTGCGGACCTGATCTAGATGCTCATGAACCTCAGAACAGGTCTCATGCAATGTCTTCACCGGTGCTCCTGAGAGCTCAAATTGGCCGCCTGGCTCCAAACTCACACTGGCACCACCCTTTATTAGAGCGATGGGCAAGCCTTTCTCATTAACCCTTTCCCAGCCAAATTGATCGGCAAGGCCATCCAATAGGGCGCGAATTCCGAATGCCCCTTCATATGGCAGGGGCTTGAGATCGCTATGGCAATAGGCGAATTTCTCATGTTCCGTGCCAATGCGCCATTTGGATTTTGGCTTTGAACCCGCTTCAAGATGCTCAATCAGCTGGCGGTAATCAGTGATCACTTCGCCTTGTTCCGAGGGAGGCGCCGACATCGCATTCTCCTGATAAGCCATCTTACTGGCGGTGACATTGGCAAAGGCCGTAGCTGAGCCTGATTGCTTGCTGTCGTCAAGCCGACGATCGGCCATCTTAGAGCAATTCCACAAGGGCTTTGGTCTTTATAAGTCAGTTTCAAAAGTCATCGCGTGATTTCATCGCCTTACCCATGGGTGAATGGGAGCAGCCTAATGCGCCGACCGTGGCTTCGGCTTTCTGACTGGTTCACGTAAGGATCAAAATCCGGGACGGAAGATCACATTGAAGGAGGTGTAATTGCCATCAAGCGAATGACGAGAGTATGCACGATGGTTGCCCCCAGCTTAGACAACTATCCTCCAGCTAACCACGCGCCATCACGCTCCCTTGAAACCCTCCGTAGCGATGTCACCGATACACCTAAGAAAATTGTTGCTGCGGAAAGTCTACAATTAGAATTGGTCAACATAACCCGGACGGCCACATGAGCCATGACGCCAATCATGATGGAGAGAGCTTTCGGACGGAC
The DNA here is from genome assembly GCA_050633905.1 of Geminicoccales bacterium. Taxonomy (GTDB): domain Bacteria; phylum Pseudomonadota; class Alphaproteobacteria; order Geminicoccales; family Geminicoccaceae; genus JANQPX01. Next base: position 7,019 of record JBOEHJ010000082.1, read on the forward strand.
CTTGTCAACTCTTGACCCAAATTGATGCGATCTGCCGTTGACGTGGCAAACTGGGCAAAACCATCAAGGCGTTTGTAGGCGCAGGCGAGGATGGCATGCTTCGTTGTGCGGGACAGGAGTAGCATGTCGACTTCGCTTCTTTCATGATTAGCAAACCCGACCCTGGAATCATCGAAGCCGTTGTTCAAAATGATCAATCTTGGTCGAGATGGTCTGTCGTAAAGATCTTTAATGGTCTCGCTCATCAAGGTCGTGCCCACCGACCAATAGTGATATTCGGGATCGATGACAGTATGAGTGAGTTGCCAGTGCGCGTCTTGCTGATAGCCGATCATCATGGCGACAGGACGGCCTGAGCAGAAGAGGACATAGCTGCGAAGCCAAGCATGACGCGCTGCGAGGCGAAGGCGTTTAGCGAAGGTGACACGACTTTCCGGGCGACTTATCCGAAGGTCGTGCGGCGCAATCCGATTAACAATGTCGAGGAGACCATCAACATCGCTTTCGCACCTAAAGCAAGTGACATGAACATCGTCGGCAAAGTCCCTGAGAAGCCTCTTTCGGCAATGTCCCAGCACCTTCCTCGCTTCACCTCCCAGTTGGTCCAGATAGATCTCCAACGTCGCTGGCAATAGAATGGCTTGGCGTTCAATGAAGGAGGCCTGCATGGCGGGCAGAAATGTCTGGCTCATGTCTAGATTGTTGAGCAGGAGTTGGTGAAACGGACTATTGAGAGGAACGTTCTCGATCCCGATCGCATCCAATGAAGTGGAAAAGTGCTGTTTGACAGCATTGATCAAGGCCGACGCCAAACTCCGCCAGATTTCACTTCCCTCCTGCACGCCAACAATGAGAGGGGCAGACCGGAGATTGTAACGCTTGAGCGGACGTCGATAATAGGTAAGGTTACCAAACTGAAAGCGTAGCGCCTGGGATCGGTAAGAAAGCAATGCAAATCCCAGAATTCCTTGATCAGTGGTCAAGCGAAAAGCCGCTATCGCCTGCTGGGCGCCATCATCTTGGAGAGCCCACTCCAAATCATGATCAAGTCGCCTCTCATTGGTCTTGCCAACAACCATTCTTGCAAAATGGATGGCATCTTCACGAGCGGCATCATTCGAAAGATCAACAGCGGTCCAATTCGTCTCATTCAATAGCTAGGACTCAAAGAAACCAAAAGCGTACAGAAAAGGAATTTTAATCAACTATAGATATTATGACTATTCTTAAAGCAACCCCGAGATGTAGATTTCCCCCCGAAAGAAAATTGAAGGCCTTGTCGATCTCTGGAGCCCGCATTGTCTGCTGGTGACAGGGGGCGTAGGCTGGGAGGAGAACCGTTTTTTGGGGAGAAGGGCATGCCCTTTGCAGATGGCAGCGATGACGATAGACGCTTTATGTCTTTAGCCCTAGATGAAGCAAGGGTTGGCTATGAAGAGGGCGGCGTTCCCGTAGGCTCTGTCCTGGTTGAAGAGGGTAGCCTCTTGGCGAAAGGCCACAATCGTCGCGTCCAGGAAGGCGACCCAATTGCGCATGGTGAAATGGACTGCCTTCGCCGCGCTGGCCGCCGGCCCCACTATCGGAACATGACGCTCTACACGACATTGAGCCCTTGCATGATGTGTACAGGAACCATCCTGCAATTCGCCATTCCCCGTGTGGTGGTGGGGGAACGGCAGAACTTCGAAGGCAATTGTGATTTCCTCGCTGAACGCGGCGTTGAGGTCGTCCTGCTGAACGATCCGGGTTGCATCGACCTGATGAAGCACTTCATCCAGGAGAAACCGGATCTCTGGAACGAAGACATTACCGAATAGTCATCCAGTCAATCCGGGTATTTTGACCTTTCACCTGTAGCCACGCTCAGCATGCTCTATGCATGATGAGAGCTTGCTCGTCGGATCCAGCCTCTAGGATTAGGAGGGGTGGCCCTTTTCCCACAGGAGTTCCTCAAACCTACCGACCAAATTAGGCGGTGGGGCGGGAGAGGGAGCAGAGCACATCGCGCCGGCTGCACTCTATCCCGTTTCGATCGTATCCAACGTACCCAGCCGTGGACGGTGATGTGCACGTCGATAGAGTACCTGTGATGCAACAATCAAACTGCTCAAAAAGGGTTCAAAGTCAAAGAAGACTTCAGAGATAATAGCGGTCTCGCCTTCGAGGACATTGAAGTCATCCGGCAGTGTTGCTGAACCACCCTCGGTGCCAATCTCACTCGATGCCGAAAAAGATCCGTCGCTCGTGCGTTGCCAGGCAATGGTTGCCCCATCGCCGTCATCGTTGATCACGGATGACACAACAACACGGCCGCGACCGGCTAGATCAAACGGTTCTGCAACCTGTCCCGCCGCATTGAAGATGTCGTCGAGATCAGACTCGCTGATCGTCTCGGCGCGTGCGACTAGGTCTGATATGGTGACCGCAACCCGATCGACCTTCTGATGAAGCAGGACGAAACGACCAAGCTCCGCACTTGCTAAAAGCATCAACAGCAGGACCGGCAGCGCAAGCGCAAACTCAACGGCAACATTCGCTCTGTCATTCCGAAGCGACCGCCAAACCTTATGGACCAAGAAAAAACCACCGTAGCCAGGTTTCTTATCAGTCGGTTTGTTGATGAAGAGAAAAGAACGATGAAAAGATGATATCAGAGGTGCCAGCATCAAAGTTGCTCCATGACCAGCCATCAACTCCCAAATGGTTCATTTCTTACGGCAATGCTCGCATCCAATGCGACCTCATCACCGAAGAAAGGCTGAAACAGGGGTATCATAATCTGCCAATCGTAACTTAATCGATAAACTACGACGTCGCCTGGCCCACCTAAGCCAGCGACTCCCATATCTTCATCCCATGCTCCATTGCCATTGATATCGTCGAACACCTCACCTGTGTTGTAGGCGCCATCGCCATTTTCATCGGTGAAAGGTTCAGGCTGTCCTACATCACTAAAGGTTTCATAAACCAGTGTTTCAACATCAAGCTCATCGACATCAATCACACCAAAAGTATTTTCTTCAATAATAGTGAGAATAGTCTCTTCACGCCCATTCCCCTCCTCGGTCGCGCCGGTAATACCATATCTCGACGCTTCACGGGCGCCACCTTCAAGCAAGGTCTGCGCGAAAAGAACGCCTGAAAACTCAAGGATGCCACAAAGCATGCCGAGGAGAATTGGCGCGATCAGGGCGAACTCGACCATGGCCTGGCCGGCAGAGCAGCGCAGCACGGACCATCGTTGACCGAATTCGCATTTTACGCGCGAAAGTTGATATTTACTCAATAAATTCATTGCCATTTACCATTTAGAAAGGATAAAGCCTCACGATATGATCAGCTTTTGGTTGAAAAGGAGAGTTTTCTATGAACACTAAACTTCGATCGCACTGGAATTTTTCGACCCTTGCGATCGGGCTGGCCATGTTCGTGTCTGCCTGCGCACCCAACAGCGTCTTGACTCCGGCACAACCAAGACTTGATGAGTCCTTGGCAAACGCCGAACAAGAGAGTGGGCGCTATGGAACGCTTTTGCGGCTGGCTTCGTCGACGCGAACAGCTGGCGATCCGGCGGCTGCCGTCAATATGTATCAACAGGCTATCGCCCTGGAACGTGGGCGGCCGGAAGCCTATACCCTCCTTGGAGATACACTGGTTGAGCTTGAAGCCTACGATGAGGCTGCTGAGATCTATCAGCTGAGCCTGCAAAGAAATGAGAGCAGTCTGACCGCACGGCTGGGCTATGCCAGAGTCCTCCTCGCGCTCCAACGCCCTGAAGCAGCGATCCCTCATTACGAAACAACTTTGAAGGGTAATTCGGATAACCTTCAGGCCTTCAATGGGTTGGGCGTCGCCTACGATCTCATTGGTGAGCACCAAACGGCACAAAAAGTCTATCGTGATGGCCTCGCGATCGCGCCTGACAGCATGTTGCTGCGCAATAATCTGGGACTGTCGCTCGCTCTGGCAGGCGACCATGAGGATGCTATCTCTTTGTTGCGGATCGTGGCGGACGAACCCGGTGCTGGCGCGCGCAATCGCCAAAATTTGGCGCTCGCTTACGGATTGGCAGGCGATCTGGCGTCCGCGGAGCGCATAAGCCGTTTGGATCTCGACGAGGATTCGGTGCAGAGCAATGTCGCTTATTTCGCTACACTGGCAGCCATAGATGATCAGCGAAAACGGTCGGCCGCGCTGGGCACTCATACTGAAAAGGGTACTGACAAGAAGAACAATGCTGAATTGCAACAACGTCTCACGGCTTTGGCATTGGGTGGAGAGGGGCTCGAGCTCTCGCTCATGCCGACAGGACGTTGGTTTTTGAATCTTGGTGAGTTCAACAGTCGAGATCGTGTTGCGTCCGCTTGGCGTGAGATGCGTCAACGGCATCAAGACGTCCTTGGCGAACTCGACAGGCTGGCCGGCACAGAACAGGGTTCGCAGCCCCTTCTCGTCGGTCCTCTGACAACCGCGAAGACCGCGGAGCAGCTCTGCGGAACTCTTGAAGGGCGAGGACAAACTTGTAGGGCCTTGGCTCTTTAAGAAGGAACGTTGAAGCATGACGCTAGCCCTCTCAACATCAAGAGCAACGGCCGTCCAAGGCAACGTGAAAGGCTGGCCGTTGAGGAGAGGGCTGGCCTGCACTGGGGATTGTGGATGCAAGTCTTACCCAAGCCATGTTTATGAGCTTGATCATCAATCACTATCCAAGAGTTATCTGACTACCCATGAGCCGGGTTGAGCACAAATTTGTGTTCGGGTTCATAAGGCAACATGGTCCATGGTTGCTTAGGTTGGCTCGCCATTGGCCTTTGCTTCCCTCAGTCATCTGACCGAGCCAATTGATGCTGTTCCGGGGCACCAATATCGCTCCATTGATTCGACCAGCTTGACATCTTGGTGAGTGCTGCTTCGCGCATTGGGGTTCTCCTGGTCTTGTTCGTCCAAAACTGGAACGTTGCGAAGATGCCGTCGATTTGATTGGCGCGCCAATCATGCTGCCAGTGCTTGACAAAAAGTTGTGGAAGATGAGCAGGGCTTAGTGATTTATAGCCAGATAAGGGTTCATCTTCTCTTAATCTGCACCATACTTGGCGACAAAAAACTCTAAGGCTTCATCGATACCTGTTCGATTTTTATCCTTGTCCGTTTGATGAAGATTACTCCTTTCTTTTTTGAACCAAGCTCTGAAGATATTTCCCAATGTTGGCCATCTCTAAGTGCGTACTAGCGATGTTGGCGAGCGACCGGCGAAATATTCTCGACTGACCTCTAAGAACACGGCGCGCCATTGCCGATCGGCAGAAGTTTTTCCTACCGTTCACATCAGCATTCATCAGCTGAGTTGAACATCTATCGCCCATTGAGATGCTCATTCGCGCTGAGGGCACTGACCCTCATGCTCAAGAATTGGGCTGACATTGACACTATCTTCCCAAAATAGGCACAGCGCTTTGCCGATAAACTGCTCCCTTGCCAGCGCTTGCTCTTATTCTGCGAGGTCTCCATAGGCCATGGGATCGTCGTTGAGCAAAGTCCACTGCTTTCAGGCCCAAAAGAATGCTCAAGGTCTGCGCAAACTACTTGGTCAAAGCGCCTTTCAAATAGAACCTGCACAACACCCCCTCGACATTCCTGGTGCACTGCAAATCAACCTGACACGTCACTGACATGAAACGGGTGTCAGGCATGTTACGAGCGCCGCGGCACCAAACGCCCGACCGCTGCAACTAGATCGGAACGATGCTGGTCTGGATTTAATGCTCCAATTCATGACCGTTGCGCAGAATACGTTTGCGGCGCTGATCAGCGACCAGATCAGCGTGGTCTTACAAGAAAGACACCAAACATCACTTGAAAGGCTCACATCAACAAACGCTGCGCTCCTTACCAAAGAACGCCAAGCAACTTCGTTGCTTTTACCTGAATCAGAAATGTTCCAGCACAATTCAAGGGGCCTGACTTCCAATGTCGTCTAGATTCTTAAAACCCATCGCTTTGGAACGTTCCCCTGCTTGATACAACTATTATCCGATCACAAAAAGGATTCTATTCATATCCTTTGCCTTCTCTACTCTGAAGAAGATAAGAATTGATAAAGCTAATATTCATTGCTTGAGCAGAATCAATTGATACATTCTTGATAAAATTCTCTGTTCTCAAGAGACGAATAATACCCTAGCAAACTCAAAAAAATCATCACTATTGAATAGTAATGTTTTATGAGAATATTTATGATAGATTATCCATTACGCTTATAATAGCAGGTCCAATCAAAACGATAAATAGAACAGGTAAGATAAAAACAATCATAGGAACTGTCAGTGTCGCTGGCAGGCGCGCTGCTTTTTCTTCCGCTTTCAATAATCGTTGATCGCGGAATTCATTAGCTAGAACCCTAAGTGATTGAGAAAGAGGCGTGCCGTATTTCTCCGTCTGAACCAACGTATTCACCACCCCACGTATGGCGCCGAGATTAGTCCGTCTGTTCAAATTCAATAGAGCCTGCCGTCGTTCCGGTAAAAAGCCCAGCTCGACGGAGGTCAGCTGCAATTCTTCTGCAAGTTCGGGACTGGCGTTGCCAATTTCCTTAGCCACGCGTTCGAGTCCAGCGTCCAGCGATAAACCTGATTCGGCACAGATGACAAGGAGGTCCAAACCATCTGGAAGCGCCTTGGAGAGCAGGACCTGACGTTTGGTTGCTGCATTTGAGATATAGAGATCGGGAGCGAGCAATCCAAATAGGGACATGCCGCACACGATCACAAGGTTGATTGCAGGTGCAAATTCTCCAATTTTAAAGAGATAAACAGATGTAAAAGCGGTAATCCCGAAAATAATCGGTGTGGCAACTTTAAAAAATAGAAACAACATGACAGCATCACGCGATCGAAAACCTGCTTGTGAAAGTCGATCTTGAAGTTTGTCAAGTTGTTGATTCTGAGCGAGTTTCAGCGTCTTGCCAATACGCCGAGCAACACTTAATCCTTCGTTTCGCCGCCCGGCGCGTTGTGCTGGCTTTAACATCCCTGCTTTGAGTTCGGTACGCCTTTGAGTCACACGTTGTGTCCGCAACTCCATCGGGTTCCGCTCTACCAATCCGAACCAGATTGCAATTACTGTCGTAAATGCCATTGCTGACAAAAGCATAATCAATAGGCTGTCAGCCGTTAGCCCTAATGGTAGAAGCTCGTTCAGCGCGCTCATATTTCAAACCTGACCATTTTTGCCATGATGAACAGACCGATCAGCAAACTAGTCATACCAATTCCGATCATGATCCAACCTCTAGGATCTGTGAAAAGCGTACTCATATATCGAGGGTTAACAAACGAAATCACAGCACACATAATGAAGGGTAATGAACCAATAATCATTGCCGATGCACGAGCCTCTGAGGACATTGCCTTAACTTTAAGGCGCATCTGCTCTCGGCGACGAACCATATTTGACAGATTTTCCAAGATTTCAGCAAGATTGCCTCCAGTTTCTTGCTGGATAGACATACTGATGACCAAGAAATTGAATTCAGCAATTTGCAGTCTCTTTGCTGTCGACCACATAGCCTCATCCATTGAGACGCCAATACCCATTTGGTCGCCTATGCGTTGAAATTCGGGGCCAACCGGTTCTTGGATCTCCTCAGCAATGGTTTTGATCGTTTCTGCAACTGGGAGTCCTGATCGAACGCCTCGGACAATGAGATCCAATGCCTCCGGCAAAAGCGCAGCGAATTTCTTCGTCCGCTTTGAAATCTGACGACCCACAATAAAATGAGGTAAACCAAACCCGATGATCGTACCGGTCAAGAAACTGACAATTGGCGATAGATCTAGTAATAGCCAAACCGCACCCGCTGTTAAGATCCAGAGACCTGCACAGATAAGAAGGTAATCGCCAATGCGAAGAGGCCAACCGCTTCTTTCCAAACGTTGACGCAGAAGGCCAACATTGGGAAGAAAACCTTTGATGAGACGATCGACAGCAACAATGTTACTGTCGGATCTGTTACGCCTTAGGGTCTCCGTGGGCTCGATAGCACTATTGGTTTGTCCAGTTCTAGGGTCAACAATTTGATCTATTCTTTGTTGCAGGCGTTTGCCATCTCCACCGATAATGTCAAAGCCTACCAGAATTAATAGTAAAAATAAAAATGTTCCCGCGCCAAGAATTACCATCAATGACACATCGGAATTTGTGTTTAGAATGTCAAAGAATTGTGTCATGACATCATCGCCTGCTGCAATGTCCGATCAAGGCCAAAATAGGCTGCCCGTTTAATAAAATGAGGCCGAACACCACTAGACTTATATTGACCTTTTAGTGTGCCGTCACGATTTTCTCCTTCGTATTCGTATACAAAGAGGTCCTGCGTTGTGACAACATCGCCCTCCATACCAATGAGTTCGGTTACATGAGTAACCCGGCGAACACCATCGCGCATCCTTGAGACCTGCACAATCAGATTAACAGCACCGACAATTTGAGTGCGAACAGCCTTGCCGGTAAGATTGACGCCGGCCATCCCGATCATATTCTCCAGCCTTGTCAACGCTTCCCTTGGATTGTTGGCATGGAGAGTACACATCGAGCCGTCATGCCCCGTGTTCATTGCCTGAAGCATGTCGAGTGCTTCAGCACCTCGCACTTCGCCGCAAATGATGCGATCTGGGCGCATGCGCAAAGCATTCTTGACAAGATCGCGCATGTTTATTTCACCGGTGCCCTCCAAGTTGGGAGGCCTGGTTTCCAATCGAACGACATGAGGTTGTTGCAATTGGAGCTCAGCTGCATCTTCGATCGTAACGACTCGATCACCTTGATCAATGAGTTGCGACATCGCATTCAGCATGGTCGTCTTGCCAGACCCGGTGCCGCCTGAGATGACGACATTTAGACCGCAAGCCGAAGCGATCTTCAGAACCTTCGCCAAATTCTCGGAGATATTGTTCTGTCGCTCCATGACATCGAGCGTGATGCTTTTCTTCGAAAATTTTCTGATCGAAATTGAACAACCATCGATGGCCAATGGTGGGGCAATGACGTTGACCCGAGAACCATCTGGGAGTCTGGCATCTGCAATTGGACATGTCTCATCAACACGGCGTCCCACACGTGTCACGATGCGCTGAGCGATATTCATCACATGGGCGTTATCTCGAAAACGAACATCCGTGAGTTCTAGCTTCCCTTTACGTTCAACATAGACCTGACTGGGCCCATTAATCATAATATCGTTGATGCTCTCATCAGCTAGGAGAGGCTCCAAGGGGCCGAGACCAACCATGTCATCAACGAGGGTAATCGTGAGTTCTTGCTGTTCTCGGCTGGTCACTGAAAGTTTATCTTCAGTAACAATTTCACCGATTAATTCAGCAATCTGTCGTTGAAGTTCTTCTCTTGGTAGTTTTGCTGCCGCACTGGCATCAATACGTTCGAGCAGTCCGGTCTGGATACGTTCAAAGACTGCCTTCGCAGCAGCTGCCCTTTTATTTCGAGCAGCTATATTGTCAGGTCCCTTTGCAGGGCGGTTCACTTTCGTGGGCACCGCCTCTGAACTACCTGGGCTTTCACCGCCATTGCCAGGCGCTTCTACCTCTTCTGGCAATTCGGTTGCTGAGGAATCGGTTTGTAAACGTCGACCGAACATTGCTACCTCTATGTTTTGCTAAGAATTTTTTTCCATAGACCTGTCCGAGATATCTCGGCACCAGCCGCCGGTCCGCAGAGGCGATCTGCTATTTCAGCAATGCCCTTAGCCACCATTCCTTTGCCCGCAGCGACGGGCTGACCAAAGTTCGTGGAAGTTGCCACCGTCTTGGCATCAAACGGTAGAACAAAGTCAACTTTTCGGCCGATCCCTTTCTCAAATTCCGATCTCGGCATTTCCCCTTGCTTATGCTCACCTGCACGATTTGCGACAGCGATGATATTGCAAGAGGCATTGAGGTTTGGGAGCATGTTGATGGTTCGCATCGTATCACGCATGCCTGCGAGCGAGAAATCTGACACCATGACAAGATCAGTTGCAGACTCCAGGACTTGATGTGTACTTGGTGCTGTATTGCGTGGAACGTCAATGACCACGTAATGGAACTTGCTTCTAAGTTCGTTGATAAGAAGTTCGACGGCGCTAAAGTCAAGCAATAGCGTTTCATCTGGGTTTTCTTCGGCACTCATTACAAACAAGCGATCTGAGTGCTGAGTCATCGCCCGTTCCATAAATAGACTGTCAATCCGATCGGGATTTTCCAGTGCCTCTCTGAGTCCATGGCTTGGCTCGATGTCGAGAGACAATGCTACGGTACCAAACTGAAGATCGAGATCAACCAGGGCCACGCGGCGGCGCCTCTGCTGTGCGACGATCCAGGCAATGTTGGTTGCTAATGTGGTTGCTCCGGCACCGCCTCTTGCACCCATGACCGCGACGAGCTTACCAAGTTTGCTATTTGACCTGGCTGTGTCCGCATGATCTGCAACATTTGCGATCGCTCTTTGAAGCAATGATGGAGATAAAGGTTTGACCAAGTAATCAGCGACGCCATGATGTAAAAGGTCTCGAAAAAGACCACAGTCATTGCGCTCGCCGAGCGCAATGACTGTGACGCCAGGCTCACATACATTGGCAAGATTATCGATATCCGATAAGGGTAAGTCAGAACCGGTGATATCGATAATCAACAGTTTCGGCGATGGGTGGTCGCTTAGATACCGAACAGCGTCCTTGACAGCACCTTTGCGTATGGATGCGTGCGGCAGCATCATTTCACCAATGACCCTGTCAACGGCTGAATAGCTTTCTGAATCGTTACAAAATGCCAGAAAATGATCTTGGTTAGCTTTTACTTGCTCGGACGTTGCCATTGCGGTCGCCATTATTCTATTCCCTCTTCCTGCAATTCAGGCAACTCAGACTCGCGATAACGGACAATACCTTCAGCCTGGTGAACGCCGTCGGCTGGTCCGAGCTTGCGCCCCTTAACAAGGTCTCTTGGATTAGCAATCATCAGGCCAAGATTGGTTTCAGTCGCGCAGCCGAAATTGCTGTGTTCTTGATTGTGATAATCAAGACCGCTTTTGCGGCTCCAGTCTGGGCAAGGCGGCGTGGTCACAACATAGCGCTCAAGGATGACCTCGACCCGGCGATTCCTTGACCAAGATTTCTCTTGGTGGCCGGTCGAAGCCGGAAGGCTCTCGCCGTAGGCGCTGGCATGAATGCGCCCTTTCTCAAGGCCGCTTTGGACAAGAAATGCTTTGACACTGTCGATACGTCGAGCGGCAAGGTCGATATTGTAAACGTCAGTAGCCCGCTCGTCCGCGTGCCCTTCCAGGCGTATGCTGTCGTATGCTGTCGGATTGACTGTCTGCATGAACGTCATGAATCGATCACGCTCATCAGCTCTGATGTGATCTCGATCTGTATCAAAGTAGATAATATGACGGTACTGGGCTTTATCGACTTCGAGCGCCTTGGGAGACCCCGCCGGCATCCAACCATGGACCATGTCTGCATTGCTGCCCACTGGAGCACAGGCACTGAGGCCGACAATCATCAAAGAGAATACCGGCACTAAAATCCGTCTCGCTACATTCTTGAGATGCGTTGATCGATATTCATACGGCTTCATCATTATTCTCCTATTCCAATACGAAACCGATCGGGCCGGTTAGACGTTGTCCCTCAGGCCCCAGCGGCCCACCTCGACCGCGTTGCAGGCGGGCATGATGCAATCGACCCTCCAGAATGCGCTCTATATCATTCGGAGCCTGGTAGCCGTCGATCGGCGATGCCAGAACCGGTTCTGAAACGGGCTTGACCAGATAAGGCGTCACCATAATCACAAGCTCGGTCTCGCTGGTCTGAAAACGCTGTGATCTGAATAACGTACCTAGGACTGGAAGGTCTCCTAGCCCTGGAAATCTACTGACTGTGTTTTGCACATCATTTGACAGGAGTCCTCCGATCGCAAAACTTTGACCGCTTCCGAGTTCAACCGTCGTCTCAGCACGCCGGGTTGCCAGAGCAGGGATGGTCAGTCCACCAATAGTAATGGCACCATTTTCAGACAACTCACTTACTTCGGGGCGCACACGAAGGCTGATTCGATGTTCGCTCAAGACAGTTGGCGTAAAGGCCAAGCTGATACCGAATTCTTTGAACTCGATCTCAATCTCATTATCATCGCTGGCCACGGGAATGGGAAATTCACCACCAGCCAAGAAACTCGCCGTTTCTCCGGATAGTGCCGTGAGGTTGGGCTCAGCTAAGACCGTGACTAAACCCTCTTCCGCAAGCGCATCGATTGCTGTGTTGACGGAAGCGCTACCAGAGTTAAAGCTACCAAAACCGATACCTGGTGCATTACCACCCGCATTGGCCGGCGCCCGAAAAACATTGCCACCAGTCGCCCCAAGCAAATCACGGCCGCTGGCAAAACCAAAACTGAAGTTACCCGTATTGAACAGATTTTCCCAATTGAAGCCGAATTCCTTAATGACTTCACGGGAGACTTCGGCAACGCGCACTCTTAGATGGACCTGCGTCGGCGAACCAACCCTTGTTCTGTTCAACAAGCTCTCGTCTTCACCCAGAAAGCGGCTGGCGAGATCTCTCAGTTCTTGGGCTTGTCTCGGACTACCGACTTTGCCATCCAACACGATGCTGCCATCCACCGAGCTTGCCGAAACGTCGCCGTCGGGAAGTAAGCGGGTAATGGCATCCTGTAACCCCTTCATGTTATGTTTGACTTGCACCGCCGATCGCAACAACAGCTGATCACTCTCATCAACAGCAAAGAGAGAAGTTGACCCTGCTTTGCGGCCAAAAAGATAAATGATGGATGGCGACTGCGCCTGAACATCTGCGATCTCAGGATCGGCGACAAAGACAGTCGCTGCAGGGCGGGGCAATCTGATGACCTGCCCCTTACCGACCTCAATATCAACCTGATCGGCGACATCTATTGTTTCAGTACGAACTTCCTGAGCTGAGGCTGGCGTAGCCGAGAGAACAGTCATGAACGCGAATGCAGCTATCAGAAATGGTAACCAAGCGTTATGCTTTGCCTCTGTTTCAAAATACGGAGGTGTCGAAATGCGGTACATCAATTCGATCCTTCAACCTTAACGTTTTCAGTATTGCTGCCGCGCAGCACGAGTAGACGAGAGCTGGGCAAATTGCCCGAACGGAGAACAGTGGAAACATCTTTGTCCCAAGTCGGTGTTTCTTCATAATCGCTGGCAGCGACAGCCGGCTCGCTTTCGTCCACCGCCAGGCTTCGCAAGCTCAGCGAGAGTTTGCCGAGCTCGGTGACCAGGGCAACGCCTTCAGCTTGACGCGGCGTGACTTCAAGAGTTGCTGTCCTTGCTTTTTCGTGGTTCTTGCCGTCGGCTGCATTGTCACTAGTCTCAACACCCATGGCGATAATTCTGATGTCGGAAAGAACGGTTTCACTGACACGTCTTGCCAGGTCGCCATCAGCGCTCTCGAGCGTCTGTGTAAGGATTAGATCGACGCGATCACCAGGAAAGATGAGACCAGAATTGCCCGATGTCGCATTGATGGGGACGGATACGGCGCGTTTACCTGGCGTCAGGACTGCTGCGAGAAATCCTCGATCACCGGGCTTGACGACAGTAGCCTTGGTAATCGGTTGGCCGGGGGCCAGTCCCCTCCGCACGACTGCACCGACGATCGAATTCTTATCGGCATCGCCCTTCACCAAATAATTGTCAGGGATATCATCATTGGGCCAAGACTGCCATCGGACATTTTCTAGTTTGATAAACCGTCCTGCAGGGAGATTCACCTCAGCTACTAGAACTTCATTGAAATCTTCTTCAGCTGGTTGAGGAGCTGCGATGACCGTGACCGGACGCTGATTGTTGGCGACCCAGCTTCGGGCATAGAGAGCAGTAACACCAGCAACAACTAGAGCGAGTAATAGAACAATGATTCGACGCGGACCCATTGGGGCCTCCTCAAAGAATTAGTAGAGCATGAATGACGGTAAGGCCGCCGGCTGCGATCGCGACACCGTAAGGCAGTGATCCAGCAGACGGGTTGCTTTCGGATTTGGATCCATCTCCACCCATCTGACCGGCCGGCAGGGCCAATCCCAAACGGTCAGCCATCAGCAGAGTGAGATATTGCCAGGAGCCGCCGATCAAAGGATGGTTCACAAGGTGCCTGAACAACAGGATGCCAAGAGACATCAAGCCGCCGGCAAGCCCTGTTGTCAGGATAAACAAGGCGATGAAATCGGGACCTGCCCAAAGGGCTAATCCCGATATCAGTTTGACGTCGCCCCCTCCCATCAAGTTGAAGGCAAAAAGGGTAAAGCCGATGACAAACGTGATCCCGACAACCGTGAAAACGCCAAACCAGTCGACGGGGTGGGATGCGATGATAGCATAGGGAATGAAGAGGGCTGCGACCGCTGCGGTTAGCCAGTTGGGGAGGCGACGGCTCCGGATGTCAATCGCAGCACCGATCAACAGGAGTGAAGCCAGAATAGCTAAGCAAATGGTAGCCATCACCGATATGGCCTCAATGATGAGTCACAAAGCACCTTAAAGGATAGCCGTAGTGGCTTTCCATGCCCGGTCACGACAACGCCTCGTCAAAGGCTGAGTTTAACGTTGGCAAGGGCAAATCAATCAGATTGCTTCTTAGCTGAACGAGAGCGACGATCACCACGACGACGACGAACGCAGCGATCAGCCCATATTCAAGCGCAACGGACCCATCTTCTCTTGAGCGGATGTTGCACATGGCATCTGAACGTTTAAAGAAGCGCATCAACAATGATTGGAACCCCGGGATCGACAAGCTTTTTCCGAATCCCGAGCGCAGTAGCGCTGGTTCGGAAGGACAACAGAGCCTGGCACCGGCGAGCTCGCTAACCCACCGATGCCAGAGCCTCAGCTTAGAATGCCGTCGTCAACCGCCGTCACCACCGCCGCCGTCACCACCGCCGCCATCACCACCGCCGGCACCAGCATCACCCAAGCTGCCAGAGACGGTCGTGAAGGTGGCGACCAGATTGTCGCCCAGGGTGCCGAGAATGCCGATGATAGCAACGGAGACGAGGGCTGCGATCAAGCCGTATTCGATGGCGGTAGCGCCATCGTCGTTTTTCAGAAAGTCGTGGATAGTCCTCATGAAACGTTCCTCTATTCATATGAACATGGTTTGAAAAGAATGGCGTAATTCTGTTAATAAAGAGTGTACTTCTCCCACTTCTTGATATCGGCCCGTCATTTCTCTGGACGTCTTGGGCCCGTGGCAGCAAGCGAGGCTGGATGGGTGCAAGAAAATTGGATCGCGCAAGTAGTAAAGGACGAAGCAGAATGCAGGTAAGGGAGAAGCTTTGCGGGAAAAGGTTACCCGAAGGGGCGCTGTTTGCCTTCTACTTTGCCTAGCTGCAGTTATAATATGATGAAATGGCTCGATAATTTTTTGAATGGGCCCTAATAGACTGCGGGAAAAGTCTCGGGCATCTGGCCACAGTCCCATGTCTGCATGCGGTCGTTGGCAAAACGGCCTCATATTCACCGATATAGAGCCGTTTCACCGCCTCAGCAGACGAAATTGGACCTCGTGTCAGCCATAGTAATTCTTTGTAGGCAGCCTGCTGAGTTCAGCGATAGGATTTGCTGCCCGTCTAGTAAACGATGTCATTCAAGGACATCGTGTGATCAAGGCACCTTCCACGGTAAAGTCCAGAGGTTTCGGATCCGACAGGATCTCGACATCGCTGCGTCCTTCGATGTCTTTTGCAAGGGCTGGTGAGATCAAGATTTTATGAAGGTGAAGCGTTGATCGAATCTGGCAAAACCGCACTTGCTCGAAATCTGCCTGCCAAGAGGTCGCGACCATCGCCCGCAACATGGTCAAGTCATCGGGCATCACAGCGGGGATCCGAGCACCTTCCGTGCCTGTTGCTGTGATCGAATTCATGTACATCGGCAGGAGATCAATGCCGTTCACGACCTGGCATGTCGTGTAGTCGGCATTTCCCAAGCCAATGGCATTGCCATCGGATTCCTCGCTCACGCCCAGGATTGCTAGTTTGGTGACCCTTGGCTTATCAGGATCCGGTATCGTTCGGATACCGACCCGACCTACAACAGCAGGGTCCATGCCCGAACCAGAGATATCCTTGCCAATCTTTTCAACGATGAGGCCATCGATCTGATCGAATGGCAATCGTGCTAACAATGACTTTGCACGCTTTAGTAATCGTTCGTCGACCTTCTCAAATTCCTCAGGCTCAGCACCCTCGATCGCAATGAGTTGCTTGTCGGCATTCTCGACTAAGGCAATGCCGAAAGCGACGGGTGACTGGTCGAGCGCGATACGTGCAAGGGCGGGCAAGACTTCGGTATAGCCACGCGGACCAATCCGATGAACGTTTTGTGCTCCGGCCTGTTTACCAAGCCCAACGGCGACTAACTTCGTGAGACCACTCTCCACCGGTCGGTCAAAGCTGGTATGGGATTTTACCCGATTGATGCAGATGACGGCATCTGCCTCAGCTGCGTACTTATCGAAATGACAGGCAATGCCCTGCATAGTCGAGCCATAGTCGACCGTCTCCATGGTGGCGTGAATTGGTGCGCCGGTGCTGGCTTCGGTAATGCCAAGATGGGCTAGCATCGCCTCTTGTCCCTCGGCAGTAGCGCCACCATGGCTGCCCATCGCCGGTACAATGAAAGGGGTAAATGCTCTGTGCTTGAGATGGGCAACGGTCGCCGCGACGACCTTTTGAATACCGGCAATGCCACGGCTACCAACCGCGATCGCGACAGACGCACCGTCAGGTAGAGCGCCAAGCCGAGTCGACTTGGCAAGGACACCATCGACCGCAACCTCGACATCGGTGATGGCGTCACTCCTGGGATGATGCAATTTGGCGATCTGCATCATGGGAAGCGGCATATCGGCAAGATGTGGCAGGTCGACTTTTGGGAATGTCGGGCTCAACATGACAGTGATCTCCCCTGATCTTATGGTCAGCCTATCGATACTATCGCTGGTTCCTCATCAAAATTCGAGCCTCTTCCCAAGCCAAGCGGCAATCGCTCGGAGCCCATGTTGACAGTTGCCGCTCGATTCGCATTCATTTAACGACATTATTCGTCAACAAGGATAGAGAATGGCCTTGGCAGTCGGTGAATTTCAAGATTCGCGCCTATCCCAATCCGATCGACGACCGCAAACAAAACGGATTCGCTGAGTGACGTCAGGACGCCAAGCCAGATGCCTCGATGATAATTGACGCCCTGACCCGGACAGGTGATGAAAGCGAACGGCCGGGGCAACCATGTTCACCGGGTGCTACCACCATCAGGAGGGGATGCTGGCTAAGAGGCCGAAGAGTCTGCGAGCCCTTAGGGCGACGCTCCAAGAATTCTAACCGATGGAGGAGGGGCCGAGGTTTGACCTTGATTAGGCTAATGCCTGCTCTGCCATTGGTAAATTCAAGCTGGACAAGGTCATGCCATCGGCCACAGGTTCCCTCATTGTTGACCTGATCGGGATCGCCATCAGCTTCGAGAACCTCGCCAAAACCAGCGAACGCATCCGCCGTCAGTGGCTCCGCAAGCAAGTCGAGGTCACACATAGGGCAGTATGTCCCTCAGGCGCAAAAAAGCGATCCGCTCGACCTGGCGGCAAGCCTCCCCGAACTCGGTTTCGTGATCATGACCGACCCGCTGATGAAAGGCCCTTAAGATGCTGGCCTTGTCGTGGTCGCGAACGGCGATGATGAATGGAAAGCCATGTTTCTTCGTGTAGGTTTCGTTCAATTCGCTAAAAGTCTCCCGCTCACCATCGGTAAGGAGGTCAAGGCCTACATTCGCCTGTTCGGCGGTCGAATCAGGTGTTAGTCGTCCGGCTCTCGCAAGCTTGCCGGCAAGATCGGGATGCGCCTTCAGGACAGTCAGTCTTTCTCGATCACTGGCCCTTCGGAACATGGTGACCAGGACTTGATGTAAGGAGACAGCGTCATCGCATGGTTTGTTGTATTTTTGAGAAAAGGCTCGATCTGCAATCCATGGCGAGTGCTCGAACACGCCGCCGAATATCTTGATGAAGATCGGTCGGCTCATCATGCCTGGTCTTAGAGGCGGATATCGTATGACCTTGCTCATCTCTCGTTTCTACACCAGAATCATCAACATGTTTCTTTGACCTTTCTTTCCTGAAGGGCCTTTGCCCGCGAGCATGATGGTATCGGCATGCTCAGAGGGCAACATCGTTCGACAATCAGGAGAATCGACTTTGGCTGGCTGTCTCACCACCCATGTCCTCGACACTAGCCGGGGGCGTCCAGCTGCAGGGCTTTTGATCGAGCTGTTTCGTATTGATGGTGACCGACGAACCAAGCCCAACACGAAAACAACCAATGAAGACGGTCGGACCGATGCACCCATTCTGCCGGAAGATGCTTTCGAGACGGGCAGTTACGAGCTTTTGTTCCACGCCGGTGCTTATCTAGATATGATCGGTCAGGCTGTTGAAACATCGCGTTTCCTCGATTTTGTCCCCATCCGCTTCGGCATGTCGGAACAAACCCACTATCACGTCCCTATGCTCCTTTCTCCTTTCGGTTTTTCAACTTATCGTGATTTTTGTTCTTTAACTCATTGAACTTAATGTTGATTCTGAATCAGGGGACCACAGGCAATATGCATTGATCCCTCACCAAAGTCGCTGATATGCGGAGAAGTTTGAACATGCGAACAAACATCCCAGGGCTCTCCAAGTAGGACATTGTTCGCTGACTTCAGAGAGAAATCTGGAGCTGCCTTCCATCATTCGGTAATGCAGGACGGTTAACAAATTCTTTATGGTCACGGTTGCCGGCACTGACTTATGGTCCGGTAAAGTTGGAGTTGGGCGACATGTACGATCTCGCGGCGTTTTGGCATTGGATAGATTTCGGTGTCCGCTGGGTCCATGTGATCACAGGCGTTGCCTGGATCGGATCGTCTTTCTACTTCATCGCCCTCGACCTTGGCCTGAAAAAAGCTGCCCATGCTCCGAAAGGCGTCACCGGGGAGGCGTGGCAGGTTCATGGCGGCGGCTTCTATCACATCCAGAAATACAGTATTGCGCCTGAAACCATGCCCGAGCACCTCACCTGGTTTAAGTGGGAGGCCTACAGTACATGGCTCTCAGGGGCTGCTCTCCTGATGATCGTCTATTGGGCTGGTGCCGAGTTTTTTCTGATTGATGCGAACAAGCTTGATCTTGCGACCTGGCAAGCCATCCTGATCTCTGCGGCATCCTTGACGCTCGGTTGGTTGCTCTATGATCAACTTTGCAAAAGTCAGCTCGGCCACAGCCCGATCACGCTGATGCTCCTCCTTTTCGTCCTTCTGGTGGTGATGGCTTGGGGCTTTGATCAGGTTTTCACCGGCCGTGCGGCTCTTCTTCATCTTGGCGCCTTCACCGCCACCATCATGTCCGCCAATGTTTTCTTTACGATTATCCCTAACCAAAAGATCGTGGTCGCTGACCTCAAAGCGGGCCGCATTCCTGATCCCGATTATGGCCGAATCGCCAAGCTCCGCTCCACCCACAACAATTACCTGACCCTTCCGGTCCTATTCCTGATGCTCTCCAATCACTACCCGCTCGCCTTTGCAAGTGAGTACAACTGGATCATCGCGAGCCTGGTCTTCTTAATGGGCGTCACCATCCGTCTTTGGTTCAACCAGCGCCATGCCGGGGCTGGCAGTCCAACCTGGACCTGGGCGGCTACGGCGTTGTTGTTCATCGTCATCATGGGTCTGTCCACGGCACCGATGTTTGCAGAAGACGAACGTGACAACGCAGAACGCCCCTTAACGGCAACCGAACAACGTCTGGCTGACGCCGCCAGCTTCGAGGACATCGAAATCATCGTTCAAGGCCGCTGCGCCATGTGCCACGCGCGCGAGCCAAGTTGGGATGGCCTCCTTTGGCCCCCAAAAGGTGTGGTCCTCGAAACCCAAAGCGACATTGCCAAAGCCGCCCGCCAAATTTACCTCCAGGCCGCCCTCACCAACGCCATGCCGCCAAGCAATCTAACCTTGATGGAAGACGAGGAGCGGCAAACCCTAAAACGTTGGTATACTGAGGTATCAGGCGGCTCTTAGAGATCTTCGAAACGGTATCGAGCGATTGCCATGTCGGCAGGCGTCGAACAAACGTCCATGAGATGTCCTGCCGCCGAATCTTAAAGCCGGATAATGTTAATAATAGACCTGTAGCGATGTTGGGCCCCAAGTCGTCCGGCTACTCCAGGCCAAAGCAGTTGGCGTAGTAGGTAACTGTCGCCGGCCAGTCTGAAAAAATACCAAGAATGCCGACATCCCGCGCGATGATGTCGAGCATTTCGTAGGTATCTCCGTCATTGTCGACCACGTCGGTGATGGTCTGATAGTAGAAGCCGCCGCCGTCTCGCAGAAGACCGGAGCGCTCCAGGGTCCAGGTGATCAGGTCGAGACCGGCATCCTTGGCCGCCATGGCATAGGTTGACGGCACGATGTTATCTTCATCGTCCAGCGTAACCAGCATCCAAGTCGGTGGTGCCAGGATTTTTACGTCGTCCGCGACCAACTCATTCATCGTCGGCGACCAGGTGGCGGGATCGGCGACATTGAACGCCTCGTCAGAGTAGCGGCCGTCCAAGAACACCGCCTGGTTACCGAAGGCGCGCTCATTCTCGATCCAGTAGAGGATGTCATCCAGATTGAAGGACTGCGCCCAGACGTCCTTGGGGTTCACCTGCGCAGCCTTGTACTCGTCGATCATCTGCTGGGCGTAGTCTTCTTGCGTATAGTCGCCCTCAAAAGGCATCTCGACCGCGGGTGATTTCAGTTCAGGTGTGAACTTGACGCCGAGTTCCTTGAACAGTTCGATGCTTTCCGCATGGGTCAAAAGGGTACCGGAGCCGGCATAGATGTCGGTGCGAAAATTCGGCGTGCCGTCGAGATAATCTTCCACCGTGGTCGCTGCTGTATTGGCGCCGTCCATCTTGCCCTCGAGCCTGCGAAATTCCTCAAGCGTGATGTCGCTGGTACAGCAAGAAGCTGAGGCGGGCTCACCAGTTTCGGGATCGGCGGGTAAAAAGGGTGCGCTGCATTTGGCTTCTAGCTCAGGAATCGCCAGGATGTTGGTCGTGGTGTGTAGATCGCACTGGGAGTGCCGACAGACCAGCTTCCGGTCCTTGGTAAAGGTAACGTCGCATTCCATGATGCCGGCCCCTTGGAGCGCGGCTGCAGTGTAAGATTCCTTGGTATGCTCGGGAAATTGCAAGGCAGCGCCGCGATGGCCGATCGAATAATCCGTGCGTGAGAAGGGCCCCGCCTTACATTGCTGCAGCGCCGCCTTCAACTCGCTGTCTTCCATGCTATCGACAAGATAGAACGGCCTTGCGCCGAGCTGGATCGTTTCTTGATCGGTGGCCAGTGCGTCAGCAGCCAAACCAGCAAGCATCAATAATGCCATGCCTCCAACTTGAACGGTGCGTTTTCCCATAACATCCCTCCTTCAGCGTTGGTTTAGCAACGAGTTCTACGCTTAACAGTTTCTCATGACGGTCTGGTTACAGGCTCCCAACTGGGCGCAGTTGGATCCGTGGGCTGGACCTCGCGCAGGTTTGGGACGGTGGTGTTTGGGCTAAAGCGTTAGGCGTTCTGAAGGGGGGCGTTTGGTTTGTTGGGGGTTGGCATGGGGACGAATTGGTTCAGCGGTTAGAAATTAGAATAATATTCCTAGGTCTGCAAGCTTTGTTGTCGTTGAATTGACCACGTCCCCAAACTTGGGCGCATACCATTGATCCTGGCACCAACGGCCGAAATCTAGCGGGGTGGCCGTGCCACCCACTAGAAGTGGAGGGAAAGATCTCTGTGGCTGGCGTCACAGGCGGCGATGAAGAGGGCTTGGTCGCGGGAGAGGCGTTGTTGTTGGCGAGCCCCTAGGGTGTCAGCGATGGCACTGACATAGGTTTCAAGGCCAGGCTGCAGGGTGGACACCGCTTCAGCGCGCCATTTGGATTGCGCCTGGTAGGCTTCGATTGCCTCGTCATAGGCCTGGATCGCCTTATCCGGGTCCGGTTGCTTGGCTTTCAGGGCACGGCGGGCGTCTTTGAGGGCATCTTCGATATCTTCAGCGCCGGCAACACCGCCGAACTTCTTGGCCAGATCATTGACCTGTCCTTCGGCTTCCGACGGTTCGGCGCCGGTGATTACACTGCGCATTGATCGGAGATCGCTCTCAAGAGCGGCGAAGATGTCGCTTGACTTCAAAGCGTTCAAAACTTCGATGGACGTCTCATAGGCCTCATCGCCGGCACGTCTTGCGGTCAGGCGCGCCTGGTTCTCGGCTTTGACGAGTTCGCTGAAGGTCTTGTACTCGTCCTCCCAAGTCGCAGGGAATGACGCTTGAAGCTGCTCGCGCTCTGCTTCGAGATCAGCCGCATCAGATTCGAGCCTGGTCTTGGTCTCGATCTGGGATGGATCACGTAGGCGGCCGATATGTTGTTTCAGGACAGCGAGCCGGTCGTCGATCTTGCGGATGCTCTTTTCAAGGTCACGGACTTCGGTGAGGAGAGGGCGATAATTACTCGCCGCAGCATTGACGGCCTCTTCGGTCGCCTTGATCTCGACGAACCCAGTGATGGCCATCTCAGCTTGCTCGAAGCCCTCGCCCAGATCCTTGGCGATGTCCTCAGGAAGAATTGTGAGGTCCAGGGACTTTGCATCAGTGATGGCGGCCTTGACGGGGCTGTTGCTGCTTCCCAGCCGGTCGATCAGATAGTCGTCCAGGCAAAACTGTAGCTGCGGATTACGCGGGGGTGGGGAGGTCTCCGAGAGCAAGCTAACCCTGTTCGGCAGGTAGTTCACCAATTGTGGGTAGTAGCCGACGATACCGAGCGCCAATAGCTGCAGCGCAATGAAGGCGATCACGCCCTTGTACATCTGGACTGTCTTGACCACGGCGGGTGCTACGCCGCGCAGATAGAAAAGCGCGAAGCCGAAAGGCGGGGTTAAAAAAGACGTCTGGATGTTGAGGCCGATCATCACACCAAGCCAGACGGCCGTGATGTTGGCGGACGGATCAGCGAGCAGAATCGGGGCGACGATCGGCACCACCACCACCGCGATCTCAATGAAGTCAAGGAAGAAACCAAGGATGAAAATCACCGCCATGACGATGATGAATTGCGTCCAGAAGCCGCCGGGTAGCGAATTCAGAAAGTCGCGCACCAGTTCCTCACCGCCAAAGGCGCGAAATGCAGCGGTCAGCATGGCGGCGCCGAGCAGGATGATGAACACCAGCGAGGTGGTCTTGGCGGTCTCCAGCATCACGCCATGCAGCGTGTTGTCGATCTTCAGAACCCGCCAGCCACTCCAAAGGAGCGAGAGGATCAACAGGGCTGACGAGACCGCGCCGATCGTGATGCCGACCTGGTCTTCAGGCGTATTCATTGCCTTGACGTTCATCTCATAGCCGGAGAGGGCGAAGCCGATGCCGAAGAGGGCGACGATGGCGAGCAGGGCTGGAACATAGGTGGCGCCGCGGTCCTCTTGAAGGCGATAGCCTGCCATGATCAAGGCACCAGCAGCACCGATGGCACCAGCCTGATTGACGGTGGCAATACCGGCGATGATCGAGCCCAGCACCATGAAGATTAGGGCAAGCGGCGGGATCAGGGTCAGGCTGACATTCAGCCAGAACTTGCCGTTCATGGTTTCGTTATGGCGGACTGCCGGGGCCTGGCTTGGCCTGACGATGGCGTAGATCAGGATGAACAGCATGTAGAGCCCGACCAGTACCAGACCTGGAACAAAGGCACCGAGGAACATTTCGCCAGCACTGGTCGAGGCCACGTCGAAATGGGACGGCATGGAGAGCTCGCCTGTGGACGCCTTATGCAGGGCTTTCCGCGCGGTGCTTGCCTGGTCAGTGGCGGAAGCGAGCTGGTCGGCGAGAATGATCAGGACAATGGAAGGCGGGATGATCTGGCCCAGCGTGCCGGAGGCGGCGATGGTGCCGGTCGCGAGGGATTGGGAATAATTGTTGCGTAGCATGGCTGGGAGTGAGATCAGCCCCATAGCGACTACGGTCGCGCCGACGATGCCGGTGGTGGCCGCGAGCAGGGCACCGACGAAGACTACCGAAATACCAAGTCCGCCGGGGATTGGACCAAACAACTGCGCCATGGTGACCAGAAGGTCTTCGGCGATCTTGGATCGCTGCAGCATGATGCCCATGAAGATGAAGAGCGGGATAGCGATCAGCGTATCTCGTTCGACGTCCCAATAGACGCCGCGGAGGTTGGTGACGCCTGCCGAGAGCCATTGGGCTGGGCCGCCTGAGTGGAAAAATGCATCAGTATTGCCGGCAAAGAGATACCCAGAAGCAGCCGCAAGAGCGATGGAGATGATCGCCGAGCCTGGAAGAGCAAAGGCCACGGGAAAACCCGAGCCCAGGGCGGCGGCCATGGTGATGACCAAGATGGCGAGAAACAAGAGTTCCATGAACCGGCCTCAGTGCGAAGGTGCGTTGTGTTGTCGTGCGCCCGGCTCGCCCCGCATGTCGGCGACGGCTTCGAACAGATAACTCACGAACTGGATCAGCATGGTGATGGCGAAAACGCCAAGAAACGCTGCCATGTGGTATTTGATGAACATGCCCACGCTGCCGGTCTGCGAAATCTCGAAATTGGCAACGGGGCTGTTGATGATCGCCTGCTTGCCGCCGAAGCCTATGGCGATGATCACCCAGCAGGTGGTCAGGCCAAGAAGGATGGCGCCGATCGCGTTGACGAAGCCTCTGGTATGCGATGTGAAGCCGGCATATAGCACGTCGACCCGCACATGGCCTTCATCGAGGAGCGTGTAGGCGGAGGCGAACAGGAAGAGGGCGGCGTACCAGTAGCGGACCAGATCGCCCATCAAGGCCTGCTCATAGGAAAAGACGAAGCGCGAGATCACGATCAGCAGTTCGGCAACCACGATCATGAGCGCGAGCCAGGTAAAGCCTAAGGTCCGGGTAAACAAGGCGAGCACGAAGCTCGCGATGATCAGCGGCACATGGATGTTCGGGCCAACAAATTGCGCCCTGTTCAAGGCCTGCACTGTCGGGCCATCCACGAACAGCGCCAATAAGTTTTCGACCCGCATGAAGGCGATCACAGCATCGGCAACGCCGACGATCAGGACCGTCCAAAAGCAGCCCCGAATGAGAAAGGCGTTAAAACCATTGATCAGTGCTGCGTCCCGGCGAAGGCTTCGATAGGGCGAGTACAGCACGAAGAGAACGGTGAGGCCGATCGCCAGAGCATAGAGGCTGAGCTGAAGAAAAGCTGCACCGCTATCGTCTTGGAAAGCCGCTTTGATGCCCGGAAAACCGTAGCCGACGACCAAGACGTTGTTGACCATGAACGCAGCGAGCAGAGTCAGCATCGACCAGCCGAAGATCCGGATTGAAGGTGCCGGACTGCCGTGATTCCTATCGTCGGCGTTGGTGCTGACCTCGGTCATCCAACACTCCCTTGCTGCTTTGCCCCGGTCTTGGAACGGAGAACGATCCGCTTTGGCACCGTGATCAATATGTTAAAGATCATGATGTTTAATGATGAAGATGTCACTTGTCGGTCGGCATCAACAAAAGGTGAGCGGGCACCACGATCCCGCTCACCTCATTAATCGCCCGATTGCAGAAAGGCTAGACGTCGCTTTCGATACCCAGCACACGATTACGCTGGTTCACGAAGGTTCCCTCGAAAGCGGCCATAAAACCGCCGACTTCGCGAAGGCTTGCCTGGAAGCTGTCGTCGATCTTCGCCGCAAGTTCGGAATGATCGCGGGTCTCTTCGAAAACCTCCGCAGCAGCGTCACCAAATGCGTCCCAAACGTCTTCGTTGAAGGCGCGGAGCTCAACGCCATGCTCATCGATCAGGCGTTTGAGATAGACACCGTTATTGGCCATTGCCTCTTCATGCTGGGCCGCATGCTCTTCATTGCAGGCAGCCTCGATGACAGCCTTTTCCCAATCGGAGAGCGTGCCCCACCAATCAGCATTCATGCCGAAGGCAAGACCACCGCCGGGCTCATGCATACCACCGGTATAGTAGAACTTGGCGGCCTCATAGAACTTCAAGAAGTAGTCATTATAGGGACCAACCCATTCCGTTGCCTCAATCGCACCGGAAACGAGATTTTCGTAGATCTGACCGCCGGGGAGCGAAACGGTGGAAACACCGAGCTTCGACATCACCGTGCCGCCAAGGCCGGGGATGCGCATCTTCAGGCCTTTGAGATCTTCGGGGCTTTCAATCTCTTTGTTGAACCAGCCGCCTGCCTGGGTGCCGGTGGATCCGCAAGGCAGTGCCTTCAGACCGAATTCGCCGGAGAGTTCATCCCAAAGAGCCTGGCCATCCCCGAACTTGATCCAGGCGTTCCACTCAGGTGTGGTCATGCCGAAGGGCACGGAGGTGAAGTAAGCGAAGCCCGGATGCTTGCCGACCCAGTAGTAATCGGCGGCGATGTAAGCCTGGCTATTGCCGGAAGCAACTTCATCAAACACGTCGAACGCGCCGACCCGCTCGCCGGCAGCAAAATACTCGGTGGTCAGCGCACCTTGCGAGAGTTGGGTGATGCGCTCGGCCAAACGCTGGGCCGAGAGGCCAAGACCTGGAAAGTCCCTGGGCCAAGTCGACACGATGGTCAGTGTTTTCTGCTCCTGGGCGATGGCAGGTGCAGCCAGGCCGGCAACGCCAGCGGCCCCGGTCAGAGCACCGCCTGCAGCAGCGCCGGTGACGAATTCTCTACGCTTCATGGATTGTAGCCTTCCTTAGTTAGTTTCTAACGTTGTTGAGACCAGCCGGTAGTCGGCATTAATCGCACGACCTTAGAAGCTGCCCTGTAGCCAAGCAACCGGTGGGCATGCTTTGCGCTGGGGCAATTTGTCGGCAACCCTCTGAAACCGAGTTCCTTTCCGGCAAATCAAGATGGCAACCACATGCCATTGGCAAGGTTGTCCTATTTAGATAGACGCAGACATGCTTAGCCGTAAAGACGGAGCCTCGACGAGTGCATCTGGGCGTTCTGGCAGATAAACACCTAGCCCATTGCGTGTTCGTCACCTTGCCATATCAAGCGCCCGATGACATGGCCGATTTGGGTCGATTCAATCCTGCGGGGTAACATGGTAGGCGGAACCGATGCCGTCCTGATGCATCATCAACGCAATCAACCGGTAAGCCTTCCGGAAAGATCAATTTATGGCTTAAGATTTTTTCACCTTTGCTCATGGTTTTGACGGACGAGCTTTAAGGCGGGGCATGCTGGCTGGCATGACCAATTGATCTCGCAACCCGAAAGGTTTGGTTGAGCATGGCAGCACGAACAGTGACCTTGTTCTCCACCGAAGCGAACCATTCCTTCCCCAGTCAGGCCAATGAGCCCAATACACCCATCACGCCTGCAGGATTCGTCGGTGAGGTCACCCTAGATGATGATGATCAGGTGACGCAGAACAAAAGACATCGAGGCTTTGCCATCGGCGCGCCCTAGACGGCAGCCTTCATTGGCTGCGCGATGGTCTTTGACAACTTGGCATCGGCGGTAGAATTGCCCTTCGAAAATCAGGAGAGTGACGCTGCGCTGACTGAGACCGAGCAGCTCACCTCCCTGGAAGCAGACGAGAAGGGCGGCATCGGGCGGGCCTCCAGAGCCGCTGATGAAGAGGGCGGCTCAGCAGCGGAAACCTCCATCAGTAGGATTGACGATCTTGCGCCCGTTGCATCGGAAGGTGTGGCCACAGCAGCAGCTGTGAACGGTGATCCCGCCATCGCCCAGGGCCATGTGACTTCAAGCGAGGTCTCTCACCAGGTTCAAGCCGCAACCCAACCGTGACGAGGTCCAAGAACCGCCGTGACCGCGCCACTAGGAGGCGAGGCGGGGTTCGGGGATTTTTCCGATCTTGATCGCGGGGAGCAGACTGAGTGCTGGTGGCAGGATTTGCTGAATGTAGAAGTGGGTGCTGTCGATTCGGGCTATGGCGTCGGCCTGTCCGGAGGTCTCGGCGAGACGCATGGTCCTGGCGAGCAGGAAGCTGCCGAGAACGGTTGCGAAAAGGCGGAGATAGGGGGTTGCGCCGGCCGATCTCGCCGTCGAGGTTCGTTTGTCGTCCCTAAGCCAGGATGTTGCATCTTTCAGCGTATCGAGCCCGAGCTTCAACGCTCTCTTGATGCTGCCTTCATCAAGAGAAGCGAGATCTGCTTCTAGTTCCTGAAAGAGCGAGGTGATCGCAGCGCCATCAGCCAGGAACAGTTTGCGGCCGACCAGGTCTAATGCCTGGATACCGTTGGTTCCCTCATAAATCATGTTGATGCGCGCATCGCGTAGATGCTGGGCAACACCAGTTTCCTCAATGAAGCCCATCCCGCCATGCACCTGGACCGCGTCAGAAGCAATGTCGAAGCCCATATCGGAACACCAGGCCTTCACCAGAGGAATCAGGAGATCAACCCGCTCCTTCGCTGCCTTTTGCTGAGGGCCTTTATCCAGTTTCGAGGCGCGATCGAGGGCAGCGGCCGTGATGTAGACCATGGCGCGCATGGCCTCGACCCGGCATTGCATGGAGAGCAGCATGCGCTTGACGTCTTGATAGTCGGCGATCCTGATCGGCTGGGTTTCGCCATCCTCAGTCTTGCTCCCTTGAACACGATCCTGGGCATAAGCCAGAGCTGCCTGATAGGCGCGCTCAGCAATGGAAAGCCCTTGTAGGCCGACGGCGAGCCTTGCATTGTTCATCATCGTGAACATTGCCTTCATACCGCCTTGTTCTTCGCCGACCAGATAGCCGATGGCACCTTCATTATCGCCAAAGGACATGACGCAAGTCGGGCTGGCATGGATGCCGAGCTTGTGCTCCAACGACACCGGTCTTAGGTCATTGCGGTCGCCAAGCGACCCGTCATCGTTGACCAGAAACTTCGGCACGATGAACAACGAAATGCCTTTGCTGCCTTCCGGCGCATCCGGCAACCTTGCCAGCACCATATGGATGACATTGTCGGTATAATCGTGATCGCCGTAGGTGATGAAGATCTTGGTGCCTTCGATGAGGTAGTGGTCGCCCTCTTGCCGAGCACGCGTTTTCAAGGCGCCGACATCGGTACCGGCATGGGGCTCGGTGAGGCACATCGTGCCGGTCCATTCACCGCTCACCAGCTTTTCGAGATAGGTCGCGCGCTGCTCATCGGTGCCGAACGTCAACAAAAGTTCAATGCCGGCCTGGGTCAGGAGGGGGCAGAGACCGAACGACATGTTGGCGCTGTGCCACATTTCGGACACCGCGGTTGCCACGGTCCAGGGAAGTCCTTGGCCGCCATATTTTTCAGGGAACTGCAGGCCGTTCCAGCCGCCATCAACGAAACCACGATAGGCTTCTTTGAACCCATCAGGCGTTCGAACGATGCCGTTGTCCAAGCGAGCCCCCTGTTGGTCGCCGATCTCATTCAAGGGTGCCAGCTCGTTTGACGCGAACTTAGCCGCCTCCTCCAAGATTTGATCGACGAGCTCTTGATCGAGATCGCCACATCCCGGCAGCTCTTTAAGGTTCTCAATCCCGACCATCTGGCTCAGGAGAAAACGCATATCATCCAAAGGCGGCGTGTATGTCGTCATCGCTCGTCATCCCAGTGGTGTGACCACATCATTTGATTCTTACAGAGCCTTCAAAGTGTAACAATCATCAATATATTACACGCCTCCAAAGCCGCCCCTTCCAATCTGGCTGCACCACCAGTGGCATATCCCAGCTACTAACCCCGTCACCGTCCTCGAAAACCAGGCGGTATACCGTCGGGACCGGCACTATAAGTCCGAGTCAATGATGTGGTCATACCACTAAAGAATAACGCCGGGGTTGAGAATGTTGCTCGGGTCGAGGGCTTGTTTCAAGCATCTCATCAGATCCAGATCAATCCCAGGCTTTCTTTTGGCAAGCTCATCGCGCTTCAGTCTGCCAATACCATGCTCGGCGCTGATACTACCACCAAGGTCTTCCACAAGGTCGAAAACCTCCTTTTGCACCTGATCCTTCATGGCGCGAAAATCCTCGGCTGCCATGCTTTCGGGTTGTAGAAGATTAAAGTGGATATTGCCGTCACCGACATGGCCAAAGGCAATCACGTGAACACCTTGTATCCTTTGCTCGAACCAGGCTTTGCCTCTCTCGATCAGGCGCGGCACCTCTTTGATCGGTACGGAAACGTCATGACGCAAAACAACACCCGCTTGTGCGAAAGCATCGGTTGGGCTCTCTCGGATCAGCCATAGAGCCTTTCGCTGATGTTCGCTGGTCGCCATCATGCCGTCGGTCAGAAGTCCTTTCTCCATGGCCGCCGCCAAGACCGATTGCAGCCGATCGGCCAGGCCCTCCTCCAGTGACCAGGCGACCTCCATCAGGATATGCCAAGGTGTTGGCTTGGAAAGTGGCGGGCGTCCGTCGGGCAGATAGTCTAGGATGCCGCTGATGACCTCATCCGCCATCAGTTCGAACGAACTGATCGTATCGCCGAGACGTTCCCGGCAAAAGGCCAAGAGATCGACGGCGTGTTGCGGGGAGGGGACGGCGAGCCATGCCGTCTGGATCTCGCGCGGTTTTGGGAAAAGGCGGAGAACGGCTGCCGTGATCACCCCGAGCGTGCCCTCAGCACCGATGAACATCTGCTTTAGATCATAGCCGGTGTTGTCTTTTCTAAGAGCCCGCAGACCGTCCCATATCCTGCCATCGGCAAGCACGACTTCGAGCCCTAGAACCAGGTTTCGCGCCATGCCGTACCTAAGGACATTAACGCCGCCTGCATTGCTCGAAAGGTTGCCGCCGATCTGGCAGGTGCCTTGGGCACTCAGCGCAAGGGGGAACAGCCGATCAACTTCCTCGGCCATATTCTGTACCGTCTCCAGCGCTACGCCTGCCTCGACGGTGATGGTATCGCCAATCGGATCGACATCACGGATCTCGTTCAATTTGGCCAAGGAGAGAATGGCCAAACGCCCTGTAGCATCGGGAATGCCCCCGCCCACCAGACCAGTATTCCCGCCTTGCGGTACGACCTGAACGCCATGACGGAGACAAAGAGCAAGAATTCCTGAAACCTCCTGGACATTGGAAGGTTTCAGGACCAGCGGAGCTTGGCCGCGTCCGATCCCCCAAGATTCGCGGGCATGAGGACCGATCTTTGCCTGATCTGTTGTCCATCCACGCGGTCCGGCAAGCCGGTCGATTGCATCGAGAAATCCATCGGGCAAGGTCGACAGGTCGGTCGGGACAGGCGCGTTCATCTTTTCTTTCTAAGACGATTGCTCGATGGCGGCAACGATCGGATCGCCTGACCATAGAGATGGATCTTTGTTCGCTGCGGCCAAAATTGAGCAGGCGTTCCGTTGATCACCTTTATGTCGATGTCTGCGAGACATTATCGATGTCGTCTCTTGGTAAGTGTCACATCGGATACATTTAGGGCTTTAACCTGTCCTTTAACCCAAGCATCAACGTTCACGAAAACTTATTAAACACAGCCATTTCACTGGCTTTTGCTGCCTTAAGGAGATAGGTAGGTTCGATAAGAAGTAGGTAGGTGCTTGCCATGCGCCTTTGAGATTTCGTGTAGATGGGTTAAATACCAGCTGCTGATATGGTGTAAGTCCGATCTTGATCCATCGATCAGCGTGATATGGTCAAAAGAGTGCTGTCCGCTGTTGGTGTGCCAGGCCACTGGATAACAGGGCTAGCTGGGTAGTGATTTTGAAGACCTTGGACTGACATGGCCTTGGTTAGGACGAAGACGATGTCGAGCATTGATGCTGACGCTCTCCCGTCAAAGAGGGAAGGCGGGATTGCCTGGATGTGGCGAGCCATTCGCAAGCATCTGAACAAGATCATGTCGATCGTGCTGATCGCAAGCGCAGCAATGACGGCCTATCTGCTGTCGAGAGACAATGTCTACACTGCACAAACCGAAATCCTGCTGGATCCCCAAACTAATAGCAGCGGCAATCTGGAGGAAGTCGACGCACAATCGCTAAGTGATGTCATGTCGGCCGAGATCGAGAGTGAACTCCGGCTTATCAGCTCGTCTCAGATCATTCTGCAGGTGATTGATGAACTCGATCTTAGCGCCGATCAGTCAAGGTGGGACCTGAACGCCCTTGCTTCCACGTGGCTGGGGATAGCGCCAGCGCGCTCGGAAGGTTTGTCGGACGAAGCGATTAACCGAACAAGGGCTTTAGAATCGGTTCGGCAAAATCTAGCGATAGATCGCGATGCGACCGCGCCCGTGATTAACGTGAGATTTACGTCCACTGATCCGGAACAGGCCGCTTTGGTCGCCAATGGATTGGCGGAGGCTTATCTGAAGGATCGCATTGAGACCAAACGTGGGGCGCTGAACGAGACGGCGGACAGCCTTCAGCGAAGTGTCAACGAGATCAAGGCCTTGACTGAGTCGGTTGAGGGAGATGATGAAACGCCGAAACGCCTTTATGAAATCATGTTGGATCGCTACCAGGCGGCACAGGAAGAAAAAGACAATCTTGGTGATTCGGCCAGGGTGATCGAACGGGCCACCGTGCCGAGTGCTCCAAGTAATTTTAGCGGCCTCCTGCTCCTTGGGTTTGCCGTTGCAAGCTCATCGGTCGCCGGCATTGCAGCTGCCTTTCTGCTTGAGGCTCGCCGGCAAGGTTACGCCAATGCCAATGAGATTGAACGAGATCTTGGTTATCAGGTCGTCAGCCTTATTCCCTTGGTCCGAGAGGCAAAGGGTAAGAAGAAGTCGGCGGAGCGCTGGCAGGTCTATGAAGCCTACGGCATGAATGAGGCGATCAAGACACTGGTTTACGCCTTGCTGCCCAAGAAAGATCTGCATGATCAGCAAACCGGCAAGATCGTTGCGATCACCTCAAGCTACCCCGATGAAGGCAAGAGCACGGTTGCTCTGAGCTTGGCCCGGCAGGCTTCTTTCAGTGGCCTCAGAACCCTGCTCATCGAAGGTGATCTTCGGAAATCCGGCCTTAACGCAGGTTTGCAGACGATCCAACCAGCCTATGGGCTTGCTGATCTGCTGCGTTCGACCGTTGATGATGTTTACGAATGCGTTTGCACGGAGCCCGAAAGCGGTGTGGATATCATGCTAGGTTTCGGTCCTGCCGATGATGCGTTCAAGCTGCTCTACAGTGAGCGCATGGCACAGCTGCTCGAAGCCATTCGACCGCTTTATGATCTGGTTATTCTGGATTGTGCACCGATTATGGCCGTCTCGGAGACCAGAGCACTAGTTGATCTTGCGGACGAATCGGTCTTCGTTATTCGTTGGAAAACGACCGAACGTACTGCAGCCAAGACGGCCATCCGTGACCTGGAAAGGCTGAATGCGAAGATCACCGGGATCGTGGTTAACCAGGTCGATCTGAGAGAGCATCTGAGATATGAGGATGCCGACAGGCTTGCCTATCAAGAAAAATACGCGCGCTACATCACGGGGTAATCGTGTCGTCCGGCTATTATCGTCTCGATGCGTAAGCCTAGCCTACCTGCCTCGCACGAACATTTTATACCTGGATCAATACGCGACGTCATCGTTTTCGACGCAAGCGCCTTTGGATCCCAAATTGCTTGCGTTTTGCCTTTCTCGGGCTGATCGATCCAACCAACGTTTGTGGAATGGTAGCAATGTGCGCAAAACCGCAAGATATCGCGGTTTGGCACGGCCTTTCTCAAGGAAATATTAAGGTTGATCCGTTAGCGTTTCTTTGGGCGAGTTAACGAGTGCACGTTTTTTTCAACGCCTTGGACTGAGGCATCAGCATAGAATTTCATGGACGAATCTGACGAAGATACACCGCCGGACGACGATAGTGATCTTGCGACGATGTCTGGCGATGATTCGCCCATGCCGGAAGAGGACGACGATGATGCTCTTGGGCAGTCTGAAATCGATGACCTCTTTGGCATCAGCATGGACGAAGAGGAGGAGCAAACCGGTCTCCAAGCTCTCCTTAGCAATACCCATGTCCAAAACAAGAGACTTCCCCAACTCGAAGCTTGCTTCAATAGGTTGGTCCGTAGCCTGACAACAAGTCTTCGGGCGATGACATCAGAGAATATCGAGCTCAGTGTGACCGAGGTGAAATCCATACGCTACGGTGACTACATCGAAGCGGTTCCTCTGCCCGCGATGTTGTCCGTGTTCAAAGCCGTTGAATGGGACAATTTTGGGCTCGCGGTCATCAACAGCCCGCTCATCTATGCCCTCATCGATGTGCTCCTGGGCGGACGGCGCGTGTCGACGTCGCTTGCCATCGAAGGTCGATCCTTTACCTCCATTGAATCGATGCTGGTCAATCGCCTTATGAAGCTGATCATGAGCGAAATGTCCGCAGCCTTCAAATTGCTGTGCGAGGTTCGCTTCGAACAGGAGCGCTTAGAATCCAATCCTGCGCTCGCTGCCATTGCTTATCCCGCAGATAAGGCGATCCTCTTCAAGATCGATGTCGATATCGACGATCGTGGTGGCCGGCTAGAAATTCTCATTCCCTACGCCACCTTGGAGCCGGTGCAAGATTTGCTCGAAAAGCAGTTCATGGGGGAAAAATTCGGCCGCGACGCCATTTGGGAGACCCATTGGGCACGGGAAATGCTCACGGCCGATACGGAACTGGAAGTCTCCCTGGGCGAACAGATGATGTCACTGAATGATATGATGAATTTAAAAGTAGGCTCAACGTTGATTCTTAAGACAAAACCAGAAGATCTTGTGACTCTTTGGAGCGGTGATATTCCGCTATTGCGGGGGCGCGTCGGCCGCTTAGGCGAGAATGTTGCGATCCAGATCGAGGAATGGTGCGATAAGAAAAAACAACAGGATCGCCAAGCCTAGAGGATTTTTGGGCTAAGTTGATCTCACCTTTTTCCCCAGCTAAACACCGGGACCCACCGTATGTCATGGCTCCGAGGGAGAGCGGGCTGGCTATCGCGCCGTTGGTCCGAAGACTACAATTGATGTGCCAGAAGTTTCAGTCCAGGCGAACGGTTTGTCCGGTCCGAACGCTCTCGAAGGCTGCATCCGCTAGCCTCAGGGCTTCACGGCCTTCGGCAAAACCCGCTATCGGCTTCGTTTGTTGTTCGACGCAATCGACGAAGTGGTCGATTTCCGCGAGGTAAGCCGCTGTATAGCGCTCAATGAAGAAATCCAAGGCGGGATCCTGGGCATCCGTTACGCCCTGGCCTGAGAAACGAATGCTCGTCGCGCATTGATTGCCTGCCTGAAGCATACCCAGAGCGCCGAAAGCCTCGATGCGTTGATCGTAGCCATAGGTCGCTCGACGGCTGTTGTTGATATGGATCAATGCACCGCTAGCTGCCTGCATAGTGATCATCGCCGCATCGAAATCGCCGAGGGCTTTGATCTCGGGATCGACCAAATTGGCACCGGTCGCATGAACGGTCACGATGTCGCCGGCAATGTAACGAGCAATATCGAAATCATGGATGGTCATGTCGCGAAAGAGACCGCCAGACACTTTGATATAATCAGCAGGCGGCGGGCTTGGGTCACGCGATGTGATGAGAAGCTGTTCAAGCTTACCGAGCTCGCCGCCTTGAATGCGGTCGCGCAGGGCCTTGAAGGAGGGATCGAAGCGGCGGTTGAAACCGAGCATGATCAATGGATCGAGACCGCCGATCGCCGCCCAACAGGCATCCACACGCGCCAGATCAAGATCGATCGGCTTCTCGCACAATATTGCTTTTCCAGCCTGGGCTGTGCGGGTCAAGAGATCGACATGGGTATCGGTCGATGAGGCGATCAGCACCGCATCGATGCTATCGTCAGTAAAAGCCTCATCGACGGAAGTCACCACTTTGGCGCCGGTTGCCGCCGCAGTCTCTTCTGCAGCCTTAGCAAAGACATCGAAGACTGAAACGAGCTCGGTTCTCGGATGCCTGGCCAGATTGAGCCCATGCATCCGACCGATTCGGCCACAACCAAACAGCGCAAAGCGAGTCATCCGTCATCCTTTCGTTCAACGTCTTTGTCGTTGTTCTGCAGCAAATGCCAAGCGGGAGCAATCGCAACCTTGATCAAAGGGATGGAAAGCATCGTCTCCATGACCAGCGCCAATACCCTCCACGCAAATCCCCGGCAGCCCTTCGCCACTTCCAGAAAGGTGCCGATGGCTCATCAGCCGTTCCGACGCTATGATCGGATCCCATGTCTCAAGATCAACCCAAGTTTTGTCCCGTATGTCATGCGCGTTCGATCCGCTTCTTGCAGCAGGTCGATGAGCGGCTTTATTGGCGATGCATTTCCTGCGAGGCAACTTTTCTCGATCCCCGGATGCTTCCCACGCCGCATGAGGAACGGGCACATTACGCGAACCACGAGAACAATCCTGATGATCCGTGCTATCGAGCTTTCCTCTCAAAGCTCGCGCTACCGCTTATTGAGAGGCTTTCGCCGGAGCTCACAGGCCTCGATTACGGCTGCGGTCCCGGCCCGGCACTTGCGGCGATGCTGGAAGACGCAGGTCACAGGATCGCTCTGTATGATCCATTTTTCTTCCCCGATGAGCAGGCGCTCGATCGCCTCTATGACGTGATCACTTGCACCGAGGTCGCCGAGCATTTTCATGACCCGTTCGGTGAGTTTGAGCACTTCGATAGACTGATGAAGCCGGGTGCATGGCTTGGGCTGATGACCTGCTTTCAAACCGATGATGACAGCTTTGCCAACTGGCACTACCGCCGCGATCTAACCCATGTCGTGTTTTACCGAGAGGCAACACTTCGCCACGTCGCCGCATCGAGGGGGTGGTCCTGCCATATACCGACGAAGGACATCGCCCTGATGAGAAAACCAGAGCGGTCCGAAGACGGCGCAACGAAACAATAGAGGAATTGGTCGGGATGGAGTGATTCGAACACTCGACCCCCACGTCCCGAACGTGGTGCGCTACCAGGCTGCGCTACATCCCGACTGAGGCATTTTCTATAAACCGAACTTTCTTCAAGGGCAATGCGTTACCTGGCTGCCGGGTCATCATTTGATACTTCCATCGAGCGCGGCAGAACTCAGTAAATACGCTCGATGCAAAAGTCGACCAGGTCCAGCATGGCTTGCTTGACAGGTGAATGGTCGAATGGGGCCAGCGCCGACTTTGCACGTCCGGCATAGTCCGTCGCCCGGGACATACTATCCTCTAAAGTTCCATGCCGCTTCATCAGCCCAATCGCTTCAGCAAGATCGTCCTCGGTCTGCTCGCCCTGCTCGAGCGTCCTCTGCCAAAAACCGCGTTCCTCCTCAGTACCTCGCTCGAAGGCGAGAACCACTGGAAGCGTGATCTTGCCGTCGCGGAAATCATCGCCGACGGCTTTGCCAAGATCGGCTTCTCTTGCGTTGTAATCGAGAACATCGTCCACGAGCTGAAAGACGATGCCGAGATTCTCGCCGTAAGCCCTGAGCGCATCAGCCTCGCTTGTCGGGCGTTCGGCAACGATAGCGCCAAGTTCGGCAGCCGCTGCGAACAATGTCGCGGTCTTGGCCTTAATGACGTCCATATAGGCCGTCTCTTTGGTCTCGGTATCATTGGCAGTCGTTAGCTGTGCCACTTCACCTTCGGCGATTAGGGCAGATGCATTGGAAAGAATACGCAAGACATCCAGTGAGCCATCCTCGACCATAAGCTGGAACGCGCGGGCGAATAGAAAATCACCGACCAGAACGCTTGGCTTGTTGCCCCAGAGTGCATTGGCCGTCGCGGAACCTCGCCTGAGATCGCTGTCATCCACGACATCATCATGCAGCAAGGTCGCCGTGTGAATGAACTCGACCGAGGCCGCTAGGCCTTGATGGCGGCTGCCCTCGTAATTGCAAAGTCTAGCGGCGATCAAGGTTAGCATCGGACGAACGCGTTTGCCCCCGGATGCAACCAGATGACCTGCAAGCTGCGGGATGAGGCTGACGGAACTCTGAAGTCGCGCAACAATCAGCCTGTTGACCTGTTCCATATCGGCAGCAACAAGCTCTTGAATAGGCTTCAGCTTATCGGGAGCGGGCTGTTCTCGAAGCGTCGATCCAGCAGCGGTCAAGCGAATATCTCCAAGTTGGTTCTACCGATAAAAGGCAATCTCTTGCTAGCAGCGCTGACGGCAATGCGCAAACCAAGCTTCGACACGCCATGCCATTCTAACTTCATATAGATTTTTAGACCGCTGAAGAAACCACTTGAATACGACCGACACCGGCTCTGCCAGGCTCCCGCGACAAGCCATCACCTTGATTTTGTCGCGTGTAGAAGGCCACTTATCGATGAGGCAATTTGGCACAATCATCAAACTCCATATGACGATAAAGTGATGAAAAGATTGAAGACCTGTGACAATGGACACTTTCAGAGCGCCAAGTTCCTGCTTTCCGTCGCCTGTCGATCGATTTTGACCCATTCGATGTCTGGTCATCGCTGGCGAAATCGTTAGGATCGGGCCGATGAGAGAACTTAGGCGTTCCAACGATTTGGTTTATGTTTCCTGGGTGCGTGCGACCCTGGAAGCGGACGGTATCGATTGTATCGTTCTTGACGAGCATATAAGCGGGATCGAAGGCGGCATAGGTGCCTTTCCCCGTCGTATCATGGTCGATGACAACGCCTATGATGCTGCCAAAAGCCTGTTGCAAACTGCTGAAGCGAAATTGAACGGTGCCTGATCTAGATCTGAGCGAAGATGCGCTGCTCGGCGGTCGACTTCGTTTCTATCAACCGGAGAAAGGGTATCGGGTCGCGGTCGATCCGATTTTTCTCGCGGCCGCCGTGCCAGCCAATCCCGGCGAGCGCATTCTTGACGTCGGCGCTGGGACAGGTGCGGCACTTCTATGCCTGGCGGCAAGGATTCCTGAATGCCGCCTGGTCGGCATCGAGCTGCAGCGGGATCTCCTTAGGGTCGCGACCAAAAATATCGAAGCGAATGGGTTTGGCCAGCAGGCTGAGATGATTGCCGGTGATCTTGGCAAGATGCCGCCGAGGATGATCGCGGCGAGCTTTGATCATGCGATGACCAACCCGCCATTTCTCGTTGCTGATACCGCAACGGCATCGGCCGACCATCAACGCGCCGGTGCTCATGTCGAGGGCAACCTCGATCTGGAGAGTTGGCTGCGCGCCGCGATCATGATGATCAGAAATGGCGGGTCCTTGACGCTCATTCATCGTGCTGAACGCCTCGGCGACATTCTGCATGCAGTCGATGGACAACTCGGCGATATCGTCGTCTATCCCCTCTGGCCCAAGGCGGATGGTCGGCCGGCAAAGCGTATCCTTGTCCAAGGTTGGAAGGGGTCAAAGGGGCCCGTGAAACTAGCCCCAGGACTTGTTGTCCACGAAGCGGACGGACGGTATTCCTCGATCGCCAATGATGTGCTGCGTGCCAGCAAAGCGATGCCCCTTCGGCCGCCACGGCGGGAGTCTCTCCATCATGCTTGATCGGATAAAGACACTGTCGACACGCCTGCGCTGGCCGCCTTGGCAGCCGAAAGGTCCGGTGGTGCCGGTCATCCGCCTCTCCGGTGTGATTGGCGGCGGCAGCAGTTTGCGCGGTGGCGGCCTCTCACTCAATGGCGTCAACAGCAGCCTGGAGCGCGCCTTCAAGGTCAAAAGTGCCAAAGCTGTTGCGCTGTCGATCAACTCACCCGGCGGCTCGCCGGTTCAATCCGCCCTGATCACGGACCGGATCCGCTCCTTGTCGAAAGAGCATGACGTTCCCGTCATCGCGTTCATTGAGGATGTCGGCGCATCGGGGGGGTACTGGCTGGCGCTGGCGGCTGATGAAATCTTCGCCAATCCCAATTCGCTGATCGGCAGCATCGGCGTGATCAGCGCTGGTTTTGGCTTCGTGGACGCCTTAAAATGGCTTGGCGTCGAGCGCCGCGTTTATACGGCTGGCGAGTCGAAGTCATTGCTCGACCCGTTTCGCCCCGAAGACCCTAAAGGCATCGATCGCCTCCGCGACATCCTCGAAGATGCCCATGCGAATTTCAAAGAGATGGTGCGTACGCGACGTGGCGATAAGCTGAAGGGCGAGGACAAGGACCTTTTTGAGGGCCAGGTCTGGGCAGGTAAACGGGCGCTCGAACATGGCTTGATCGATGGTCTTGGCAATCTGCACGCCGTCTTGAGGGAACGCTTCGGCGACGATCTCAAAATGCCGATGATCACCAAACCTAAACCTTGGTGGCAACGGCGCTTCGGTGTCCGCTTGACGGTGAGCGAACCGCGTGACTGGATCGACGACACCCTGGACAGCCTGAGCGATCGAACGCTTTGGGCGCGTTACGGGCTTTAGGCAGAGCGGAGGAGAATTGGCTTGATCAACAAGATCCTGTTTACGATCTTCGCGGTGATTGCGATCTGGAAGGCCTTCTCGTTCCTATCCAAGCTCAAGAAAAAGCAGAGCACGTCGCCGACGGCGAGATCTCACCCACAAGGTCAGCCCCCACAGGAAAGCACGCAAACTCGGTCCATCGAACTTGTCCCGTGCCAGCGCTGCGGCTCTTATGTCGATCCCAAGGAAGGCTGTCGCTGTACCTCGTCAAGCACGTAGCGAACATTAAAGCTGGAGGTGCTGCTTCCTCCATCCTATGAACCCGAACATCGTCGAAGAAAAATCATCGTGACCGCATCACCATCCCGTAGTTTTCAAGACCTGATCCTAACCCTGCAGCAATTCTGGGCGGGGAAAGGCTGTGTGCTACTTCAACCCTATGATATCGAAGTGGGGGCGGGGACATTTCACCCCGCCACGACCCTACGTGCCTTGGGGCCGGAGCCTTGGAACGCTGCCTATGTCCAGCCCTCCCGGCGGCCGACCGACGGTCGCTACGGCGAGAATCCTAACCGACTGCAGCATTATTATCAGTTCCAGGTGATCATGAAGCCGTCGCCGCCTGACCTGCAGGATCTCTACCTTGAAAGCCTCAGAGCCATCGGCATCGACTTCGAGAACCACGACATCCGCTTCGTCGAGGATGACTGGGAAAGCCCGACGCTCGGCGCCTGGGGTTTGGGCTGGGAAGTCTGGTGCGACGGCATGGAAGTCTCGCAATTCACGTACTTCCAGCAAGTCGGCGGCTTCGACTGCAAGCCGGTTTCCGGCGAGCTCACCTACGGCCTTGAGCGCTTGGCCATGTATGTCCAGGGCGTTGAGAACGTCTACGACCTTGATTTCAATGGCCAGGGTTTCACCTATGGTCAGGTCTTCAAGCAGGCCGAGATCGAATACTCCGAACATAATTTCGAGCGCGCCGACACCGAGCGGCTTTTTCGACATTTCAAAGATGCAGAGAAAGAATGCGCGTCCTTGCTGGGCGAAGGGGGCGGGGACAATGTCAAAGCCCTGGCCCTGCCAGCCTATGATCAATGTCTGAAGGCCAGCCATCTCTTCAACCTGCTCGATGCGCGTGGCGTGATCAGCGTCACCGAACGCGCCGCCTATATCGGCCGTGTCAGAGCATTGGCCCGCGGTTGCTGCGAAGCCTGGGTCGCAAGTCGTGACGGGCGTAACGAAGGGGAGGCGGCGTAATGGCTGAGTTTCTCCTCGAATTGCTGTCCGAAGAAATCCCGGCCCGCATGCAGGTTAGGGCCAAGAATGATCTTGCGGGCTTGGTAATCAAAGCCTTGAACGAAGCGGAACTGACCTATGGTCAGGTTCAAAGCTTCGCGACACCCAGGCGTCTGGTCTTGATGATCGACGATCTCCAGGTTCAGCAATCGGATGTCGATGTCGAGCGCAAGGGACCACGGGTTGGCGCACATGAAAAGGCGCTAGAGGGCTTCAAAAAGTCGCTAGGTGTCGACAACTATGAGCTTGTTGAGCGGGAAGAGAAGAAAGGTGCGGTCTACGTCGCCCGCTTTCGCCGGGTGGGGCGGCCCACTGCCGACATTCTGGCCGAGATCATTCCTGAGGTATTGGAAAAATTTCCTTGGCCGAAGTCGATGCGCTGGGGCGATCACGATGTCCGCTGGGTCCGGCCGTTGCACAGCATGCTCTGCCTTCTCGATGGCGCGACCATGGCGTTTACTTTTGGGCAGGTGAGCTCAGGTAACACCAGCCGCGGACACCGCTTCCACGCGCCGGAACTTTTCGAAGTCGAGGGAGTCGAGCACTATAAGAAGGAATTGGCACGCCGCTTTGTGGTGCTCGATCGGGATCAGCGACGCGATGGTATCAAGGGCCAGGCTGAGCTGATTGCCAAGCAGCATGACTTAAGACTCCGCCAGGACGAGGCGCTCCTCGACGAGGTCACCGGCCTGGTCGAATGGCCGGTCGCCGTTTGCGGTAATATCGATGCCGCCTTCATGGAGCTGCCATCCGAAGTGCTGGTCACTTCCATGCGCGCTCATCAAAAGTATCTGGCTCTTGAGGACGAGTCCGGGAACTTGGCCCCCAAGTTCG
Organism: Geminicoccales bacterium; assembly: GCA_050633905.1. Classification (GTDB taxonomy): domain Bacteria; phylum Pseudomonadota; class Alphaproteobacteria; order Geminicoccales; family Geminicoccaceae; genus JANQPX01. The sequence goes on from JBOEHJ010000082.1 coordinate 49,533, forward strand.
TCACCATCGGCAATCTCGAGGCCAAAGACGGCGGCGAAGCTATTGTCGCCGGCAATGAGCGTGTGCTGCGCGCAAGGCTTTGGGACGCCAAGTTTTTCTGGGACCAAGACGGGCAGCGCCCGTTGGCTGAGCTCGTCCCAAAGCTCGACGACATCGTCTTTCATGCCAAGCTCGGTTCGGTTGGCGAGAAGGTCAAACGGATCGAGAAGCTGGCAGGTTGGGTTGCTGAGCGTATCCCTGAGGCAATGGCCACCGATGCCAAACGCGCAGCGCAGCTTGCCAAAGCCGACCTGGTTAGCGGCATGGTCGGCGAGTTTCCAGAGTTGCAAGGTCTCATGGGCCAGTACTACGCACATCAACAAGGCGAGAGCGATGCTGTCGCCGGCGCGATCGGTGATCACTACGCGCCTCAGGGCCCCAATGACGATTGTCCATCGGATCCTTTGAGCGTCGCTGTTGCCCTTGCCGACAAGTTGGACACGCTTACAGGATTTTTCGCGGTCGATGAAAAGCCGACTGGTTCGAAGGACCCATTCGCCTTGCGCCGCGCAGCCCTCGGAGTGATTCGTCTTATCCTGGAGAACAAAATTAGGCTGCCGCTCCGTGGCGCATTTACCAAAGCACTCGCCTTCTACGAAGGACAATTAAAAGTAGAGAATGGTGACATTGTTGACGAACTATTAACCTTCTTCGGTGATCGTTTGAAGGTACATCTGAAGGCATCGGGCGTGAGGCACGATCTAATCAACGCTGTGTTCGCCACTGGTGACGATGATCTTGTTCGTATTCTGGCTCGCGTCGATGCTCTTCAACGTTTTATGGCGACCGATAACGGAGCTAACCTTCTTGCTGCCTATCGTCGAGCCAACAACATTGTCAAGATCGAGACAAAGAAGGATGGGCGTGATCCCAATCCTGACGTCAATCCTGAGCTTCTTGGGCAAGCGGAAGAGCGTGTGCTCTATGAAGGGATGCAGAGCGCAGGTGATGTCATTGGAAAGGCGGTTCATGAAGAACAATATGGCGAGGCGATGGAAGCGCTCGCAATTTTGCGCGGCCAGGTCGACGACTTCTTTGACAGTGTCATGGTCAATGACCCTGACGCAGAGGTTCGACTTAACAGGCTCAAGCTCCTCAAGCGTATTCACGCAGCATTGTTAGGTGTTGGTGACTTTTCCTTGATCGAAGATATCGTTTCTGAAAACCACAACCGACAGGTCGCTTAATGAGCAAATGGGTTTACAGCTTCGGTGCGGGCAACGCGGATGGCGATGCCTCGATGAAGGCGTTGTTGGGCGGGAAGGGCGCTAATCTCGCCGAGATGTGCGGCCTTGGTCTCGCCGTGCCGCCTGGTATGACGATCACCACTGAGGTTTGCACCTATTACTACGCCCACGATAAAGCCTATCCTGATGATCTTGTCGCCGGCGTGGACATGGCTCTAAAGCGGATCGAAGAAACTGCCGGCGCCAAGCTTGGCGATGCGAAAACCCCCCTTTTGCTTTCGGTCCGCTCGGGGGCACCTGTCTCGATGCCCGGCATGATGGATACCGTGCTCAATCTTGGTCTGAACGATGAAACCGTCGAAGGCCTGGCAGCGGAAAGCAATGATGCCCGTTTTGCTAAAGATAGCTATCGTCGCTTCATCCAAATGTATGGCGATGTGGTCCTTGGTATCGATCAATATCTGTTTGAGGACCAGCTCGAAGAAATCAAACGAGACCATCAATACAAACTTGATAATGACCTCAGTGCCGATGATCTTGGTGATCTGATCGATCACTACAAGCGGATCGTCAGGGAAGAAACCGGCGAAGAATTTCCCCAGGACGTCCAGGCCCAGCTTTGGGGTGCCATCGGCGCCGTCTTCAGCTCCTGGATGACGCCGCGCGCAATCACCTATCGGCGCCTGCAAGAGATCGACGAGGCCATGGGCACGGCCGTCAACGTCCAGGCGATGGTGTTTGGTAACCGGAGCGACGACAGCGCCACCGGTGTTGCCTTCACACGAAATCCATCCACCGGTGAGCGGCGCCATTACGGTGAATTTCTGATCAATGCTCAAGGAGAGGATGTCGTCGCCGGCATTCGCACCCCACAGCCTCTGACCGAAGTGATGAAGTCGGAAACCGACAGCAACCACGCTTCGATGGAAGCGATCATGCCAGAGGCTTTCGCCGAACTTGCCGCTGTCTTCGACAAACTCGAAGCCCATTATCGCGACATGCAGGACATTGAGTTCACCATTCAAGACAAACGTCTCTGGATCCTGCAGACGCGATCTGGCAAACGCACCACGCCGGCTGCCCTCAAGATTGCTGTCGATATGGCTAATGAAGGGCTCATCACGGAAGAAGAGGCAATCACCAGGATTGAACCCGCCTCCCTCGATCAGCTCCTGCATCCGTCACTTGATCCCGACGCCAAACGCGAGGTCATCGCCAAGGGCCTTCCGGCCTCACCCGGTGCAGTGTCCGGCAGAGTAGTCTTCGATAGCGATGAAGCCGAGAAATTAGGTGGTGCGGGTATCCCCGTTATTCTGGTTCGCATTGAGACCTCGCCAGAGGACATCCATGGCATGCATGCAGCGAGAGGTATTCTTACCGCACGTGGCGGCATGACTAGCCATGCTGCGGTGGTCGCTCGCGGTATGGGGAAAGCCTGCGTCTCAGCGGCTGCTGGGATCGAGATCGACTATACTGGGCAGCTGCTTCGTGCCGGCGGTCATGAGATCAAGGCTGGCGATGAGATTACCATCGATGGCGGCGCTGGCGAGGTGATGCTTGGCGTCGTCCCAACCGTCGATCCCGACCTCTCTGAGGATTTCGGTACGCTCATGACATGGGCGGACAAGCGGCGTGTGCTGGCGGTACGTGCCAATGCGGAAACGCCCGACGATGCTCGGACTGCTCGAACATTCGGCGCCGAGGGGATCGGCCTTTCGCGCACCGAACACATGTTCTTCGATGACGAGCGCATTGTTGCCATGCGTGAAATGATCCTAGCGGAGACCGTTGACGGCAGAACTGCTGCCCTGACCAAGATTCTGCCGATGCAGCGTCAGGATTTCGTCGAGCTATTCGAAATTATGGCAGGATGTCCCCTAACCATTCGGCTGCTCGATCCGCCGCTTCATGAGTTTCTGCCCCATAAAGATGATGAGATCGAGGATGTCGCCAAGGCGTCGGGCATGGATGCGGATGCCTTACGGCGAAGAGCCTTGGAGCTCAGGGAATCCAACCCGATGCTCGGCTTTCGCGGTTGTCGCCTCGGCATCTTGTATCCTGAGATCTACGAGATGCAGGCGCGCGCTATTTTCGAAGCCGCAGTTGAGAGCGAGAAAAAAACCGGCCAAGCCGTGGTGCCCGAGGTGATGGTCCCACTGATCGGCACAGCCCGCGAGTTCGAAATTCTGAAAGTGCGTATCGATGACATTGCGAAAGAAGTCATCGAAGCGACAGGGGGGACCTTAAGCTACCAGGTCGGTACGATGATCGAGGTTCCAAGAGCGGCTCTTCAGGCGGCAGAGATAGCGAAATCTGCTGAATTCTTCAGTTTTGGCACCAATGATCTGACCCAGATGGCACTTGGCCTTTCCCGCGACGACAGCTCAAAGTTTCTAGAGACTTACATCGAGCAGGGAATCTATGCCGCCGATCCCTTTACTACAATTGACATTGACGGTGTTGGCGTCCTGGTCAAGCTTGCAGCTGAGCGGGGAAGGGGAGTTTGCGCCAATCTGAAACTCGGTATTTGTGGCGAACATGGCGGTGATCCGGCGAGCGTCACGTTTTGCCACAGGATCGGCCTCGACTATGTCTCCTGCTCACCCTATCGCGTTCCCATCGCAAGACTGGCCGCAGCTCAAGCTGCAATCAATACGCCCCGTTGATCGACAGGCGTGACAGCAGTCTGCTGGAAAAGCTCCGGACCGGCGGAAAACGTGCGATGGCGGAGGCCCTGGCCCAAATCGAGGCGAGGGAGACGGCACCTGAAACGATCGAGTTGCTTGATTTGGTCTATCAAGGTGCTAAGGGACATGTTTTGGGGATCACAGGTCCTCCTGGGGTTGGCAAATCCACACTGATTGCAGCCTTGATCAAAGCCTATCGGGGACGAGGAGAATCCGTCGGGGTCATCGTGATCGATCCGTCATCCAGGCGTTCGGGTGGCGCCTTGCTGGGTGATCGTGTTCGCATTGACATTGATCCGAGCGATCCTGATGTGTTCATTCGGTCCATGGCTGCCCGTGAACGCATGGGAGGGCTTGCTGCTATCACGGCGGCCGCTGTTGTCGTCATGCGATCGGTCTATGACAAGGTCGTTGTTGAGACTGTTGGTGTTGGCCAATCTGAGACGGATATCGCTTCCGTCGCCGACAGCATCTTGCTTTGCATTCAACCAGGATCCGGCGACAGTCTTCAATATATGAAGGCAGGGATCGCTGAGATACCCGACATCGCAGCTGTCACCAAAACCGATCTCGGCAGTGTCGCCAAGCAAACGATCCGCGATTTGGCATCGGCCCTTACGATGACAGGACGAACGACGGGATCAAGCGATCTTCTTGACTGGCAAGTTCCTGTCATGGGGATCAGTGCCGTCAAAGAGGCGCACATCACCGAGCTGGTCGACGCGATTGATCGCCATCAACACTATCTTGACGGCGAGAGGTTGCTGACAAAGCGCTCTGACCAAGCCGAGACCTGGATCGAACTCAGCATCAAAGAGTCTCATGGTCAATACGGCCTCGATATCGCAAAGAACCTTGCCGGCGGCTTCAAGCTGGAGAGAGGTCAATCGCCCTTTCGACGCCTGCAATACCTCCGAGGATTGTTCGAAACTGACAAACTCTCATCGAAGTTAGGCTCAATTTGAGTCATTCAGGTGAAGAAGAAATCGTTTAAATTCAATCTACTAAGCGTTCATCGAGATAATTATTCTGATGTAATCATGCCACTAGCCGCCTGCGATCTGCGGAATGACATGGACCTCACTATCAGGCGGGATCTCCTCAAAGAGAGCGTCTTGATAGATCTGGCCGTTGATGGCGACCGCGATCCCCTGTTGCAAATGTGGCTCCATCGAAGGAAAACGGCGGCCAAGTTCTCGAAATAATGCCTGGACGGACGTCACATCCAGATCAAGCTCCGCCTGACCCTCGGCAAAGCGCAGCAAGGCGCGGGTAAGGACGATTTTGGCCATCTTAGGCGAACCCTTGATGTACTAGGTCTTAGCCTTTGCCTCATCAATCGCTTTTAGGACTTTTGGCGGTGACATCGGCAGCTCGGTGAAGCGTAGGCCCGTCGCCTGTTCGACCGCATTGGCAATCGCGGCCATCGGCGGCACGATCGGGGTTTCACCCACACCGCGTACCCCATAGGGATGACGAGGGTTGGCACATTCGACAATCACCGTATCAATCATCGGGACGTCGGATGCTACGGGAATACGATAGTCAAGGAAGCCCGGGTTTTGAAGCCTTCCATCTTCGCCGTAGATATACTCCTCATTCAGTGCCCAGCCGATGCCTTGCACGGCACCGCCTTGATATTGCCCTTCGACATAGGAGGGATGAACCGCTTTGCCGGCATCCTGCAGGACCGTGTAGCGGAGAATGGTGATACGGCCCGTTTCAGGATCAACCTCGACATCAACGATATGGGTCCCGAGGCTTGGACCGGCACCTTGGACATTGAGGCTTGCATGGCCTGCTATCGGGCCGCCCGTCTTGCCAGCCATCTTGGCGATTTCAGCCATGGGCATTGGTTCGAACTTGCCGGCGTTCTCGCCTGCGGGCAAGGCATAGCCGTTCTCCCACTTGACCGCATCTTCCGGGATTTCCCAGAGCTTGGCGGCCCGCCTGCACATCTCAGCAATCGCCTGACCCACGGCTTCCTTTGCCGCTACGCCGTTGGACAACGTGGCGCGCGAGCCGCCTGTCAAGAAGGTGTAACCCAAGGAGCTGGTATCACCGATCAAAGGCCGGATTTTTTCGTAGTCGATGCCAAAAACTTCAGCAGCCATCAACGCGCTCGAGGCGCGTGAACCACCGATATCAGGTGTTCCTTGGATCAACGTTGCAGTGCCGTCCTCGTTAACATTGACCGTCATCGAGGTTTCACCGCCGATATTGAACCAGAAACCTGAGGCGACACCGCGCCCCTGATTGGGTTTGAGCGGCGCCTTGTAGTGATCGTGTGCCTTGGCGCGTTCCAGGGTTTCGATCAAACCGATCGGGCCGAATTTTGGCCCATAGGCAGCTTTGGTGCCTTCCTTGGCGGCGTTCTTCAGCCGTAGATCTAAGGGATCGATGTCGAGCTTCTTGGCGATCTCATCGATGACAGATTCAACCGCGTATTCTGAAATTGGCGCACCTGGTGCGCGATAGGCGGCGACCTTCGGTCGATTGGTGACGATGTCATAGCCAACCGACTTCACGTTCTCTAGATCATAGGGGGCAAAGGCACACATGGCACCCGGTCCGACCGGCCCTCCTTGGAAAGCACCTGCCTGATAATAAAGCTCGCATTCGCCAGCTGTGATTTGACCATCCTTCTTGGCCCCTACCTTGACCCGCATATGAGCCCCCGAGGTCGGTCCACTCGCCTTGAAAACCTCTTCGCGGCTCATCTGCATCTTCACCGGACGGCTTGCCTTCTTCGACAGGGCCAAGGCGACGGGTTCGAGATAGACAACGGTCTTGCCACCAAATCCACCGCCGATCTCGGCGGCCGTGACCCTCAGCTTCGACACATCCATGCCAAGCAGCTTGGCGCAATGTGTACGAACAATGAAATGACCTTGCGTGCTGACGAAGAGATCAGCCTGTCCATCTTCGGAGACACTGGCGAGGCAGGCATGGGGTTCGATATAGCCCTGATGCACCGGCTTCGTGTCGAAGGTTCGCTCAACAACGACATCCGCATTGTCGAAACCAGCGTTGACATCTCCGATCGCGAACTCGACACGCTTGGATGTATTTGATGCTTTTGTCGGTGCCGGATCAACGCCTTCGGTTAACATATCGTCATGGAGAATGGGCGCATCGGGCTTGATCGCGTCCATCACATCGATCACGTGAGGAAGGATCTCGTAATCGACCTCGATCAGCTTGAGTGCTCGACGCGCGATGCTGTTCGATGTCGCGGCGACCGCCGCCACGGCATGGCCTTCATACAGCGCCTTGTCGCGCGCCATGACATTGCGGACAACATCACGGTAGTTGATCATCATCTCGCCCGCCGGCACCATTTCGGAGGGCATGTCTTGAAAGTCAGCAGCCGTGACGACAGCCTTCACGCCCGGCATTGCCTCAGCCTTGGATATGTCGATCGAGCGGATTTTGGCATGAGGATGCGGGCTGCGCAGCACCTTGCCCACCAGCATGTCGGGAAGGCTCATATCCGCGCCGAATTTTGCGCGGCCTGTCACCTTGTCAACGCCATCGGGTCGGAGTGGCCTCGTGCCGATCCATTTCAAGTCAGCCTCGTTTTGATCGAGTTTCAACGCGGTCGCCATGGTCAGCTCCCCCTCATGTCGGCAGCGGTATCCATCACCGCGCGAACAATCTTGTCATAGCCCGTACAACGACAGAGATTACCGGCTAGCCAATAGCGAACTTCGGTTTCACTTGGGTCCGGATTCTTCTCGAGCAGGGCCTTCGCCGCTATCAAGAAACCTGGCGTACAGACGCCGCATTGCAAGGCCGCATGCTCAAGGAATTTCTGCTGCAGCGGATGCAAGTTCTCGCCATCCGCCATGCCTTCAATGGTCTCGATTTTATTGCCCTCGACCTCGACCCCAAGCACCAGGCAGGCACAGACAAGGCGATCGTCCAGCATGACACTGCAGGCACCACAATCGCCCGAAGCGCAGCCTTCCTTGGAGCCAGTCAGATTGAGTTCATCCCGGAGTACATCCAGGAGCGTTTGATCCGGCTCGCATAAGAATTCAACGTCATCGCCATTGATGGTCGTCGAAATATGATACTTGCCCATCAGTGGGCTCCTCCATTGGCAGGCATGATCCCTTTCGCTCGATCAAGGGCGATCAAGGCGGCGCGACGCGCGAGAACACCGGCGACCTTGGTGCGATACTCAACCGTACCCCGTTTGTCGTCGATTGGGTTGCAAGCAGCGGAGGCAGCGACGGCCAGCTTCTCCAAAGCTGCCTCATCGATGTTCGTGCCGATAAGGGCTTGCGCCGCCTCCTCGACTAGAAGAGGGGTTGCCGCAACGGCGCCGAGACCAACGCGCGCCGCAACACATGAACCTTCATCGCCGAGGGTGATGTTGATCCCAACGCCGACAACGGCGATGTCCATCTCTGTCCTTGGGATGAAGCGAAGATAGGCGTCGCCAGAGCGGGGAGGGCGGGATGGGAGATAGATTGATGTGATGATTTCACCTGCTTCGAGGGACGTTTTGCCGGGGGCGATCACCACCTGTTCGACAGGAATGTCGCGGGTTCCCTTGGAACCAACTATTCTTGCTTGAGCATCGGCTGCCATCATGGCGGGCACGCTATCGGCGGCCGGCGATGCATTGCAGAGATTACCGACCATGGAGGCGCGTCCCTGGATCTGGGTCGAACCGATCAGATCGACAGCTTCAACAACGCCTGGCCAAAGCTCTTTGACATGCGGATGCTCGGAGAGCTCGGCCCCTGCAACTGCCGCACCGATGCGATAACCACCGTCTTCCTCGCCGATCTCACGAAGTTCGGGTATGCGCTTAATGTCGACCAGGAGTTCCGGTTCGATAATCCCTGCCCGCAATTGAACTAGGAGATCTGTTCCACCCGCCAGAACCCGGCAGCGGGTTGGTTCGCCAGCAAGCAAGGCGACGGCTGCGTCTAGGGTCTCGGGACTTTCATACCGCATGGGCTGGCTGTCTCTCTTCTACGTGATGAACCACTTACCAGATATCACAGCCTACCCCGGCTGGACTGATAAGCTCAAGAGTTCTTCAACTCAGAGAAAGAGCGCTCGCCTGCAGCAGGAAACTAAACCCCCAGTGGTTTGACCACATCATTTGCTCGATACGACGTTTGTAACTTGGACTGAGATCGATGCGATATATCACAGCACAGGTAGTTCATCTGTGCCGTCATGCCACTGGCATTATCCATCGGCACTAATGAAGACGCCGACGCAGCGATTAAGCGGTTCGGACGTCTGATCAGCGATCGTTTCGCGCGCACCGTCTTCACCTTTTGCGATCACTTCGATCTTGTCGGGATCAATGCCCATTTCTTCAAAGACACGAAGCATCGATTGCGCCCGTTGCTCGGCAAGGGAGATGTTATCCTCCTTCGTTCCGATCGAATCGGTAAAGCCAACCAATCGGATTTTCTCGACATTTTGAGCCTTGATCCATGCGGCGGCTTCCTTGGCTTTACGCACGCCTCCTGGTGTCAGTTCAGCGCTTCCCAAGTCGAAATGGACTTGGGTGAGGCGAACACCGATGGGCGTTTGGACAGGAAATGGCTCATAGAGCGGGTCGACAGGTAAGACAACCACATCGTCTGAGCTGACAGCTGCAAGCGGAATCCTGGCTGTTGATTGGTTAGCGCTGGATTGAGCAGCGATCGCCTGGCGGCTTTGCCCAAGACGAGCATCAGCTTCTTGAATCTGCTCTTGCCGGTCGCTCAAAATAGTTTGCTGATAGCCAAGCTCGGTTTGTGTTCTCTGCAGATCACTTTTCGCGACATCAAGATCGGCTAGAACGGCTTCGCGTTCGCTCATCGCGTTTCGAAGCTCAATGTTTGCCGATGTGGCCGTCGCCTGCTCTTGCTTTAGGGAAGCAAGCGTCGCTTCGACAGCCTCGACCTCTCGCTGCCGGCTACCTAGCTCGTCAGTCTTTGCCTGCAGCTTGGTTTCGGCTTCCGCGATCCTTGCTTCAGCATTCGCTAGTTGGTTGTTCAGGTCTGTCAGCTGAGCATTGGCGTTGACGAGCTGTTCTTGTTGGTTACTGAATGATGATTGTTGTTGATCGTATTCGGCTTGAAGACTGTTGATGTCGGCTTCCACATCAGCTTTAGCGGCTTTAAGGCCGGCGAGTTCTGTTTCAGCGTCTTCGATCTCATTTCTCTGTTGAACGGAAGCAGAGACGAGATCAGCAAGTTTGGTCTCCTCGGCCGCAACCTGGTCGCCGAGTTCAGCAAGGTCGGCTTCGCGTTCGCTGAGCCCTTCTTCGATTCCTTTTAGTTCTGCTTCGGTCGATATGACATCTGACTTTAGGCTCACTAGGCGCGCTTCGTTCTCTTCGATATTCTGTTGATTGACTCCAAGCGCTGCCTCGGTCTTTGTGAGCTCTTCTTGTGCCTGTTCTACATTCGATTGCAGGCTTGCGAGTTCTTGGCCTTGCTCGTCCCTACTGGCTGCATCCGCTTCGGACGTCGCCCGCTCGGCAAGCATCTGTTCGTTTTCCTCGCTTAGACGAGCCACTATACGATCACGCTGAGCAAGCGTTGCATTCGCACCGCTCAGCTTTGTCATCGTTGTCGTCAGCCGCTCGCGCAAGGCGTCTTGTTCAGCAAGATCAGCTTCGAGCTTTTCAATGCTGTCGGTCGCCGTGTCATACTCAGTTCGAAGTTGTTCGAGCTCGCGGTCACGTTGAGCAAGGGTTGCCGTTCGAGCGCTAAGCGTTGTCATGGTTGTGGTAAGACGCTCGCGCAGTACACCTTGCTCGGCCAAATCGGCTTCAAGAGAGGTGATCTTCGCCGTTGCCTCGTCGTAATGAGCAGTGAGGCTCTCAAGCTCACGGTCACGCTGCGCAAGGGTTGCTGTTCGAGCGCTAAGCGTTGTCATGGCTGTGGTAATGCGCTCGCGCAATACACCTTGCTCGGCCAGATCGGCTTCAAGAGAGGTGATCTTCGCCGTTGCCTCGTCGTAATGAGCATTGAGGCTCTCAAGCTCACGGTCACGCTGAGCAAGGGTTGCCGTTCGAGCGCTCAAGGTCGTTCTGGCTTTCGTCAATCGCTCACGCAGTGTTGCGACATCGACGCCCTCTCCCTGGGCACCCAACAATCCGAGAGCCGTTTTTTCGCCGTCATTGGCAGCGTCGTTCTCTTCACGTGTTTCCAAGAGTTTCGTCAACTCTGCGACAGCCTCTTCGCGATTGCTCAAATCAGCGCGGAGTTCGCTCGCCTGATCTTCGAGGCTAACTTTCTCTTGCGCCGCGGCCGAAAGATCGGTCTCGGCCGACAGCAATTCCTCGCGCAGCCCGTCAAGCTCCGCGCTCATGGATTGGTTCGTTTCCGTGTTGCGATCAAGGGTTGCCAAAGCCTGCCGCAGACTCTCCGCATTCTCATGCTGGCGTTTTGATGAATAGGCTACGATGCCCCAGCCGAGCAAAGCCACGGCAAGCAAAACGGCAAGTCCAGCCTTTGCAGAACGCGGTAGCGACAGGAAACTTTCCACCGCTCAACCCTCCCAACGAGTTATGACTATGGTGCTTAGTTGTATCAAACGGATAACGTCTCGGAGACTAGCGAAAAACGTCACCGGATCACAATAGCTAGACTTGCCAACTCACGCTGTTTCATCACAAAAATGTACATTGAACAGTGTTTTATCCACAGATATCAACCGCCGACCAGATTACATCCATTAAGATGAACCAATTTGACGGCCCTTCATCAATGCTGGCCATGGCTCATTTCTCTCTACACAAAATAAGAATGCAGACGTTCAGTTTGATCAATCACACGTTTCTTTGGATATCGCTGTAATATCCTGAATTAGTTGGCTTGATCGATCGAAATTATTTTCCATGCACTAATTTTTTAATGACCTCGTCGTAGTCTTTGACGCGATTGTCCCATTCCTCTTGTGAGACATTTGCGAGGGACGTCTTGGCGACATCTTGATAAACATCTGCAGCACCTTCGAAGATGCTTGGCGTGACACCGGCGGCTTTGAACGTCTTAGCTATTTCTTCCATCTCACCGACCCACCGATGGGCCTTGGGAATCATGCCTGGCACATGCTGCTTCATCCGGCCAAACATTGCTGCCTGACTGATATCGAATTCGGCACGAAGCGCGTTGCTGACACCAAGTCTCTCTGCCGTCAGAGAGAGCCCCGTCATCAGCGCGGTCGTCCCTTTCGTCAGCGCCGCGTAGCACATCTTGATGGCAGATGCCTGGCCGACTGCATCACCGATCACGCGAACATCGAGACCGAATTCATTGAGCTGGGCGAAGTGATTTGCATGAACGCCTGACGCATAAAAACGGGTTGCATGGCCATGTTCTCTGGGTGGTGGCCCAATGATTCCGGCGTCGATAAAGCAGCTTCCTGCCGCTTCGATGATGGCACCGATCCTGGAAGCTGTCTCAGGCGCAATAGCGTTGCAATCCACATAGAGAACGTCGTCATTCGACTGTTCCATGATGGCTGCCATGGATCTTGCGAACGGTTCTGCCTGCACCGGCACCATGATCGATAAGAGCAGATCCGCCTCTCGAAGCAGTTCGTGCTCATCAGCGACGATATCGAACCCTGCCTTACCCGCGAGCGTCCGCGTTCTTTCACTCCTTCCGCCTAGGGCCGTGATCACGCGAAGCCCATGACGGCGCAATTGGGCGCCGACGTGATGCCCCATATCGCCGGGCGACATGATGGCGACACTTGGCGGTGTTGATGTCATGACTTCGTTTCCTATCTCGATAGAGGAGCAGCTCTCCGTTGTCAGCGACCAGGTAGGAAATGTCAAAGAGGAGGTCGCGAGAGCCGTCCCCAAGACATGCATTTCTGGAATATTTGTTCATTCCGATTGAAGGCTGCCGCAAGGCGTTCTAATCTCCGGCGCGACCGAGGAAGTAAGTTGGATAGGGTAAAGATGCGCGACCATGCAGAGTTAGAACCTCTTGATCCGCCGCCGCGGCTATTGATGGGGCCGGGACCAGTCGACGTCTATCCACGTGTGCTACGAGCCATGTCGGCGCCGATGCTGGGCCAGTTCGATCCGGCCTTCACTGACTACATGAACCAGGTGATGGCGCTCTATCGTCGGGTCTTTTGCACCGATAATCATTGGGCATTCCTGGTGAATGGCACGGCGCGTGCCGGGATCGAGACGTGCCTCACCTCCATTCTATCTCCCGGCGACAAAGTCCTTGTGCCGATGTTCGGACGCTTTGGCCATTTGTTGAAGGAGATTGGTGGTCGGGTCGGCGCAGAGGTGGTTACTATCGAAACGGAATGGGGCCAAGTTTTCGAGCCCTCAGCTGTTGACGACGCTATTCGCCGACACCGCCCAAAACTCGTGGCCTGTGTTCAAGGCGATACCTCGACCACAATGGCACAGCCGCTTGCCGATATCGGCAAGGCTTGCCGCGAGCATGGCGTCCTTTTGTATGTCGATGCGACCGCAACGGTTTGTGGCATGCCACTGGAGGTCGATCGATGGTGCATCGATGCGGTCTCGGCGGGCCTGCAGAAATGCATGTCCGGCCCTCCTGGCACATCGCCAATTACCTTCAATGAACGGGTCGAGGAGGTGGTCAGCCGACGCCGGCATATCGAAGGTGGTATCCGCCCCGATGATGCGGTGGATGGCGATGGCGACATCATCCGGTCCAACTATTTCGATCTCGCCATGCTGATGGACTACTGGAGCCCTAAACGGCTGAATCATCACACCGAGAGCACCTCGATGCTTTATGCAGCGCGGGAATGTGCGCAGGTTATCCTCGATGAGGGCCTGGATAACGGATTTGCCCGCCATGAACGTTCAAGCCGCGCTCTTCGTGCCGGCCTCCAGGCGATGGACCTCAGGCTCTTTGGTGACGAGGCGCATCGCATGCCGAATGTGACGGGCATCTACATCCCAGATGATATCAGCGACGGTGAGCAGGTGAGAGGCGCGATGCTCCACGATTTCGGCATCGAGATCGGCACGTCCTTTGGACCGCTGCATGGCAAGATCTGGCGGATCGGTACGATGGGCTATGTCTGTCGGAAGACGAATATTTTGAGATGCCTGGCATCGCTAGAATCCGTTCTTCGCCGTTTTGGCTTCAAGAGCAAGCGAGGTGCTGGGGTCGATGCCGCTTATGCGGTCTATGCTGAGGATGAGGCTCTTTAATTCCTAACTAAGACAACATCCAATTCTACCTCCCTGCTCGCCATCAATAAAAATGGGAACCATCAATGTCGGACAATAGGAATAAAAAAGGCGATCTACTGGGTCAGCCGATCAAAATCCTGAATGTTGGCTTGGAGGGCTTTGCCCAAGAGCTGGCTGATCGTGACGTGCCGGTTGTCCATGTTCAATGGAACCCGCCGGCCGGCGGCAATCCCAAATTGGCCGAGCTTCTTTCGAAACTGGGTTCTTGAGGCAGCCATGTCCGACATCAGAACGTTGATCGAGCAAGCTAACGATCAAGCCTTGGAGAGCATGCTCAAGGCTGATCCCGTCCTTTCTGACGTCCGCCCGGCCGGTGAGGTCATCCCGGCCCTCGGCGATCGGATGATTTTGCATGCAGGCCCGCCCATAGGCTGGGAACGCATGTGCGGACCGATGAAAGGTGCCATTGCCGGCATCGCGGTTTTCGAAGGATGGGCAGCCAATCTCGATGAGGCGATGGAACAGGCTGCCAAGGGTGCCTTCGATTTTCACCCGAACCATCATTTCGATGCCGTGGGACCGATGACCGGGATGACCACGAAGAGTCAGCCGGTGATGGTCGTTGAGAACCGTGCTTTCGGCAATCAGGCCTTTTGCACGATCAACGAAGGCCTAGGAAAGGTGATGCGGTTTGGTGGCAATGACGGTGAGGTTCTCGCCAGACTTGCCTGGCTCAAGGATACGCTTGGGCCCATGCTCGGTCAGGCGCTTCGCAGCAGCGGCGGGCTCGAGCTCAAGAACATCGTTGCTCGCGGGCTGACCATGGGTGATGAAATGCACCAAAGGAATGTTGGCTGCTCCGGCCTTTTCCTTCGCGCGATTGCCCCATGGCTGGCGAAAACAGGTGCTCCCCATGATGACCTCGCCCAAGCCCTTGGTTTCATCGCGGGGAACGATCAGTTTTTTCTTAATGTCGCGATGGTGATGGGCAAGGCGATCATGGACCCAGCCCGTGATATCGAAGGGTCGACGATCGTCACGGCGATGAGCAGGAATGGCACCGATTTCGGTATCCGGGTCAGTGGCACTGGCGATCAGTGGTTTACAGCACCGGTCGAAATGCCGGTCGGGCTCTATTTTCCAGGATTCTCTGAATCCGACGCTAACCCTGATATGGGTGACAGCACCATCGTCGAGACGATTGGGCTTGGCGGCTTTGCGATGGCGGCAGCGCCTGCGGTGGCTGGTTTCGTCGGCGCGGGTGCCGCCTCCGAAGCGGCAGATTTTACACGAACCATGGGTGAGATCACGGTCGTTGAGAACCCAGAATGGACAATTCCAGCGCTCGATTATGCAGGTGTACCAACGGGTATTGATGTCCGCCTGGTTCTAGAAACCGGGATCGCACCAACCATCAATACCGGGATCGCGCATAAGGAACCAGGGATCGGACAAGTGGGCGCCGGTGTCGTCAAAGCCCCGATGGCATGCTTCGAGCAAGCTCTGATGGCTTTGGCCAATGATTTGGGAGTGGCCCCATGAGTATTGTCGTCAATCAGGTCAGACCATCTTTTTATATGGACTCGGTCGCCTTGATGCGCTGCTCGCGCGAGATCGTGGCCATGAGCGGTGTGGAAGACGCGGCCTTGATGATGGGCACGCCGGCGAACCTTAGAATCATGGCCGATGCGGGTATTCTTGCAGAACACGGCGAGGCCGCTGGCGCGGGTGATCTTGTCATTGCAATCCGCGCCATTCACGAGGGCGTCGCCAAGACAGCAATGAGTGATGCCTTGGCCTTCTTGGACCAGCCTGCCAAACGGCAACAATCTGGTGCGACCTGGCAACCAAAAACGCTGCGCGCGGGTATGAAGGCCATGCCTGATGCTAATCTTGCCCTGATCTCGGTGCCGGGAGACTATGCCGCGGCAGAAGCCAGAAAAGCGCTCAATCACGGCCTCAATGTCATGATCTTCAGTGACAATGTGACGATCCAGGCCGAGATTGCACTCAAGCAGCAGGCTCGGGAAGCAGGGCTCCTGGTGATGGGACCGGATTGCGGCACGGCGATCATTTCAGGCGTCCCGTTAGCCTTCGCTAACAAGGTACCTGAGGGCGATATCGGAATCATTGGCGCATCCGGGACCGGCATTCAGGAAGTGAGCTGTCAGATCGCAAGGCATGGCAAAGGCATCTCCCACGCCATCGGGGTTGGTGGTCGTGATTTGAAAGCGGAAGTCGGCGGCACGACCACCTTGATGGCGTTGGATGTCATGGAGGCCGATCCGACGACGACGCATATCATCTTAATTTCCAAACCGCCGGCATCGACGGTGGCGGCTCGGGTCATGGCACGTATTGGTGAAAGTTCGAAGACCTTCACCATCTGCTTTATCGGCGGCGATGAGGTTCGAGTTCCCGCCAATGCCCGGTTGGCTCCGACCTTGAGAGATTGCGCGCGCATGGCAACAGGCCTCGACCCGATTGCCGATGACCCTGGCCCAAACGCCAAGGCAGGAACGGGTTTCAGCGAGAGGCGCGAGATCAGAGGCTTGTTTGCAGGCGGGACCCTTTGCTCGGAAGCTCAGGTGATCATGAAAAAGGCTGGCCTGAAGATCGCGTCCAATGTTCCTATTCCCGACGCGGATCGGCTCGATGCCAATACCCTGGAACGCCACCAGCTGATTGACCTTGGTGATGATGAATATACCCAAGGACGCCCCCATCCGATGATAGATCCATCGGTGAGAGACCAGGCTTTGTCCGAAGCCTTTCGTGACCCGAGGGTTGGTGTCGTCTTACTGGACATCGTTCTCGGTTACGGAAGCCATCGAGACCCTGCCGGCCATGTCGCGAACTTTCTAAAGGACCGAGCCGCGGATGGTCGTCTGATCGTCGCCTCCGTGACCGGTACCGATCAGGACCCGCAGCAGGCGACGGCACAAATCCAAAAGCTCGAACGCGTCGGCGTCAATGTAGCGCCATCGAATGCTGATGCCGTCTTCCTGGCGATCAACAGGCTGAGCCAACGTCAGTGAATGACATCAGATTAGGAATGTGCCATGCCTAAGCCGCTTGCCATGCCAAGTCGGCTGGTCGTCGCTATTGGTGGCAATGCGACGCATCCCGAAAATATCGAGGGAACCTCGATCGAACAGAAGGCCATCGCCACCGCGACGGCAAAGGCTCTCTTACCCCTGGCATTGATGGATAACGAGCTTGTCATCACCCATGGCAACGGCCCCGTGGTCGGCAAGATCTTGATGCGCCAAGCCCTGACCCGTGACCGCATTGCGCCCATGCCGCTTGATATCTGTGTCGCTCATAGCCAAGGCGGCATCGCCTACCTCCTGATGCAAGCGATCGAGAACGCACTTCGGGGTGCTGATAATGATCGGCATGTTGCCAGTCTCCTGACGCAGGTCGAGGTTGATGAGGATGATCCGTCCTTCACCAACCCGTCCAAACCCGTTGGTCCATTTTTTTCCGAAGATGAGGCGATGCGGCTCGCTAAGGAATTCGATTGGACGATGTGTCAGGATGCGGGGCGAGGCTGGCGTCATTTCGTCCCCTCGCCGAAGCCCCGCCATATCGTCGATATTTCCTTGGTTCGGGTTCTTGCGCGGCGCGGTACGATCGTGATCGCTGGCGGTGGTGGCGGTATTCCTGTCATTCGCGGACCAAAAGGCGTTCGGCATGGCGTCGAAGCTGTGATCGACAAGGATCTCACATCAGCGAAAATGGCTAACATTCTCGGCATTGATACGCTGATGATCCTGACAGCGGTACCTAAGGTGGCCGTGAATTGGGGAACGCCTGAAGAACGGCTATTGGATCGCGTAAGCCTACGCGATCTCAAGGCCTTCAAGACGGAGGGACATTTTCCCATCGGCAGCATGGGTCCCAAGATCGATGCGGCAATCCGCTTCCTCGAAGGCGGTGGCGAGCGGGTGATCATCGCGCATATCGATGATGCCCTGCCAGCATTGGAGGGGCGGGCAGGCACCCATATCATGTCCGATGACAGCGCCGGCAATGGTCACACCTATGAGGGTTAAGGCTCGTTCATTCGGACCTGTTGCGACCCTTGCCTTGCACGAAGGCGTTATCGCCCATGTCATCGCGGTCTTCGATCGCTGCTTTTATCTCCAGACCAAAGATCACGTGGTCTGCGTGGCCGATAGCAGTCTCTACGACGGCCCGATCAATCTCTTGGTTTCGAGAGCCAATCATACTCCAAGTTGGAGCAATCTTGGTGTTGCTGTCGGACAAGGGTGGAGGATGGAAGCCGGCTCTCTTGAGCCTGTGAGCAGGTCCAGGCTCTCGATCAACCTATGCTCATCGGTACTCTGGAAACCGCCGCCGCTTCGGGGCGATCCTCCAAGACAGGAACATGTTAAAGCTGGCCTCGTTCAGCTGAAGAGAATGCTTTTGTCGTGGCATCGACCGGATGGTCTCCTGGGCCTTGTCCTGGGGAGACAGGCTAGCCCCATCGGTGCCGTTGAACGTGCTGCCGCAAAACCGCTCCAAGAGCTTGGTGAGATAACTCTCTTTTGGCTGAGGAATGGTCATCCAGGCATTAAGACAAGTCTCTATCAACTCATCGGTCTTGGCCCCGGTCTGACCCCATCTGGCGACGATCTGATCGCTGGCCTGCTGATCGCTGCTCGTTATCTTGGCAGAGCCGAGGCCGCTTCAACACTTTGGTCCGAGTTACGACCGACGGCCATCAACCAGACCAACAAGATCAGCTTCGCCCATCTTTCGGCATCGGGGCAAGGGTTTGGGGCTGCACCGTTACATAGCCTGCTCGCATCAATGATCGAAAATCGGGATGACCGCATGACCGAATCTCTGGACGCTGTCGCCAGGATAGGTCATTCCTCCGGTTTCGATGCTGTCGCCGGAGCGCTCATCCTGTTCGATGCCTGGGTTGGTTTGAGCGATCGTCAATCTGCTGTTGCCCGAGTTTGCTGACGTCACAATTTGGGAGAACCTCATTGATCCAAACCGTTCGCGCTTACGGCGGCATGGTGACCGCTCCTCATCATCTCGCCGCGCAAGCTGGGCTTCGTGTCTTGAACGACGGCGGCAATGCGATCGAGGCGATGATCGCAGCGGCATCAACCATTGCCGTGGTCTACCCTCATATGAATGCCCTCGGCGGCGACAATTTCTGGCTTGTCGGAAGGCCTGGAGAGGCACCTCTCGGGATTGATGCCTGCGGTGGTGCAGCGGCTTTGGCCAATATCGAGTTTTACAAGAACCAGGGATTGGATCAAATTCCAGACCGAGGACCGCTTGCGGCACTCACTGTCGCGGGCGCCGTTTCTGGCTGGGCGGAGGCGTTCGAATTTAGCCGGCAGCACTGGGAAGGCCGTTTGCCCGTCGCCAGGCTATTGGAAGATGCGATCTATCATGCCGAGAACGGTGTCGCCGTCACCGAGACATTTGCGCGGAACAGCCGCGCCAAAATTGACCAGCTGCGTGATCAGCCAGGCTTTGCGAATACCTTCTTGAACGCTGGTGCTGCTTATGCTGAAGGCGAGCGGCTGGAAGCACACAAGCTGGCAGCCACCCTCGATCAGCTGGCCCATGATGGTCTTCACGATTTCTATCGTGGCGATCTTGCAAGCTCGATGGCCGCCGATCTCGAACAAGTTGGCAGTCCCCTTCGACGGAGCGATCTTGAGCGTCATCAGGCGCGCCGGGTTAACCCGCTAAGCCTGAAGATCAGGGGGCATACCGTCTACAATATGCCACCACCGACACAAGGTCTGGCCTCGCTCATGCTGCTTGGCGTGTTCGAGCGGCTGAAGATCGACAGTGTCGATGACGCTGCCTACATCCACGCTTTGGTCGAATCCACCAAAGCAGCCTTTCGCGTGCGCGATCGTTATATCACCGATCCGGATTTTATGGAGGCGGCAGCCGAACGCTTCCTCGGTGCTGCCGTGCTGGACGAGCTGACATCTGGTGTCGACGCGAAGAAAGCGTCTCCTTGGCCGGACGCGCAACTCGGCGGTGATACGGTTTGGCTTGGTGGGATGGACGCCGATGGACGCACAGTCAGCTTTATCCAGAGCATCTATTGGGAGTTTGGATCGGGCGTTGTGTTGGAGGGCAGTGGGGTTCTCTGGCAAAATCGTGGCACCAGCTTCTCGCTTGATGACAAGCATCACAATTGTTTGAAACCCTTCCGCAGGCCTTTCCACACCATCCAGCCAGCCATGGCGTCGCTGGATGACGGCAGGCTGATGGCTTATGGAACGATGGGTGGCGAGGGACAGCCACAAACCCAGGCCATGATTTTCTCAAGGCATGCCCTGTTCGGCCAACCTCTCCAACAAGCCGTGAATGCGCCGCGCTGGCTGCTCGGCCGTACTTGGGGCGAGAATTCGACCAGCTTGAAGATCGAAAGCCGCTTCGATGCCAAGATCATAGAAGCGCTCAAGGCTGCCGGTCACCAAGTCGAGCTGGTTGGCGACTTTGAAGAGATGATGGGGCATGCGGGTGCTCTAGTGTATCATCCAAATGGGCTGATCGAAGGGGCCAGCGATCCCCGAAGCGACGGTCTGGTTGCCGCCTGTTAAACGCGAGGGATCGTCATGCGCTGCGAAATCATTGCTGTTGGCACGGAACTGCTGCTTGGGCAGATCGTCGATACCAATTCCTCATGGATGGGGGAACAATTAGCCCTGGCTGGGATCGATTCATACTTCCAGACCAAGGTTGGTGACAATCGTGAAAGGATGATCAGCGCGATCAAGCAGGCTCTCGATCGAAGCGATGCCGTGATTTTGTGTGGTGGGCTCGGACCGACGCAAGATGACATCACCCGTGAAGCCATTGCCGAGGTCATGGGGGTCTCGCTGAGACGCTGGCCGGAGATAGGTGAACGCATCAAGGCCATGTTCGAGCAACGCGGGCGCGAGATGTCGCCAAGCAATCTTCGACAAGCCGATGTGCCCGAAGGGGCAACGCTCATTGAGGAGATGCCGGGCACGGCCCCTGGGTTGATCTGCCCCATAGGCAATCAGGTTGTCTATGCCGTGCCGGGCGTGCCGCACGAGATGCGGACTATGTTGGAGGGCACGGTTCTCCCCGATCTGAAGCGTCGTGCAGGCGTAACATCCGTCATCAAAAGCCGCATTTTGCGCAGCTGGGGCTATAGCGAATCAGGGCTTGCTGATTTACTGGCGGACCGGATCGAGGAACTCGATCATCTCGGTAACCCAACCCTTGCTTTTCAGGCCAGTGGCATCGAGGGCATCAAAGTCCGGATAACAGCGAAGGCGGCGGATGCCGCGACCGTAGAAAATATTCTTAGCGAGGAAGAAGCACGACTTAGGCCTATGCTGGGCCGATACATTTTCGGTGTCGATTCCGAAACGATGGAAGAGACAACGCTTGCGTTGCTCCGCGAGCGCGGCCTGAGCCTCGCCGTCGCCGAAACCATCACCGGTGGCCTGTTAGGACAGAGGCTGTCGGCCGTTCCCGAGATGGAAAAGACGCTTCTGGGAAGCCTTCTTGCCGTTGCTGACAGCACGCGAACGAAGCTCCTTGGCTTGTCGGCAGGACCAAGAATGACGCCGGAATACGCCACAAGCATGGCGAAAGGCGCGCGTGACCTCTTTGGTGCCGATGTCGGGCTAGCCGCGATCGGCGTGCCTGGCCCTGACGAGGAGGAGGGTCATCCTCCTGGGACCGTTTGGCTTGGGCTAGCCCTCGGCGATAAGGTTGAGGCCCAACAGGTCAAATTGCCAGGTGATCGCAAAAGAGTGCGCGATTACAGCGTGATCAGCCTGCTCAATTTGCTTCGTCTGCGATTGGTCGAACAAAGTTAGATTTTTTGACCAAATTTACGCGGCATTCAGAACAATGTACCGTCGCTTAGCAGACTGATCGGTGGTCCACCGTCAGGGCGCCGCTCCCTGGCGATCTTGCGGCCAGCATTCCAGGTTCCACCTTCTAGAATTTTGGCCAGCGGCAAATCGATCGAAGACAGTTCAAGCCGCTCGCGGATGCGAACGGCCAGTCGATCGATCAAGGTGACCGTCAGAGCTCGCCATTCCGTAATGAGCTCAGAGGAACCGGGATGTGCTTGACCGAGCACGGCATCATGTTTTGGCCTGAGGAGGCCAAGATCAATCAGCAGCCCGCCATTTCGATACTCGGCCAGGGGCGTCAGCGCATCTAAGCCAACGACATCGATGCCGAGTTCTTCCAAGGGTTCGACCAAAGAAAACGCCAGCCACTGGGAAAGCTTGTGGAATGGAATAAGGCCATCAGTGACATCATCCGTCGCCGCGCATTGATGCTGGCCGACATCGCCGAGATTGACCCCATCAATCTCGATCCGGCCTGGCCAGATCGAGCTGAAGCCGCGCAGCAACGCTGCGAGGATCGAACTTGCTGGCAATGTCCCATCAACACTCTGCTCGACCAGATAGTCAACGAGGTGACCAACGCGCGGGTTGTCGCCGCCGAAGAGCGCTGGGCTGGCCTGAAGGGCATGGCCTAACGCATTCATCAGGCGAGTCCTTCCAATGGTGCCGATCAGAGGATTGTCGTCGGCAACCTGAAAATAACGTTCCAGGGTGGCGACATCGAGACTGACCAGGGCATCGGCTTCGGCGCGAAACGGGTCCGAGGGATTAGCAGAACAGATGCCAGCCACGAAGAAATCGAAGCTCGCGACCGCTAAACCCTCCGACCGTGCGAAAACCTGCCCGCTTGAAGGCTCGATGTACCGCCATCGATCACCTGCGCCTGCATCCAACAGAACACTAATGACTGCTAGATCGAAACGGATGCGGGCGCGCTCGATCCGTGCCCAATAATCGAACTCGGCCGCAAGATCTTGCCATCGATCACGACCTCCAGCAGCGAAATGACGCCAGCGGCTGTGATAGGGAATATCCAACGACGGATAAGAACCATGGATAACATCGATCACATAATTCGCTGTCGCATCAAGCCGATCAAGGTCGAGCTCGAAATGCTCAAGCTGGTTCTCCTCAGCAGCATTGAAGATTAGCCCGGTTCGTTCTCGAATGGCATCTGTGGTCCGAAGCCAAGCGATGGCAGCCTGGGTATCAAGATGTCTCATAGTCGCCAAGCTCTCGTCCCTTGGCCAGCTTCAACTCGTTGGCCGTCGGTTTGGCATCCGTAAAGTAGCCAGCGGCTTTCTTGGCATCCATTTCCACTTTGGCATCTTCGGGAATGCGGTCATCGGGAATAGCAACCCGCTCACCGATCTCGATACCTTGTCTGACCATCGCGTCATATTTCATATCACTCATCGAAACAAGGCGATCGATCCGTTTAATGCCTAGCCAATTCAACACATCCGGCATCAGCTCTTGAAAACGCACATCTTGAACGCCAGCGACACATTCAGTACGGGTAAAGTAGGTATCCGCGCGATCACCACCAACCTGCCGCTTTCTCGCATTGTAGACGAGAAATTTGGTGACCTCACCCAAAGCACGACCTTCTTTCCGGTTGTAGACAATCAGGCCAACACCGCCGGCTTGTGCCGTTTCGATACAAACCTCGATCCCGTGAACCAGATAAGGCCTGCAGGTACAGATGTCGGAGCCAAATACATCCGAGCCATTGCATTCATCATGCACGCGGCAGGCGAGTTCTTTTGTCGGATCGGTCAAATGGGCGACATCGCCAAAAATGTAGACGGTGTGGCCGCCGATAGGTGGCAGGAACACCTTAAGGTCAGGCCGGGTGACGAGTTCTGGATACATCCCGCCGGTTTGTTCGAACAGATGTCGCCTTAGATCTTGTTCAGTGATCGAAAAACGTTCGGCAATCCCTGGCAAATACCAGACCGGTTCGAGAGCGATCTTGGTGCAATTGGCCTCACCGCTGTCCAAAAGTATCTGGCCATCCGCCCTTAAACCATTATGCCCGGCTTGATGAAGAAACTCCGGCACAGTCAGTCTGGCTTTGGTCACAGCAATCGTAGGGCGGATATCAAGGCCATTCGCCAGATCATCGGCGAAAGCCTCACCGATTAA
This sequence comes from Geminicoccales bacterium, assembly GCA_050633905.1. GTDB lineage: Bacteria > Pseudomonadota > Alphaproteobacteria > Geminicoccales > Geminicoccaceae > JANQPX01. The sequence goes on from JBOEHJ010000082.1 coordinate 73,648, forward strand.
ATGGCCATAAGGATCAAGCGAGACAATCCGTTTTGGATTGGCCCATTGGGGATGGGGCCCAATCGATGTCGCAGGGGCCGTATTGGTGAGGTCTGGTTTGTGCAGTGCATCCAGACTGCCGGAGGCCACCGCCAAAGCCCGATAGAGCGCATAGCTTCCCGAATGCGCACCGATGGCATTCCGCCGTGCAGGGTCGGTCACGGTCCCGACAATAGGCCCCCGAGTCTTGGCATCAGCCCCCCCCCAATTAATGGCCGGCGGTTTCGGGCCACCTGCGCGCGGATGGGAGGTTAGCGTGATGTGTCGACTGGTGCTGATATTAGACAAGGTACTATCGGCCATGGTTCTTCCACTGCCCCTTTTTAAAGCGGCATACTTCTACATATGGTTAACAAACGAAAGTTTTTTTTAATGCGGCATTGGCGGACAGATGGATCTTGCCTACTGTTCTTCGTTGGAAATCGACGTTTGGCCGGATTTTATCAGCTCTTCAATGAAATCACGCCACGACAGGTCAAAACAGGGAGACGACAGGATGCGTTTGTTGCGCTATGGCGAGGTGGGTAACGAGAAACCTGGTCTTTTGGACGAGCACGGGACGCTGCGGGATCTTTCCGGCCATATCGCCGATATCACGCCTCGGGAACTTAGCCCCGAAGGCCTCGCCAAACTCGCTGCGATCGACACGACAAACCTACCAGCCGTCGATGGCTCGCCGAGGATTGGCGTTCCCGTTTCCTTCGTGCCGAACCTGCTTTGCATTGGTCTCAACTATGCCGATCATGCAGCGGAAACCGGCTCGCCTGTTCCCGACCAGCCCGTCCTGTTCATGAAACATACGGGATCCATCACTGGCCCGAACGACGACGTTCGCCTCCCCAAAGGCTCTACCGACAGCGATTGGGAGGTGGAGTTTGCGATCGTCATCGGCCAGCAGTGTGCCAATGTCACGAAAGACCAGGCGATGGATTATGTTGCCGGCTATACCATCGTCAATGACGTCTCCGAGCGTCACGTCCAGATGAATGGCGGCGCCAAACAATGGGTCAAAGGCAAGAGCCCGGAAACATTCGCGCCGATTGGCCCCTGGCTGGTCACCAAGGATGAGATCGCCAATCCCCATGACCTTAGGATTTGGCTCGAAGTCGATGGCCATATGTATCAGGATAGCTCGACCAAGCAGTTCATTTTCGATATCCCGACCGTGATCAGCCACCTCAGCCAGCATCTTACCTTGTTGCCCGGCGACATTATCTCCACGGGCACGCCCCCAGGTGTGGGCCTTGGGATCAAACCTGATCCGGTTTTCCTGAAACCGGGGCAGGTGATGCGTCTTGGGGTGGATGGCCTTGGCGAACAACGTCAGAAAGTGTGTTGACCACCCCAGTGGGTGGGCACGGATTGCAGAACGATCGGCGTGGCGTCATTGACCGTCAGTGGCAGAATCACTCTCTTCGATCGATGGCTACGTGAAGGTTTTAGGACTGTGTAATGGGCTCACTGGTGGCAAGCGGGCTGCGTTTAAGCCTGAATAACGCGTCCTGATCGCCACCATGCGAGACCAGCCAGCAGCAAACCCAGCGTAACGATCGCCATGCCTAAGCCTTCGCGCACCAACTCGTTGTTCCAGATGACGTCTTTGGTCCACCAAGCTTCATTGGATGGCCAATAGTAGACCGTGCCGCTGGCAGCACAGACTAAACTCAGCGCGAGGAAGCCCCTAAGAGCGCTGATATCCGTGAAAAGTTGTGGCTTGAAGGCGGCAAGGCCGCATAAAACGGCAGCCAGCCCATAGATCACGAACCAGAAAATAAAATCTGGGTCATTGTACTGAACCAGGGCAAACACGACCAGCAACATGCTGAAAAGCCCGCTAAGAACGCGCATGCATATCTCCCAAGAACCTATGTCTTGCCCTCTATCTTGCTTAACTGATGGGTCACTGACAAGCGAGCAGACATTACATGGAAGTCAGAGATTTATCGGGTGCGGGTCCTGTCGATCCTCCACTATTATGCCGTATCAACCGTAGATGATTGTGCGAAAGCCCACAGCATCCGCTCGTCTTATCCTGTAGGTGTTAAGGGCAGGCTAATTTCAGCGTCATCTTCTCTATGATCAAAGGGACAAATTTCATGGTCTCTCTCAATCATATTTTTCATAACCGATTTGCTCTCCAAAAAGAAACCAAGAGTTACGGACTGAGCTGGATCGACAGCGTTGTCATCGGTATCAAGATGGGCTGGCGCGCCTATCTTCGCTATCGACGTTTGGCGAGATTGAGCGACAAGGCGCTGCAGGAGCAAGGGTTCAAGCGTGATGAAATTGGCAAACATGCCTTTTTCGATCAGGATCGTTAGCGGTATGACGACATCAGAAAATTCGGTCGGTTAGAAGCGCAAAGTTGATCCAAATATCGTTTCAGACTTCCCTACGAATCCATAGATGTAGTCAAACTGCTAACGAGAACCTGGCAACACGATTTCCGGTCCGCATGGCACTTTCCGCTCATTCAGCTTGTGGGTATCAACCGGCTCCTCGTTGCTGATGGTTGCTTCGCCGGCCTCGGTCGCGGCCTCACCGTACATTTCGCCGGCAACCAGCGTCGCACGGGCTGGCATCGCGCCATAAATGCCCTGCTCCTCGGCCGGTAGGGCCGCTCGCTGGGTCATTCGATACAGGATAAAGACGCCGAGGCCGACATGGATCGAGGCGAGTGACCAAAAAAATCCTTTTGGCCCCCATAGATCCATTGCGCCGGCGACCAGGGTCGGCCCGATGAAGGCGCCGATGCCGCCGACAAGAACCAGCGTACCGCTGGCGGCCACCATCTGATCCGGTTTGAGATGGTCGTTGGCATAAGCGATAGCGATGGAATACATCGGGACCATCATGCCGCCGTAAAGGAACGTTACCCCAAGCAAGGCCTGGAATGATAGAGCCGCAAGGCCAGCGATCACCGCTAACGCTGTGCCAACGAAGGTAACAACCATCAGGACGAGGCGACGATCATAACGATCAGAAATTCGCCCAATCGGCCATTGGAACAGGACACCGCCAATGATCAGAGCGCTCATGAACAGTGAGAGAGCCGGGACGGATAGCCCAAGGAGCTCCCCGTAGACGGCACCCATCGAGAAGGCGCCACCTTGAAGAATCCCGATCATGAGACAGGCGACTACACCTGTTGGCGAGGATTGGTAGACCTCTTTGATGCTGATCGGTGCCGGCGCATCCATGACAGGGCCACGATTGACCGAGAGAAGCATGGGTATAAGGGCGAGCGACACCAGGATCGATACCAGGATGAAGAGATCGGCATGCCCCGGATCACCGACGTTCAAGAGGCCCTGGCCGACCGCCATGCCGCCCATCGAGATCACCATGTAGACCGACAAAAGCTGCCCGCGATTTTCGTTGGTCGCCTTTTCGTTCAGCCAGCTTTCCGCAACCACATAGAGCCCCGCATAACAGAGTCCGCTCACCAAGCGCATCATGCCCCAGCTTACGGGATTGACGACGACTGCGTGGATCAAGATGGCTGTCGATGCTAGCGATGCCAAGGCTGCGAACACGCGTACATGGCCGACGCGGACAACCATGCTCGGCGTCATCATCGACCCGGCAAGAAAGCCGAGATAGAAGGCCGACATCAAAACCCCTGTGACCGTAGTCGGGAAGGCTTCGATCGACGCCCTTAGACCTAGAAGCGACCCTTGCAGCCCATTGGCCGTCATCAGGAGAGCCATGCCCAGGAAGAGGGCCCAACTGGATGAAATGGCAGCGATCATATTTTAATCCAGAAGTTGCATGGCCGATTGCGCATCCTCAGTCCTCGCTACGCCCTTGATCAGCTCTCGGCAAGATCAGCACGCGACATATAGTTGCTGAAATTCACCGCCTTTCAGTGGCGCCATCGGCTGCTTACCATTAGGCTGTCCACGCTCAATCCAAAGATGACGGTTCGACAGAGGGTTACGCTGGGCATGACGGCAATCGAGGCTCCTTCAGGAAAGGGGGCAGGGGACGAGAATTTTCCTGTCGGCTCCTGGTTGCTGCCTGCGCGACATCGCTCCCATATCATGGCATTCTACGACTTTGTCAGGGCAGCCGATGACGTTGCCGATTCGTCGGACCTTTCGCCTGATGATAAACTTGAGCGGCTCGAACTGTTCGAACGAGCTCTTCTCGGCGACAAAGAGCTATGGGCCAAACTTCCCAAAGCCGCTTCTCTCAGGCGATCACTCGACGCGACTGGCATCACTGCGCAACATGCGATCGATGTCTTGAAGGCCTTCAAGCAGGATGCCGTCAAGGGGCGCTATGATGAGTGGTCCGATCTGTTGGATTATTGCGCTTACTCGGCATCACCGGTGGGGCGCTTTCTCCTGGATCTTCACGGCGAAGACAAGGCCCTCTACCAGCTGTCCGACCCGCTCTGTGATGCATTGCAGATCCTGAACCACCTTCAGGACTGCGCTGACGATTTCCTGGAACTTGATCGCATCTATCTGCCGCAACGTTACTTCGAACATGCCGGCATCGATCAGTCCGCCTTGACCGCATCGAAGACAAGCCCTGCCTTTCGATGGCTGCTCGATGAGGTCCTCGATGGTACTGATACGCTCCTGCGTAAGGCAGCGTATTTACCGGTAGCGCTCACCAGTCGGCGTCTTGGCGCCGAATCAGCCGTTATTTTGGAAATGGCCCGGAAACTAGCACGTCAACTTCGTCAGAATGATCCGATCGCAACGCGGGTCGAGCTTACGAAACCAGCTTTTGCCATCACCGCCTTGTTGGGGCTTGGTCGTTTGCAGTGGCTGAGGCGAGGCCGACGGGAAGATCAAAGTTTGCCAAAGGAAGCGATGCGGTGAACGGAACGTCTCTCACCAGCCCATCCGGCCCAACAGTCGTGCGTGATGGGCCGACGAATCAGGCCGAGATCGAGGCCGCCAATCAGCATGCAGAAAACCTGGTCAAGAAGTCAGGAACGTCTTTTTACTGGGGGATGCGCCTATTGCCGCCGGCCAAGCGCAAGGCGATGTTCGCCATCTATGCCTTTTGCCGCGAAGTCGATGATATCGCCGATGGTGACCTGCTCCCGGACACAAAGCTGCAGGAGCTGGCGCATTGGCGGGAAGACATCGAGGCACTTTACGACGGTCGTCCAAACCGCCTGACAACGCTGGCTTTGCTCCACCCTGTGACGCAATTCAATCTGCCCAAGGGTGAATTCCTCGGCATGATCGACGGTATGGAGATGGATGCAAAGGGGATGATGGTAGCACCTAGCATGGCCGATCTAGAGCGGTATTGCCGGGCTGTCGCAGGAACGGTCGGCATTCTCTCGATGTCGGTCTTTGGCCAGAGGAACAGCGAACTCGACCGCGGTGCGCTGGCGCTTGCTGAAGCCCTGCAGCTGACCAACATCCTGCGCGATGTCCACGAAGATGCGCAGGATCACCGGCTGTATCTGCCTCGTGAGCTTCTGATGCAATACGGGATCAAGCCAGAACCGCTGACCGAAGCCATCGATCATCCTGAGATCACCGGTGTCTGCCGGGCTCTCGCCAGCCGTGCCGAGAAATGCTTCGAACTATCAGCGCGGCTCTTGGCGAAAGGTGAACGTGACAAATTGCGACCAGCGCTGATCATGATGCACAGCTATCGGCGTATCCTGGAGCGGCTCGTGCAACGGGACTGGCAACTGATGGACCGCAGGGTCAAGCTCAGCAAAATTGAGCGGCTTTGGATTGGCATTCGTCATGGATGGTTTTGAGATTCAATGACAGTTCATGTCATCGGTGCCGGCCTTGCCGGCCTTGCTGCAAGTGTGCGCCTTGCGGCAAAGAACGAGCGCGTCATCCTCTACGAATCGTCACCGCAGGCGGGCGGCCGTTGCCGTTCTTTCGTGGATAAAACGCTTGGTCGCGTGATCGATAACGGCAATCATCTGCTGCTCAGCGGCAATGGCAGCACCCTCGATTATCTTGATCTGATCGGTGCAAGAGACGCCCTTATCGGACATGCGGAGGCGAGGTTCCCGTTCCATGACCTTAGGAACGGTCGGCGCTGGACGATCCGGATCAATGATGGGCGATTACCGTTTTGGATCATGGATCCGAACAATCGTGTGCCCGATAGCCGGGCGAGCCACTATCTTGCCGCCATCAAGCTAGCCACAGCCAGCGAAACCAAGACGGTGGCTGAATGCCTGCAATCGCCAAACGTCCTTTGGGATCGCTTTTGGGACCCGATGGCAACCGCCATCTTGAACACCCCGGCTGACATTGCTTCGGCGAAATTACTCTGGGCGGCGATGAAGGAAAGCTTCAGCCGGGGGGGGAAGTCTTGTAGGCCGCTGATCGCACGCGAAAGCCTTGCCGCAGCCCTTGTTGACCCGGCCCTGACATTCCTGGTGCAAGGTCGTGCTGATCTTTTTTTCAGCCAACGTCTGCGGGCGTTTGACGTCGACCGCTATGTCAAAACGCTGCATTTCCACGATCTTGCTGTTGCGCTCGATCCTGGCGATCAAGTCATTTTGGCAGTGCCGCCCTCGCAAGCTAAAGAGCTTGTCCCGACGATCGATGTCCCCCATGAAAGCCATGCCATCGTCAATGCACATTTTAAGCTTCCCATGCCAGCACGTTTGCCGGGCCGCTCCATGCTGATGGGCCTAGTCGGCGGTGCTGCGCAATGGCTCTTTTTGCGCGACCAAATGGCAAGTCTGACCGTCAGTGCGGCCGACAAACTGGCTGAACAGCCGAGCGATGTGATCGCTGAAATCCTGTGGTCGGAGACGGCAAGAGCCCTGGGACATCCCGATGAAGCGATGCCGCCCTATCGCATTATTAAGGAGAAGCGCGCAACGTTTTCGCAGACGCCGGATGCCATCGCTAAACGCCCAAGCGCCAACACCCGCTGGCCCAACCTTCATCTGGCAGGTGATTGGACTGACACTGGGTTACCGGCGACGATTGAGGGTGCTATTCGCTCAGGCAATAAGGCGGCCGATAGGGTGCTGGAAACACAGAATTATATGAGCTCGCGGTGACGGCGAAGCCTCTGCGTCCGACCATTGACCCCGTACCTGGCCTCATTCGACAGATCGCCGTGCCAGCCGGCACGGGTATGTTGTTTCAAACGCTTTTCAATGTTGTCGACACATGGTTCGCAGGGCTGATCTCGACACAGGCGCTTGCGGCCCTGGCTGTATCGTTTCCTGTCTTTTTTCTCGTGATTGCCTTAATGATCGGCGTCGGGGTCGGTGGCTCTGCCCTTATCGCGAACGCTATCGGAGGTGATGATCGGCGACAAGCCTGTCGGTTTTTCGGGCAAGCCTTGCTCTTGGCACTCCTGGCAGGCGGATTGGTCGCCCTTTACGGTCAGTTCGCGATCGAGGCGCTGTTTCGCTTTGCCGGCGTTCAGGGCGAAGCGCTGGATCTCGCCAAGATATATCTGTTACCGATTCTCATCTGCTCATCGTTCTTTATCCTGAACGGCGTTTGCAATGGGTTGCTCAGTGCCCAAGGGGATACCAGATCCTTTCGAAATGCCCTGATTGCCGGCGCATTGTTGAATATTGTTTTCAACCAACTCTTCATGTTCGGCCTTGGCCCTCTTCCCGGGTTTGGCATCCTCGGGATCGCGATCGCCACGATCCTGATCCAAGCGCTGCAATTCGCGTATCTCTGGTTTCGTTGTCGGCGAAGCCCTGTCGGCGCCTTGTTTTCGGCGCGCGACATTCTGCCAGATGCCAGGACAATGCTTGCCTTGCTGCATCAGGCTGTTCCCGTCACCGCCCAAATGTTGGCAACCGGCATCGGTCTCTTCGCGATCACTTTTTTCATGGGCCGTCACGGCGAGGCAGCGATTGCCGCTTACGGGATTGCGCTGCGCATCGAGCAGGTCGCTATGCTCCCGATGATGGGCCTGAATACGGCAGCGCTCAGCCTGGTCGGTCAGAACTTCGGTGCCGGGAAATTGCCTCGGGTCGCCACGATTGCCTGGACGGTGCTCTGCTATGGCACTCTTTGCATGATCATTGCCGCCTTCTTGGTCTGGCCATTTCGAGCCGAACTGATGGCGCTTTTTACCGATGATGCCGAAGTGATCGCCTTGGGTAGCGCCTATCTCGGCGTCGCGGTCTTGATCTTCAACGCCTATGCGCTTCTTATCATCAGCTCAGCCATTCTACAGGGCATGAAACGACCGATCTTCGCCATGGTCATCGGGCTTTTTCGCCATGTCTTAGGACCCTTGGTGGTGCTTTGGCTGCTTGATCCCGTCCTAGGCTTCGGTTTACCGGGTATCTATTGGGGAATTTTTGCGGTCGCCTGGGTTGGGGCGTTGACCTCAGTTCTCTACGTCCGCTATCGGATGCAGGTCATCAATGATCAATCTGCTCTGGTCCAGCTTGAAGGGCAGCGTAGCCCATCGTCGTCCGCCATCGTTTCCAATCGGAGTGTTTAATGAGTAAGAGCAATGTCATGCAGGCCGTCCTACCGAACGGCGTTGGCGGCCCAGAGGTCTTGCGCCTGGGCGATACGAACATCCCTGAGCCGGGCGATGAGGATGTCTTGATCAAGATCGCCGCAACCGCGGTCAATCGCGCTGATATTCTTCAGCGCGAAGGCAATTATCCAGCCCCTCCGGGCGATAGCGAGATCATGGGACTGGAGGCGTCCGGAACGATCATCGCGCGGGGTAATTCGGTGGAAGGATGGAAGGTCGGCGATCGGGTCATGACCCTGCTTGGCGGGGGCGGTTATGCCGAATATGCCAAGGCACCGGCCGGCACGCTGATGGCGATACCGGATGGGCTGGACATGGCGCAAGCCGCGGCGATTCCCGAAGTCTTCTTGACGGCCTATCTCAATATCTTCAGGGAAGCAGCTCTGAAGCCATCGGAAACACTGCTCATGCATGGCGGTGCTTCGGGTGTTGGGACAGCCGCCATTCAGCTCGCCAAGGTCCTCGGTCCCTCACGCGTGATTGTCACGGTCGGCAATGAGGACAAGGCGGAGGCATGCCGAGCTTTGGGCGCTGATCACGCGATCCTCTATAAGCAACAGGACTTTGCCGAACAGGTCCTAACCCTGACAGAGAAGCGTGGTGCCGACGTCATTCTCGATCATATCGGCGGCGGTTACTTCAAAAAGAATACAGCTTGCCTGGCGATCTATGGCCGCCTCGTGATTATCGGGCTTCTGGGTGGTGCGAAAGCCGAGCTGAACATTGGTAGGATGATGGTCAAGCGCCAGCGCGTGATCGGTTCGGTTCTTCGTGCCCGCTCGGTTGCCGAAAAGATCGCGCTGACGAATGCCTTCAGCGAGGCCGCACTCGGTCATTTCAAGACCAGAGAACTCAAACCGGTGATCCATGAGATCATGCCGCTTGCCGATATCGCCAAAGCCCATGAGATGATGGAGGCTAATGCCAATACGGGCAAAATCATCCTCCAGGTCGATCCCGCGCAATCTTGATAGATCGTCACCGCCGGCCTTGGCATCCTATCTGTTCATTTCTAGGTTAGTAGGGAGAGGCTAGCAGACCGCCTCTCTAAGATGCCTTCTGGCGGAGAGGTGATTTTCATGGCGACTGTCGTTGATATCGAACGGGAAGAGCACTGGCAGGAGCGGGTTGACCTTACAGCCGCCTTTCGCTGGACTGTTCGTCTCAATATGCATGAGGGCGTGGCGAACCATTTCAGCCTCGCGGTTTCTGATGATGGCAAGCAGTTCCTGATGAATCCGGACTGCCGCCATTTCAGCCGCATCAAAGCCTCGGAGCTTTTGCTCCTCGATGCCGATGATCCCGAAACCATGAACCGCCCCGATGCGCCCGACGCTACGGCCTGGACAATTCATGGCCGGATGCATGCGAGACTCCCTCAGGCGCGCTGCGTTCTTCATGCTCACCCCAAATACGCAACCGTACTCGCCTCGCTGAAGGACAGCACCCTCTACCCGATCGACCAGAACACTGCCCGCTTCTTTGAGAAGATCGCCCTCGATGACAGCTATACCGGCCTCGCCCTTGGCGAGGAAGAAGGAGACCGACTTGCCGCGAAGCTTGGCAACAAATCCATTCTCATGATGGGCAATCACGGGGTGATGGTGGTTGGCGAGACGGTCGCAAGGGCGTTTGACGAGCTGTATTATCTCGAACGCGCTGCTGAAACCATGGTCACCGCCTATATGACCGGACAACCGTTACGCATCCTCCCCGACGAGGTCGCTCGCCATACCGCCCAGCAATGGGCGGATTACCCCAACTTTGGCGACAAACATCTGGCTGAGCTGAAGCACATCCTCAACGACGAAGAACCGAACTACAAAACCTAGTGGCCTGGCCACATCATTTGGTTTCGTCCGTTGGCGTCCAGATTGGCTGTATACGCCCAAGTTCTTGAAGGCCGGCTTGGGATCGTCCGTTGATGGTACACGGCTAAGGTTCATCGCTCAGGGCATCGACGGACGCTAAACACCAACCCTCATCGCCTCATCAAGCAAGTCGGGGATGCAACGCCTCGTTGCCCTTTTGGTTCAAGCACGCTATGCACGGCTCATGCGTGGCTATTTTGGTATTGGCGCTGAGGCCATCAGCAAGCCGATGAATCTTGGCAATCTGATCCGCTCGGCACATGCGTTCGGCGCGAGTTTCGCCTTTCTGGTCGATGCTCACTACACCGTTGCATCCGCTCGCTCCGACACATCCGGGGCGGAAAAGCAGCTTCCGGTCTATCGCTATGATCGACCGGACGAGCTTACTTTGCCAAAAACATGCTCACTCGTTGGGGTGGAGCTTTTGGATGAGGCAATCGAGCTTCCTAGCTTCCGTCACCCGCTCAATGCCGCCTATGTCTTTGGTCCGGAACGAAGCTCCCTCTCGCCTGAGATGGTGGCGCGCTGCGATCATGTCGTGAAGATCCCAACGCGTTTTTGCATCAATCTCGCCGTAGCGGGCGCCATCATCATGTATGATCGGACGATCTCGCTTGGGCGCTTCGCGCCACGCCCGGTCCGCTCGGGCGGACCGACGGAAGAGATCGAACAGCATATCCGCGGTGAAGTTCGCATCCGCAAACGGGAAACCTGATCGATCATCACCCCGCCCAAATTGGCGGATGACGATCCTGCCAGGGGGCCATCCGCTCCAGCTGTCCAGCCAACTGAAACAGGGTCGCTTCGTCACCATATCGACCGACGAACTGGACACCGATGGGGAGATTGTCGGCGTTCCAATGCAGCGGCACCGACATCGCAGGCTGCCCCGTCACATTAAACTGATAGGTAAAGGCGGCAAATCGCCAAAGGCGATCCGTGTAAGCCTCCAGATCATCCATCATCATATCGAGATGGCCGAGCGGTACAGGTGGTTTGGCAAGTGTCGGCGTCAGGAGAAGGTCGTAGTCCTCGAAGAATTCACCGATTTGCCGGCAGGTTGCGTGAAGCCTATTTAGCAGCTGAACATAATCAGTGGCATTGAGCTCATCCGCCTGCGCCATCATCGCCCAGGTGATCCTTTCGAAGCCATCAGGATCGAGCGTTCGGTTCGCGGCGTGAGCACGTTGCCTGATATTGGCCGTGGCCCCGACTGAAAAGAGGCAGTGGTAATCTCGATCGAGCTGCTCGGCATCGAATTTGGGACTTGCTTCCTCGACATGATGGCCAAGGCTTTCGCAGAGCTTCGCGGCATTGGTCGCAGCATTGATGCAATCTTGATCGACAGGAAAACCACTGAACGCCTCTGCAGTCATGGCAATCTTGAGTGGCCTTGGCTCTGTGCGGACATCATCCAAAAACGGTTGTTGCGACCGCGGTGCTATATAGGGATCGCCAGGTGCGGCTCCAGCACTGGCATCCAGGGCGGCAGCGCTGTCTCGAACGCTGCGCGAAAGCACATGCTCGACCGAGCAGCCTGCCAAGCTCTCGCCGAGATAGGGAGCCATGGTGTTTCGTGCCCGGGTGGTCTTCATGCCGAACAAGCCGCAACAGGATGCGGGGATGCGTATAGATCCGCCCCCGTCACTCGCATGGGCAAGAGGAACCAGGCCTGCCGCGACGGCGGCGGCCGAGCCACCACTGGAACCGCCGGGGCTGCGATCAATGTTCCAAGGATTGAGGGTTGGTCCGAAGAGAACCGGTTCGGTCGAGGCGTTGAGGCCGAATTCCGGTGTGTTGGTGCGTCCCAACGGTATCAGCCCGGATGCCTTGTAGCGTCGAACAAGCTCGCTATCGACGGGTGGACACACATCCCTGAAGAAGCGGGAGCCGGACGAGAAGGGCACGCCGCCGAGGGCACCGCCAAGATCTTTCAGGAGAAACGGGACACCTGCAAACGGCCCATCGCTTTGATGGTGCCTTGCGCTGTCCAGGGCCTGTTCATAGACCTTGGTAACAACGGCATTCAGGGTGTCATTATGCTCTTCGATGCGCTCGATCGCCGCTTCGACCAAGTCGGTCGCGCTGATGTCACCCCGTCGCACAAGCTCGCCGAGTGCCAATCCATCATCAACTGTCGAAGACTTGGTCATCTTAACCTCCAACAAATCTCGTTGTTATCAAGCTGACGTTATCAAGACGATCTGGGAAGGAAAGCACGCACGATCTGGTATATTCGCGGTGACCATTAGCCTCCCGATTGCCGAACCAATTTGAGTGATGATCGCTCAGACGCTCCTTCTCGTAAAGAAAACGATCGTCGATCATGGGTTGAAGGCCCCAAATATGTAGCAAGGCTTCCGACCAAGATGTCGAAAGCCTTGCCAACACTCTAATTCCCCAGAGAGAGACGACGCCTAGCGTAACAAGAAAAACAGGCTATCAGGAACCGCCGAGAAGGGGATCGATGATCTCGGCAAAGGCGTCCACGCTCCGAGACCCCGGATAGGACTTGCCATCGATCACGAAGGTCGGCGTGGATTGCACCTTGTGTTCGTTCTGGCCATCCAGCCTGGCCTGCAGAATGCCATTGACCATGGTTTCGTCAGCAAGACAGTCGTCCATCTGACTTTCGCTCATGCCACCAAGCTTGCCAAGCTGCTTCAAGGCCGTCCTATGATCGGGAGCTGTTGACCAGCTTTCCTGTGTCTGGAACAGAACGTCTATGAATCCGACATAGCGGTCGGGGCCGGAGCAATGAGCGATCACGGCGGCATCTACGGCACTTTCGTTCAGCGGAAAATCGCGAAACACCATGCGAACCTTGCCGGTGTCGATGTAACGCTCTTTTAGACCGGGTAGGATGTCCTTGTGAAAACTGGCGCAATGAGGGCAGGACAGCGAGGAATATTCGATGATGGTCACCGGAGCGTCAAGGTCGCCAAGCGAGCGCTCCCCAATCTCTGCAGCCGAGCTCTCACCAAGTACGAGGGGAAGCGAGATCAGCACCCAGAGCCCCAAAACCGCGACCAAACTCCCGGTCAGCTGAAACATTACTTTCTTCACGCTTTCTCTCCCATGCTCTGACGATGCCACAATTCGCCTAATACTGCGGCGTCTTCATATAGCGAGACGGCAGCTTCGACAACCACCGAGAACCCTAGTTCGGTATGGGTTAACAAGAGCTGAACACACTTTCCATCTATCCGATGAGCTTAGACCCCTGATGTTCAGCTAGGATTAAGCAGGCAGACGATCCGGACTTGAGCTTCACAATGGCGTGTTGAGTTTCGAAACCTCGGTCAAAGCGTTATATCAAGGCCCCGCTCAGTGACGCTGTCTTGATGGGAAGCTGACGTCTGACTACCGAAGGCGTAAGCTTGGCGGGCGGTTGCCAGATCTTGGGCAGATGGGTTGGTTGCAGCATTGGCCGCGGCCGCCATACGCCCACTCAGGCGCTTGGCCTCTTCAGGATCGCCAGAAAAGGTCTGCGCCCGAATACTGACCGATCCGCCGACGGCGTATTGTCGGCCATCCGGGCCTTGCTGATAGCTGTAGGTGATCGGTCCGGCAAGATCGCCGGCGACGGCTGCATGGGCCTTTTCCTCCTGTCGGACTTGCTGATCCCGCTGCTGCAGGTTGGCGACATCGGCGCGTTCGGCCGCGCTGAGCTGGTCGGCCAGCTTTGCGGCAACTGGCCCGGCTGAAGAGGGAGCAGATGATTGACCAGAGCTTCCGCCATTGCCCGCTGCTACGCCTGCAGGCCTTCGTCCAGCAGCAGCCGTAGGCGCACTGGATTCCGAGGCCTCCGGCTTTTCCGCCTTGATCCTGACTGCAACTAGCTGCCGGCCGCCTTCGGCTTCACCGAGTGGGCGTGCATCGACGACAACGCCAGTGCGTCCGTGGCTTGGTAACGTGCTGACGGATCCAATAGGAGGCAGCATCGTGTTTGATCTCAATACATCATGATCGCCAAAGTCTAGAGCTGATGTCTTTCGAAATGGTTAACCCACGGCTTTTTTGTAGGTCGCGCCTCCTTCGGCGATTTTATGCGGCATCGATCTTGCTCAGCAAATCAATGTCAACGTGCATGATCAACGTGCAGGACACTCTTTCCAATCTGGCCATGGTCGTGAATAGTGATCATTGGCTTCAGGGGTCAACAAAAAGGAGGCATCTCATGCCGACAATGAAAAGCGCCGTCGTCGCGTTTGCGGCAATAACCTTTATCAGTGCTGCGGCGGACGCGAAAACATTTCGATATTCCACGACAGGCGATATTTTGGGCCTCGACCCTCATATGAATAATGAGGGACCGACCAATACCATGAAAGGCAATGTGTTTGGTCGCCTCATTCATCGTCTACCAGATCTCTCGCTCGAACCGGATCTCGCCACGGAATGGGAACGCATCGACGAGACGACTTGGCGGTTCAAGCTCCGCGAAGGGGTAAGCTTCCATAACGGCAACCCCTTTAACGCCGATGACGTGGTCTATTCCTTCAAACGTCAGGCGCAGGAAACCTCAGATATGGGCTTTGCCCTCTCCTCGATCGAGGAGGTGAATAAAGTCGACGATTTCACTGTAGAAATCATCACCAAGGGGCCAGACCCGATCCTTCTCCTGAACATGCCGAATTTCTATATCGTCGATCAGGAATATATGGAGGAGAATGACAGCTTCGAAGTCGTTCAGGCTGCCGGCAAGATCAATTTTGCCAACACCAATGCCAACGGCACCGGCCCCTTTAAGGTGGTTGAGTGGGTCCAGGACAACAAGGTGGTGCTGGAGCCGTTCGAGGGCTGGTGGAACCAGGAAAACCGTACCGACAATCTCACTCGCGCCGAATTCACGCCGATTGGCAATGATGCGACGCGCGTTGCAGCCCTGCTCTCTGGTGAGCTCGATCTGATCTACCCGGTACCGCTGCAGGACGTAGATCGTTTGAGCGGAGATGCCAATGTGGATGTGCTCCAGGGACCGGAATTGCGCACTATTTTTCTTGGCTTCGATCAGCATCGAGATGAATTGCTGGATATGCCAGGTTCCGGCAAGAACCCCTTCAAGGATGTGAAGGTCCGAAAAGCCTTTGCACATGCCATTGACACAGCTGCGATCCAGCGAGTTGTGATGCGAGGGGCTTCGACCCCAACTGGGCTGATGGTGGCTCCTGGGATCAATGGCTTCCAAGAGGATATGAATACGCCATATCCCTATGATCCGGAGCAGGCCAAGACGTTGCTAACGGAGGCTGGCTACGCCGACGGCTTTAGTGTCACCCTCGATTGCCCCAATGATCGATACGTCAATGACGAGGCGATCTGCACCGCGGTTATTCCGATGCTGCAACGGGTTGGTATCGATGTCTCGCTCAACGCCCAAACCAAGTCGCTCCACTTCAACAAGATCGGTGAAGCCGAGGGCAACAATACCAGCTTTTTCATGCTCGGTTGGACGCCTGGCTCTTTCGATGCTCTTAATCCACTGCACAATCTGATGACGATGGACGGTGATGGACAAGGCGCTTGGAACAGCGGTCGTTACCAAAATGCGGAGATTGAGGATTTGGCCGACAAGATTGCGGTCACAGTGGATGAGGCCGAGCGCAACGAGCTGATCCGGCAGGCATTCCAGATTCACTATGAAGATGTCGGCCATCTGCCGCTGCATCAACAGGCGCTTGCCTGGGGCGTGCGCACCGAAACCGTGGAAAGTGTTACTCAACGGCCCAACAACGACGTTGATCTGCGCACCGTGGTGATGAAGTAGCCATGGCGTTTGGTCCGGGCGGGCGGTCGCCGAACGCCCGGACTAACGTTCCCCTCATGCCGGTGGCATCATGATTGCCTTTATCATCCAGCGCCTGTTCCAGGCCTTTTTGGTCATGCTCGTGGTCGGCCTGATTTCGTTTTCGCTGTTTCAGTTCGTTGGTGATCCGGTCAACAACATGCTGGGCGTTGAGGCGACGATCGAGCAGCGCGAAGCTCTGCGCGAGCGGCTTGGCCTCAACGATCCGATCCCCGTACAATTCGCGACTTGGGTGGGCAACGCGGCACAAGGCGAGTTTGGCAGGTCCTACCGCATGGGCAAGCCGGTCGCCGATCTGATCGCTGAGCGCCTGCCGGCCACCCTGGAGCTGGTCGCTCTTTCCGCGCTCATCGCGCTCATCGTCGGTGTACCGATGGGCGTCTATACGGGGCTACATCGGGAGAGTTGGCTCTCCAAGGTTTTTCTCGCCGTCTCGCTGATTGGTATCTCCATCCCCACCTTCCTGATCGGTATTCTGCTGATCCTGGTTTTCGGCGTCTGGCTAGGCTGGCTGCCGACCTTCGGGAGACAAGGGCTGGTGGATCTAGGCTTCTGGCAGACCAGCTTTCTTACAGCCAAGGGCTGGAGCCATATCATCATGCCGGCGATCACGCTGGCGCTCTTCCAGCTCACCCTGATCATGCGCCTTGTGCGCGCGGAGATGCTGGAGGTTCTGCGCACTGACTACATCAAATTCGCCCGCGCTCGCGGTCTCGCTAATCGCGCCATCAATTTCGGCCATGCGCTCAAAAATACGCTAGTCCCGGTGATCACCATCACTGGTCTGCAGATCGGGTCCCTACTGGCGTTTTCGATCATCACCGAGACCGTGTTTCAATGGCCAGGCATGGGGCTCTTGATCATCCAGGCAATCTCGTTTGTCGATATCCCGATCATGTCCAGCTATCTGGTGCTGATCGCGGTCTTCTTCGTGGCGATCAATCTCATCGTCGATCTCCTCTACTATGCCGTCGATCCCCGCCTCCGGATCGAACGGGCATCGTCGACGTCATGAGTGACAAAGAGAACAACGCCTCAGAGGAATGGCTGTAATGCAGCAGATCGAAACGCGTGTGCATCATCTTCGAAAGGCAAGTCGGCTTGCAGACGCCGTCCATCGTTTTCTCGATGGCGACGTCTTCTACAGCTTCAAGCGCTCGCCAATCACCATCCTTGCCCTCATCATTACGATGCTGCTGTTCCTGGCGGCGATCTTCGCACCCTGGCTAGCCCCCCATAACACCAGCGACGTCGCCACGCTCAATCTAATGGATGCGTTCCGCCCACCATCTTGGTCAGCAGGCGGCGACTCGTTGTTCCTACTCGGCACCGATGATCAGGGCCGCGATATGCTGTCTGCGATCATGTTTGGCCTTCGACTTTCTCTGTTTGTGGGGTTCGCGTCAGTTATTCTGGCCGCCATCTTCGGCACGATGCTCGGCCTGCTCTCAGGCTATGTCGGTGGCAAGCTTGATGCCTTCATCATGCGGGTTGCTGACATTCAGCTCACCTTCCCGGCCATCCTGATCGCGCTGTTGTTCGACGGTATCGTTCGCTCAGTGCTATCGGTAACGATGCAAAAGGACTTCAAGATCGCGGTGCTGATCCTGGCGATCGCTGCTTCCCAGTGGGTGAACTTCGCCCGGACGGTGCGCGGCTCGACCATGGTCGAGAAAAACAAGGAATATGTACAAGCGGCACGGGTGATCGGTATTCATCCCATCCTGATCATGCTTCGCCATGTGCTGCCAAACGTCATGGGCCCGGTTTTGGTGATCGGCACGCTGACCCTCGCGATCGCGGTCCTGACCGAAGCCACGCTCTCCTTCCTC
>JBOEHJ010000083.1:0-30574 GCA_050633905.1 Geminicoccales bacterium
TTGATCCGCGCGGGCATCCTTATGTCTGGATCGGCTTGCAGAGTTTCGGCAAATCCTTCGAGCCGGGCAGTGACCTACAGGCGATCATCGACAACAAGGTTTCGGTGACGCCGATCCATATGAATTTAACCCATCGTGAAAGCTTTGAAGGTCTGCGCCGGATCTTGGATTAGGTGGCATCGCCACATCAGTTGGTTTCGGATCGGGTGAACAGGTGATGTTTTTCAATCCAGGCTTAGCAGCGCCAAAGCCTGGCTCGTGAATTTCCCGATGAGGTTTACGCGCTTCTCTCTCCCGCCCAACCACCCGATATGATGTGACCCTGCGGATGGTCGGGTGAGGGAGAGGGTTGGTTCGACCTGCCCAGGAAATGCTCTTCTAGGATCGGGAATGTTCACCATTTCTTTCCTGCAATGTCCGATTTTGGAGGTCTGGTCCAGGGGATCCTGGGAATCCGCCCGCCCGCCGCCGGAGGTGGGGCGAGGCTCGGATTCCTAGAATCCCATGGACCATGGCGTCAGCATTATCAGCTTTAGGCTAAGATCCGATGAAGCCCGTCCCCTTTGGTGTCGAGAGGTCATCAATCCCGGATCAATCTGATCCGAACGGGGCAACTTGACCCGATGTTGCTCTAGCCATTCTCATGGAAAATGACTAAGAGAGATTGGTGGTATTTTCTACCACTGACGATGCCGGAAACGCCGGTCTGCCGTTCGAGACGATCACCCGATGACTTTGGGGCGGCTTGCAGTATTGAACAAACAAAGACGGAACATGATCTTGCGAACTTTCTTAAGCTGGCTTCCCGGCAGATCGTTCCTGATCAGATTGTCGTTCTGCGCCGTGGTCCCTGCGCTGGTCGCGGTGTCTTGCACTCAATACAAGCCGCTCGGGCAAGGGGCCAAGGTGCCTTGGGCGAAAGCCCTTGTGAGTGGTAAAGGCGGTCCGATCGGGCAAAATCGTTACCGGGTCGGCGAGGGTGATGCGCTAGGTTTGATCGCGGAGCGCTACGGGGTCAGGCTCGCAACCTTAGCCAACGCCAACAATATCCAGAGCCCCTACATTCTCTATCCGGGTGAGGTTCTTCGCATTCCAGCGAACCGTAACCAGCCATTGCAACTGGCAACCCCGGCAGCTCCCGTTCAGCCAACCTTGCCGCCAGTTCAACCGGCAGCACCGCCGATCCAGCAGACCGCGCTGCCGGCACCGCCCGCTGAGCAGCCCATCGGAACCACCCCGCCGCCGCGCTGGGAACCGAGAGCAAGGTCGGAGACAAAACCGGCGACCCGGCTGCCTGCGCGCGTCGAACCTGGGGGCAAACGCTATGTGGTTGGTGCTGGCGACAGTCTTTCGGTGATCGCCGATCGACATGGGCTCAGGCTCGGGGAGTTGGTTGCAGCCAATGGGCTCGAAGCGCCCTATCGAATCAAGCCCGGCCAGCCCTTGATCATCCCGCCGACCGAAGCCGATCGACGACGGCAAACTGCGGCCCGCCAACAACAATCCATCGGCAGCACGCCAGCAGGTCCCCTGGTCCCGCCACCGCCGCTTAGTGCCGACGGTTTTCTTTGGCCGGTGCAAGGTGAGGTGGTCAGTACATTCGAGCAGAACGCGGCCAAAGGACGAAGCGGTGGTATTAACATTTCCGCAAGGCGGGGGACCCCCGTCCGTGCTGCGGATAACGGCATCGTAGCCTATGCCGGCGAGGCCCTTAGCGGCTACGGTCAGATGATCCTGCTGCGCCACGCCGAGGGCTATGTCACCCTCTACGCCCATAACGACATCTTGCGCGTTCGCGAAGGCGAGGTGGTGCGCCGTGGCCAGACGATTGCCGAAGTTGGCAGTAGCGGTGATGTCGCCGGCAGCCAGTTGCATTTCGAGATCAGAAAGGGGACGTCCCCGATCGATCCCACCAAGGTTCTAGCAGGGTTGCCGGGACGCAGGCTCAGCCAGCTCACAAGTTTTTAAAGTCTTCTTTCTCGATCAAGCAACGCCACAATAAACCTGCTTCCCGCTCCTCTCAGATGTAGCTTCGGATAGGAGGTTTGGACGAGGCGCGAGCGCTATTGTGGGGGATGGAATCTGTTGCTGGCGATGACCGCTACAGATGTTAGCTCTACCAGAAAGTCTTCATGCCCGAGCCCCGCCACCATCACCGAAGTTGACACGGGAGCAGATCGGACACCGAGAAACTCTGATCTGACTTTTTGTATTGCAGGGAGTTGTGAGCGATCTGTGAAATAGGTCGTGATGGCAACGATATCCGACAAGTGACCACCCACCTTGCTCAGCAATGTTTTGATGTTCTGGAAGCATTTTCGGGTTTGCAAGTCAATGTCACCCAATCCCACAATTCGCTCATTCTCGTCCCAAGCAACTTGGCCGGTGAGATGAATTGTAACCCCGTCCGGTTGAACAACACCCATCTGAAATCCGCGACCCCGAGCTCGCCAAACACTTTCCGTTTCAAATCCGAGTGGCATCATCTTCTCCTCTTCCGACGGTAAGTCTGCGAGATTGCAGACCAGTCTCTTTGGAAAGGTTTTCGTCGGCGTTTGAAAGAGGCTCTGATGGGGTCAGGCTAACCTTTTCGGCCCGCCAGGTCTTGCACATATTGCCAAGCGACGCGACCTGATCTCGCCCCTCGGGTGGTGGCCCATTCCAGGGCATCACGCCGGAGTTCATCGGCCTCGATCTTGAGATCGAGATCTCGGCAATAGCCATCGACCATGGCGAGATAGTCGTCTTGAGAGCAGGGGTGAAAGCCGAGCCAGAGGCCGAATCGGTCTGAGAGCGAGACCTTCTCTTCGACGGCTTCTCCTGGATGAATGGCCGTCGAGCGCTCGTTCTCGATCATATCGCGCGGCATCAGATGGCGGCGGTTCGAGGTCGCGTAAAAGAGGACATTACCCGGCCGTCCTTCAAGGCCGCCTTCCAGCACGGCCTTTAGGGATTTATAGCTGCTCTCGCCGGCGTCGAAGCTCAGATCGTCGCAGAACAGGAGGCAGCGCCGATTTTCATGAGCCGCCAGAAGCTTCAGCAGATGGGGCAGGCTCTCAATATCCTCCCGATGAATCTCAATCAGAACCAACGCTCCAGGCCGTGCCCGGTTGAGCTTTTGGTGGATGGCCTTGACCAGCGAACTCTTGCCCATGCCGCGCGCACCCCAAAGCAGCGCATTGTTCGCGGGCTTGCCGGCGGCGAACCGCTCGGTATTGCCAAGCAGGATATCGCGCACGCGATCGATGCTGACGAGGAGATCGAAATCCACGGCCGCGACGCTCTTGACCGGTCGAAGCTGGCTTTGCTCCGCCTCCCAGACAAATGCTTCCGCCGCATCAAGGTCGATCCTACCGGGTGGAGGAGGGGCGAGGCGTTCGACGGCCGATACTAATCGGCCGAACAGGTCCAAAATCTTATCGTTGCTCATGATGCGCTCAATGCTGGAAGGTCTTGATCTCCCGATCAATTAGCGGATGCGAGGCGGTTTGCAAAGCTTGCCAGATACGGCTCGATGGGATGATCGATAGCGTTCGGGAGATTTTTCCATCCCCATAACTCGACAAATGCTCAGGAGAGCTTATGTAACTAGGTCAAAGAAAACGTTTCGGTTGATCCAAAGTGATAAAGGAATCGCTCTTTGGGTTAGGCTTTGGAGCGGTTGGCTTTTCGTCACCTGGCGGCTATAGTCCGCGACCTACAAGTCTTTAGATTCCCACGAGGAACGTGATGTTGATCAATGAGGCCTTTGCCCAGGGTGCGGGTGCCGCCGGCGGTGGCGATATGCTGTTTTCCATGTTGCCGCTGGTCCTAATTTTTGTTGTTTTCTACTTCCTGCTTATCAGACCGCAGCAGCAGAAGATGAAGGCTCACAGAGCCATGGTTTCGGCTGTGCAGCGCGGCGATAAGGTGTTGACCGCGGGCGGTATTTACGGCTCGGTCGTCAAGGTTGAAGAAGCCGACGACATTGCCGTGGTGGAGATCGCCAAGGATGTTCGCGTGCGTGTGGCAAGAACGACGATCTCGGATGTCATGAACAAGACGGCACAGACAGCCAAGCCCGCGAACGACACAGGCGGTGCTGTTGATACTGGTGAGAAGCCCGGGCTGATGTCTCAACTCTTCGGCAAGAAATAGGGCTGATACGGCGATGTTGCGTTTCTCCTCCTGGACCATCGGCTCGATCGTCGCGATTTGCCTTTTAGGCGTCGTGTTCAGCCTGCCGAACCTGTTCCCGCGAGCTCAGATGGAGCGGATGCCGAGTTGGCTGCCCCATCAGCAGATCAATCTCGGTCTCGATCTTCAAGGCGGATCACATCTGCTTTTGGAGGTTGGCGTCGAGGCCGTTATCGAGGAACGCATGGAATCGGTCGCGGACGATGTCCGCCGACTGCTTCGCCCGGAGAAGATTAAATATAAGAGCTTGGGATCAAGGGGAAATACGACATCGTTCACCCTTGTCGACAGCGGTCAGGCATCCCAGGCACTGAGCATCCTTGGCGAACTCAATAGCAATAATACAGGTGAGTTCGGCGCTGATGTTTTTGGCCAGCTTGGTGGCAACCCGCTGGCCCCGAATTTTGACATCAGCCAATCCGGCAGCCGTATCGATATCACCCTCACCGAGGGGGCCGCACAATCGCTGCAAAACAATGCCGTTCAGCAATCCCTTGAAATCGTAAGACGGCGCATTGATGAGGTCGGCACGCGTGAGCCGACCATCCAGCGCCAAGGTGCTGATCGTGTTCTCGTTCAGGTTCCAGGCGAAAAAAACCCGGACAGGATCAAGGATCTTCTCGGCCAGACCGCAAAGCTGAATTTTCACCTGGTCGATTTAGAAACGTCTACGGCGCAAGCGCTCTCCGGCAATCTCCCAGCTGGCTCAGTGCTCATGGAAAGCGTTGATGACGCTGGCCCTAGCGAGGTGGTGGTTCGAAAGCGGATCGAGGTCAGCGGCGAGAATCTGGTCAACGCGCAGCCGACCTATCAGCAGAACCAGCCGGTGGTGAGTTTCACCTTCGATGCCGTGGGTGCTAGGAAATTCGGCAATGTCACTAGGGATCATGTGAATGAACTCCTAGCGGTGGTGCTCGACGACAAGGTCATCAGCTCGCCCCGGATCAACGAGCCTATTCTAGGTGGAAGTGGGATCATTTCCGGTAATTTTACTGTCGAAAGCGCCAATGATCTTGCGATTTTGCTGCGTGCCGGTGCGCTTCCAGCCCCACTTGAGGTGATCGAGGAACGAACCGTCGGTCCAGATCTGGGGGCTGATTCGATCGCTGCGGGTAAATGGGCTGGTGTGATCGGTTTGGTCGCCGTCATCGTTTTCATGACACTCTATTACGGCCCGGTCTTCGGTATCGCTGCCAATGTCGGGCTGATCGTCAATCTGCTCTTGGTGACAGCGCTTCTCTCGCTCCTTCAGGCGACCCTGACGCTTCCAGGCATTGCCGGTATCGTTCTCACGATCGGCATGGCAGTGGACGCCAATGTGCTGGTGTTCGAGCGTATCCGCGAGGAGGCAAGGGTTGGCAAATCGCCTCTTGCCGCGGTTGATACTGGCTATAAGGAGGCGATGCGCACGATCATCGATGCCAATGTCACGACCCTGATCGCGGCCATCCTTCTCTATGTCTTCGGCTCAGGGCCGATCCGGGGTTTTGCCGTGACCCTAGGCTGCGGTATCGTCACCTCGATGTTCACCGCGATCATGCTCACCCGTCTCCTGATCAGCACCTGGCTTAGGCGTTCGCGCCCCGCCATGCTTCCGGTCTGAGGTTAAGATTATGATGAGTTTCCGTCTGGTTCCCGATCAGACCAATGTTCCGTTTCTAAGCTTTCGCAAGATTGCCTATGCGTTCTCCGGCGTGCTTGCCCTTCTGACCATCATTCTGTTGCCGACCAAGGGATTGAATTTCGGCATCGATTTCCAGGGCGGCACCATGATCGAGGTGCGCATGCCGGGTGAGGCGGCTGATATCGGCGCGATGCGCTCGACCCTAAACGACCTTGGCCTTGGTGAGGTCGCGCTACAGACTTTCGGCTCGGAAAGCGACGTGCTCATCCGGGTGGAGCGCCAGGACGGTGAACAGGCAGAGCAGCTGGCTGCGGTCGATCAGGTCAAACAATCGCTCAACGAAAACTTCGGGGACGAGATCTCGTATCGGCGCGTCGAATTCGTCGGGCCGAAGGTGAGCGGTGAGCTGTTCAGAGCCGGTGCGGAAGCCGTGCTGTTCGCCCTGATGGCCATCCTTGCCTATATCTGGTTCCGGTTTGAGTGGCAGTTCGCGGTCGGTTCGATCGTAGCCCTGGTCCATGATGTCATGTTGACCCTAGGTATTTTTTCGCTGCTCGGGCTTGAGTTCAACCTGGCGACAGTCGCTGCGTTGCTGACCATCGTCGGCTATTCGCTGAACGATACCGTGGTGGTCTTCGACCGCGTACGGGAAAATCTGCGAAAATACAAAAAAATGCTGTTGCCGGACCTATTGGACCGGTCCTTGAACGACACGCTTGCCAGAACCTTGATGACCTCGGTCACCACGCTTTTGGCACTCGCGGCGTTGTTCATCTTCGGAGGCCCGGTCATTCGCGACTTCACCTTCGCGCTGATCTGGGGCGTGTTGATCGGTACTTATTCCTCGATGTTCATCGCCGCACCGATCCTCCTTCACCTCAATCTTCGAGCGGAGAGTGTCGCCTTGCCATCCGCTGAAACCAGCCCGCCACCGCCGGGCGTTGGCAGCCCCTAGCAGAGGCTGCTTGACTTGGCCCCCGGCAGGAACGCTTAGCGTGGAACTCATGCAACAGCCACCTGTGGGCGGCCTCCAGCTCGTGCAAAGCTACGGAGATGGCGGTTTTAAAATATCCGGCCAACGTCATCAGGGCTCGTTGCTGGTCCTCGCTGATAAGGTCCTGCCATGGAACGCAACCAACCTCGCCGATCTCTCGCTTCCGAGCCTCACCCCGATCATGGAAGCCGATCCATCCGTCGAACTCCTGATCATCGGCTGCGGTGTGAATTTTTCACTTGCACCCGTGACCTTGCGCGAGGTTTTGAGTTCGAAAAAAATTGGCGTCGAGACGATGGATACCGGTGCTGCCTGCCGCACCTACAATGTGCTGGCAAGCGAGGGGCGACGCGTAGCGGCCGCTTTAATCGCTATTGTAGCTGACCATCGATAGCCGCCGGCTGCAGAGATTTAGGCCAGCGATCCAGTAGGGTAACTGTCTGCGTCTCTCAGTCGCCATTCCAAAAGGAAGCGTTGATGTCACGACGATTGATATCGCAGGGATCACCATTCGAGGAGCAGATTGGGTATTCTCGCGCTGTGGTCGATGGTGATTGGGTCTTCGTCTCCGGCACGACAGGGTTTAACTACGAAACCATGGCGATCTCCGATAGCGTCGTCGAACAAACCCGGCAATGCCTCAACAATATTGAATGGGCGCTCAAAGAGGCTGGCGCAAGCTTGTCAGATGTCGTCCGGGTTCGCTACATCCTTCCTGACCCAAAGGAATTTGAAAGCTGCTGGCCAGTCTTGAGATCGGCATTCGCGGAAACCAGGCCTGCCGCGACCATGCTCGCTGCCGGTCTGTCCGATCCTCGCATGAAAATCGAGATCGAGGTTACGGCCAGGAAAACCTGAACCTAGTCACCAGAATGCGTCAACCGACCAGCCGATATTTGGAGAAGAGTGCGACGTCTCGACCATGATGAAAGTTCTGGACCAGCTTGCATTAGGTAGGACCAAGGTCTTAGCGAAAGCTTGGCCGCCTTTTGACCGCCATGCGTTGAACATGACGTGCTTAGCGGTCCTTCTTTTCGCAAACTTGCTTGTTGGTGCCCAAGCTCAAGATGTCGAGCAAGCAGACTATCAACCTGCCATCAGTCCGGACCAACCATTGTCCCTGTTCCGCGATTGCGATCGCTGTCCCGAGATGGTTGTGATTCCAAGCGGTTCATTCCTGATGGGGTCACCTGACGACGAGAAAGGGCGCAGCAGTAATGAAGGGCCGCGCCACGACGTTTCGGTGCCGTCGTTTGCCTTGGGACGATACGAAGTCACCCGCGGTGAGTTTGCCCGCTTCGTTATGGAGACGAGTCATCGGACCGGCCCCTGCGTTTATTGGGATGTGGGATTTGGCGATGCCGCGCGGGGCTATGATCTTGACCTGCATAATCCCGGTCACCGTCATCGTCAGACGAGTGAGCATCCCATGACATGCGTGAGCTGGGATGACGCGCAATCCTATGTCGCCTGGCTTAGGGAGAAAACGGGCAATGCCTACCGTCTGCCGAGCGAAGCCGAATGGGAATATGCGGCGCGCGCGGGGGCGCGTTCTCGTTATTTCTGGGGTGACGACATCCGTCTCGCCTGCAACCACGCCAATGGCCATGACGAAGCGAGCAAGCAAGCCAACGCGTTCAATTGGCAACACTTGCCTTGCAATGATGGCCAAAGCTTCATGGCGCCTGTCGGCAGCCTCGCGGCCAACAATTTCGCCTTATTCGACATGGCTGGGAATGTCTGGGAATGGGTCGAAGACCACTACCATAGAACCTATGAGGGCGCTCCTGTCGATGGAAGCTCCTGGCTGTCCGAGGGGCAAGCCAATCGCGTGCTGCGCGGCGGCTCTTGGGAGAACGAGCCAAGAAGTCTCCGTTCTGCAAGCCGCATCTGGAGCCGGCCTGCCAGCCGATTGAACAGCAATGGCTTTCGGGTCGCGCTGACGTTCTCTGGGCATGTCGAATGATGTTGAGGCCTGGAAATTCCCGAGCAAGCGCATGATGACATAAACTTGGGAAGACGTTGCCCACATCCTGGATTCGATATTCGTTGAATTGGTATGGCATCCATTCGATCAAATCTCGCCATATCGTCGATAATGCAAAGATCCCTTTCGTCGCGTGGCTAAAGGGTTCTGATTCGAGACAGCGGCAAAAAACTGGCGCCAGCATGATGGCGACATATTTCATTTATTTAGTCACCTTAAGCCATTAGCGCAGGCTAACGAATCACGGCTTTCAGGGGCGAACCGGCCATAACGCTCGCTTCTTAAATTTGCCATTTCCTACCATCCCAAAGCGTTGACCTTTTAACACTGTCTTTTGTCCATTGCTGGATCGACTTGATGACGGGCTTCTTTTGCCACTGCTTAAGCGGTACGCTGACGTCGAAATCCAGTCTCGAAGAGAAAACCGTTCCAGCGAGGCCTCAACGTGTCACGACGCTACGAAGACCTACAGAATCGCCTGCACAACGGTGCCCAAGTCATGATCGATGGCGGAACTGGCACTGAGGTGGAGCGTCGCGGAGTTCCTCAACTGGACAACGCCTGGAACGGCGGCGGTGCTTTGAGCCACCCGGACATTGTAAGAGGCATTCACGAAGACTACATCCGCCATGGGGCGCAGATCGTTATCTCCAACACCTTTGCGACCTCGCGCAATCTGATGGAAGATGCAGGCGTCCCGGAGCTCTTTCATGACTACAACCGTCGCGGGGTCGAACTCGCCTGTGAGGCGCGCGACGTCGTGGGCCAACAGGATGTGCTTGTCGCCGGCGGAATGTCGCATTGGTCCTTTTCTGGCCGATTGCCCTCCCTTGATGACCTGAGAGACGGCGCCTCGGAACAGGCCATGATCATGAAAAAAGCAGGGGCTGATCTCCTCATGCTGGAGATGATGATCGAGGTTCCCCGGATGCTTGCGGTGTTCGAAGGGGCAAGGACGAGCGGCCTTCCGGTTTGGGTAGGGCTCTCCTGCGCACCGGACGCCGAAGGTGTTATGTGCCTGCAAGCAGATGAGACCGATGCCGATGGCGCGACCATCGCTCAAGCTGGTGAACTCTTAGTCGATGCGATTAACGCGCTGGAGGGCAAGGAGGTTCCGCTGCTGAGCATCATGCACACCGATGTGTGCCACGTAGAGGCCTGCCTCGACATTGTGGAGGCACATTGGGATGGTCTCGTCGGCGTTTACGCTCATTCTGGGAACTTCATCGATGGCAAGTGGATCTTCGATGGAACCATCTCGCCGGAAGACTATGTGGCGGCAAGCCAGAGGTGGCTCAATCGCAACGTACAAATCATTGGCGGCTGTTGCGGCATCCGCCCAGACCACATTGCCGCTCTGAGCACGCTCCTCCATGACCATTCTTCGCGGTGAGCGAACCCAAAGGACCTCTCTTGAACGGTTAGCTTCCTAAAGCCTCTCTTCGGCTTCGTGCCAGGACTAGACATTGCGGGTTTGGCGTTCATCTCGTTCGACGTCGAACAATAGCGAAGATCCGTGCACTTAACGCTGTGGCTTGCCAGCGGCGCGGATTCAACCTCAGGCAAGTAGAATATCCTCGAACGGACATCGCGCGACGAGCTCGCAGCCGCTCTCGGTGATCCGTACCATTTCATCGAGCTTAACGCCCTCCTTTGCACCCCGCTGGCCGATATAGCTTTCCACCGAGACGGTCATGCTTGGCTCGAACTGGCCATCATAGCCGGTCTGCTCGAACCATTTGAGCGGAGCGATCTGCGGAGTCGACGCAAGTGCTGTCTGTCGACCGCCGGCAACGCCGCCGAGCGCTCCTTGGCATCATCGATTTTCAGCACGTCCCATTGACGGGAGGTTCGTCAGCCATGGTCGTCTCCAACACACGCTGCCTGCCTAAACGGAACTTCCTACTGGATTTTNNTCTCCAACACACGCTGCCTGCCGAAAGTAGATCACATCGAAAGCTGAAATTGGAGAGCGATAGCAAAGCCAAGGTGTGCTGGGGTCACCAATTGATTCTACGCTGGCTCGCATTTGAAGATTTCGTGAATGCTTGTGACTGTTCAGGATCTTAGCTGTGACAAAGGAAAATACCGAACGAACCGGTTAGAAATTTATTCTACAAGCTGGTGTTCCGTGCCCGGAATTAGAGGACAGCCCTGATCAACAGCACGCGTTCGCGACGCTTTGCTTGAGTCTGGTTTCGCTAGGAAAATGACCGCTGGAGCATTCCTGGCCAAACGATCGAAAAATGTCGCGGCATAAAGAAAGGCTAAGCGCCCGCTGCGATTGGTAAGGAGACGGGCGAGGTGTTGCGGTCTTTGTACCAAAGGGTGAAGACCAGCATTTGCCAAAGTTTTTCGCCGTGGTTCTTGCCCTCTTTGAGATGCTGGGCGAGGAACTGCCTGGCGACATCGCGATCAAACACGCCGGCATCGGCGAAGTCGTTGCTCTCGATCGTGTCCGCGATCATGTCCTTGAGATCGGTTCGGAACCAGTGATCCAGGGGAATGCCGAAGCCTTGCTTTTTCTTGTCGAGGGCCTCTGGCGGCAGGTATTTCTTGGCGAGCGCGCGTAAGAGATATTTGCCGCGACCATCGCGCATCTTCATGTCGTTTGGCAAGCGGGCCGCCCATTCCACCAGCTTCACATCCAGGAGCGGGGCGCGTGCTTCGAGGGAACAGGCCATGGTCATGCGGTCAACCTTCACCAGGATATCGTCGAGCAGATAGGTCTCGATATCGCCGTGAATCATCTCATCATTGCGATCGTCGTAGCCGTGATCGAACGAGCGTTCGACGGCCCCATAGTCCGCCGTTTCACCGCCATGCTGCAACCACCTTGCGACATCGGCAGGTGTGCTGAGTGCGACACCTGAGAGATAGCGGGCGGGGAAGGGAAGGGCGGTGCGTTTGCCAAGCCAGGCGAAGCGCGCCCCAAGGCTGCCCGGCAAAACACCGCCAAGAGCCTTCAAGCCAGGGCCTGCCAGACCGAGCGACAAACGATGAAGGCGCTCGATCACCTGTTGTTTCAAATAACGCTCATAACCGCCAAACGCCTCATCGCCGCCATCGCCGGAAAGCACCATCTTGACGTCCCGAGCAGCGGCTTGTGCAACGAGGTAAGTCGGGATCGCCGAACTGTCCGCAAAGGGTTCATCGAAATGCCAGACCAGCTTGTCGAGCAGGCCGACGGCATCGGCGCTGACGATATGTTCGTGGTGTTCGGAGCCGATATGATCGGCAATTTGCTTGGCATCCGAAAGTTCGTTGAAGGCCGCTTCCTTGAAACCGATCGAGTAGGTTTTGACCGGCTGACTCATGTGCTTGGCCATGAGGGCCGTCACGATCGAGCTATCCAGCCCGCCGCTCAGAAAAGCACCGAACGGTACGTCACTGCGCAGCCTGAGCCTGACCGCATCATTCAGATGCTGGTCCAGCTCATCAAGCAAGTCGGCTTCGCTTCGGCGGTGCTTTGGCATGAAGGAGAGGCGCCAAAACGGCCGCTCTTCAATTGTCTCGTCCTTCATGATCAGCGCATGACCGGGCTTGATCTTGCTGACTTCCCGATAGATCGAGAGCGGTGTCGGGATATAGCCCATAAGCGCAAAGTCCCGGCACGCATCCTGATTGAGCGTGAAATCGAGACTTGGCATGGCTTGGAGCGCCTTCAGCTCCGAGGCGAAAGCCCGTTGACCCTGTTGTGCCGTGACATAGAGCGGCTTCTTGCCGAGCGGGTCGCGTGCCAGTACGAAGGTCCGGTTCTTGATATCCCAAAGGGCGATCGCATACATGCCGCGCAAGCGGGCGAAGCCATCGATGCCCCATTGCTCAAAAGCATGCACGATGACTTCGGTATCGCTCGCGGTATAGAAGCGATGCCCGAGGCCTTCAAGCTCCTCTCGAAGCTCGATGTAGTTGTAGATTTCGCCGTTGTAGACGGTCCAGACAGACTGGTCCTCATTGTGGATCGGCTGGTGACCGCTATCCAGATCGATGATCGACAGGCGGCGCTGCCCTATCACGGTGGTCTCGTCCCGGTAAATGCCCTGATCATCCGGCCCGCGATGACGAAGAGTTGTGCAGGCCGCAACGAAATCCTGTTCAGCCGGCAGATTGCCGCTCGGGCTGAAGACGCCGACTATTCCGCACATAACGCCATGGCCTCCTGTTTCTCGCCAGCGTAGAGTTTGGATAATCGATCCCAGATATGATCGACACCGACCGTCCCAAGTGCCCGCTGCCTTGCGGCTCCTCCCATGGCGAGGCGCTTTGAAGGCGCCATCTCGAAAGCCTGTCGCAGGCATTCGGTGAGCTGGCCCTGTTGCCTTGGCTCGAACAACCAGCCGGTTTCGCCAGGAGTGATCAGATCGCTATTGCCGCTGACCCGGCTTCCGATCATCGGAACGGCCGAGGCCATGGCTTCCAGAAGCGCGTTTGACAAGCCTTCGAAATCAGAAGTGAGCAGGCCGAGATCGGCGATACGCCAATAATCCGCGATCCTGGCCTTGTCCTGTACGAAACCGGCGAAGACGACCTGATCGGCACGGCCAAGATTTTTCGCGAGTGTTCTGAGGTCGTTCTCAAGATGGCCGGTGCCAACCAAAACGAGTGCCGCATCGGCGTCCCGCGGTATCGCCTGATCCCAAGCACGGATCAGCATGTCCAGCGCCTTTTCCGGTACCAGGCGGCCGACGAAACAGGCGACGAAGGCGGCCTCGATCCCCAGATGCTGCTTGAGACCATCTCGTTGATCGCTGTTCGGCGCGAACAACGTGGTATTCACGGCATTGGGAACCAGATGGATCCGTGCTGGATCAAAACCCTTCTCAATCAGGCCGGCTTCGAGCTCTTTGCTGATCGCCTGGAAGCCACTTGCCTGCATGATCAGCCAGCGCTTGAAGGAGAGACCGATGGAGCGGCGCGGGCTTAGAATGCCGCCTTCGAGCTCGGTCATACCGGTGAGCTTGACTAGGACAGGTATGCCCAACAGGGTCCCGACGGCGGCGCAGACGGCCGTCATATTGTTGGCTATATGACAATGGATGGCATCGATCACCCGTCGTCTCGTAAGGATGAAGAATGCCAGGCGAAGCAGCATGATGAACCCGCCGATCAGCGGCAGGCGCGGATACCAGAGCCGATGGACCGGCACGTCATGGACGATGTCTTCGATCGCGTCTGGCCCGCAGGGCACGAGCGGGGCGACCACTGTGGCACGGATGTCCTTCGGCAGGTTGCTGGTCAAGGTCTCGATCTGAGCCTCCGCGCCGCCGCCATCGATCGAGGGATAGTCGCTCTCGATCACCATCAACACATGGCGTGGTGACGTCTCAGGCTGCATGACGATGGGCTGCCTGACCGTCAAAATGACGCTGATGCCAAAGCTCCAGCATCAACAGCAGCCAAAGCTCATGGCTGTAGTCCCAAACGCCTTGCTGATGACGATCCAGGAGGTTTTTGACGAAGTCGCGATCGACATAACCGCGTTCCATGCATCCCTGCGAGAGAAGAATGTCGCCGAGGAAAGATCTGATCTTGAGATCGTGTCGGAACCAATAGCCGAATGGCAGGCCAAAACCTTGTTTTTTCTTCTTCAAGATTGCCTCGGGCAAGAGCGGCTCGACAGCCTTCTTGAAGAGGTAGCGCTTGGTCGTCCGGTTGACCTTGAGGCTGGTCGGCATGCGACCCATCAGCTGGATCAGATCAGGTGTCAAGAACGGGTAGAGCACGGAGACGCCCGCTGCCTTGGCGCTTCGGTTGACCTTGGTTAGATCATTGTCGGCGATGGCCATTTGCAGGTCGATATACATCAACCGGTTCAGGTCTTCCTCGGCATCGGCGCTCGCGAAGTGCCCTTCGAGGATCTCGAGGGAGGAACGCCTTTCACAGGATTTCTGCAAGGACGGCGAGAGCAATTCCTCATAGTAATCCGAAGCGAAGCTATCATCAGTATAGAAGCGTTCAGGGTTGGCTAGCGCGCCGCGATTGAGGAAGTTTTTGATCTTATTGACGAATCGCCGATCGATCGGCTTCAGGCTATGGCGCAGGAAGCCGCCCATGGCCTTCATCGGTCCAGGTAGATTGTGATAGCGCTGAAAATAGTAGTCTTTGGCATAACGCTCATTGCCGCCGAAGATCTCATCGCCGCCATCGCCACCAAGCAGGCAATCATAGCCCTGTTGCTTTGCCAGATCAGCGCAATAGAAGGTCGGTACTGCGGAAGAATTGCCGAAGGGTTCATCAAACGCGTCCACCAGAAGATCGATCGCATCAAGGGTCTCATCGGCATCGATGCGGCGTTGATGATGATCGACCCCGAAAGCTTTTGCGGCTGTCTCAGCGAACTCAAGCTCGTCATAATCTTTCTCGGAAAAACCGATCGAGAAGGCATGGGTTCTGCTCGCACCCGCCGTCTTGGCAAGAATGCTGGTGATGGTCGAGCTATCGGTGCCACCACTTAGAAAACAGGCGGGATCTGCTTTTGGTGGAACGTAGCCGCCGATGACCGACAACAGATTGTCACGTAGCTGCTCGCCCAAAGCGGCCTCATCGTCGTTGAGATCAGCAGGGTAGCTCGGTTGCCAGTAGCGCTCGACGCGAACCCCGTCGTCATCGGCCGTCAGCCTGGCACCCGGCGGGATTTTTTTGATTTCCGAATAGATCGAAAAGGGGGTTGGCACATAGCCGAAGTTCAAATGATGGTAAATTGCCTCTGGCGACAAGCTTGGCTCAAAGCCCGGCAGTTGGGTGAGCAAGCGAAGATCCGTCGCCACCGCAATAACATCGGCGGTTTCGAGGAAAAATAGAGCGATCTGGCGCATCGGATCGGTATGTATCCGAAGATGACCCGAATCAGCATTGACATCGACGACAGCGAACTTACCGCGAAAACCTTCTGCCCGGCCCTCGATTACAGCCTGCGTGGTGACGCCGCTGACGGGCTGTTCCAGAATGAAGCGCCAATCACCGGATCTGCCTCTGCCGACAGTGCTGCCGGTGGTTGCGGCCTTAATCTGCGGCGACAGATCAAAGCATTCCGCTTGCTGATCATCCCTGCTTATTTTGGGCCAATGCCAATTGGCCACAAACCGTTGCCACTCGCTTGGCGCGTTTTTGAATTTGGCAACGACGAAATCACCTAAGCCCTCAACCATTCTGATCACATACCCATCACAGAGAAACAGTTCATTCTCATGCCGCCTTACTTCTTAAGCTTTAGTAAACGTAAGACGATCCATTTAACGTGGCGCTTGTTCTTATCCGTCTGTTAATCGCCCCGTTCGCCTCCAGGTGCTGAACCATGGTCCATTCAATTCGACAACGCATCAGCCCCTTCTCCACCTGCCCCATCAATATTGTCGTAGGCTTGGAGATTGCCCGACGTTGTGGTGGGGCGAGAACTTATTCCACTGACCTTGGAAGGCGCTTCGTCATGTCGTAGGCATGGAGGCCCGCCGGCCGACGATGCCGAACGGCGGCTAGACTTAGCTAAGTCAACGCCGCAAATCTTCATTACTTCTTCATTCATCTTAACGATCAAAGCTAAAAACTTCGTTGATTTTTCTACACTGAAGAGCGCGTTGTCGAACTCTTTGCGAAGCTACAGAACGAGGTAAAGTAATGCTGTGTTGCCGTTGCGACACAAAAAAACAAGCGCTTCGCTATGACCGGCCGATCAAATCGCCTGATCGGTGAGGTCGGGCGAAAAGTTTGGCCAGGGCGATGACGATCCAAGGTCAAAACCCACTCCTCAATCATGCCAGATATACCTTAATATCAGAGGTCAATCGAACCGGTTAAGCTCCGCTTCAGCGTTGGAAGAGCGGCATCGGCAACGCCAAACCGCGCAAGATGGTAGGGAACGAGAGGCTGATTAGAGCCACGATCTGTCGATGCGATATAAGTGATATTTTGCTTGGTGCAGATCGCCTTGACCCGCTCGTCGACAAAACCATGAGGGGTTGCAAAGCCCTGAACTGAGCCTCCGGTCCAATCCTCCAGGAGTTGTTTGGACCGAATGATCTCCTCCTCGATGACGAGGTCAGTCTCTTTGGTCAGGTTGGGATGATGATGGGTATGCGCCGCGACTTCCATGCCACATGTGACCAGATGCTTAACATGATGCCTGTCCATGAGCGCCGGGCATAGTTTATCAAGATTTGCTTGTCTCGCCCGGTCCAGATCGACAAGGGGTTGGATTTGGTCGTAGCTCAGGTCCCATAGCCGCCCGAGTATGTTGCGCAGTTCGATGTCTGCTTTGTTCTCAGTCTGAACATCAAACGCTGTCCGCAGCGATTGCCAATGGTCTTCATGTCGCTTAGTAGCGCTGGCGATAACAACATCCCACCAGAAAGGGTGACTGTCCGAGATGGGGCCGGTGCAGATGAAGAATGAGGCCTTGCAGTCATGCTGTTCGAGAAGGGGCAAAGCGAGATCGATATTGTCGAGATACCCGTCGTCAAACGTCACAGAGAGTAA
The DNA here is from genome assembly GCA_050633905.1 of Geminicoccales bacterium. Lineage (GTDB taxonomy): Bacteria > Pseudomonadota > Alphaproteobacteria > Geminicoccales > Geminicoccaceae > JANQPX01. Next base: position 17,257 of record JBOEHJ010000083.1, read on the forward strand.
GGGCTTGTCCGGCCAATCGCCGCTATCATAAATCTGCAAGCCTTCACTCACGGTGCAGACATGGAAATGCTTACGGTAGAATGCGAGATGCTGGTCGAAATGCCGTTTTCTCACGCCCAGGCCGAAGTCGAACGGATCGGCCTCGTCGTCGTTGAGAATGCGATGATAGAGCGGCATGAACCAGACGCGATGATGAGCGGCTTTGCGCAAGCGGCGATCATACTCACCGATTTGGTCGAAGAGAGCGCTCCAAACAACTTTGAGAGACTTCATATCCATGGGCATGACTGGCTTTGATGTGGGGCGCTTCGATTGGCAGTCTTGCGCAACATGTATACCCCTGCGTTTATCAGCCCGGCCAAGGAAGATGTCATACAGTGACGATCGCAAGTTTCTTCTTGCAAGGTCTTCCCCCCACTAATCTTGAGGATGTTTCACCGTATTTCAGATTGAAGTCTCGGTGCTGGCCGTCTAGGCGGCATTACCGTAGGGATAGGTTGAGGGGCTGTTCTCGGGGAAGTAGAGCCGGTTTACGATCATGCTGACATGGTCGACACCACCGAGGAAGTCGAGGCATGTCCCGATATCTTCAAAGGTTGCCTCGCCGGTGCCCACGACCAGAACGATCTCATCTGCAATCGGCGCCAAAGCAACGGCCTCGGTCGTTGCCAGGATCGGCGGGCCATCAAGCAGGATAATATCGTAGGGGCTTTGATCGGCGGACAGGTAATCGATCAGATCCGTCATGATATCGCCGGCCAGCAGTTGAGCAGGGGAACTTATTGCCTGGCCTGCGGGCAGGATCGAGAGCGGTAAGGGCGAGGTCTGCATAATGAAGTCTTCGATCGAACTCTTTGGCGTGGTCAGATATTCAAAAAGACCAGGCTTATCCTCAGCATAATCAAAGATCTCGGGGATACTGGGTTTGGCCAAATCCGCATCGATAAGAAGAACGTTGATACGCTCTTCGAGAGCAAGGCTTAAGGCAAGGTTCGTCGTGTTGAAGGTCTTTCCTTCTGCTGGGCTGCCCGACGTTACCAGAATGACCGGGCCCGATTCTTTTCGGGGCAACGCGTTCGACGCGGCGGCGACAGCATTCACATCTTGACCGAAATAGGAAAGGCGTTGAAACAGCCGACGCTTGATCACGCTATAATTTCGAGAAAGCTCGCTATTTAGAGAAGCAGGGGTAATAAACCCTTTTCCCGCCAGCTTATCGAAATTGAGGATGATGTCCGCCGTCTCACGATTGGCATCGCTCGATAGAGCCCATTGGCTCCATTTGGGCTTAAGATATCGATCAAGCCGCTCGGCACGCTCTTTGTCTTTTTTACTGAAAGGCCAAATCATAAGCCCGCACTCGCTTCCTTGCTTGTTAACAGAGAATCTGCCTTATCAGTAACGCGTTGAGCAGCCTCGGCCTCCGGTGCGATGTGGTCCAATGTCAGCGAGTTGACTTCATAGAAGTAGACAAGCAGACCACAGACGACCACCAAGCTCATTGCTGCACCCGCCATACCGAACTGGTCGGCAAAGCGGGTCGATTTTTGATTGGGAAGGTCTGCGACCCCAACACCACCTAATACAGGGATCATTCTAAAGGTGTCCTGCAGTTGGGTCGCAGTCAGCACGGTTCCCGTAGTTAGGAAGCGCAAAATAGCAAACCCTGCACCAGCACCGAAACCAAGTAGCAGAACTGCGATGATCAACAAGCCGCGGAAAGGACTGCTCGGTTCTAATGGAAGAACGGGTGGGTCAACGATTCTGTAATCGGCACGCTGTTTGCCGATGTCCAGATCTGTTGCCAGTTGGGTCTCTTCGCGCCTTTTTATCAGTTTCTCATACTGGAGGAGGAGAATGTCATAATCGCGCGTCAGACGCTTGAGATCGGCCTCCGCCTTTGGCGATTGTTTTGCTTTTTTGGCTAGCTCTTCGACTTCAAACTCGGTCACCTTAAGCCGTCGTTCCAGATCATCAACGGACACTTCTGCCACTTCTAACTGGTTAGCAAGTTGTTCGTAGAGTGGGTTCTTGATGCCCGTCGACGCCGTCTGACGCGTATTTTGCTTCTCTTCATCTAGCTGCTTAGTTGCTTCTGCAATCAATTGATTGAGAGAAATGATGTCGGGATGCTGATTGGTATAGAGCAGGCTCTTACGCCTCAATTCTTTCTTCAGCTCATCAAGGTTTTTTTGCACATCCGAAGCAACTTCAGTTTGGGCTCGGCTCAGCGTTTTGGGTGTTGCATCGAGCTTGACCTTCAGCTGATCGCGTCGCCATAGAGACGATTCCGTTTCAGCACGTAGACGACGGAGCTCGTTGGATGCCCGCTCGAGTTCTCGAGCGCCTTGCTCAGCACCGCCAAGTTCATCGGAATTCTCTTTCTTGAATTCTGCCACCTTCAGATCAGCCGTTCGCAATTTATTGTCGTAGACGGCAATTTGCTCCTCAATAAATTTGCTCGCCTTGGCGACATCACGCTGAGAATGACCTTGATTGCGTTCGATGAAAATATTCATCATCGTCTCGACAACCCCGTGCGCTATCTCTGGATCGTCTTCGGTGAACTCGATGATGAAGAGATTGCGCCCCTCGATCGTCAACTCGATCTCTTTCGTCAAGTTCTCTATGAGTTCAGCGCGTTCAACAGGAGTCTGTACCTCGCGGTAGTCGTCGATACCGGTTGCTTCGATGAGCTCATTGAGGTTTGAGACCGAAAATAGCGTCTCACGGATCATTTTAACCTGGCTGTCAAAATCTCTGGTGACAGCGAGATCTTCCATGAGCGGGCCGAGAATCGTCTCGGTATCCACCACAACACGTGCACTGACCGTGTACCGATCGGGCAAGACCGCAATAACGCCCCATCCAAGGAGGCAAACGATCCAGGCGACCATCAGACTGGGCCACCGCCAGTGCCAAAGAGAGGTAAGAAGCGGAATGATCAGGTTAACAAGTTGTTGCATGACATTCTCAGCGTTTCACCCCCGTCAACGGAGATGTTATTTTTTTAAAGCAGGCTCGACGGTACAACGACCAGATCACCAGGCTTGAGCCGGGCATTCCTCGAGAGATTTCCTTCACCGACCAATTCGTCAAGCCGGAGACGGTAAGTTTCGCCGTCACCTTTGTCGCCACGACGGATGAGCTTGGAGCTATTACCGTCAGCGAATTCGGTCAAGCCGCCAGCGGCAACGATGAGGTCCAGAACAGTGATATAAGGACGATAGGGTACAGAAGTAGGCTTCTTAACTTCACCGAGAACTTGCACTGTGCGGTCGTCATTATCGGCAAACTTCTCCACAACGACCGAGACTTTGGGAACCTGAACAAAAGGCTTCAATGCCTCTTCAACAGCTGCTGAAAGTTCGAGTGGTGTTTTTCCGGCTGCGCGGAGTTCACCGGCAAGGGGTAGAGAGATTTTACCATCTGGCCGCACCGGCACACTCGCGGCCAGCTCGGGTGACCGCCATACTGAAACGGCAACCGTATCGCCAGGGGTAATGCGGTAGTCTGGTTGCTCCAAGACGTCCTCATCAGAGAGAACCGGGGGATCGGACAGCCCATCACAAGCGGAAAGACCGAGTGCGAGAACAACCGTGCTAAGTGCCGCCAAACAGTATCTTTTGAACAGGTACATGCTTCTATACCACGTGAACGTTGCCAGAAGTTTTAACATGGGTAACAGCAAGCTCCCCTCCTCACGTGAGAGGTGCTCAAGACCCAATTATACTACCCGAAAAATTAAGATTTCTATACCACGTCTTCTTATTGGCAATTCCAAGAAAAAAATCAATGCGGTAGCGGAGCATTCTCTCAATTCTCGGCAGATTGTTGCTCAAATACAGTTCTTTCTTGAGGCGACATGGTTTTTCTCTGAAACAACCATTGATTTCGTAAAAGAGGTGATGTTTTTGGGGAGTTGTATTTCAACCTGAAGAACTTTTTCTTTCCTGCGGATGAGGCTTTTGGTTGCTTCATGTGGCTATAGGAGACGTGTAGAGCTTGAAGCTGGCGAGACCTTTCAGGCCTCATTGGGTTGATAAGGTCCAAGGGGTGCCAGTAAGGCTGTGATCTAGCTTATGCGTCGCTCAGACATAGAACATAACCGATTGGACGTTCATTTTTTGATGGGAGGCGTCCTTGATTTCATCCATCGAGCGGTCGATGGGGCACGCACATAACAGATTGGGCGATGCGTCTAGTAGATGATTGTCACACCAACGCGTCCCAGGTTTTCACGAAACTCCTCATCGGCATCATCGGAGAAGCGTTCTTGGTACTGATAGCCAGCATCGAAGACGATGTGGTCGCTAAGACGGAAGAAATATTCGAGACTGGCTGTCAGATCTTGGTCTATCCGATCAATGCCGTCGAATTCCGTATTTTGGTAGGTGATTTTGGGCACCAAGGCCTGCCTCGTCGACAGCAAACGGACAACTTTCGCCGAAACCGATGTCAGGATATCGCTTGCCGAGCCATCGACTGTTGTGATGGCTAGTTCGCGTCCTGCGCTTAGTCCAAAATCCGTCTTTGAATTGTACGCTAGGCTCAGGTCTAGAGACCCGATGACGCTACCATTGTCGTCAACATTGTCGTCTTCAAAAAAAGCTTGGCTGTAGCCAATCGCCCCGCCGATACTGAGCCTTGGCCGTGGACGGTATTGGGCACCGATCAGGCCGGTAATTGCATTGGCATCACGGCCTTGGCCATCATTTCCTACCTCTTCATCGAATTCGGTGAAGGCGTAAGCCGGTGAAACAAAGAGGGAGAGGCGTTTCCCGAATTTTCGAGTGATCCTGGTCGAGGCTGTATAGGTCGTATTATCACGATCATCGGTATCGGCGCCCGAGAATTCCTGACGCTCGACCAAGCCATTGAGCGAGAGGTCGATGGTTCTTCCGCCGAAGAAATAGCCGAGATCGCCTTCGATCTCATTTAAAGTCGCATCATCATCGTTGTCGTCCGCTTCAGCTGAGCTGTCGGCCTCCTGGGCGAGGACAGTGGTAATGCGCCCGTTTAGAGAATTTTGCCGATTGAAATCAAAGCGGCCATCGATGCCGGCTTCCCAATCGAGAAAGTCTTCCTCCACGCCCTTGATGGAATAGCCAGCGGTTGCACTTGCATCCGCCCCGAATTGGTGACGGCGCATATTCGTCTGCACCCGTAATGCAGCACCAGCCCCGAGAAGTACGTCATCGTCGAGCGCGTCGACATCATCATTGGCGTTATCGGTAAAGAGCGCGCCAACGCTGAAGCTCGGTAGATAGACCAAACCGCCTGATTTGACCCCTCTTTTCGGTAGCAGTCCCTTGGGAATATCGGGGGCTGCAAGCAGATCGCCTTCTTTGGGGGTCTGCGGTTGTGTGCGGCTGAGTGCCTCGATGCGCTGCCGTCTATCCTCTTCTTCCCGACGAAGGATGCGAGGATCGATCGGTGCCGGTGCTTGTTCGACCTCACTTGCCTCTTCAGGCAACGCCTCGAGAGGTGTTTCTTCTGCCGATGGGGTAGGAGTACCTGCTCCGTCCTGTCCCAAGGCAGGCGTGAAAGGGAGCATGCACAAAGTCATCGCCATAACAAATCGACGCCGAAGGCATGGCGAGACGTAAAGCTTGGGCAATGATACTTCAGCGCTCACGAACAGCTCCAATTTCATTCTTGTTGGCAGGGGAACCTAAAGACGCTTGGTTCCCGGTCAAGTGAGGACGGTGGTGCTGGCAGTGAAATTAGCACCATGTTGTAAGCAGGTCGCAGCTTCAATTAACGAACCGTTCAGGTCTTGCTCCGCTGATGAGTTTTGCCTTTTGGTTGGTCTTATGAGTTTCCAAAAAGATCCTTGTACCAAGGCATGGCCGTCTCAATCCCTTGGGCAACGATATGGGTCGGTTGATAGCCGAGCAGCCGTTTTGCCTTGCCGATATCGGCTTGGGAATGGCGAACATCACCGGCGCGGAATTCCTGATGAGTAGGTTGCTCCAGAACATCGATGCCGAGATTTTCAAGAGATGTTCGGATCATTTCGTGGAGTTCATTCAAGGTCGTCCGATCGCCAACACCGACATTGTAGACCTCGCCTTGGGCTTCTGATCCGGCCATTGCGGCTAGAATATTGGCCTGGACCACATTATCGATGAAGCAGAAGTCCCGGCTGGTCTCGCCGTCGCCATTGATGAGCACCTGCTCGCCTTTGAGCATCGCGGCGACCCATTTCGGAATGACGGCGGCATAGGCGCCATCGGGGTCCTGGCGGCGCCCGAACACATTGAAGTAGCGAAGGCCGACCGAGGGAAAGTCATAAGCCCTGGCGAAAACATCGGCGTAGACTTCATTGACGAATTTGGTCACGGCATAGGGGGAGAGCGGCTTGCCAATCTGGTCCTCAACCTTGGGCAAAGCGGGATGATCGCCGTAGGTCGAGGATGAGGCTGCATAGACGAAACGTGAAACACCTTCATCTCGTGCTGCGGTCAGCATGTTCAACGCGCCATCGATATTGACGGCATTAGTGGTGAGCGGGTCTTCGAGGGATCTTGGAACGGAGCCGAGGGCCGCTTGATGGAGGACGTAATCGGTGTCAGCAACCGCTTTTCTGCAGGTATCCAGGTTGCGGATATCGCCTTCTATCATATGGAAGCGTGACCATGCTGAAGAGCCGAGGGACGCCTTGACGTCAACCAGATTGCGTTGATGGCCGGTGGCGAAATTGTCGAGGCCGACGACGTTTTGGCCCAGACGCAACAATGTTTCGACGAGGTTGGAGCCGATAAAGCCCGCAGCACCGGTCACTAACCAGCTCTTTGGCGCGCGTTCCAGATCCTCTTTTGCTTCCTGATAGGCATTGGTCATCAAGTTGGCTTTCTTTTGTCCGGCAAAGTTGGCGTTCCCACAAACCCAGATCATCCCATGAGCGCCGCGAAGCTTGGTGAGGCGGCATCGAGAAACATTGTTCCGAGATTGATAATCCAGTGTTCGGTAGCTTCATACGCAGATGTTGAGAAGGAGCCAAGGGGCCGAGCAATGTTCAACTCTTAGGTGATGCTATCGTGACACAGTTAATATTTGGTGAATTTTTCCAGGCAGATTCACCATGAACAGACGTTGATGAATCGCGTGATGGGATCCTGCTTGGGGCGCTTTCCTGCATGATTAGAAGGGGTGGTGCGAGGTTGGCGAGAACAAAATCCAAAGATGGGCTTGACGAAACAGAACAAAACAAGAACATTTGATGTTTGACTGGGCGAGTCAGTGTTTATGAGCATCCTTGAAGCTTTCTCTGACCGACATGCTTGCCTTACCGAATTGAGGCGTCGGATCGGCATGATTGAGCGCGGCTCTTTTGGGGACCGACCAGCACTTGCCTTGCGGCAAGAAGGCGCTGATCGGCAGCTACCTGGCCTTTTTACCTCTCTTATGGATGCATCGAATGGTGGAACCGCTGATCGGTCGGCCATTGATCATATTCTGGGTGATGAGGCCATAATGAGGCCGGCTTTGCATGAGTTCATTGCTGATTGTTATGGCGATCAGTCGGCTGTTCGGGATGTCGGGCTCGCCTTGGTGACGGCCCTTTTGCAACAACAATGCCCGCGCCGGGGTGGTGGCAAGTTGATGGTGCTTTGGTGTCAGCGGCAAAAGGAAGAGCTCGAATTCGGACGCCTTTACGGACCGGGGCTCAAGGGGCTCGGCCTTCCACCGGATCAGCTGGTGGTCGTCACCGGCAGGCGGGATGTCGATTGCCTCTGGGCGATGGAGCAGGGGGTATGTTCGGGAAGCCTTGTCGCGGTTATCGGCGCTGTCGACCATCTCGACATGATTGCGAGCCGGCGTTTGGCACTCGCAGCGGCAACGCATCGCACCTGGTGCCTGCTTTTGCCTGCGAAACATGGGCGAGCACCGAGTGCGGCAGAGACCAGGTGGCGCATCAAGGCACTCCCAAGTTCACGCGATGAACGGGACGGAAAACTTTTGGGCCGACCCAGATGGCAGCTTGCTTTGGAGCGTAACCGGCATGGCCGGATCGGGCGTTGGATCGCGGAGTGGGACCATGAAGCGCATCGTTTCCATCTGGCTACCCCAATGGGCAACCAATCGGTTGCGGAGGGTAACGGCTCGAACAGGCCTGCGAGGCTCGGCGATCCACAGAAAGCCTCTTCCGACGTCATCGCTTTCGATCGCACGGGATGATGAGCATCCTCTTGCGCTGACGACCACTGTTAGGAATGTGCAGCAATTGGCCGCCGTGAATGAAGCAGGGCGGGCAGCGGGGTTGTCGCCGGGCATGACGCTGACCCATGCGCGCGCCTTGTTACCAGACTTGCCGACAGTGCCCGCCGAGCCTGAGGCCGATCACCTAGCCTTGGGCAAGCTTGCCGATTGGTGCCAGCGTTACAGTCCGCTTTCCGGCATCGATCGCCTTGAAGGCCTTTGGGGTGATCAGTGGTTTTCAGGGGATGACGGCCTTTGGATCGATGTAACCGGATGCGCCCATCTGTTTGGTGGTGAGGAGACTCTGCTCGCTGATCTTAGCCGTCGGCTGACTGATCTTGGAATTCGGCATGGTCTTGGTCTGGCTGAGACATTGGGGGCTGCTTGGGCGATCGCCCGTTATCGGCCTGATGCGCCGATCGTTCAGCCGGGAGAGCTCTCTCAAGCGCTTGCCTGCCTGCCTGTCTCGGGCCTACGTCTTTCGCCTGGGACGGTGACGCTTTTAAGACGTCTTGGCTTAAAGCGCATCGGTGGGCTCGCTGATCTTCCCCGCCTTGCCCTGGGGAAACGTTTTTCTTCAAAGGAAGTGGGTGAGGCCGTTCTGTTGCGTCTGGATCAGATTTTTGCGCGACAAGATGAGCCGCTTCGCCCGCGGCATCCTTTGCCGGTTTTTCGAACCGAGCAGGGTTTTTTGGAGCCGATCATCGAGCTTGAAGCCCTGGCTCATGTTATGTCGCCTTTGATCTGCGAGCTTTGCCGGATGCTGGAAAAGGCGGGGCAAGGCGTGGAACGGCTGACGCTTCTCGTTTTTCGTATGGATGGCGATGTCAGGTCTCTTCGGGTCGGGGCCAGCCGGCCGACCCGTGATGGGGGGCATATCGAGCGGCTATTCGCCGAACGCCTGGGCAGCATCGATGTGGGTTTCGGTATCGAGAAGCTGGTGCTGCATGCCGATCAAGCCGTTCCCCTTGGCGCCAAGCAAACCTCGCTCGGTGGCGACATCACCGAGACGGCCGATCAGGACGAGAACTTGGCGCAGCTGATCGATCGCCTCGCCAATCGGCTTGGACCGGAGGCCGTCACGATCATAAAGCCCATCGAAAGCCACATTCCTGAACGCGCAGAACATCACGTCTCGACCATGAGACAGGGGCAAGGCACTGAGGCCAGGACGGATCGAGAGGCTGCATGGCCTTCTTCTGTCGAGGCAGTAGGACCTCCCCGCCGCCCATCTCACCTCTTGCTCAGGCCGGAGCCGATCAAGGCGCTCGCCGAAGTGCCGGACGGTCCACCACTTCGCTTTACCTGGCGACGTGTCACCCGCCGCATCGTCAAATCAGAAGGCCCCGAGCGCATTGCGGTCGGCGCGGCCGACGGCGTGGATTTGGCGGCGGCGACCAGGGACTACTATCGAGTTGAAGACGAAGAGGGACGGCGATACTGGCTGTTTCGCCAAGGCCTTTACGATTCCTCTGGATATGCTGACCCCATCTCCGACCACCAAGGTAACGCTGCCGGGCGTTCCCGGCCCGACTGGTTTGTGCATGGGGTGTTTGGGTGACTTCTGATGGCTGAGTATGTCGAGCTGCAGGTTTCGACCAATTTCAGCTTTTTGCGTGGGGCGTCCCATGCTGAGGAATTGGTGCAGACGGCCAGTCAGCTTGGTCTTGCCGGGATCGGCGTGACGGATCGGAATACGTTGGCAGGCGTCGTTCGAGCACATCGAGCCGCTCTTGTTGCAGATCTTCCTTTGATCGTTGGATGTCGGCTGGATCTTGTAGATGGTCCGAGTTTTTTGTGTTTTCCCGAGGATCGTGCCGCTTATGGCCGTCTTTGTCGTCTTTTAACCCTTGGTCAGCGCCGCGCGGAGAAGGGGAAGTGCGAGCTTTATCTCGCGGACCTGTTCGAGGCTGCAAAGGACCAGGTGCTTATCCTCCTCCCGCCATCGCTGCCAGCGGAGGGCGAACTTTTTGAGAGCCAACTCGAACAAATCGTGACCAGTCTCGACGCCCGCCCCTACCTCGCCGCCCACCACCTTTTTCACGGCGATGATCGCCGACGCCTCCTCGCCCTCACCGACCTAAGTTCGCGGTCCAGCGCGCCGCTGGTGGGGGTGAATGATGTGCATTTTCATGTGCCGGCGAGGCGGCTGCTTCAGGATGTCATTACCTGTATTCGGGAGGGCTGTACGATGCAGGAGGCTGGTTTTCGCCTGATGGCGAATGCCGAGCGGCATCTGAAGCCTGCCGCTGAGATGCTGCGGCTTTTTTCTGGTCATGAGGGCGCCATCCGGCGCACGGTTGAGATCAAGGAGCGTTGTGGATTTTCGCTAAAGGAACTGCGTTACGATTATCCTGACGAGCCGGTACCTTCAGGGAAAATGCCCCAGTCTCACCTCGAGGATTTAACCCATGCAGGTGCAGCCGAACGTTACCCAGCGGGGGTTCCTGCCAAGGTTCAAAAAATCCTGGAGAACGAACTAAAGCTGATCGCGCAGCTCAATTATGCGCCTTATTTCCTGACGGTCTACGATATCGTCGCCTATGCCAAGTCGGAAGGGATTTTATGCCAGGGGCGGGGATCAGCCGCTAATTCCGCCGTTTGTTATTGCCTCGGCATCACGGCGGTCGATCCTAACGAGGTCGATTTGTTGTTCGAGCGTTTCGTCAGCATGGAGCGCAAGGAACCACCGGATATCGATGTCGATTTCGAGCATGAACGGCGCGAAGAGGTGATCCAGTATGTCTATGAACGTTATGGCCGCGAGCGCGCCGGCATCGCGGCGACGGTAATCACCTATCGCTCCAGAAGCGCCATTCGCGAAGTCGGCAAGGTGATGGGTTTTTCCGAAGACGTCACCTCGGCGCTTGCCGGTACGGTCTGGGGTTCGTCCAGTAGCGGCATGCCCGAGGAGCGGGTCAAGAAAGAAACAGGGCTCGATCCGAGTGAGCCACGCCTTCGGCGTATGCTAGAACTCACAGAAGAATTGATCGGCTTTCCCCGCCATCTCTCCCAGCATGTCGGCGGTTTCGTTCTCACCAAGACCCCTCTTTGCGAGGTGGTGCCGATCGGCAATGCAGCGATGGAAGGGCGCACCTTCGTCGAGTGGGACAAGGACGATCTGGATGCACTTGGCATTCTCAAGGTCGATGTTTTGGCCCTCGGCATGCTGACCTGTATCCGAAAATGTTTTGAGCTGCTGCAACATCATTACAACCTGTCGCACACGCTCGCCAGCGTGCCCCCAGATGATAAAGAGACCTATGACATGCTCTGTCGTGCGGATTCGCTCGGCGTCTTTCAGGTGGAGAGCCGGGCGCAGATGAACATGCTGCCCAGGCTCAGGCCGCAAAAATTCTATGACCTGGTGATTGAGGTCGCGATCGTGCGGCCTGGCCCCATCCAGGGCGATATGGTGCATCCCTATCTTCGCCGCCGCGACGGTTTGGAGCCGGTTTCCTTCCCGTCGCCCGCCCCAGAACATGGCCCGCCTGACGAGCTGGAACGCATTCTTTCCAAGACCAAGGGCGTGCCGCTTTTCCAGGAACAGGCGATGCGCATTGCGATCGAGGCAGCGAAATTCACCCCCGATGAGGCCAACAAGCTGCGTCATGCCATGGCCACCTTTCGCAGGCGCGGCACCATCGATCAGATGCGGGATAAGTTCGTCGAGGGCATGACCAAGCGCGGCTATGAGCGGGATTTCGCCGAACGCTGCTTCAAGCAGATCGAGGGCTTCGGCGATTACGGCTTTCCCGAGAGCCATTCCGCGAGTTTTGCGAAACTTGTCTACATCTCCTCATGGCTCAAATGCCATTTTCCCGCCGTCTTTGCTTGCGGTCTGCTGAACTCCCAGCCCATGGGCTTTTATGCGCCAGCTCAGATCACGCGGGATGCCCGCGAGCATGGGGTGGAAATACGGCCCGTGGACGTCAATCATAGTGACTGGGACTGTACGCTTGAAAAAAGCGCAGACAGTCAACCAAGTGCTGGAAGCACTGCTCTACGCCTGGGCCTCCGCCAGATAAGCGGTATGAACGAGGAGCAGGCGGCGCAGATCGTGGTCTGCCGCGAAGACCTCTACGCCGATGTCCGTGACATCCGTGATCGTGCTGGCATCCCTGTTCGCACGTTGGAGAGACTCGCTACTGCGGACGCTTTTCGCTCCATGGGCCTGGATCGGCGTCAGGCTCTTTGGCAGGTAAAGGCGATCAAATCCGAAAAACCTTTGCCGCTCTTCGCCCATGCCAAGGCAAGCGGCCAAGGCGAAGATCCGAAAGTCGCCTTGCCACAGATGCCGCTGCCCGAGCATGTGGTGGTCGACTACCAGACCACCGGGTTATCCTTAAAGGCCCACCCGCTCGCCTTCATGCGAGGTGCCTACCAGGCAAGGGGCATCCTTTCGACGGTGGAGCTTGCCAATCATCGACACAACGATCATGTCGCCGTTGCCGGTGTGGTGCTAGTGCGCCAGCGGCCGGGCACGGCTAAGGGTGTCGTCTTCATCACCATTGAGGACGAGAACGGCATCGCCAATTGCGTGGTCTGGTCGAAGGTAATGGAGCGTTATCGCCGCATCCTGATGGGCGCACGCCTCCTCCTGGTGCAGGGCCGGCTACAGAAACATGGCAACATTATCCATGTCGTCGTCGATGAGATGAGGGATTGGACCCATCATCTGAGCGCGCTCAACGACACCGACAAGCTCCCCCAAAAAGCAACTCTCGCCCGCGCGGATGAGGTCGTCCGCCCGGTCACCGACCCCAATCGCTGGCGCCAACAACCCCAACGCCACCCGCGAAACGTCCGAATCATGCCAAAGTCCAGGGATTTCCATTAGGGCTTTTTCGTTTGCTTAGAACCAGCGCCAGCCCTCTTCCCCGCCCAGAACTAACAAAAACCTTAACTCATGAGCATTCAAGGTAATGATCCTGGTCCATGGGATCCTGGGAATCCGTCCGTCCCCAGGGAAGTGGGGCAAGGCTCAGACTCTCAGCATCCCATGGACCCGATCAATGAGCTTAGAAGCGAAGGGTTAATATTTGCTTTTACGACAGCCCACCAAAGTGAAATTGTTGCCGCTGTCTAAAGCATTTCCTAGGCAGGTCTTATA
>JBOEHJ010000084.1:0-50441 GCA_050633905.1 Geminicoccales bacterium
ACAACCATTTCAACCTCGACCGCCACTTCTCCCCAAGAGCCACTTTCAAACTCCATCGCGACGACGCCCTTGAAGACTGGCGTGCGATGATCGCTGCATGAGACTGGCTCAATCCAAGAACAACGGAGACAAAAGCGTTTTCGACTGACAGCACCAGCACCTCCTCTATACCCATGCCAGCAACACGGCGTCGAAAAGTCCTACCGTAGATGCTGTCTCGATCCCGAAGGACAAAGCCAAGCGCAATTTCAAACGGAAAGGCTTCGATTATCTGCTGTGCTGTCCATGATGATAAGGGATGCGCCGCCACATTCACATGGAGAATACGACGACGATCATGCCTGAGAACAAGAAACACATACAGAATCCGAAACGTCGCTGTCGGCACCGTGAAAAAGTCGACCGCAACGATGTCACAAAGATGATTGTTCAAAAAACTCCGCCAGCTTTGCGAAGGCGGTTTGGTTCGACGAACAAGGTACGACCGCACAAGGCTGCTCTGGCAGATGGTCAGACCCCGATATTTCATGACAACGTCAAAGCAAATCGAGATTTGGGCCGAAAGAGGTTCGGATCGAAAGATCGAACAGCGCCAAGAAGTGAAATTCGGTGTGTCATCCGTGGATTATGATGCCTGGAGATCACTCTCGATCTCCCTGGGCAACATTGCTCACGGTTGTTGCCCATGTGTAGCCCAGCAGCCAATTTCTGGGCAACACTTCCTTCGAATGTCCACCTAACTTATTGAAAAGTTTGGTGGGCGCACAAGGACTCGAACCTTGGACCCGCTGATTAAGAGTCAGCTGCTCTACCAACTGAGCTATGCGCCCTGAAACACGATCTAGCTAAGGTGATTCGTGTTGGGCGTCAAGCCGTTGGTGGGTTAATGATGGGAAGATTGATGCCAATTTTTCTTTGGACACCACCTCACCCGGCTAGAAGATGTTGCATTGATGAGCGCCGTTAAATTGATGACGGGATGGGTTGATGTTGGCATGTTATCTCTAGCTGGATTCGTTGTGGCACTGCTGACCATCGTTGCTGAGGGAGACAATCGAAATGTTTTCGGCAGGTATGAGCTTTGGGTTGGGCGAGGAGATCGAGCAGCTTCGCGACTTGGTACAGCGCTTCGCTGCGAAAAAGCTCGCACCACGCGCTGCCGAGATTGATGCCACCAACAGCTTTCCCGCTGAACTATGGCAGGAACTCGGCGCGCTCGGGTTGCTTGGTGTCACCGCTGATCCCGATTACGGTGGATCAGGCATGAGCTATGTTGCCCATGTGATCGCGGTGGAGGAAATTTCCCGCGCTTCAGCATCGGTCGGCCTTTCCTATGGCGCCCATTCCAATCTTTGCATCAACCAGATTAATCGCCACGGCACGCCTGCGCAAAAAGAACGCTATCTGCCGAAGCTCTGCTCGGGCGAGCATGTTGGTGCACTCGCCATGTCCGAGCCTGGGGCCGGATCGGATGTGGTCTCCATGAAGCTTCGCGCCGAGAAACGAAACGACCGCTACATCCTCACCGGCAACAAGATGTGGATCACCAATGGACCGGATGCGGAAACCCTCGTGGTCTATGCCAAGACGAGCCCAGACGCCGGGCCGCGTGGGATAACCGCCTTTCTCATCGAGAAGAACATGGCCGGGTTCTCGACGGCTCAAAAGCTTGACAAGCTTGGGATGCGCGGCTCGAACACTTGCGAGCTGATCTTCGAGGATTGCGAGGTTCCTTACGACAATGTGCTTGGCGAAGAAGGCGGCGGCGTCAATGTCCTGATGTCGGGGCTGGACTATGAACGCGTGGTGCTCGCTGGCGGGCCGCTTGGCATCATGGCCGCCTGTATGGATGTGGTGATGCCCTATGTCCATGAACGCGAACAATTTGGCCAGCCGATCGGCGCGTTTCAGCTGATGCAGGGAAAACTCGCCGATATGTACACGACGATGAATGCATGCCGCGCCTATGTTTACGCCGTTGCGGCCGCCTGCGATCGGGATGAGACAACGCGAAAAGATGCGGCGGGCTGCATTCTCTATGCTGCGGAGAAAGCGACCTGGTGCGCCCTTGAAGCCATTCAAGCTTTAGGGGGTAACGGCTATATCAATGACTACCCGACCGGGCGCCTCCTGCGCGATGCAAAACTCTATGAGATCGGTGCCGGGACCTCGGAGATCAGGCGTATGCTTATTGGCCGTGAGATATTCAAGGAGACCGCCTGACATGGCGGTTCTAACCTCCTCGGTCGCGACACGTGACGGTAGTTACTTGGCTAATCGCGAGGCCATGCTTGCGGCAATTGCGACGATCGATGTTGCAGCGCAGGCTTCTTTAGAGGGCGGCGGCGAGCGGGCGAGAAAACGGCATATAGATCGTGGGAAAATCCTCCCACGAGACCGCGTCTCGCAGCTCCTCGACCCTGGTTCTCCTTTTCTCGAGGTTGGTCTGACGGCCGCCCATGATATGTATGATGGCGACAGCCCCTCTGCAGGCTTGATCGCTGGCGTCGGCCGGGTTGAAGGACGCGAGGTGATGATCGTTTGCAATGATGCGACGGTCAAAGGCGGCACCTATTATCCGATGAGTGTAAAAAAGCACCTTCGCGCCCAGGAGATCGCCGAGCAATGTAACCTGCCCTGCGTTTACCTGGTCGATTCGGGCGGTGCCAATCTGCCCAATCAGGACGAGGTCTTTCCCGATCGCGATCACTTCGGCCGGATTTTTTTCAACCAAGCCAATATGTCGGCAGCGGGTATCCCGCAGATCGCCGTGGTCATGGGATCTTGCACGGCGGGCGGCGCTTATGTGCCGGCGATGTCTGACGAGACGATCATCGTCAAGGAGCAGGGCACGATCTTTCTAGCCGGCCCTCCTTTGGTTAAGGCGGCCACAGGCGAGGAGGTCACCGCAGAAGAGCTTGGCGGCGGTGACGTTCATACCAGGCTATCGGGTGTCGCCGATCATCTCGCCGAGAATGATAGCCATGCTTTGGCGCTGGCCCGCCAGGCGATTGCAGCCCTCAATCGGCCAAAGCTGATGGACGTTGAGCGGCGCACGCCCGAAGCACCGCGCTATGATCCGGACGAACTGCTCGGCATCATTCCTGCCGATCCGAAGACCCCTTACGATATCAAGGAGGTCATTGCGCGCCTGGTCGACGGGTCACGCTTCGATGCCTTCAAGGCACGCTATGGCCAGACCTTGGTCTGCGGCTTTGCCCATCTTCATGGCCTCCCCGTTGGCATCATCGCCAATAACGGCGTGCTGTTTTCCGAAAGTGCGCAGAAGGGCGCTCATTTCGTCGAGCTTTGCAGCCAGCGAAAGATCCCGCTGGTGTTTTTACAGAACATCACAGGCTTCATGGTCGGCCGAAAATACGAGGCGGAAGGTATCGCTAAGCATGGCGCCAAGCTGGTAACCGCGGTCGCTACCTCCGCCGTTCCAAAAATAACGATGCTGGTAGGTGGCTCGTTCGGGGCCGGGAATTATGGCATGTGTGGCCGCGCCTATAGCCCTCGCTTTCTCTGGACCTGGCCCAATAGCAGAATTTCGGTGATGGGTGGCGAGCAAGCCGCTGGTGTTTTAGCAACGGTCAGGCGAGACAGCATCGAACGACGCGGCGGCACTATGTCTCACGAGGAGGAAGAGGCACTGAAGCGCCCGATCATCGAGCAGTTCGAGCAGCAAGGCCATCCACTCTACGCTTCGGCACGACTTTGGGATGACGGCATCGTCGATCCGAGAAAGACCCGCGGTGTTCTGACCCTAAGCCTCTCGGCAAGTCTCAACGCGCCCATTCCGGAAACACGCTTCGGCGTGTTCAGGATGTAACGCTATGCCCGATCATCATGACGAGAAAACGCCGGGCCGATCGCCTCTGTTCAAAAAAATCCTGATCGCGAACAGAGGCGAGATTGCCTGTAGAGTGATATCCACAGCAAAACGTCTCGGGATCGGCACCGTCGCTGTCTATTCGGATGCCGATGTGGGTGCCAAGCATGTTGCCATGGCCGATGAAGCTTTTCACATCGGCCCGCCACCCGTAGCCGAGAGCTACCTCAGGATCAAACGCCTGATCGAGGCCTGCCGCATCTCCGGTGCCGAAGCTGTTCATCCGGGTTATGGTTTCCTTTCGGAAAACCCCGACTTCGTCGAGGCCGTCGAAGCGGCAGGATTAATCTTCATCGGCCCGTCCGCGGCAGCGATTCGCGCGATGGGGTTGAAGGACGCCGCCAAGGCCTTGATGGAACGATCCTATGTGCCCGTGGTACCCGGTTATCATGGGGACGATCAGTCACCTGCCCTGCTCGCCGAGCATGCGGCCGAGATCGGTTATCCCGTCTTGATCAAGGCACGCGCCGGTGGTGGCGGCAAGGGCATGCGACGGGTCGACGATCCGGCTGCGTTTCATGAGGCGCTGGAGGGTGCAAGGCGCGAAGCCGAAGCCAGCTTCGGTGATGGCCAATGCTTGATCGAGAAATATCTGACTAAGCCTCGCCATATAGAAATCCAAGTGTTCGGCGACCGCCATGGGCAAGTCGTTCACCTGTTCGAGCGTGATTGTTCGCTGCAGCGGCGCCACCAAAAAGTGATTGAGGAAGCACCTGCCCCAGGCATGCCGCCTGCTATGCGCGCGGCCATGGGCGAGGCCGCTGTTCGTGCCGCCAAGGCCATTGCCTATACAGGTGCGGGCACCATCGAGTTCATCGCCGACGTCAGCGACGGGCTGCGACCGGATCGTTTCTATTTCATGGAGATGAACACGCGCCTTCAGGTCGAGCATCCGGTGACGGAGATGATCACAGGTCAGGACCTGGTCGAATGGCAGATCCGGGTTGCAGCAGGCGCCCCCTTGCCCCTTTCGCAGAACGAGCTGTCGATCGACGGCTGGGCCATGGAAGCGCGCCTCTATGCCGAGGACGTCGGGAAAGGTTTTTTACCGGCAACGGGTAGGCTCGATTATCTAAAATTGCCCGAGGACAAAGCGCGCATCGACTCGGCCGTCCGGGAGGGTGATGAGATCACACCCTTCTACGATCCGATGATCGCCAAAGTGATTGTCCATGGCGATGATCGCGAACATGCACGACGCAAGCTGGTGCAAGCACTTTCTGCAGCTCGCATTGCCGGAACCGTCACTAATGTAAGCTTTCTCGCGGCCCTGGTCGATCAGCGTGATTTTGCCGCCGGCGATGTCGATACCGGCCTCATCGATCGTCATCTCGATCAACTCATTGACGCACCTTCACCATCGCCTGGTCTTTGGGCTCTCGCTTCCTTGTCTGCACTCAACCTGATGCGCACCCCTTCGGCACAACAAGGCGAGACAGACGATCCATGGAGTGACCAAAGCGGATGGCGACTTTGGGGTAAAGCGACACATGTCACGACCTTGGTGCTGGCTCAAGAACGTAGCGAGGTCGCGGTCACGATCAGGAATCACGCTGACTATAGTGTGACGACTCCTGCAGGGCCGTGCCACCTCACGCAAATCAACATCGATGGGATCAATGTCAGCGCCTCGATCGATGGGGCCAAAATCGAAGCAAGCGTTCTTCGCCTTGGCAATACCATCAGGATGTTCAGCCATGGCAGGATCATCGAATGGACCGTTCCCGATCTCTCCGACGACGCCACCGAGTCCACGTTCGGTGAGGATCAATTGCAGGCTCCGATGCCGGGCCTGCTGAAGCTGCTTCATACAAAAGCTGGTGAGAGCGTTGCGCGGGACCAGCCACTCCTGGTGATGGAGGCGATGAAGATGGAGCACACACTCAAAGCCCCGCGTGACGGGATCGTTGAGCAGTGTTTCGTCAGTGTCGGCGATCAGGTCGAGGAAGGGGCGCTTTTGATCCAGCTACAGCCAGAGATCGACGAGCCGGGTTGAGCCGCCTTCCGTCAAAACCGGTCATCAGTTGACTGATGTTCGCGCAAGCTCAATCAACTCCGTGAGACGCGCCTTGTCGACAGCACCTGGCACCAATTCATCACCGACGATGAACGCCGGCGTGCCTTCAATGCCAAGGGCAGAGGCTAGCTCATAGTTCGCTTCGATGGCCTTGGTAACCTCATCACTTTCCATGTCGACGGCAAGCTTGGCGGGATCGAGGCCAGTGTCCTGAGCGATCTTGCTGATCCCTCCGGATGACAAGTCATTCGCCGACATCAAGGCGAGATGGAAGTCGAGATAGAGGGTCTCATCCTGAAGCCGGCTGGCGAGCGCAGCCCTTGCTGCACGAACCGACTCTTCACCCAGAACCGGAAGCTCCTTGAACGCGATCCGCAAATCCTTGTCTTCTTCCATCAGTGCCTGCATGGAGGGAAGCACACGACGACAAAAGCCGCAGCGATAATCAAAGAACTCGACCAGCGTTACCTCGCCATCAGGATTACCCACGATCGGCGTTGCCGGATCATAAAGCAGGTCGTCCTTCCTGCTGACCAGCATCTGCTTGGCTCGCTCCGCCTGTTCGGCGGCCTGGCGTTTCTGCAGTTCTTCGAGTGCTTGGTAAATGATTTCCGGCTCGCGCATCAGATAGTCGCGCACGATCTGCTCAACCTGATCGGTGGGTAAATCAACGCTCGTTGACCCGTCCTGGGCTAAAGCGCTGGGCACCATCGCCCCAAGCAGGAAGCCACTGCCAACAATGCTAGCCATCCATCCTGCATTCATCACCTTCAGCCTCATCAAAGCGCTCCATGTTCAGCAACTGCGGTCTTTATAGTGGCGACGATCCTAACGGCATTCAAGCACATCAGCCATTCACAATCTGGTAAGAGCCCGTAAATGCGCGATCCCCATTGTTCACGTCTCGTCGATCACACGCAAAATGTCCTGGAGCTTGTACCAGCCAGGATCATCCGGCCCGATTTGCGCCTCAGCGCGCCTTGCGTGCAGCTTGGCGTCATCTTTCTTACCGCGAAGAAGCGCCCATTCCGCCAAGGACAACGAGGCGGCTGCTTCGTCGCCAGAACGCCCTTGGGCAATCCCCAGGAGTCGCCAGGCCCCCGCATTCGTTGGCTCCTGGCTAACGGCCGTCTCTAGATGCTCGATCGCCTGACGGCCGGCTTGAGCATCACCGCTTTCAACCAGAGCCTTGGCCAAGCCAATGTGAAACAGCGCATTAGGCTCGAGCCGAACAGCCTCCCGGTAAGGCTCAATCGCGTTTGCGACCCGCCCATTCTCGAACAGCATCTGCCCCTTAAGCTCATGGAAGTACGGATCTTCCGGCATGTCCGCGATCAACGCATCGACTTCCGCGACCGCGCGCGTCAGATCGGGTAGCCGATAATAGGCGATCGCGCGCGCATAACGATCAGCGAGACTATCCCCCTTGAATTTCCCCAAGGTGCGTCTCGGATCATTTAGGAACGCTTCGAGCTTGACCACCAATCTCTCATGCCGGCCATCCCAGTCTCCCGGATACGCCAAACCATCTCGTTGACTCCTAACCTGACCTTCAACAAAACGAATGCGGTCACGCGTAAGCGGATGGCTCCGGAGATAGGGATTATTGGACGTCGTTAGAAGATTTTGCTCGTCCAGAATGTGAAAGAATTCAGCAAGGCCCTCGGAGGAGAGATCCAATCGGTTCAGATAGCTGATTGCGGCCTGATCTGCGGATTGCTCCTGACTGCGCGAGAACTTTAAAAACTCGCCTTGGGCAACGGTCTGGCCACCGGTGATGATCGCTGCGCCGAGCGCTGGAGCACCCGCAACTGCAGCCGCGGCACCCAAAACGGTGGCAAGGATAACTTCGGCGGTCGCCCGACTTTGTGCCGTACCGACACGGCTCAGATGGCCACCGGCGATATGGCCAACCTCATGGGCGATCACGCCTGCGAGCTGCCCCGGATGCTCCGTGCGCTGCAGCAACCCCGTGTTCAGAAACAGATTTTGACCGCCCGCAACAAAGGCGTTGAGACGCTTATCCCTCACGATGAAGATCTTCACCGCCCCCTGGGAGATCCCCGCCGCATCCAGGATCGGGTTGGTGATCGCATGAAGCGTCGCCTCGATCTCCGCATCGCGGATAAGGCTGATGCCCTTGCCCTGAGCCTGCACGACACTCGACCAGGCCATCAATGCGGCAACACCGAAGCAACATCCTAGTTTTCGACCAAACCCCAGAGCGGACCGACCAATCGAACGGCTTTTGCCAAGACGATGAGATGCATTCGCAATATGTTGCGCATTATCCAAGGAAACTGTGCCTCCCGTGACATTGACCTGACGCCCGACTTCCAGCATAGGGCAGGTTAGTCGACCTTCTCCGTAACAAATCGAAAGCTGTTGGGACAGACCTGTGGCCGCTTTTCAATCGACATCTAGCTTGCAAACGTTTGAAACCCGCCATCAATGCAAAATTTCTTCGCGATCCGGGATCGATCCCTTTATCGTGATGGATGTTCTGAGTGCGGCGAACACCAAAGCAGCCGCCGGGCAGGATGTCATCCATATGGAAGTCGGCGAGCCCTGCAGCGGACCGCCAGGACGCGTCCTCGAAGCAGCCAAGCGCACCCTTGGCCATCGCCCGCTCGGTTACACCGAAGCCCTTGGCAGACCGGCTCTGCGCCGCGCGATCGCCGATCACTATCAAGGGCAATACGGCCTTGAGGTCGATGCCGGCCAGATTGCCGTGACAGTCGGCGCTTCGGGGGCCTTCATTCTCGGTTTTCTCGCCGCGTTCGATCCTGGCGACCGCGTGATCGTGCCAGAACCAGCCTATCCCGCCTATCGCAATATCCTGAACGCACTCGGTATCGAGGTGGTGCGAATCGGTCTCGGCCCAGAGACGGCCTTCAAGCCCACAATGGCCGATCTGGAGCGGATCGAGGGGCCCATTCACGGTTTGGTGATCGCTTCGCCCAGCAACCCGACGGGCACGATGCTGGACGAAGGCGAGCTTAGAAGTCTTGCGCAATTTTGTGAGCGACGCGGCATTCGTTTGATCTCGGATGAAATTTATCACGGTATCACCTATGGCCCTGAGGCCAGAACTGTTCTCGAATATGCACCGGATGCCATCATCATCAATGGGTTCTCCAAATATTTCTGCATGACTGGCTGGCGATTGGGTTGGGCTGTCCTGCCGGAGGATCTGATCCGTCCGGTCGAAGTCCTGGCGCAAAATCTGTTCATCTCGCCACCCAGCATTTCGCAGGAGGCGGCCTTAACAGCGTTCGATTGCCGTGCCGAGCTGGACCTCCGTCTCAACACCTACAAAAAGAGCCGCAACGCCCTCTTGGACCGCCTGTCCCATTCCAGATCGATAGAATTCGCGCCGGCGGACGGTGCTTTCTATCTCTACGCCGATGTTCGCCACCTCACGGATAACTCGACGTCATTCTGCGCACGCCTTCTCGATGAAACCGGCATCGCGCTCGCACCTGGCGCCGACTTCGACAAAGTTGCTGGCCACCACTATGTCAGGCTGGCCTTTTGCGGCCCTCATGATCGCATGGTAAAGGGAGCGGAGCGCTTGGCGCGCTGGTTCGAACGCCAAGCTTGAGCGCAACGCCACCCCAAAAATTTGGGAGCCTTGACCGAAACTGAAAAGCCTCTAACCCGTCTAGGCCCCAAACCACTTTCAGCAGTCTGTCCTCAACAGATAACCCCACCTACGGCCTACAAAAACTTGGCCGCATACCATCGATTCAAGTGCCATCAGCCGAAACCCAATAATGTGGCCATGCAACTAGGTGAGCCACCAGCGTTCGCCGTTTTTGTGGCCATCCAGCTCCCAATTATTGGCGATCTGCTCCGGCAAGCCGATATCTTTGGTCGCCGCATGGGTGTAGGCCATGAAGACCGGGATAACGGAACCGCCATCGTCGTGCACCAGGCGTTGCATCTCGACATAGAGTTCACGGCGCTTGGCCGGATCGAGTTCGCCTCTCGCTTCGACCAGGAGCATGTTGAAACGCTCATTGCCCCACTTGGTTTCGTTCCAATCAGCACCGGCTGCGTAGATCTGGGAAAAGATCCAATCCTCGGTCGGGCGACCTCCCCAATAGCTGGCGCACCAGGGCTTTTGTAACCAGACATTGGACCAGTAACCGTCATCCGGTTCACGCACGACTTCGAGAGCAATGCCCGCAGCCTTCGCTGCCTCTGCATAGAGCTGGCCGGCATCGACAGCTCCCTCGAAGGCGGTATCGGCGAGATGGATTTGCAACGCAAGATTTTCCATCCCGGCTTGCTTCAAATGGAACTTCGCCTTTTCAGGATCATAAGGCCGCTGCGGTAATTCCTCGGCGGTCGCCCGATAGATATTCGCGGGCCCGACCGGGCTGTCATTACCGACCTCACCTTGCCCTTTGACGATTTTCTGCAGGATTTCGTCGCGATTGATCGCGTATTTCAAGGCAAGGCGAACATCCACATTATCGAAGGGTGCTTGATCAGTGAGCATCGGCAAGGTCACATGCTTGTTGCCGTTGATCGGAAAGATCTGGAGGTTCTCATCGCGCCGCAAGAGATGCTCGGTCTTGAGATCGAGATTTGACATCGCATGGATCTCGCCGGAGCGAAGTGCATTCGTCCTGGCAACGGCATCGGCAATGAACAAGTTCTCGATACTCTCGAAGAAGGCCCTGCCCTCTTTCCAGTAATTCGGGTTGCGGGTGACCCGCGTATTGACGCCGGGCTCGAAGCTGTCCAGCACATAGCCACCTGTACCTGCACCTGATTGCCAGTCAATCGTGCCGTCTTCGTTCGCAGGGCAAATCACGAGATGGTAGTCGCTCGCAAGGAACGGAAAATCGGCGTTACCGCCACTCAGCGTCACAACAACCGTATCAGCACCGTCGGCCTTGATGTCCTCGATCGGATCGACGATGCCTTTGGCGGCCGATTCGGTCTCTTCGCCGCGATGATGGTTGAGCGACGCGACGACATCGTCAGCGGTCAGTGATTTGCCGTTATGGAACTCCACTCCTTGGCGAAGCTTAAAGCGCCAGGTCACGGCATCATCGGAAGCTTCCCAACTCTCGGCAAGCTCGCCCACGAGTTCGCCGCTCGGCGAAATCTCGGTCAGATTATTGCGCAGCTGACCAGCGCTAACATTGATCATGTAGGAATCAAGCGTCTTGGCGGGATCGAGCACATCGCTCGTTGCACCGCCCGTCAGGCCCTGACGAAAGTCACCGCCAGCAGACGGCGTTGCCGCCTTGGCCTCGTCGAAAAACGTCGCAGCCGTGGTTGCAGCGACACCAGCCGCCATGGCCTGCTGCACAAAGCTGCGTCGATCGATCCGGTGTTGGTTCAGGATATCTTTAAGGCCCGTTTTCTCCGTCATCGAAACCTCCTGGATTATTCTTGTTTTGACGATCGGAGATGAAACGCCCTGAGCCCCGTCCGACCGTTCTCTTCAATATTGCTCATGAGAGAAGCACGTTAGGGTATTGACGTCTAGGGTAGCACCCGGTGACGACCCGCAAGGTCAATGCAAGCCAATGTCAGACCATCAAAGAAAACTATAGGGATCGACATCGATCTGAATACGCAGATTGCCGCGCGGTTTCTTTGTCGTGAGCCAGGGCCGAAGGGCGCCGGTGAGATCCACATCCGGCTTGGCGATGATGAGCAGACGCTGGCGATGGCGGCCGCGTAACATGGCGATCGGCGCCGGTGCCGGGCCTAGGATGCGCAGGCCCACTTGATCGGGCGCCGTCCTTGCCAGATCGGTCGCCAATTTGCGCACTTCTCCGGGATCCCTGCCAGAGACGATCACGGAGGCAAGTCTTCCGAAAGGCGGCAGTCCCGCATCCTCGCGTTCCGCCAGTTCTTCAGCGTAAAATCGATCTTTGTCGCCCGCCGCAAGGGCTTCCATCACGGGATGGTCCGGCAGATGGGTCTGGATCATCACACGGCCCGGCCGCTCGGCTCGCCCTGATCTTCCTGCTACCTGGTAGAGCAATTGAAACTGCCGCTCGGCAGCGCGCAGATCACCGCCGGAAAGGCCGAGATCACCATCCACCACACCGACCAAAGTGAGGTCGGGAAAGTGATGGCCTTTCGCGATAATCTGGGTGCCGATTAGCAGATCGAGATCATGGTCATGCATGGCGCGGATGAGGTCGGCAGCTGCACTCGGGCTGCCGGGGCTGTCACTCGTCATGATGGCGGTGCGCGCATCCGGGAGGAAACTTCGAGCCTCATCAACGAGACGCTCAACGCCGGGTCCGCAGACCGCAAGCGCATCGATGGTGCCGCAAGACGGGCAATGATCGGGTTCGGAGCGTGAATAGCCGCAGTGATGGCAAAGCAAGCGATGGCGCAGTCGATGATGCACCAGCCAGGCATGGCAATTCGGGCAGGAAAAACGCTGGCCGCAGGCTCGGCAAAGCGTGAGTGGCGCATAGCCCCGGCGATTGAGAAACAAGAGTGCCTGCTCGCCGGCCTCCAACGTTTCTTCGATAGCCCGGCGCAAGCTTGGGGACAACCAGGCACCCCGTGGCGGGCGGTCTTTGCGCAGATCGATCAGCCCGACGCTCGGCATCGCGGCACCGCCAAAACGCGATGGCAAGCGGAGTGCCTTGGCCTTCCCCTCGCCTGCGTAATGCGCGCCGGGCACCCGCCCTGCTACATAGGCTGTATCCAAAGCGGGCGTCGCTGACGATAGGATGATCGGGCAATCCTCGAACCTAGCACGGGCGATGGCCATGTCGCGGCCATGATAAGGCACGCCGTCTTCCTGTTTGAAACTGCCGTCATGTTCTTCATCGACCACGATCAAGCCGAGCTTTGGCAGGGGCAAGAAGAGGGCGGAGCGCGCACCGATGACGATCGGCTCCTTGCCCTCGGCGATGCGCCGCCAGATGCGCCGCCGATTGGTGCTCCCCAATTCCGAATGCCACGCAACAACGGCGCGTTTGAACCGGCGCGAAAATCGGTCTAGCACCTGTGCGGTCAAGGCGATTTCCGGCAAGAGTACCAATACCTGCTCGTCACGCTCCAATGTTGCGATGATCGCTTCGAGATACACTTCGGTCTTGCCCGCACCAGGCACGCCTTCGAGCAGGGTCTGACTGTATCCTTTACCGACATCATGAACCAATTGGTCAGCCGCTTTGGCCTGGGCGCTGGAGAGTTCGACCGATTGCTTGTCGATCTCGAACGACTGCTCCTCCGGTTCCGGCAGGGGAACGGAGCAAAGCATCTCCTGCTTGATCATGGCATGCACCACGCCGCTGCTCACCCCGGCCTCTCTTGCGAGGTCCGCCGGCATGCGGGGTTTCAGGTCACCGAGGACATCAAGCACGCGCTGCCTCGCCTTGGTCAGCCGCGCCTCGATATCGTTTGACGCAACCATCACCCCCATCTTCGGCGCTGGTGGATCGAGCGCTGCAGGAACCGCGAGCGACAGACGAAGGGCATTGCCGAGCGGATGCAAGGTCGTCCGGGCGACATGTTTCACCAATTGGCGAAGTGCCTTTGTTTGCCCTGGCACATCCAGTTTTCGCTGGATCGTCTTTAGCCGTTTTGGATCAGCGGCCTTTGCCGGCGGTTCGTCCCAAACAACACCGATCACTGCCCTAGGGCCGAACGGCACTTCGACGACATCACCGGGCTGCACCTCCATCCCCGCCGCCAGCGCGTAATCGAACGGTCCATCGAGTGGCAAGGGCAGCAACACCGGCGCCGTCGGTACGGCCGGTGCGGTTGGCAAGGTAGTGTCGACGGGCAGGTCCGATACCGCTACGCTCGCTGATCGTGGCTCATCACAGGTCACGCCCGCGCGCGCCGCGCGCGGCTCCAGATCGAAACTGGTCTGGACAGCAGCTGGAGATGGTTTTGCAGGCGGACGCACTGAGCATCGATCCCGAAGTGGCAGCGATAGCGGACGCATGGCGTGATTGGCTGGTGCATGAAAGACGACAAGCGGACCTGACCGTCAAGGCTTACCGAACTGACCTGTTCGCCTTTCTTGGCTTCTGTGCTGAACATTTAGGCGACACACCGACCCTCGATCAGCTGACAAACCTCGCCACGATCGACTTTCGCGCCTGGCTTGCCGCCCGTCATCGGGATGGCCATGCACGAACCTCGATCGCGCGTGCGCTTGCATCCTTGCGCAGCTTCTACCGCTATCTCGATCGTCAACATGGCCGCCACAACCCCTCGATCAAGGCGCTGCGCACCCCGAGACTAGACCAGCGCCTGCCCCGCCCGCTGTCATCGGATCAGGCAAAAGATCTGGTGGACAATGTTCCCGCCGCGTCTCGGGAAGATTGGATCGGCAAGCGGGACACGGCGCTGCTTTTGCTGCTCTACGGTGCTGGCCTTCGGATCGGCGAGGCCCTTGCCTTGAACCGCGGCGCCATCGGCCGGCAGCCCGCGAATTTGCGGCAATTGACGATCACCGGCAAAGGCAGCAAGCAACGTCTGGTGCCCATTCTTCCCATCATCGGCAAGGCGCTAGACGACTATCTTCGCTCATGCCCCCATGCTCTAGGCGACAGCGCACCGCTGTTCATCGGGCTCAGAGGCAAACGTTTGCAGCCTGCGTTGCTTCGCCGCCATGTCCAGGCCTTACGCCAGATGCTCGGCCTTCCTGAAACCGCCACCCCCCACGCACTCCGTCACAGCTTCGCCACCCATCTGCTTAGCGACGGCGCCGATCTAAGAACCATCCAGGAACTCCTCGGCCATGCCAGCCTCTCCACCACCCAAAACTATACCGGTGTCGACAGTGCAAGACTGATGCGCCTCTATCAGAATGCCCATCCCCGCGCCTGATACCACTGGAGATAACTCGTCAACCGATGTCCGTGAGAACCACATGTTATGGACATTCCACCAGCGATCGACCTGTGATCAGTTGCTCCGGCGGTGGCGAACACCTATAGCTGATAACGCATTGGTATTGCCTGCTAATCGAACCGGAACAACGCGTGCGACTTTGGATTGCTGCCGCCGCTCTCATTGCCCTTGCTGCCATCATCCTGGTGGTGGTGCCTTATGCCGTGGATTGGGAGCGTTATCGACCGGATATTGAGGAAGCGGCAACGCGCCTTACCGGCCATGATGTTACCATCAAAGGTCCGATCGACGTCGCCATCCTGCCGCGCCCTGCTTTGACGGCAAGAGATATCAAGATGACAAGCAGGCCTGATGCTCCCATCGGATTTGCCTTGTCAGCGCAACAGGTCGACATCGATTTTCACATCGGCCTCTTGCTGATCGGCCATCCCACGGCGAGCCGGCTTCGCCTCAATCGTCCACGTTTGATCTTCGATCAGAAGACGAGCAGCGACCTTAAGTCCTGGCCGCCGAAGTTCGAGGCCTGGCCCAGCCTCGTCGCCAACACCGAACTGCCCATGATCACCATCATCGAGGGCGGCTTGGGTCTCTCCCGTGACGATGAGCAAGAGCAGTCCCTTGCGAGCGGACTCTCCCTGACGATTGCAAAATCAAGCACGGACAAGCCTCTCGAAGCAGCAGGCCTGTTCAAGACAGATCATCATCGCTTCAAGATCGCAACCGAGCTTGGCGCTGCAGACCGCGATGGCGCCAGCACGGTTAAGGTCAGGATCGATGCACAAAATGGCGTCGAACAGACCACAACACTGAACCTGAATGGCGTCGTCCGACGACAAGGACAAGATGCCGGGCTGAGCGGCAGAATAGATCTCGCCGGTCCCGATCTTCGCCGAGGCTTGCAAGCGATCTCTGCCGTCTCCGGCTACCCGTCAACCTTTCTCTCCCTTGCGGAGAACCAATCCTTTCGACTGCAAAGCCGCCTGCGCATCAATGAGGCGTCCCTTCGCACCGAAGAAACCAAGATATCTATTGGCGGCAAATTCGGCAGTGGCGAGGTCGAGCTGCAATTCGAACCACGGCCAAACCTCAACCTCACCCTTGATCTTCCGACGATCCATCTCGCCGACGAAACGGCCTTGATCGACTTCTTACCGCTTGATCTGCTCTCGGTCTTGCCGACCACGCCGGGCAAGATCGGTCTTCAACTGCGCGATGTGACCTATCGTGACCATGCTGTTCGGCGTGCGGTCATTGCGATCGTGACGGACAGATCCGGCCTACCGCGGATCGAACAAGCGCGGGCGCAATTGCCAGGGCTCGTGGACGTCCAATTCAACGGCCTTGTTCGACCTTCCGAAACCGGCAGAACCTTGTCCGGACGTTTGTCCGCAGTTGGGGACGACCTTGGGGCAACGATCCGCTGGTTGGGCTTGCCACTTGTTGATCAAAGCAAGGGTTGGCGGAGCTTCAGCCTTGAGAGCAAGCTCGATATCAACAACGTCGAAATGGCCCTCGCCGACATCAACATGCGCCTGGATACGTCCAAGATCTCGGGACGAGCTGGCCTTCGCTTCAGCGACCGTTTGGACCTCGGTCTCGACCTCGATATCGAACGCCTCAATTTAGATCTCTATGCCGCCGATCAACATGGGATCGACGCCATCAGATATCTTGGGCAGAACTTTGCTTGGCTCGACTCATCAATCGACGCCAGGTTCAAGAACCTCTCCTGGAAAGGCTTGCGCCTGAATGACATGGCGCTGTCCGCTACAGTGGAGCAGCAACATTTCAAACTGACCTCGCTCTCTCTTGAAACCGTTGGCGACACCGCGATGACGCTGGAGGGTGAGATCGATCTTGAAACCGAAGCGGTCGACCTTACAGCCGAACTAAGAAGCGAGGCCCCCACACGAGCATTGCGCCATCTCCGCATCGGCCTGCCGCTCGCCTCGACACGCCTCGAACCCGTAGCCATGTCTGGCTGGATCACAGGTCGGCTGAGCGGTTTTGATATTGGGTTGAAAACCGACTATGATGACGGTCAATGGCTGGTCGAGGGACGTGCCGGCTGGATCGATGAACAACCTCACTACGATCTTAACATCACGGCCGATCATCCGGACCATCTGGCTCTTGCCGGACATTTTGGCCTGGCCCCTCTGGTCCCGGCCAACGATGCGCCAGGACCGTTCATGCTAAGCGGCCAGCTTCGTCACGATCCCGAGGGATCTTGGGTTGTTGCGGGCAACGCCAAGCTTGGCCCCTCCAGCATCACCGGCCGCCTCACCCACCAAGAAGACGCGTCCCTTGGCAATTGGGACGCCAAGGTCAGCTTGGGCAACCCGCAAAAGGATAGCTTAGCACCAATCTTTCGCCTCGCTGGCCTACGCGCGACCGGCGACTGGACGCCGCGCTCGATGCTGGGCCGCTTGCCGCAGATACCGCTTCGAACCGCGTGGCTGGATGACTTCGATGGTTCGCTATCGCTCGTTGCGAAAGGCGGCTTGGCCGGCGACGGCCTTGAGCTCTTAGCACGCCTGGATCAAGGCTTTTTCTACGTCGAAGACTTTGGCCTCTCCCTTTGGAACGGAAAGCTTGATGCTGAACTATCGCTGGAGCAGCGACGCGAACAACCATTTTTATCGCTTGCGGCCAAGCTCGATGGTGTCGATGCGGATGTTTTCACGGGCTGGCTTGGTTTGACGAAGACCATTGATGGCCCCCTGGATCTGGATCTCGAAGCCACCAGCGTCGGTCATACGATCGCCGATTTGATCAAAGGAATATCCGGGCAGCTCAGTATCGAAGCTGGTCCAGGTCGATTGATCGGTGCGACGATCCCAACATTCAGAAAAACCATACGCGATCGCAGCCGTGACGATCTTCGCAACGCACCGAGGCTTGACGACCCGCTCATCATGCCTCTTTCGACCATCAAGACCAAAGGCAGGCTTGATCGTGGCATCGTCACCTTCGAGGAAGGTGATCTGACCTTCGATCCCGGCATGAACGGCGACGCCAAGGCATCGATCACAGGGACACTCGACCTTGTCCTATGGGTGGCCGAACTCGTGCTCGATGTCAGCGATGAGGACGCCAACTTTGCCCCCTTCCTCATGAAGATCGTCGGGTCCCCAAACCGGCCGCAAAGTCTCGTTCTCGAACAGGAATAAACGACAGGATAAAGGCCATCGACGACGATGGCTTGCGATCAAGCGATCTCGCCTGGAAACCGATGCCGACCATCCGCCCCAAGCGGCAAATCCACCGCCCCGATGACGGCGGAAAGCGGCAGGTCTCCGTAGAGATGTGGAAAGAGCGCACCACCCCTTGAGGGTTCATAGACCAGCTTATCGGCAATCAACGATGATGACACTTTGATCAAGAGCAGGTCTTGCTGTCCGGCAAAATGCTTGGCCGCCGTTTCTCTCGCCTGTTCTGCTGTGGAGAAATGGATATAGCCATCGGCGAGATCGATCGGCGCCCCCTTGAACAGGCCCGCCTTTTCAGCCGCAGCCCATTGTTCAGAAGTAACGATCTTGTAGATGACGTCATCCGTCTCGGCGGCCATGACAATCCTCTCAAAAATCGACGGGTAAGCGCCAGCCGCAGTCAGCCTGTCCCAAAATAGCTATTTGGGGCCGAGCATCTTTTCCGGACGGACGAACTCATCGAACTCATCGGCGGTCAACAGGTTGAGCGACAACGCCGATTCTTTGAGTGTGGTTCCTTCGGCATGGGCCTTTTTTGCGACTTTGGCGGCGTTGTCGTAACCGATCTTCGGGTTGAGAGCTGTCACCAGCATGAGCGATTCGTGCAGAAGGCTGTCGATCCGATCAGTATTGGCCTCAAGGCCAGCAATGCAATTGTCGGTAAAGCTGACAGCACCATCGCCGAGAAGGCGGATCGATTGCAGCACATTATGGATCATCACGGGCTTGAACACATTGAGCTCGAAATGGCCATTCGAACCGGCAACCGTCACCGCCGTATTGTTGCCCATCACCTGAGCGCAAAGCATCGTCATCGCCTCACATTGGGTGGGGTTGACCTTGCCCGGCATGATGGAGGAGCCGGGCTCATTCTCCGGCAAGGACAATTCGCCCAAACCGCAGCGCGGTCCTGATCCGAGGAGGCGGATGTCGTTGGCGATCTTCATGCAGCTGACCGCCAAAACATTGAGGGCACCCGAAACCTCGACCAGGGCATCATGGGCCGCAAGGGCCTCGAATTTGTTGGGCGCGGTGATAAACGGAAGGCCTGTGATCTTGGCGACCTCGGCGGCGAAGGCTTCCGCGAAGCCTGGCGCTGCATTCAGACCGGTGCCGACCGCCGTGCCGCCTTGTGCCAATTCAGCCAGCCGCGGCAAGGTCTGTTTTACCCGCTCGATCCCATAGGTGATCTGCTGAACATAGCCCGAGAACTCGCTACCCAGGGTCAGCGGCGTGGCGTCCTGAAGATGAGTCCGACCGATCTTGATGATGTCGGCGAAAGCTTCCGACTTCGCCGTCAGGGCCTGCTTTAGATGCTCGAGCCCGGGCAGGAGGCGGTGATGCACCTCTTCCATCGCTGCGATGGACATGGCGGTTGGAAACGTATCGTTCGAGGATTGCCCGCGGTTGACATGATCATTCGGATGAACCGGCGCCTTGCTTCCCATCTCGCCGCCCAGAATTTCGATCGCCCGGTTTGAGATCACCTCATTGGCGTTCATGTTGCTCTGGGTACCGGAGCCGGTTTGCCAGACGACCAAGGGGAAATGGTCACCGAGCTTGCCGTCGACGACCTCGCCTGCCGCTTGATCAATCGACGCAGCAAGCTCGTCATCGAGGACCCCGAGGGTCTGATTGACCCTGGCCGCCGCCTGTTTGACGATGCCAAGTGCACGCACCATCGCTGGCGGCATGGTTTCCGAGCTGATCTTGAAATTCTGTAGGCTGCGCTGGGTTTGCGCGCCCCAATAGCGATCGGCGGAAACATTCACGGGGCCGAAGGTGTCGCTCTCGACTCGCATAGGTTGATTGTCTGTCATGATAGCTTCCGATCGAATGGGTGACGCCGCGAAAGCGCATGAATGCCACCCGCAGATCAGATGTCAATCAATAGATCGATCAATAACCTATGAAACAGGTGCTATGATTTCTTTCGGAACTGGTCGAGGGTCACGACCTCAGCACCATCGCCCTCTTTCGCCGCATCGCTGGACTTGCCGACAGGCTGGGCTTCGACATCGGCGACAGGCATCTCCATCACATCGCCAGGCTCCGCTTCGAGCTTATCTTCTGGGCTTTCATCCTCATCAGCACCGCGTTCGGTCAGATTGAACTGAAGACCGAATTCAACGCTTGGATCAGCAAAAACCGTGATCGCTTCAAAAGCGAT
Source organism: Geminicoccales bacterium (assembly GCA_050633905.1). Classification (GTDB taxonomy): domain Bacteria; phylum Pseudomonadota; class Alphaproteobacteria; order Geminicoccales; family Geminicoccaceae; genus JANQPX01. The sequence goes on from JBOEHJ010000084.1 coordinate 20,151, forward strand.
TTCGAGACGCTGCGAAACATTATTGAAGCTCAAGGTAACCCCAAACCCATCGTCACCCACTTCCAATGCCCAAAATTCGTGCTGCAGCACGATGGTCATTTCAGTGGGATACCGCTCCTTCAACTCGTCTTCGATTTTAACGCCGGGGTGATCGGTCCTAAACGTAATGTAAATATTGTGCCGACCGGGAAGACCATGCTCGGCCACCAGCGTCAAGGTGTCACGAACCACATGTCTCAATGCGTGCTCAACAAGTTTCGGATAATCGATGGTCTGATCTGACATTCGGGCGATATGCTCTGAGGGTTCGTCGGGTGAGATGTGATATCACGTTGATGTTAGTGCCTGTCATTCGAACGGTCTAGTGCGACGTCCCGGTGATGTGCGACTTTCATCGTAATCCGGGGCGATGGACGATCAGCCCCAACGTCCCTCCGCTTCAACAAAGCTCGATCAAGCGTCGCAGGATGGAAAGCTGCCATGAAGCAGCCAATCCCGATCCTTGTCGCATCATGGTGCTAGTGGGGGGCTTCTGTTGCCCGGTGCCCCCCGGACCGCGCTAGTTCACGCTACTTACGCAGCGAGAGCAGCAGGAGCCGAACGATTGTCGTTGGCACTTATCAAAATAGCCCGATAACGGCGGTACAATGCCGGGCAAAAACTTTCCCTTTACTACGCGCGTCGAGCCTATTTCGCCCCCATATCAGCCTGTTCCCAAAGAAAACCAGCTGGTGTTGGTGGAGGCGCCGGGTACTGCCCCCGGGTCCGCTACGCCTATTCCAGAAAGCGTTTATCACCATAGTCGGCAAGCCGACATCTCCTATATAGCCTGTCCCGGCTCCAATTTGAAGGACCAATCGCTATTGGCGGCATGCCAAAGGAATCTCAGCAGGCCAAACCCTACCCCAGCTGGCGTCGTCTCAGCCTGCAACAACACGCCCATACACGGCGACCAAACGGTAGGATAACCCATTCAAAAAGAGAGCTTTTCTGTTCGCGAAAATGTCTTGGCGAGAAACTTCAGAACGTCGACACGGCTTACGATGCCCACCAGTTTTCCGTCCCTGGTTATCGGCAGCCGCTTAATGCGCGACGTCGACAGCAAATCGATCAGGCGAGGCAAGGTCTCCCGCTCGGACGCCATCAGGATGTCCCGGCTCATGACATCCCCGACCAAGCGCTCACTGTCGAACGACATGCGCTGCGATCCCGCCTTTGGTTTGGCCAGCAAAACCAGCCAGCGCGAGCGATTGGCCTCATCATTGGTCTCTGTGGATCGGATAAGGTCGCCTTCGCTGACGACACCAAGCAAGTGATTATCCTGGTCAACCACTGGCAAGGCGCTGATCCGATGCTTGAGGATGAGATGAGCAACATCAGCCGCCGATGCATCCGGCATCACGCTCAACACATTCTTCGTCATCAGCTCGGCAGCAGTAATCATCGGTTACACAGACCAACGTCAACATGATCGTCAGGACACCGATCGTCGCCGAATTTGGTAAAGAAAACGTTAAGCGTCCACCCGGTAATTTACCGCCCCTTCGACGGGCTTACGCCACGGTCGGTGCGCCCAGAACATTGTGCAGATTGGCAACCACCTGATCGTCCAGACCAAGCTTTTGTGCCAAATCGCGGAGATAGGTGCGTTCTGCCGGTGTGTCGACCTTGATCGCAAGCAGCGAGGCCGCATAGACCTGGGCGGCCGTCTGCGGATCGGAGACCTCTGCCGTCAACGCATCGAGATCAAGCGGTGTCGCCGCTTCCTTGGCGATAAAATCCCGGGTCTCATCATCGGCGCCAGCATCCCGGAGCTTGTCCAAAATACGCTCGCGTTCGCGCTGGTCGATCGCGCCATCGGCTTTGGCAGCTGCTATCATGGCCTTCAGGGATAAGAGTGCCCTATTTTCCACCAGCTCCGCTTCCTTGGGCGTGGCCGGCGGCCGCATGCCCACAGGCAAATTATGCTCGCGGCTCCTCGCCATCTTTTCCTGGATGGTCTTGCCGTTATTGAGCGCGTTATAGGCGCTCAAACCGAGCAAAGCCACGACAGCACCGCCGATCCCGCCTTTAACCCCGCCGCCCATCAACACACCGATGGCGGCACCAAGACCACCCACCATGCGCTTATCGCCCTTAGCCAGCATGTCCTTGGCCTTTTCGAGCACATCCTGAGCGCCTTCACCAAGCGTGTTGCTGAGATCGCCTGCCGCCCCTTCCTTGCCACTAAGCGCAGCGCGAAGTTGATCACCAAGCTCGCCGAGCCCGCCCTCATTCACCGCATGCTTGATGCGGTCGAGCGAGATCCCGGAAAGTCCTTCGCGATTGAGCTGCTTCAAAAGATTATTCAAGTCGAACATGCAGTTTCTCCCAGTGGCAAGCAGAGCTTTGGCAGCGTCCATTGATCTAGATGTGGCTGATTTCCAAGAGGATGCAAGGGTCGTTGGGAAATGATCGATCTGGCCATGGCATCCTCTTCCCCATGACGTTATGGTGAAAACAAGGAAGGGGGCATGTCAAAGATCGTCAGCACGCCGATCAGTCCCCAAACCATGTCAAAATCAACGTTTCGGGGAACCTTGACGATGTCCGATAAGAAGAAACCACTTCGCAGCACTGCTTGGTTCGGCCACCCGGACAAAGACGGCTTTCTCCATCGAAGCTGGATGAANNAACCAGGGTTTCCCCCATGATTTGTTTGATGGCCGTCCGGTCATCGGTATCTGCAACACTTGGTCTGAATTGACGCCTTGCAACGCGCATCTCCGCGATCTCGCCGAGCGCGTGAAGAACGGCATCTATGAGGCTGGCGGGTTTCCGCTGGAATTTCCGGTTTTTTCCACCGGTGAGAGCAATCTCCGCCCGACCGCGATGTTGTTCCGCAATCTCGCGGCCATGGACGTGGAAGAGGCCATCCGCGGCAATCCCGTGGATGGCGTCGTCCTGATGACCGGCTGCGACAAGACCACCCCTGCCCTCCTGATGGGCGCCGCCAGCTGTGATGTTCCCGCCATCGTCTGCTCCGGCGGGCCGATGCTTAACGGCAAGTTCCGTAATGAAGAGCTGGGATCCGGCACCCATGTCTGGCGCTTTTCAGAAGCTGTTCGCGCCGGTGAGATGTCACTTGACGATTTCATGGCGGCCGAAGCGGGCAATTCCCGCTCACCCGGGCACTGCAATGTGATGGGCACGGCTTCCACCATGAACAGCATGGCTGAAGCGCTCGGCATGAGCTTGCCCGGCTGTGCGGCGATCCCGGCCGTCGACAGCCGCCGCCGGGTCATCTCGCAGATGACGGGACGGCGCATCGTCGAGATGGTCAAAGAAGACCAGCGCATCTCCAAGGTGCTGACTCGAAAAAACTTCCTGAACGCGGTGCGCGCCAATGGGGCGCTCGGTGGATCGACCAATGCCGTGATCCACCTGCTCGCGATTGCAGGCCGTCTCCCGAACACCGACTTCAGCTTGGATGACTGGGACGAATTCGGCCGCAGCGTCCCAACGCTCGTGGACATCCTGCCCTCAGGCAAATGGCTGATGGAGGATTATTATTACGCTGGCGGTCTGCCGGCGGTGATGCGCATGCTCGGCGAAAACGGATTACTCGACAAGGATGCGCCGACCGTCACCGGGCAAAGCATGTGGGACAATGTGAAGGACGCCGAGAACCATAATCCCGAGGTGATCCGTAAGTTCGACAACCCTCACACAAAAGAAGGTGGCATGGTCATCCTGCGCGGCAATCTCGTGCCGGAGGGCGCTGTGCTAAAGCCGTCAGCTGCAACCCCGGCGCTGATGCAGCATAAAGGTAAGGCTGTCGTTTTCGAAAGTATCGAGGACTACAAGGCGCGCATCGATGATCCGGACCTGGATGTCGACGAAACCAGCATCCTCGTCCTCAAATATTGCGGCCCCAAGGGTTATCCCGGCATGGCCGAGGTCGGCAATATGGGCCTGCCCGCCAAGGTGCTCAAAAAAGGCATCACCGACATGGTGCGCGTCTCAGACGCTCGCATGAGTGGCACCGCCTATGGAACCGTCGTCCTCCATTCATGCCCTGAAGCCGCAGCTGGCGGACCGTTGGCTCTGGTTCAGGATGGCGACTTGATCGAGCTCGATGTCGAGAACCGCCGGCTCCATCTAAACGTCGCCGATGACGAACTGGAAAAGCGCCGAAAAACCTGGAAAGCCCCAGAACCCGCCATGACCAGCGGCTACCAAAAACTCTACGTCGACACCGTTATGCAAGCCTCCGAAGGCGCCGACCTCGACTTCCTTCAAGGGTGTCGAGGCGCCGAAATCCCCCGCGAATCCCACTAGCCGACGACGACCAGTGGCGTTGACTTAGCGTTGGCGCTTGATTGAACGCTGGCGCTAAAGGGCGATGTGCGCGCGCTGCTCGGAACCTGGATGCATGCGGATCGTAGAAAAGCTCAAACGATCCGCGTGCCTCGAGTTGGTTCGGTTTTATTCGCTTGCCCGACATTGGTGCCGCTGGCGTTTTGCAAAAATTTAAAATGACATAGGGATAGTTACTAAAACACCTTGATCTGAGGCTCAAAGAGCCATTTCATCAACGGGTCCGTGATCATTCGTGAGCCTTGAGTGCGCCACGAGGCGACACATCGCCATTCGATAGGTTAGATATTAGAAACCGACTTTAACACCATGAAATAGCGCATGATCTTGAGAGTTTGAAACATCGCGACGTCTCATTCTCTTCCTCGTGATCGAAATGATACGCCCCCTTTTGAATTTTACGAAATTACATTGTTTTTTCTTGTAAATTCTATAGCGATCACGTTTTGTTGAAGCCCTGAATTTCGCCCTCAAAGAGCGACGATAACGTCCAACCCATCATTATTGGAAGCGCCATGAGTCAAACGTCGAATGGAGCATTAATTGCCTCCGGCAAGAGCACGATCGCGCTAGTGCTTTGCGGCCTTGTCCTACACGGATGCGGGCCAAGGAATGACGAAACGCCCACGACGACGCTTCAGTTGGGCACGTCCTCCAGCCCATCAGAGGTGAGCGGGCCACGGAATGACGAAACACCCACGACGACGCTTCAATTGGGCACGTCCTCCAGCCCATCAGAGGTGAGCAGCACGTCACAAGCGGTCGATCTGCCATCGAGCGGTTCGATGACGCTGGTCGGCAATGTTCACGAGCCGGTTGCCGCTCACACAGCGCAGATCTCGTTCCTTCGGATAGCCGCCCTCGAAACGCGCGAAGACGCCTTTAACGAGATCTTCGAGCTCGGCGATGAGCTGTTCGATACTGATTTCAACAGCTTGGATGGCGGCGGCGCCAATGTCGGCAACGGCATGCGTTTCACACGGGTCCCACGCGCCGATCTCAAGGGTGAAACGCAATGGGCGAGCCACAAGCCCTTTCGCCATACCGGACCGAATGCGCAAAGTTGCACCGCCTGTCATAATCAACCTTTCGAAGATGGGGCGGGCAGCGCCGCGATGAACGTGGTGCGCGACCCGACCGGTTCCGGGCAAATCGACAAGTTCATCACGCGCAACACACCGCATCTGTTCGGCATCGGCGGTCTGCAGCGCCTCGCCGAGGAGATGACGAACGACCTTCACCGGATCAGGATCGAGGCCGGCCTCGACGCCAAGCAGCAGAACGAGGCGGTCACCAGGACCCTTGTCGCCAAGGGCGTTAACTTCGGCGAGATCACCGCACGTCCAGACGGTGGGATCGATCTCTCTAAGATCAGCGGTCTGAGTGACGATTTGGTGATCAAGCCGCTGCAGTGGAAGGGAACCGACGCCACGATCAGGAAGTTCACACGCGATGCCGCCCATCGCGAACTCGGCGTTCAAGCGGTTGAGCTGGTCGGCGATGGCGTTGATGGCGACTTCGACGGGGTTGTCGACGAGATGACCGTCGGCGATGTCACGGCGATGGCGCTTTACCTGGCCGGCCAGCCGCGCCCGACAACGAAGCTGGAACTTGTCGATCTCGGCTTGATCGAGCCGTTGGAGCCCGCCGAGATCAAGGCCATCGATCAGGGCAGCGAGGCCTTCAGCGACATCGGTTGTGCCAGTTGCCACCTGCCGGAGCTCACCTTGAACGACGCTATGTTCAGCGAGCCCAGCCAGAGCGCGTCGTTCAGGGATGATGTCTTCCCTGCAGGACAGGATCCCAAGACTGCCGGTGTCGATCCCACCTACCCCATCACCTTCGATCTGACTAAAGATCTCCCCGACAACCGCCTGGAGCTCGCGGATGGGACGATCGCGGATTTCGGGAACTTCGAAACGGACAGCAAGGGTGGCGCCATCATCCAGCTCTTCGGCGACCTGAAGCGTCATGATCTCGGCGCTGAGCTTGCGGAAAGTATCGATGAAGAACAGACCGGCGCTTCCGTCTTCATGACGGCAGAGCTCTGGGGCGTCGGTGATACGGCTCCTTATCTCCACGATGGCCGGGCGCTGACCTTGACCGATGCCATTCTTGCCCATGGTGGTGACGCCGCTGCATCGCGCGAGGCGTTTGAGGCCTTGTCCATTGACCGACAAAGCGCGCTGATCGCCTTTCTCAACAACCTTGTTCTGTTCAAGATAGAAGAAGAAACGGAAGAGCAAGACGCTAAGATCGCCGCTATCGCCCAATAGGCGGATGAGAGGGCCGGGAATATGCTTGTTACGCAAGCCCCGGCCCACTCCCATCTAGACCATTTCTTAAGATCGATTAATCGCTAAGCATCACAGTTGAGTTCTAGTGATCAGCTCTCATGCGCTCTATGGCGCATGGTTCAGGCGACAATCTACCCCCGATCTGCCAAGGATCATCATGTCGGCTTTTTCGACGATCATGAGGGTTGGCAAATTGGCGTTCCCAGACGTGATGGTGGTCATGACCGAAGCGTCCGCACGGCCCGTGGCGGGACTTGGCTTGGCGCTTATCCGAAGGATGGTGTCAAAGCAAAAGCAGGCTTAGTAGCCTGTCAGTCACCCAGGTCAATAACGACCTCCACCCCTGGCTTGGTTTCGAACGTCGCTAACTCTTGCTTACCATTCCCGATGACCTAGGTGCCAGTCTCGAGCTGAGCCGGCGCCTTTGTATGATGATAAAACGTTGCAACAGCGTCGACGTCTGAACGCCTTTAGTATGCCGATCTCGAAAGTCGATCGGTTGGTAATCGCAACTATTTCCACGGCCATTCGTCGTGGCCGAAACGAGATCACAGCATGCCGCCCCATCCATAGTCGTATGACCACATCATTTCATTCATACGCAATCTTGCAATTCTTAATGGCATCAAGATGTTACACGTTTCGCTAAGAGTACGTCTGATCTCGTCATACCCCCGGGGCGGGCTTGATCTCACGTTCTATTGTCCCGACATCGTGACGTGGGACCCTGAGCTTCTGCCCAACGAAGCAAATCATTGCGCGCCCAGATGAGATGGTAGAAGGCTGGATGATAGGTGCCTTTCCGGTATGCTTCCGTTCGCTTTTTGGAGAGGCGAAGAGCGGTACGGATCGCCGTTTCATCAGTTCCGATCCGGTAGATCCGAGCACCTCCGGACATCGGCAGTGTATTGAGAAACGCCAATTGTGGGCTAACCCGACCGACTGCCGGATCGTGCCACCAACTAGGACTGAGCAGGCCGAGATGGTCCGGCATCTCGCGTAACAGGCGCGCGATATCCAAGTAGAGTTCGCGATACCCTTCCAGCGAAAACGCTGCTGGCCGCCGCTTGTCAAAATGGCTGACAAGAACCGGGACTGTGCCTCGAACAGAAAAACCGATATGGATGAGCGCCCGGATCGACTGCGCGATCTCTCTCTTTTGCAGCAACCAGCGCAAATGAAGGCTGCAACCGGCATCCACGAGTTCAGCGCCGCAGGGCCAGAGCTTGATCCGGCAAACACCGAGATCCACCAGGAAGTCATGACGCTTCAGATCATATCGATACGGCCTGGGTTTCTGCACATCCCTGATCATCGATTGGAAGTAGGCCATGACACGCCCTTCCAGCCAACTCGGAAGGCCGAATTTGGCGACGCGCTGCTCAAAGCGCCCCATCAACTCCAAGAGAACCAGGCGATGATAAACATCAAGAGCCTGCTCACCTCCAAGAGTGACAATAGCGTCGCAAATTTCCCAAATGGCCAGGGGCACGTCATTATAAGGTGTGGACACCGGCTGATTGTCGAACTGGTCAATATAAGCATCGACACCCAGCGGTCCCTTAAGGTCGAGGCCGGCCGCGGTCAGCTGTTCCCTGAACGCCAGGGAAACCCTACCCAACGTTTCTTGATCGATGATTTCTTTGTCGATTTCAGCATCAAAATTCGACATTTCGGTTACTTTAAATTGGTTAGATCTTGGGCGAATTTTAAACAGGAGGTTATTGTTGGCGCTCTAAATGTTGACCTGTTGCTACTCTATCGTGCAACTGATGACATCTGTGTAATTGACAAACTAATAGATCAAATTTTTCCGTTATTCAATATATACCGACTTCACAGGCGAATGAGCTTGGACCACAAGGTCGAACAGGGCCAGAAACGTGCATTGAACAACGGTGAAAGACGCTCTCTTTCTGGGGCGTTCAGAAGATCGGCCAAGCTGCAATACTGGAAAAAATCCCTCTCTTCGATGAGAGGAAGCATTGAGCATATGACTGTGCTTATTTGGGAAACGCGTAGAAACCAAACGAACCCAAGAGCCGCGGAGATCCTGGGTTTTTCGAGACTATGTTCCGTTTCGTAAAATCATCGAGGCGGCTTTCTCAGCAATCATCAGGGTTGGGGAATTGGTGTTGCCAGAGGTGATCGTGGGCATGATCGAGGCATCCGCGATGCGCAGGCCTTCGATCCCGTGGACCCGAAGCTGATCGTCGACCACGGCATCAACGTCCGATCCCATCTTACAGGTGCTGACCGGGTGAAAGATCGTGGTGCCAATATTGCCCGCAGCCTTGATCAGATCCTCTTCTGAGCGGACTTCCGGGCCTGGGATGAACTCTTCAGGCTGATAGGGCTTCATCGCCTCGGTCTCGTTGACGATCCGGCGGGTCAGGCGGATGGCATCGGCGGCGACGCGTTTGTCCTTGTCGGCGGAGAGATAGTTGAGCTGGATCGCGGGCGCCTCATCCGGTCTGGCACTCTTGATCCTGACATGGCCCCGGCTTTCCGGTCTGAGATCGCAGACGGAGGCGGTGAAAGCCGGAAAGGGATGCAGATCCTCGCCAAACTTGCCGAGGCTGAGCGGCTGGATGTGATATTGCAGATTGGCGGTGGCGAACTCATCCGATGACTTCGCGAACGCGCCCAGCTGCGACGGCGCCATGCTGAGCGGTCCTGTCCGGTTGAGCGCATAATCCAGCGCCATCTTCGCCTTGGAGAACAGGCTTTGGGTCTTCTCATTCAGGGTTTCGACGTTCTGCACCTTGAAGGCGAGGCGGAGCTGGAGGTGGTCCTGCAGATTCTCGCCAACGCCGCTAAGCTCATGTTGGACATCGATGCCATGCTCGGCGAGAAGAGCACCCGGTCCAATACCTGAAAGCTGAAGGATCTGCGGCGAGCCGATAGCGCCCGCCGCCAGAACGACCTCCGCATTCGCCGTCGCCTGTTTTTTTGCTCCATCATGGTGGAACATCACACCGGTGACGCGCTTGCCATCCAGAACCAATCGCTCGGTCTGAGCATGGGTAAGAATAGTAAGGTTGTCGCGCTCCTTCGCCGGCTTCAAGAAGGCCTTGGCGGCGTGCCAGCGGATGCCCTTTTTTTGGTTGACCTGGAAATAGGCGCAGCCCTCATTATCACCGCTATTGAAATCCTCGATCGCGGGAATGCCGACCTCGGCGGCAGCAGCTCGAAACGCGTCCAGGATTTCCCAGCTGATCCTGGGCTCCTCGACCCGCCACTCACCATCGGCGCCATGCAGATCGCTCGCACCGCCGAAATGATCCTCGGTCTTCTTGAAGATCGGCAAGACATCGTCCCAGGACCAACCGACATTGCCGAGCTGGCGCCAATGATCGTAATCAGCCGCCTGGCCACGCATATAGATCATGCCGTTGATCGACGAGCAGCCCCCCAGCACTTTTCCGCGCGTGTAATTCAGGGAACGGCCATTCAGACCGGGGTCGGCCTCGGTCTTGAAACACCAATCCGCGCGCGGATTCCCCTGGCTGTAAAGATAGCCGACGGGGATGTGAAACCAGATCCAGTTATCCTTGCCACCGGCCTCCAGGAGCAGAACCTTGTTATTGGGATCAGCGCTCAATCGGTTGGCCAGTAGGCAGCCGGCGGTACCCGCGCCTACCACGATATAGTCGAACTGCCCGAATGCTTCACCGATCGCCTGCGCCGTCGCCATGTGCTCTCCCATCAATAACCTTACATTCCTGTTTGACGTGCCTTGGCGCTTTCGTCCAGAGACATAGTCCCCGCACGTCGCTTGAAGGCTGCACGCGGTGCTGGGGATCGACCTGATACCGCTCTATGTTATGATCTTTTGCCTGGCTGAATGGAGGAACTGTCGATGACGATCGAGAAACGGGCTTTCGGGCGAACCGGCCATCAGAGCTCGGCAGTGATTTTTGGTGCTGCCGCACTCAAGAACGTCGATCAGGCCACTGCAGATCGAACGCTCGAGCTTCTCCGTCGTTATGGCGTCAACCATATCGACACAGCGCCGCGTTACGGCGATGCCGAGCTGCGCATCGGCCCGTGGATAGAGGAAGCAAGAGACGACTTTTTTCTCGCCACCAAGACCGATCAATTCGACTATGCCGGTTGTAAAGCTCAGATCCAGCGATCCTTGGAACGTCTGCGCACCAATCGTCTCGACCTCATTCAACTCCATGCCCTGATCCACCCGGATGACTGGACCCGCGCATTCGGGAAGGCTGGTGCCCTTGAGGCAATTTTGGAGGCAAAGCAGCAGGGCTATGTTGATCATATCGGCGTCACCGGCCATGGCTGGACGGTGGCTGCAATGCATCGAAAGAGCCTAGAGCGCTTCGACTTCGATTCCGTGCTGATGCCGTGGAATTGGTTCGCCGCTCACCACCCCACTTATGCCAGCGATTTCAAGGAAACCGTGGCGATCTGCGAGGCGAAAAACGTCGCGATCCAGACCATCAAGGCGATCGCTCGGGGCCCCTGGGCGGCCAACATGCCGCAAAACCGCAATACCTGGTATCAGCCGCTCGAGGATGAGGATGACATTCGGACCGCCGTGCACTGGGTGCTGTCTGATCGCCGTTTCTTCTTGAACTCGGTCGGCGATGTGGAGCTGTTACCGATGGTGCTCCGCGCCGCCGACGAGCTTAGCGACGCGGTCCCCGATGAGGCGATGATGAGCAAGCTGGGTGACCGAAGCGGCCTATCCTCAATCTTCGGCCTCTAAGGGTGGCATGACCACCTCATTTGGTTGTGCGTGCCTTCGAAGGACGAGCTCAATGATTCAGGGATATGCGGCCCTTTGTCGGGGGAGATTAGGTTCTTGTCACAACGACTAACTGTGCTCGATGAGAGAATGGGGTTTACTTGGTCAATAACGGGGCATGTGCGCGTCGGCGCTTAAGCGGCTTTTTGCGTCGATCGACCACCTACGCTTTTCACCGGTGCCGAAGAAACGCCAGGGGTAAGGTCAAGAGCCGTACTAACCTTTGATGCGATCTCGACATGGTCAACCGCCAGACTTCCTTGAAGTTCACCGTGACATCATCCCATCGCGGACGGTTGCCCGCGATGCCATGATTGATCTCGAAGCGAGTCCCTTCAGTCCGCTCAGCCTCAAATGGCACCTCCAGCCATGCGCAGAGGTCGCTAATGACCGAATTCGGATCGGTCGCCAGATCTTCGTAATGGATCGTCCTCACCGTCTCAGGCCGGAACATACGCCAAATCAAGGTCCGTCCAAGAGCATTGTCCACCAGCCAACGCCCAGCATATTTGACAACCGCCGCTAACCCGGAAGCTTCGGCCGAGCGCATCATATTGGCAACAAAGCCCTCGGGACGGCGGATCAGGTGGATCACCCGAATATCGAAATGACCGGATGCCTGCAGCCAGAGGAGCCGGTAAGGGTCCTTCGACGCATCGACCATCCAGGTCACACGCTCCTGATGCTCCCCGGCGGCATGTTTCGCCTCATCAAGGACTGCACGATTACTGATTCCATAAGCCTCGGCCGCCGATCGATGGCTGGCCAAAGGCCGACCGGTCAGGAACGATGGCAGCAGGGACCAGCGCACGACCTTGCCGTGCGGGAAGCGACCCGAGCGGAAATAGCCAAGGGGAAACCGGAGGGTCCGCCGCAGGCGCAAAACGATCGGGGCCCAAAAATCGCATTGGCTGAGCTGCTCATGGCAGCCGCAGGGCATCTGCTGTCCAACACCGATATCGAGCAGATGGAATTCACCCAAGGTCCAACATTCGGGCTGGGCGCCGAGCAGGACATCGAGCAGGGTCGAGCCGCTGCGCCCGGTGCTAAGAATGTAGATAAGAGGCAGTTTGGCGCTTTGATCACCTTGAGATCGAGGGTCGCGGCGTGAGGATTGGAGCGGCGCCATGGGCAGTATTCAGCCTTTATACAAAGAAAACAATTTCGGTGTAATTCAGCTTTTAAATAATTTTTGACGTGACAAGGGGTCAGATACAGACCGCAAGCACGAAAAAACGCCCGTATTAGTCAGCATTAAATAGCAAAACACCCGTTAAGTTGATCGCTCTGCGCTAAAGAATCAACTCACCCGAATGCCACGCAATCGTTCGTTGCGTCGTCTTAGCAACTCCATGGCCGTCAGAAGCCCAATCGAGATGATCACCAGGATGGTAGCGACGGCGAGGATAGTCGGCGAGATCTGCTCGCGGATGCCGGACCACATCTGACGCGGGATGGTACGCTGCTCGGGGCCGGCGAGAAATAGGACCGCGACCACCTCATCGAAGGAGGTGATGAAGGCAAAGAGGCCGCCTGAGACGACACCCGGGATGATCAGCGGCATCTGCACCTTGAAAAAGGTGCGGATCGGGTTGGCACCAAGGGAAGCTGCGGCGCGCACCAGGCTGTTGTCAAACCCGACCAGGGTAGCGGTTACCGTGATGATCACAAAGGGGGTGCCGAGAGCAGCGTGGGCCAGGATGACGCCGAGATAGGTTTGGCTAAGTTTTATTTGACTATAGAAATAGAACATGCCGGCAGCGGTGATCACCAGGGGCACGATCATCGGCGAGATCAGGATTGACATAATGGCGCCGCGATAGGGCATTTCCGAGCGTGAGAGGCCGATCGCGGCCAGCGTGCCGAGGGCCGTTGCCAGCAGCGTCGCGGCGAAACCGATGATGAAGCTGTTCTTCATCGCGCGCACCCATTGCGCATTCGTCCACATATCCGCCCACCAGGCAGCCCCCGTAGCATCAGGATTGGCCATGCCGTTAGCGAAAATATCCTTGTACCAACGAAGGCTATAAGCGTCCGGGTCCAGGCTGAGCATGCCCTGGGTAAAGCTGAAATAGGGCTGAACGTTGAAGCTGAGCGGCACGATGATCAGGATCGGCGTGATCAGAAAGATGAAGATCAGCGCACAGATCACGCGAAAGCTGTAATACCAGATCCGCTCGCCAGCGCCGGCATAGGGAGGAAGCGCGCTCATCGTTCAACTCCCCTTTCCAGCCTCAGGTCTATCGGCAACATCCGCCACACCATTTCTCTGGCCAGGATTCTATATCGATCGATGAAATCGGATTTCTCCGCTTGGTTCAATGCCAACGTCGATGAGATCGCCATGGGATTAGCCGAGTTTCATGTTGTCGATCCCGACGATGCGGTCGTAGATCCAGTAAAGGGCGAGAACGCCACCGAGCAGGAAGATGGCGAGGGCTGCGGCGAGCGACCAGTTAAGCGATTTCTGCATGTGATAGGCGATGAAGTTGGAGATCAGCTGACCGTCCTGGCCGCCGACAAGTGCTGGCGTGATGTAGTAGCCGATCGCCAGGATGAAGACGAGGAGCGAGCCTGCCCCGATGCCGGGGACTGTCTGGGGTGCGTAGACCCGCCAAAATGCAGTCCAATTGGTGGCGCCCAGCGACTTGGCCGCGCGCATATAGGAGGGTGGGATGGTCTTCATCACCGAATAGAGCGGCAGAATCATGAACGGCAGCAGAATATGTGTCATGGCGACCAGTGTGCCGGTCATATTGTAGATCAGGGAAAACCGCTGATCATCGGCGGTTAGGCCGAAGGTCACGGCAAGGTCGTTCAGCACGCCCTCGCTCTGCAACATCGCGATCCAAGCCGTCGTGCGCACCAGTAGCGATGTCCAAAACGGCAAGAGCACCAGGATCATCAGGAGATTGGAAGTTCGGACCGGCAAATGGGCCAAGAGATACGCCACGGGATAGCCGAGCAGGATGCAAAAGATGGTGACCGCGAGTGCTACCAGGATGGTTTTGACATACAGCCAGACATGGATACGCTGGCGTTCCTCAACCCGCTCAAAGCTGCCATCAGCCTTATAATTGACGTCAACGGCTGCCGCCAGAAAGGCAGGCGTGGTACTCTTGGCCGCGACCTTCATCGCCTGCCAGACCTCAATCTTACCCCAGTCCTCGTCGGCATCGAGCATCGCTGCCTTGAAGGGCGGCTCCATCTTCTTGGCTTTGCGTGCGGTCGAGGTGAAGAGAGATCGGGTGCCGGAGAGCTCCCGGTTCACTCGGGTTGCGACCTTGCCGATGGTCTTGGTTTCTCGCGCGCCAATGAGATCCTGGGCCAGGGCATCGTATAAGGCCTCGTCCGGCTCACTCGTCGCATCCCAGGCCCGGAGCAGTTCGGCGCTGGCCGGCATGTTCTTGGCGTAGGTGGAATTGTTGATACCCTGCCAGAGAAGCAGGAAGATGGGGATGATGAAGCTAGCAAGGATAAACAGCAGCAGCGGGGCGACCAGACCGAAGGCTCGGAGCCGGCTGACGAACAATGCCTGCGCCAGCTTCTTGCGAAGCGGCGTGCCGTCGGCGGCCAGCATCGGGCCGGTGGCGGCCGTCGGGGCGGTCATATCGGTCATCTCGACCTTCTATCGCGGCTGGCGTTTTCGATCGGCATAGGATCGGTCTCTTGTCGGATCAGTTTCTTGTCACGTCGGATGACGCGGTGGGGCCGCTCGAAACCGGAGCGACCCCTTCCGCATTCAGCCCAAAGCTTACTGAGCGAGCCAGGCATTGAAGCGCTCATTCAGCTCGTCCTGGTTGTCGGCCCAGAACTCGAAGTCATTGACCAGCGCCGTGGTCATGTTGGCTTCTGCGGTCGGCATATGCGGCGCCATTTCGGTCTTACCGTCGTTGAATGTGCCGACCAGCGGACCAGCAGACATGCGGGCGGGACCATAGGAGATCCAGCTTGCCTGTGCCGCCAGCTGCTCAGTCTCGGTGGAGAATGTCAGGAAGTCGAGGGCATTCTCCAGGTTCGGCGCACCCTTCGGGATCGCCCAGAGGTCAAAGTCGAGCACCTGACCGTCCCAGACGATCTCGAAATCCTGACCTTCGCCGATCGCTGCGTTAAAGATCCGGCCATTATAGGCGGTGGTCATAACGACCTCGCCATCGGCAAGGAGCTGCGGCGGCTGAGCACCGGCTTCCCACCAGACAACGTCGTCCTTGATGCTGTCGAGCTTGGCGAAGGCCTGGTCGACACCTTCAGCCGTGCTGAGCACGTCGTAGACCTCGTCATGGCTGACGCCATCGGCGATCAGCGCCATTTCCAGCATCGCCTTCGGGCTCTTCCTCATGCCGCGCTTGCCTGGGAATTTTTCGAGATCGAAAAAGTCGACAAGGTTGGCCGGTCCGTCAGCGAGCACCGACTTGTCATAGGCGAAAATGGTCGACCAGACGATGTTGGCCACCGCGCAGTCGTTGATCGCACCCTCGATAAAATCGTCTTCGGCGGGCGTGCCATCAGTGCCGGGTGGCAGGATGGACGGATCGATCTCTTCGAACAGGCCCTCGTCACAGCCACGGACGGCATCGGAGAGCTCAACGTCAACGATATCCCAGGTGACATTACCGGCTTCGACCTGGGCTTTCACCTCGGCCAAACCACCGTTGTAGTCTTCAGAGATAATGCTCTTGCCGGTCTTCGCCATCCAAGGCTTTTGATAAGCTTCCACCTGGCTCTTGGTGTAAGCACCGCCCCAGCTAACCACGGTCAGGTCTTCGGCAGAAGCAACACCAGCGACCATGACGCTCGCTGCCGTACCCATTAGAATCGTTCTCATAATCATCGATAGCTCCCTTAGTTTCTTAACAACTGTTCATAACAAACGACAAACTCGGCTTTTAGGCGAGCTTGCCACTATGCTGGCAGCGCATCCAGGGCCCGACAATCCTCAGCATGCCACCCCACATTGACGCGATCGCCGGGATTGATATGGACGTGACCGGCGGCATTGGCGACCTTGACCACGAAATCGTCATGCCCGCAAACACTCACTCTCGTACGCATGTGATCGCCAAGATAGATCTGTTCCTTGACATTGGCCTCGAAAACATTGGCGAAGCGACCCTCCTCGGGATTGATCGTCACCCGCTCCGGGCGAAGGGATAACAGCGTCTCCCGATCACCTTCTTGAACATTGACCGCAAGCGCTTCGATCTCTCCACCTTCCACCTCGACCCGGCAGGTCGAGCCGTTGAACCCTTTGATTTTACCGGCAATTTTGTTGTTCTCGCCGATAAACTGGGCAACGAAAGCGTTTTCCGGACGCTCATAGAGGTCTTCCGGTGAGGCCAGTTGTTGGATCACGCCATCATTAAAGACCGCGATCCGGTTCGACATGGTTAGGGCTTCGCTCTGGTCGTGGGTGACATAGACCACGGTCACGCCAAGATTTTCGTGGATATGCTTGATCTCGTATTGCATCTGCTCGCGCAGCTGCTTGTCCAGCGCGCCCAGCGGCTCGTCCATGAGCACCAGCTTCGGCTCGAACACAAGCGCGCGAGCAACGGCGACACGCTGCTGCTGACCGCCCGAGAGCTGTGCTGGCCGCCTGTGGCCGAAAGCCCCCAATTGCACCATATCGAGCGCGCGTTTCACGCGGGTTTCGGTCTCACTCCGGTCCATGCCGCGCACTTCCAGGGGAAAGGCCAGGTTTTCGCTGATCGTCATATGCGGAAATAGGGCATAATTCTGAAAAACCATGCCGATATTACGCTTATAGGGCGGCACATTGTTGATCGGCTGACCATCTAGAATAATGTCGCCATGGGTGGCAATCTCGAAGCCGGCAAGCATCATCAGACAGGTGGTCTTGCCTGATCCCGATGGCCCGAGCATGGTTAGAAACTCTCCCTCAGCCACGTCCAAATTGAGATTTTTGACGACCAAGATCTCGCCGTCATAGCTCTTTTGCACATTGGCGAA
Source organism: Geminicoccales bacterium (assembly GCA_050633905.1). GTDB lineage: Bacteria > Pseudomonadota > Alphaproteobacteria > Geminicoccales > Geminicoccaceae > JANQPX01. The sequence goes on from JBOEHJ010000084.1 coordinate 37,548, forward strand.
GCGCACATATGCCTCATTTTCAGCCAAACCGTCCGCGCTCCCTGTCAGCCCTTTCAATGGGGCTCGTTGAATTCAGGCTAGTTGCTACCCTACTGCAAACCATGGAAAATACAAATTTCATCATCGAAGCATACGCTCCCTCTTCTCCGGCAAGAACCACGACAGGTTCTCGTTGATGCGGCGGCGTTCCTTCGATCGGTAAAACTCTTCTCAGGAACATTTAGGATCAATTAGAAGCAAACTCCGTGCCAGCGACAACCGTTGCATGACACCGGTCAGTACAACTCCTCGCGGATATTCTGATCGATGATCTCATCATATCCCTTCACCGTCTCAGCACTGGCTTTTCGATCCACCACATCGGCAATGATCTGGCCAAGCGTGGGCATGGAGCGCCGATCGACCTTGACCCCCTCCTCCCAGAGTTTGGAACGAATAAGCGCCTTGGAGCATTGCAGAAATACCTGATCGACCCTGACCAGAACGGCCAGGCTGGGTGTCCGGCCGTCGACGGCGTGGCGTGCCAGGATCTCGGGCGTGGTGATCAGTTTCGCCCGCCCGTTCAACCGCAACGTCTCGGTGAAACCGGGGATGAAGAACAGCAAGCCGACATGAGGATTGTGGACGATGTTGCGAAGTGAATCGATCCGATTGTTGCCAGGGCGATCGGGGATAATCAGCGTCTTCTCATCAGTGATCTCGACAAAGCCTGGCGCATCGCCGCGCGGCGAATTGTCGGCGCTACCATCCGCGCTTGCCGTTGCCAGGCAAAGAAACGGTGAGAGCTCGATAAAGCGCCGGCAATGCTGGTCAAGATGGTCAAGCTCCTTCATCAAGGCCAAACGGCTCGGTGCCTTGAACATCGCATGCAGGGCCTGCTCGTCAGCGACCACATCGGCCTTTGGAACCTCAAGCATGTCAAGCGCCCTCCCGACGGTTTGATTAAGCTGAGCATAAGCGATCAGCGGCGTCAAATCGGCATCCAGGGATTGTTGGGCCCGATCGAAGCAGACCACCTCTCCGACGACATGCCAAGTGGCTGCATATCGTCACTTTTGCCGCGACGTTCATCAAATCTTAGTCTTCCTCCGTTAGCGTCCATCGAAACGCATTTGATCTTGAACAACGCACGCGTTGGATGGAGCGAACAATTGGCTCAGGAGACTGTGAGTGATGCCGAAAGCACCTGGCTGGAAGCTGATCAGAGCAGGTGCGATGCCGCCTGGGAGCGCATGCAGGAACGTGCGCTCAAGGCGTTCCGCGATGGTGATCTGGCAGCTGCTGTGCAATCTTGGGCCACGGCTTTCGATATAGCCAAGCAGAATTTTGCCTGGGGCGACCCAAGATTGGCGGCAAGTTTCACCAATCATGCCTTCGCCTTGATACGCCAGGATCAGCTTCATCCCGCGACGCTTCTCCTCAACGATGCCGTCCGTTGTTGGGAGGACAGCTGGCGATGGGTGCCGCTCATGCGCCCCCTTCCCGGCGACGGCCAAGCTGCAGAGGACCGGTATGATGACGCCGTGCTGCCGGAACTCTATGCGTTCATCAAACGCGGTCAGGCGATCACTGAAACACTGGCCAAGGAGCGCCAGTTGCCAAATGGCGGCCTTGAGGAATGGCAAGAAAACAAGCCATCGACGATGTGTGATCTGCGCAAGCTTGTCTCGGCCATCCTCCTGATGGCATCGAAGGCGCCTTGAGGAAAGGTTGACGCCGAAGGACATGAAAGCAGCGTAGCCCATGGTCGCCGTGTCTCTGATGCCACCCGTCGATCAATGCGCCTCCTGCGAAGGCAAAAGGGCAGCGAGCAAGGCCTACGACATCGGCGCGGCGCGCGAGGCGGAAGCCTTGGACAACCAGGGCCGGACCGAGGCTGCTCAGCCGTCGCCGGGATCTCTACCGCCTCCTAGCGCGGATGATGCCGCGACCAAGCCAGTCGATACTGTCGCCCGACCTCTTTTGTCGCCTGACCTCGCCGTTCAGGCCTCCCATGGCACATCGGAAATCAGCCAGAGCCATGACGGCGCCAATCCCGCGCTGAGGCTACAAGCGGCGCAAGCTTACGGTGCAACACCGAGCCGGGGTTTCAGTCAGTGACAGCAGATGCAAGCCGCTTTGACATGGTCGATCACAAGGCTTAGCCACCGGGGAAAAGCTGATTGAGTTCGTCGATCGCCTCGGGCGTCAACGGCTTGGTTTTGTGGTCTCTGAGCAGCAGATAGAGCTTCGCCGTCGCCTCAAGCTCTTCGATGGCGCCAGCGGCTCCATCCAATGTCTTGCCCGCGACCACGGGACCGTGATTGGCCAAAAGTACCGAGGCATGGCGCGCGGCCAGATCGCGAACCGCCGTCGCCAGGCGTTCGTCGCCCGGCGGGTAATAGGGGACCAACGGCAACTTGCCGACCCGCATCACGTAATAGGCGGTCAGCGGCGGCAGGCAATTTTGCTCATCCAAGCCGTCCATGCAGGATACCGCCACGGAATGGGTCGAGTGGAGATGAACGATGGCGCCAGCATCCGGCCGCTCATCATAGACGCAGCGATGCAGGAAGGCCTCCTTCGAGGGTTTGTGACCTGCCAAATGACGCCCGTCATGGTCAAGCTTAGCGATAGTCGCCGGGTCCAGCTTGCCGAGGCGCGAATTGGTCGGCGTCAGCAGCCAGCCATCGTCAAGCCGCACGCTGATATTGCCGGTGCTGCCATGGGACAGACCAAGATGAGCCAAAAGCTGGCCAAGCTCGACAATGTCCTCCCGTTGCTTGGCCTCAGTGGTCACGGCTGCACCTCGTCCAGCTTGGTAAAGGCTTTGGAGAAGAAATCGCGCGCACCGAAATTGCCCGATTTAAGCGCAAGCGCTAAGGGCTCCTCATCGAGGCTGGTCGTCCAGGGGACGCCAGGATCGATCGCCGGACCGATGCGTAGCCCTTTGACCCCAAGCGCCTTGACCACGGCACCGGAGGTCTCGCCGCCCGCAAGCACAAACCGCCTAACGCCGAGCTTGCGCAGTTCGCAGCCAATGCCGGCCAAGGCTTCTTCGACCATGATACCGGCCTTTTCGCGGCCGAAAGCCCTTTGGATTTCAGCGACGTCCAAGGGCGAGTCCGAAGCGCTGATCAAAACCGGCGCTCGACCAAGCTTGCTGCGCGCCCAGGTGATCGCGCGATCCACCTCGTCCCGTCCCTGACAAAGTGCCCGAACATCGAGACGATGAACCCCATGCCCCGCAGCGCGAAACGCTTCGATCTGCCCCAAGGTCGCTGTCGAACAACTCCCCGCAAGAACGGCGGCATCGCCACCAACCGTCGGCAGGCGATCAGCCAGACCGGACTGGCCCAAAAGCCCCGAATCACGAAAATTGTCGGGCAAGCCCATGGCGATACCGGAACCGCCCGTTATCAGCCGAAGGTCCTCGGATGCATGGCCAAGAGCAACCAGATGGCGGTTCGTGATGGCATCGGCGACGGCCTGGCGAATACCTGCGGCGCGCAAGCTCTCAATGGCCTCTCGAATGACATCGGGCCCCTGATCCACGATATCGAATGGTAAAAGCCCTACTTTCCCCTTGCTCTGACGCCCGAGCACCGCGACGAGATTGCTATCGGTCATCGGCGTGAGCGGATGATGACGCATCGAGCTTGCCGAGAGCAGCTGTTCACCAACGAAAAGATGGCCCTGATACACCGTTCGGCCGTTCTCAGGAAAGGCGGGACAGGCGATGGTAAAATCGCTGCCAAGAGCTGTCAGCAACGCTTCGCTCACCTGGCCGATATTGCCGGTATCTGTGGAATCAAAGGTCGAGCAATATTTGAACATCATCTGGCGTGCGCCCTGTTGGCGCAGCCAGGTGAGGGCTTGGAGGGATTGTTCAATGGCGTCATGCACCGGGATCGTTCTAGATTTCAGCGCAACGACGATCGCTTGGGCATCGCCGATATCGATCGGCTGCTCCGGCAGCCCGATCAGTTGGACAGTGCGCATGCCATGTCTAACCAGCATGCTGGCAAGATCGGTCGCGCCGGTGAAGTCGTCAGCGATACAGCCTAATAGTCGTGTCATTGGATCCAGACATTTTTGCGGACATACTCAGTTGGAGAAGATGCCCTCTGTTGTTTATGATGCCTCGTCAATCGTTCTAGCGCATCTGGGTAGGGGTGCAATAACCAGAACATCAGGGGAGGTGGGTGATGCATATCGTAATCACCGGTGGCGGCGGCTTTATCGGCAAGAAACTAGCAGCGGCATTGCTATCGAAAGACGGCATCGAGATTGCCGGATCTAGCGCCAAGCCGCTGAAAAAACTAACGCTTTTTGACGTCGTCGAAGCACAAGGCCTGCCGGATGACCCGCGTCTTAAAACGGTCGCCGGTAATATCACTGACCCGGAGGAGGTCAACAGGCTGATCGATGGGGATGTCGATGTCGTCTGCCATCTGGCCGCGATCGTCAGCGCCAATGCGGAGGCCGATTTCGATCTGGGCGTGGCGGTCAATCTTGATGGCACGCGCCATGTTCTCGAGGCCTGCCGAAAGCTGGGCTCCAGCCCGCGCGTCATTTTCGCCAGTTCCGTTGCGGTCTATGGCGGCGATATGCCGAAGGTCGGCTATGACGACATGATCTTGAACCCGCAAACCTCCTATGGCGCCCAGAAAGCGGCAAGCGAACTCTTGGTGAATGATTACAGCCGAAAAGGCTTCGTCGACGGTCTGTCGCTACGCCTACCGACCATTGTGGTGCGGCCGGGCAAGCCAAACAAGGCAGCCTCGACCTTCGCGAGCTCGATCCTAAGAGAGCCTCTGGCCGGCCAGGAAGCCCTTTGTCCGGTCAGTCCGGATTCGGTGATGTATATCCTGTCGCCAAGGCGTGTGATCGAGGCATTTCTTCACGGGCTCTCGCTTCCGGGCGAGGCTTTCGGGCCGGCGCGCATGCTGACCCTACCCGGCATCTCCGTTTCGATCGGCGAGGTCGCCAAGGCTTTGGCCGATGTCGCGGGCCAGGCAACAGCTGAGCGTATCCGCTGGCAACCGGACGACCATATCCAGAAAATCGTCTCAGGTTGGCTCCCAGCCTTCGATGCAAAACGCGCAAAGAACCTTGGCTTTCAGCCGGATAAGGATATCGTCGAGATCATTCAGGCTCATATCGAGGACGAGCTGGGCGGCGTGATCCGTTAACGTATTTTGGTGACAAGTCGTTCCGGCAACCCTTCATCTTGACGGCAGCATTCCGAGGTCATCGGGTTGAAGGTTAGGAGGATTGAAGCCGGCGAAAGGTCAGGTTGATGCGTGGCAACACCTGCTTTTTGGTCTTGGGTAGCTGGTGACGCCAGCAAGCCTGACAGCGACCTTGCATCACCAGGCATGAGCCATGAGCAAGATCTAAGCTGACGCGCTCGTCGGCATGGCGATGCTTTAGCTGAAAACGGCGTGTGGCCCCGAGCGACAAGCTGGCGATGATCGGCTCATCACCGAGGACCGGCTCGTCATCGCTATGCCAGCCCATGCTGTCTCGGCCATCGCGGTAGAGATTGATCAAAACGCTGTTGAAGCCTTGGCCACTCAAGGCTTCAGCTTCGCTCTTCAACGCCAGCAAGGCTGGCGTCATCGGCGCCGGCTCATGACGGATACCGCTATAGGCATAACCGCCATCGCCGTACCAGGCGGTCAGTCTGGGCAAGGGGATTTTTCGCCCGAACAAAGCAGCGGTTTCCTGACGCCAGTCGATAGTCTCCAGGAGGTCCGCGAATGCCTGATCGGCGATATCCGGCGAAAGCGCCTGATCGACCAGAAACGCCTCGCCGTCGATGGGAAGCAAATTCAGCGCTTCGCGTGCAGCATTGGCGCCCAGTCTATCGGCGCGAGGATTCACCCTATCGGCGGGACTTGAAAAGGAGATCGCCCTGCTCATTGATGATCTGCTGCGCCTTGACGATAGAGAAACTGATCGCCTCGTCGCGACTGCTGTGGGTATCGACCCGAATGAAGCGGTTCTCTTTCAGCTCGCCATCGATGGTCTTGGTGATGATGCCTGCGGTATTCCACCCGCCGTCCCGTCGCTCAGGCGCCGGCTGGATCTGAAAACCCTGATACTCGACCGCTTCGCCAGGCGCTTCAGCCCCGCCATCACCACCACCGCCGCTGAAAAGCGACTTCAACGATCCTAAAAGCCCCATATCGGCTTTTCCTCCTATCAAACCCTCTGCTGCGAACCAGTCTAGGCAAGTTGTCGCCACTTCGAAACCGTCAGATAGCTCGCCTTGACCTTTCCTTCTGTCGATCAAACGGCTAAGGCCTATCGGACATCCATTGTTCGAGCGATCGTCCTGCCATCAATGCCATCGCCGCTCGATCGGGCATAGACAGCCAAAGGAGACATTGTGACGTCGGCGACGACGCCCCCATCAGGCGATCCATCAACGCCCGAGACCAAGACCGCCCTTGTTGGTGTTGACTGGGGAACGAGTTCGCTTCGAGCCTATCGCTTGGGCCGAGATGGACGCTTGCTCGAACGCGTCCGATCCGAACAGGGCATCTTACAAGTCGAGGACGACGCGTTTGCCGAGACCCTGGATGCTATCGTTGGCGCATGGCGTGAACCTGGCCTGCCTGTGATCCTCTCCGGCATGATCGGCTCGCGTCAGGGGTGGCTCGAAGTTCCCTATCTCGACATACCGACAAAATTGGATGCGATTGCCGGGGCTCTGGCTCGCCACCCGGATGATCCGACCATCCATATCGTGCCGGGTCTGGCACAAGATCCTGAAGGTCAAGCACCGGACGTGATGCGCGGCGAAGAAACCCAGATCATCGGCGCGCTTGGTGATGAGACAGGCTCATGTCTCCTGATCATGCCTGGCACCCACTCGAAATGGGTCCTGGTGGATCAGGGCAAGATCACCTGGTTTGCAACCTTCATGACCGGCGAAATGTTCAGCCTGTTGACCAACCACAGCATCCTTGGAAGGCTCATGGTCGAGACCGACGATGCTCATGATGCAGCCGCGTTTGAGCAGGGGCTCGATGGCGCAAAGCGGCTGCCAGGTGGGCTGTTACAGAAACTGTTCAGTGCTCGGACCCTCCCCTTGTTCGAGCGGCTGCCGGCTGACAGCATCGCGACTTACCTCTCCGGCCTCCTCATCGGCAGCGAGATCCAGGAGGGCCTGAGCAATCTAGAAAGATCGGACAATAAGCCGTCGATCACGATCATCGGGGCATCAAACCTTGCTGAGCGCTATCTGGATGCCATCGCGCATCAGGGCATCAACGCGAAAAGGGCGGGCGACGATGCCGCCGCTTATGGACACTATCAACTCGCTAGAAATGCTCATCTGATTGCCACATGATGGAAACGCTTTAATGACTGAACTTGACCAAGCCTTGGATCACCTTCCCCTGATCGCCATCTTGCGCGGTATCGAGCCCGATAACGCCGTGGCGGCCGGCACGATCCTCATCGATGCCGGTTTTCGCATCATCGAGGTTCCGTTGAACTCACCGGAACCTCTGTTGAGCATCGAACGCTTGGTCAAGGCTTTCGGCAATCGCGCCATCATCGGTGCTGGAACGGTCTTGCAGTCAAGCGACATCGGTGCTGTTGCCAAGGCAGGGGGACGGCTGATTGTCATGCCCCATGCGGATGCCAGCCTGATCCGTAAAGCTGACCATCTCGGTCTCTTTTGCATCCCCGGCGTGGCGTCGCCAACAGAAGCGTTCGCGGCCCTCGAAGCCGGTGCTGATGCGCTTAAGTTGTTTCCGGCTGAAGCCATACCTCCCGCTGCCGTCAAGGCCTGGCGAGCGGTGCTCCAGCCACCCATCAAGCTCCTGCCAGTCGGCGGGATCACACCGTCAACCATGGCCGGCTATATCGAGGCGGGCGCTTCCGGCTTCGGGCTGGGCTCGGCCCTGTTCAAGCCAGACATGCCAACAGAGATGATCGCGGCAAACGCGCAAGCTTTCGCCGGGAGCTTTCGCTGACCAATAGCACTCGGTGAAGAAACGATAACCAAGCCCCCGGCTAAATCGCTTGATGCCAGCCTGCTCCATTTAAAAAAAGCAGGCACGTCATGGTTCGGAACAACGGGGTGCACCAAGTTGAGATATGGAAACGCCATCAAATAAACCCGCGGCAAGAGCGGGAAAAGTCGGGAATCGTCGATGGAGCTAGTTGGTATTCTGATCGCCATATTAGCGGCGATCTTCGTCTTCTTTCACGCATGGATCCGCCGCGTGCCGGTCTGGGCAGCATTCCTCTGGGCATTGGGGACATTTCTCTTCCTGATTATCATCCTGCCCATCTATTTGCTGATTCGCCCGAAGGGACCGGAACGCGACGACGACGACGACCGCCTCCTCAGCTAGTGACCTGGCCACGTCATTGGGTCGGCGGGTTTGCCGAAGAAAGAGCCCTACATTTCATCAGCATAAAGCCCCTTATCGGGGTGGTTTCTGGACTGTGTTGAAGCGGCTGCACCAGACATCTTAGGTTGCAATTTGTGGCAGATTTCTGTCAGTTCTCATCACAATCAGGGCCTGATCGACCTTAAAGTTTATTGAAAACCGTCGGCAGACGGCCCAGGTTGGTGGTAGCTAACAACAAGGTAGGGATCGAACGATGCGGCTGACTTCTTGGCTTGCAACTTTTCTCGTCGCCTTCACGCTTCCCGCTCTCGCGGAAACGCCTGGACCTCTGGTTGATGTCGACTGGCTCAAAGTCAGCATGGACCGTGAGGACGTCGTCATTCTCGATATCCGCAACAAGATCGATGGCGGTTCGGCAAAGACATTCGCTGCCGGTCATATCCCGGGTGCCGTCTACAGCAACTACCTCGAAGCCGGCTGGCGTACCAAGGTCGACGGTGTGATCGGCCAGACGCCAGAGACGGAGCAGCTCGAAGGGCTGATCGGCAGCCTCGGCATTGATAACGACACGACTGTGGTCATTGTTCCGGCCGGCGTCAGCTCCACTGATTTCGGCAGCGCCACCAGGATCTACTGGACCTTCAATTATCTCGGCCATGATGACGTCGCCATTCTCGATGGCGGTTATCGAGCCTGGACGGCGGATCAGACGAACCCAATCGAGACGGGACCGCCTGCAACACCAGCACCCAAGATGTTCAAGGCATCGGTTCGCCCCGAACTCCTGGTGGACAGCGCAATGGTTGAGGCCGCTATCGACGATGACAGCACCGTGCTTCTGGATGGCCGTCCTGACGCGCAATTTCGGGGCAAGGCCAAGCATGATGCCGCCAAGTCAGCCGGTCATATCCCAGGTGCTACCCATTTCGATCAGGCCAATACCTTCGATGACAAAACTGGCAAGCTGATCGATGTCGCCAAGCTGGAAACACTCCTCCCTCCCGGGCTGAATGACGAGGGCAAGGACGTCTACAGCTACTGCAATACAGGCCATTGGGCCTCGGTCAACTGGTTCGTTATGAGCGAGATGCTGGGCAAGAAAAACGTCAAGCTCTATGACGGCTCGATGGTGGGCTGGACCCAAAATCCGGATCGCCCGCTGGCCAACTGAGAGGGTGACCGGCCAACAAGGCTGTTAAGGGAGGCTTCCGGCCTCCCTTCGCATTTACGAGACCGGCGTCAGCGACTACAGTCACCGCTGAAATCAACTCGAGAGAGGGCCGGTTAATGGACGCCAAAGCTATTTTAGACATGCTGATGCAAAGCGGCATGGGACAAAGTCAGCAACGAGTGCAGCGAACCGCAGGTGGCGGCAATCCCCTGCTGGATGCAGCCGTTTCCATGCTGGGTGGCGGCGGTGGCGGCGGCGGCGGCGGCATGCTCGGCGGCCTTCTCTCCAATGCGCTGGGCGGCGGTGGCAGCAGCGGTGGTGGTGCCGGCGGCATGCTCGGCGGGCTTCTCTCCAGTGCACTGGGCGGTGGCGGCGGTGCTGGTGGTGGTCTTGCCGGTGGCTTGATCGGCAGCCTCGCCAAGGCGGCGATGTCTCAAATGGGCGGCGGCAGTGCTGGCGGCGGACAATCGCAGGCTTCGGGCTTCGACCTTTCGCAATTCTCAGCCGGGCAGGTCGAGAGCCAGCGGGACGAAAATGATCGGGCCCTTGTGATGATCCGCTCGATGATCTCAGCGGCCAAGGCCGACGGACAGATCGATGCCGGCGAGCAGCAGCGTATTCTCGGCAAGCTCAATGAGGGCGGCGCCACCCCGGAAATCCGCCAGTTCATCGAGAACGAGCTCCGGCAGCCGATCGATATCGAAAGCCTCGCCGCTGAGGTCGATTCACCCCATATGGCGACCGAGGTGTACACCGCTTCGCTGTTCGCGATCGATATCGATACACCGGGCGAGCAAGCCTATATGAGCAAGCTTGCCAACCGCCTGAACCTCCCTGCAAGCCTGGTCCAGCAACTTCACGAAAGCCTCGAGGTCAAAGGCGCCTAATCGGCTGGACGCTTTGCGCCGCTAGACCGGTAGCAAAGACTAGACAAGACGTCTTCGAGAAACGAGCGGTCGCCATCGGCCGCTCGTTTTTTTGTGTGTTAATGACATCGCCCCTTAGTCCATTCCCAAGAAAAGCCGGTATACCCTTGGACATCCAGGCACGTTCATCAATAATGGTCGGAATCTAATGAGGTGGCCACGCCACCTAGAATTTACCGAATTTTAGGTAGGCTTCCTGGGGGTCGACGCCGGCGAGGATGGCGGTGCGGACCTGGTTTTCGGTGGCGATGGCCTGCTCGGCCGCGGCGATGATGTCCTCGGCCTGGGCCTTAGGGAGAATGACCATACCGTCCCGATCGCCGAGCACGAGATCGCCGGCATGGATGGTTACCTCGCCGATCACGATGGGTTCTTCATAAGAAACCGGTAGCCAGTAGCCTACGACATCGCGCGGCGTGTGATAGCGGTACCAGACAGGAAATTCCTGCTCGATGATGAAATTCACATCGCGGCAGCCGCCATCGACGACATAGCCACGCACGCCTTTAAGCTTCAAGGTTTCCGACGAAAGTTCGCCCATATGCGCGATGACGCTGTCGTTCGGCTGACAGATCATGACGGTGTCCGGCTTGGCCTTGGAGAGCAGGCCGGTCCACTCATAAAGCGTGGTATGGGCATCCGCCGAAGTATCCACTTTGCCAGTCACGGTCGAGACGATACCCGCCAGCGTTTTCTCCGGAAACAACGGCCGGATATCCTGCGGCAAGGTAAAATCCGAAAGCCCCATGCCCCGCATGACGTCATGCACCACGCCGGTATAGACGTTCTCCAACCGCGTCACCAAATCCATCGCAACCTCCCGTTCATTTTGACTTGTTGTTACGATAGGCAGTGAGCGGCAAGCCTGTCCAGGTCGATCGTCAACACCGGTTTCTTAGCCTCCGCCTTCGAAGAACGTACCAGGAAGTTCAGGGGGTATGCGCCCCATTGTCGAGGTTTGTCGACGCTGCACATCTCGTGACCGACCACTCGACGGTAAATTCGATATGAAGGAGGCCCAGATCAATCCCGACGAGTGAACCGCCTACCAACCGATGTCCAGGCACGTTCTTCGAAAGCAACAACAAGTCAATGAAGCGACCATGCCACTAGGTAGGTTTGCGAGCGCCCAGCATGTAGCTTTGCGGGAGCTGCGCTTCTTGATCGTTGTAGATATTAAATTCGGCACTACTGATATTGTGCGGATATTCTTCAAAGGCTTCAATCGCGAGACCTTCATCGAGTAGCGCCGTCATGATGTCGGCAAGGGTATGGACGAACCAATATTTCTTCGGTCCCTTCCATGAGGCCGAGCCATCATACATGAACCCCTCCTCGTCCTCGAAGGGCGTTTCTTTGAAGTAGCTGTGGACCAGCTTCGTCGGATCGCCGGGAACCTCATAGGGTTCCATCATGTTGACGATGGGATGCTGCTCGTAAATGCAGACGACGCCACCTGGCCGCAGTAATCGCGAGGCGACGCCGACAAAGCGCTTCACATCCGGCATCCAGCCGAACACACCGATGGTAATCAGCGTGATATCGAAGGAGGCATCATAGCTGCGCTCGATCTCATGGATATCGGTTTCGACAAAATCGCACTCGACCCCAGCAGCCGCTTGAAAGGCCCGCGCCTGTTCGAGGAACCCGCCCGCTTGATCGAAGCCCACGCAACGGGCCGCGCCGAGATTTTTCACCGAGAGAAGTTCGCAGCCGTCGTTGCAGCAGAGTTGAGCAACATCCTTGCCGGCCACGCCAAGCTTGAGCAGGCGCTCGGTGAGAATGTCGTCAAGGCATGAATAGCCCGGCTGCTTAAAGCCTTCCAGAATAGTTTCGTAGCGCGCCGATGCCTTGTGATGATGAGCAGCAGCGTTCCAACCTTGCCGGTTGGCCTCGATATAATCCTGATCGGTCTTACTCATAACGGCCTCTCAAATTTATTGGCCTCTCTTCGACAAGAAAACGTTGCCCGACGCCGACAAAACTATCAATCCGGTGAGCTACTGTCATCAACAGTGGCGGCCAGGTCGTCGAGGATCGGGCAGGCTGGCTTTTCGTTGCCGTGACAATGGGCGGCGAGATGGCTGAGCGTCGTGCGCATCGAGGTTAGTTCTTTTACTTTCTGATCGATCTCGGCGATCCGCAATTCGGCCATCGCCTTGACATCAGCACTCGCACGGCCCGGATCTTTATAGAGCGCCAAAAGCTGCCGGCAGTCCTGCACGCTAAAGCCCAAAGATCGCGCACGTTGCACGAAACGCAGACTATGGACATCCTCATCCCGATAGGCACGATAGCCGTTCTCCGAGCGCAAGGGCTCATCGATCAGGCCGATGCTTTCGTAGTAACGAATGGTCTTCGGCGGCACGCCCGAATGCTTGGCCGCGTCACTGATGTTCAACTTTTTTCACCTCGATATCGACGTGCTGACGACGGATTG
>JBOEHJ010000084.1:50453-132093 GCA_050633905.1 Geminicoccales bacterium
TGCGCTATGCGCAAAGAAAGTTGAAACAGTCAGCTTGGCAGGGTCAAGCCCGCATGTGAAGCGGCTCGTGGGTTCCGAGCAGCGTGTAGACTTGTTTCCGGCCAAAGCCTTTGACGTCCTCCTCACCCCGATCCTCGAGGCGGAATTCGTTCTTGATCAAGTCATACATGTCTTCGCAAAGCGCGATCTCCATCGTGTCTGCTAATGTCTCCATGCGAGACGCCAGATTCACGCCGGGACCGAAAATGTCATAGACATATTTCTGCACACCGACGATTGAGCCGATCACCGTGCCTGAATTGATGCCGATGCGGCACTGCCATTTTTGGTGATGAGCACTATTGCGGCGTTCCAGATAATGCCGCATCAGAAGGGCGACCTTGGCGATGTTCTGTGCATGCTCGGGAGACGCTTCGGGAATGCCCGAAACAGCCATATAGGCATCACCGATCGTCTTGATCCGCTCGCAGCCGAATTGCTCGGCGATACGGTCGAACGCGGTGAAGATGTCATTCAATTCGGTGATGATACCAGCCGGATCCTGAGAGATGGCCATATCCGTGAAACCGACGAAATCGAGCATGAGGACCGAAGCGTTCTCGTACTTTTGCGGTGTGGTGACCCCGAACGTCTTTAGTTCTTCATAGACGGACTTTGGCATGACGTTGAGTAACAGCTTCTCAACCCGTTCCTTTTCTCTCGCCAGCGTCCGGTTTTGCTTTTCGACCATCTTCGAATAGGACTCGATCATGTATTCGAGCTCTTTGATTTTCGAGATGTTTTGCGCTTCGAGGATCAGCATGCCTAGGTTATTTTGATGATGACGAGAGATGCTGATAGCGAGCGTGACGCTACGTCGTTTGACCTTGATCTCTGTTTCAGTTGTAAAGGAGCGATCATCATCGAGACGCGTCTGCATCTCGCTGAGATCGATATCCGCAAAAACTTCCTGAAGCCCCCGACCAACGCCGCTTTCGCCTGGGAACCATTCCGCAAACCGGCGATTGCCGAACAAGATTTCCCGGCTTTCCGGATCAATGATGGCTAAGGCGACCCCGACCGACTCGAGCAGCAGCTCATTGAACTTGTCCATATTCATTTTATGGTTCCAGAGCTGCTTCAGACGGAGATGATATAGGAGGCACGGCCGGTGATTTCTTCCAGAATCGTCCTAACATCGGCAGGGGCAATCTCGAACTCTTCCAAGGCCTCCTTGAAAAGCACCGTTACTTCGTCGAAGGCCTTCTTATCGATCCGGTGTTTCGCATGGACGGTTTTCAGGGCCTCGTTGCTATACTCGGCCGGTCCACCCATGACCTGCGCCACGAATTTGGTTTGATGGTCGATCAACGACTTCATATCGACGTCATCGAAATAGGGACCCGCAATATCCGAATCGAGCACCTTATCGTAGAACGACATGACGATCTTGCTGACGCTCGCAAAGCCACCATAGCGCTCAAACATACTCGACATGCCTCACTTCCCCCCTAGCGATCAGAACGTCTATTGTCGTGGAAAATACTAGTAACCGCTGTGTTGTTCTATCCTCTAGCACAAATTCACCCGCTTATATCACCTTCTTGACGAGAAACAGCATCGATGAGCAGCATTTTTGATGGCTCAGAGGTGTGTCATACTGGGCTATGCGATCAGCTGAATGTCATGGTCCGCCATCGGACCGGATGCAATCCAGAGAAACAACACAAGTTTTCGCGTCTATCGGCGGTTTTCTTGGATCAGAAGACAGCCGCGAGAAATCAACAAACCACAACAGCCTTGCTGATGAATGTTTGTTGGTAGGTGACCACTCCCGGCGCAACCCAACACCACCTCAGACAGCCACCATCAACCACGGCCTCGGATCCTCCGGATTACTCATGCGGCCGTCAACAACGTCATAACGATGGCGACGTCGTGGATGGACAAAACGTGGCGTAATACGGGCAGTGATCACCACGCGTGCCCCCGCCCTGCCCGACGTCAGATGACGCCGTTCAGGACGGGGGCCGCTTATTGCCGTTACAACATCTTCCGTCGCTCCGCTCGAAGGGCGAGCCAGAGGCAATAGCACATGACCAGCACCACAATCGTAAACGGGATGCCAGTCGACACCGCCGCACCCTGAAGCGCCGATAGCCCGCCGCCCAGCAGCAGAGCAATGGCGACCAAACCCTCCAGCGTGCACCAGAATACGCGCTGCACCACCGGCGCATCCATCTTGCCGCCAGCCGTGATCGTATCGATCACCAGCGAGCCTGAGTCGGAGGAGGTGACGAAGAAGATGATGATCAGCACCAGAGAGACGGGCGCGATGATCGAGTAGAGCGGAAGCTCTTTTAGGAACCCGAACAAGGCACCTTCAGGCTTGTAGCTGTCGATCACGGTCGCCCTGACGCCTTCAGCGCCGCCAGCGTTGAGCATGTCGATCGCGGCACCGCCAAAGGTCGACATCCAAAGCGCACAGACAAGTGTCGGCGCGATCAATGCGCAAAGCACGAATTCTCGCACCGTGCGTCCCTTCGAAATACGGGCGATGAACATGCCGACGAACGGTGACCAGGAGATCCACCAGGCCCAGTAGAACGTCGTCCAGCCGTGGAAGAAGCTGGTATCTTCGCGCCCGAATGGGTTTGATAACGCTGGAAGCAGCAGCACGTAATCGACCATAACGTTGACGTACCGCGAGATCGCGGTGCCGATACCCGTCATGAACAGCACAAAAAGGAACAGCGCCACCGCCATGACCATGTTGATCTCGGAAAGCCGCTTCACCCCTGCATCCATGCCAAGGCAAACGGAGACGAGTGCAACCAGCGTAATGCCGATGATGAGCAGCACATAGACCGTGTTGCTTGGTTCGATACCGAACACCTCGTAGAGCCCCGCCGCCACCTGTTGCGCACCTAGCCCAAGCGATGTTGTCAAACCGAACAGCGTCGCAAAGACGGCAAGCGTGTCGATGGCATGGCCCCACCAGCCCCAAACTCTTTCTCCGAGAATCGGGTAGAAGGCCGAGCGTAGGGTCAGCGGCAGGTTGAGATTGTAGGCAAAAATCGCCAAAGCGAGCCCGACTGCCGCGTAGACCGCCCAGCCTTCGAGGCCCCAGTGATGAATGGTGCCTACGACGCCGATATACTCATTGCCAGGTGTCTGATCGTCGATGCCGAGTGGATGTGCCGCTCCGCCTTCGGAGAAGTTATAGTAGGTTGGCTCCAACACACCGAAGAACAAAAGACCAATGCCGATGCCGGCCGCGAACATCATTGCGATCCAGCCAGCGTAGGAATAATCCGGCTTGGCGTCCTTTCCGCCGATTCGCACCGAGCCGACAGGCAGGACGATCAGCACCAGACAGAACAGCGTGATCGCATTGACAGAGAGCACCAGAAACCAGTCGAAGGTACTGGTCATCCAAGGTCGCAGCCATCCGAAGAACTCTGCCGAAGCTTCCTGATTGGCCAGCGAAATCAGCACGAATGCCGCAATAAGGATACTGGAGATAAGGAAGACCGGATTATGAATGTCGAGACCGAAGGGACGAACATTATCCTGCCCTAGTTCGTACTCCGTCTCGAAGTCCCAGACCCTCGGGTCGGGATCGAGCATTTTCTTAGTTTTGGCCATCAAACTATCCCCCAATTGCCATGAAATTGCCGCTTTTTGATCAGATTTTGCGAGGTTTTTCGTTCTTTTTGCGAAGATTGCTGTATCAGCATTGCATCCTGAACCGGGCGGTAGCAACAAAAACGTGTTGAATTTTACAAGATTCTACAAATTTATTAATGTTATTGGAAAGCGCTGTCGCCATGCCCTGCATGGTCGAGGGGCATGCGCGTAGGCCAGATCGAACCAGCCCGCCCCCAGGAAACATTCTCGTGGTGTTGTCGATGCCAACGAATCCCGCCTGCTTCCCCAGAGGCTGCTTGTACAATGCCGATCTTGGCGATAGCGGCGGAACAACATGATGTGGTCACACCACTAGTTTTGGATCAGCGCCCGCATCTTGGCGAGCAGGGAGCGGCGCTCCTTGCTATCTTGCATGGTCTCGAGTGTCTTGCCGAGCTTGAGCAGTAAGGCGGCGTAGTCGTTGTACCAGTCAGTCGCCATCTCGTCGGTTGCGACGCGCGCCGGCTTTTCCTTCTTTACTTTGGGTTTGCCGGTCGTATTCAGCGTGACGCTTTCATCAAGGCCAGGCATGAAGATGCGCTCGTCATCGACGCCCTCGGCGGCTAGATGCTCGCGAAAAACTTTCCGCGCATCGTCATCGCCATGGGTCAGAAAAATCCCGGCATGGACCGGCAGGCGCTCCTTCACCCATTGGATCAGCTCACCTTGATCCGCATGGGCGGAGTAATTGCCGATCCGGCGGATACGCGCGTTGACCTTCACCTCGCGACCATGGATGCGGATCTCCTCCTCGCCACCCAAGATCAAGCTCCCGAGCGTGCCCGGCGCCTGGTAGCCGACGAACAGTACGGTCGTCTCGGGCTTGTAGAGATTGTTGCGCAGATGGTGACGGATACGACCGGCATCGCACATGCCGCTCGCCGCCATAATGATCGCCCCTGATTTGACGTTGTTGATCGCCTTGCTCTCTTCAACCGAGGTGGTGAAATTGAAGTTTGGATTCTTAAAAAGCTCGGCCTCATCCATGGCGATATCATCCAGCGTGTGGGCATGCTCGATGAAGACCTTGGTGGCGTTGTTGGCAAGCGGGCTGTCGAGAAACACCGGCTTGGTCGGGATCTCGTTCTTCGCCATCAGCACGCCGATATCGTGCAGCAACTCCTGGGTGCGTTCGACCGCAAAGGCGGGGATCAGCAAATTCCCCCCAGTCTCATGGGCATCCAGAATTTCGCGCTTCAGCGCTTGTCGGCGCTGCTCGACGGTCGCGTCTTCACGCTCGCGATCGCCATAGGTGCTCTCGCACAGGATGTAATCAAAACCCGCCGGCGCATCCGGCTCCAGATGAAAGACTTTCTCGTCCGGGCCGAGATCGCCGGAAAACAACATATGCAGAGGCGGGCCCGCCTCACGGTTGACTTTCATCTCGATCGAGGCGGAGCCGAGAATATGCCCGGCATTCCAGAAACGTGCCTTGATACCCGGCATCGGCTCGAACCAGCGCTCCATGTCGACGCCCACAAAACGCTTCAAGCAGGCTTCAGCGTCTTTCCGCGTGTAGATCGGCTCGACCTCGGGCTTTCCGCGCCGACGGTTACGCCGATTGCGGCGCTCGACTTCGCTCTCCTGGATATAACCACTATCCGGCAGCATAAAGGAAGCAAGATCGGCTGTGGGTGCGGTTGCGTGAATCTTACCGCCGAAGCCGTGCTTCTGCAGCTTGGGGATGAGGCCGGTATGGTCGATATGGGCGTGGGTGAGCAGCAGACAATCGACCTTCGAGGCCTCAAACGGAAACGGTCGATAATTGAGAGCACGCACCGTCTTGTTGCCCTGAAACATGCCGCAATCGATCATCAACCGGCCGCCATCATGGACCAGCTCGTAGCAGGACCCGGTCACCGTGCCAGCACCGCCGTGGAAAATCAGCTCTGGGGTCATCTTGAGCTTCCGTTGGCAGCATGGCCTTGGTGACGTTCAAGACCGTGATATTCTGAGATCTTGGACCAGGCCTGATCGGCGTTTTCGACATAGCTGAAGAGATCCAGGTCATCCTCGGAGATCACGCCCTCCTCCACCATCGCCTCGAAATTGACGATACGGCGCCAATAGGCCTCATCGAATAGGAGAAGTGGAATTGGCTTCGCCTTGCCGGTTTGGATCAAGGTGAGCGCCTCGAAAAGCTCATCAAGGGTGCCGAAGCCGCCGGGAAAGCAGACAAGTGCTTTTGCACGCATCATGAAATGCATTTTTCTGATCGCGAAATAGTGGAACTGGAAACAAAGCTCGGGCGTGATGTAGCTATTCGGCGCTTGCTCATGGGGAAGTACGATATTGAGGCCAATGCTCTCAGCGTCGACATCGGCGGCACCGCGATTGGCCGCCTCCATGATGCCGGGACCGCCTCCCGTCACCACGACGAACTCCTTGCCTTCGGATCGATGCTTTCGCCCTTCCACCGACGCGATCTCGGCGAAGCGACGCGCTTCATCATAAGCTTTCTTCTTGTCGAGAACCCTTCCCGGCTTCATCACAAGCTCGCTAGGATCGCAGGCATCGGGTGTCGGGATGCGCGAGCTGCCGAACACCACGACGGTCGAACCGATCTCATGCTCGGCGAGCAGCATTTCCGGTTTCAGAAGTTCGAGCTGGAAGCGTACCGGCCGGAGTTCGCGACTAACCATGAAGTCCATGTCGGCAAACGCCAACCGGTAGGCTGACGATTTGGTCTGCTCGGTTTCAATAACCTCACCGGCACGGGCCATGTCCTCGCTCGCATGAGGAAAGCCAATATCTTTCTCGCTGTTCGATGTGGTCACGCGAGTTGCCTCCAAATCCATAAAAGAACGAGTCCATCACGTCATCTGTGATGGACCTTGCTAGTTCGGGAAGATGCCGGTTGTGCGGCAACAACGCAACCAAGCGTTCCTCTTGTTTGTCACCGAGTTCGGCGTCCCCCCAGACGATTGCCGCTCGATGAGGCTCATTGGGTGATGGTTCGATGCAACAAACTGCCGCGCCTATGTGTTTTTTCGAGGAAAAATCCTTGTCTTTCGCCTCGCAAAAGGACATATCCACGCCTCAATCCTTCGGGTTCATTCTGGTTTGCAGGAGAGCGTCATGAGCCAGCCCTCTCTTGCCCAAATTGGTGTGGATACTGAAGCGGAGGCGGACGACGCCCGAGCCGATGATCTCATCCAAACGGGTAAGTTTGCCGAAAACGACGGCATCAAAGATTACTTCATCGAGCGCAACGGCCTGCGCTATGCTGGTAGCCATCTGATCATCGATCTTTGGGAAGCCGACCATCTCGACGATGCCGCCGTGATCGAAACGACGTTCAGGCGAGCTATTAATGAGGCGGGGGCCACCCTCCTGCATATGCATTTTCACGAATTCTCGGAAAATGGCGGGATTTCTGGTGTCGCCGTGCTCGCCGAATCCCACATCTCGATCCACACCTGGCCAGAGCGCGGCTATGCGGCTGTTGATGTGTTTATGTGCGGTGCCGCCGAACCCCACAAAGTGGTGCCGATCCTAAAACACGCCTTCAAGGCCGGTCGCGTCAGCCTGTCGGAGCAAATGCGCGGCGTCCTCTAGTGACTGGCCACGGCATTGACTTTCCACCGTCATCGCTTGGATTGACGGTATGCGGCCAGGTTTTCGACATTCTTAGCGGATCGGGTTTAGGCTTTGAGGACAGTTTCTCGCTAGCTACTATTTCCGGCCAGCAAAGCGACCGTAACACCGAGTGCCTACATTCTATGACCTGGTCCAGGTGAATATCGGAGTCTGAGCCTCACCCCCCTTCTCTGCGGGCGGGCGGATTGCCAGGATCCCATGGACCGAGCCGCCTACGCTATGCATCATGGTTTAATGATTGCTTGTCGGACGGTCAGTTCCGTCGACATTGTCGCTATCAATCTGGGTCAATCCATCGGTATCGGGGCGCCAGCATCCTTCGAGGGCTCTCCAAGCCTATAACCATGGGGGTTCTAGGTATGATGGCCCTCGTCGAAAGGAGAGCATCTCGCAAGGCCCCACCAGAACGGCCAAAACACCGTTTGCTGCCCTTCAGCCCAATGTAATGATCGGCAGCTGCTGGATGCTGGTCCTCGCCGGCTGCACAGCGCTCGATGCGGCCGTCATCCGTATTGTCGGCCAGACGATCCATCCGTTCGAGATCGGTTTCTTTCGCGTCCTGTTCGCCCTTCTCTTGGTTTCGCCTTGGTTGATCCAACGAGGCCTTGCCGATTTGCGCAGCGACTTTCTCCTCGTTCATGCCAGCCGGGCGATCCTCAAACTGCTGGCTCAGATTGCCTATTTCTACGCAGTCCTGGTCATGCCGTTGGCAGATGTCGCAGCAATCGGCTTCGCCAAGCCGCTTTTCGTCTCGATCGGCGCCGTTCTTTTTCTAGGCGAGGTGATGCGTCTTCGACGCTGGGTTGCCATCGCCATCGGATTTCTCGGCGTTGTCGTCATTCTGCGACCTGGCAGCACTCTTTTCGACCCCTGGATCATGTCGGCAGTGTTCGCCGCGATCGGCCTTGCCGGGGTCAATCTTCTGATGAAATACCTCGCAGAGCGGGAAGCGACCAACCGCATATTGGCTTGGAATCTGATGATTTCTGTACCGGTTGCCCTGGTCCTCGCTTTGCCCTTTTGGACGACGCCCTCGCTGCCGATCCTCGGTCTCCTCCTCCTCCAAGGCGGGTTAGGTGCTCTGGCGCAATTCAGCGCCGCCCGCGCGATGCGGCTCGCCGATGTGTCTGTTCTAACGGCGATCGAGTTCGTCCGGCTGCCACTCGTGGCCCTGATCGCCTATGTCCTGTTTGGCGAAATCTCTGGCTTTTGGACCTGGATGGGCGCCGCCATCATCATTGGATCAACCCTTTATCTGGTTCGACGCGAAGCAAAACTTGGACGACAGGACAGCGTATCGTCACGCCACGAGGGCTGACTTGTGGCTTTTGTTCTTTCTCATCATGACTCACTCCTTTTTTCTGCTGTCTTCACGATAGGTTAACCCCTCTTTGCGAGCCTGATGATCAGGTCCATCGGACCCTGTAAGTCTGCCCAACCGCAGAGGTTTAGAGTGAGGCTCGAACGCCCAGGATCGCCTGGACCAATTCATGGAGCGTCGGTCCAGCGGGTTGAGGTCTCATTAACGGCAACAAACGGCGGCCGAGTGGTTGTCACCACATCCGAGAGCATTTCCCGCACGGATTGACGAAGTCCCCTCGTCAAACACCCGGCTGTTCGGTGCGAGCGACCTCTTCCAGGATCCATGACCTAAAGGCCTGGATTTTGGGCTGCTCAGCTGTGGTTTCGGGTGCCACGAAGTAATAGGCGCATTGCTCGTCGAACTCGAGCTCGAATGGCTCCACCAGGCGGCCTGCCGCGAGATCCTCATTAATAAGGGGCAGTCGTCCCATGGCAACGCCGATGCCGCTCATCGCCGCTTTAAGGGCGAGGTCGCCGGTGTCGAATTGCACGCGTCGCTCGATCTCGACCCCTTCGACACCGGCGGCACGAAACCAAACCAGCCATTCGTCCGCACCGTCAATGGCATGCAAGATCGTGTGATGGACGAGATCGGCGGGCTCGTTCATCGGAACCACGCCGCTCAATAGGCCAGGGCTGCAGACCGGCACGATAGCAGCTTGAAAGAGGCGATCGGCGCGTAAGCCCGGCCAATCGCCTAAGCCATGACGGATCGCACAGTCGACGCCATCACGCGCGAGATCAACCTGGCGCTCCGTCGCGTTCAAGCGCAGCTCGATATCGGGATGCTGGCTCCGCAAACGGCCAAGACGGCCAACCAACCAATGACCGGCAAAGGACGGCGTGGTGCTGACGGTCAACGTGCCCGTGCTGCAAAGCTGCTCCAGTTGCTGGACGCCGACGGTGAGCTGCTCGAACGCATCGCGCACATATGGCAACAACGCTTGCCCTTCATCGGTCAAGGCCAGCCCTCGATTCAACCGCCGAAACAGCGACACCCCGAGATCTCGCTCCAGCGCCTTGATCTGATGGCTCACGGCTGCCTGGGTCACGAAGAGTTCCTCAGCCGCCCTGGTAAAGCTCAGATGGCGCGCAGCAACCTCGAAGCTGCGCATGGCGGTCAGCGGCGGAAGACGGGTCATCGGCGGTTCTCACATGAATTTTATTTATGCAATTGATGAAATATCATCGTTTGTAAAACCGATCAAGAACACCGAAAATAAGCATTGTGACTGAGACGTTCGTTTCCCCACCCGCAAAACAGATGGATATTGCGATGAGAAATTTTAATCCAAACCCTGGCTTCGGCTCTGTCTATTCCGCCGTCACGGCGATGGTCTCACCAGCGCATCAAGCCATCACCAGTCAGCCCCTCTACGAGCAGGTGGCGCCGCTGAACTTCAATCCCGGCATCACGGTTTTCCTGCGGAGAAGCCTTAGCCTTCTCGGTCGCTGGAGCCGGCGCATCGAGGAGCGCCGCGCACTCTTGTCGCTGGATGAGCGGATGCTGACCGATCTTGGCATCGAGCCACATCAGGCGCGAGAAGAGGCGACAAAACCCTTCTGGCGTGGCTGAACGGCTCCCCTCTTCAGACGAAAGCAGGCAGCGATGAGGCATGCTCGCCACCATCACGTCAAGAACCTGTCCAGGGATAGGAGGACATCATGAAAAAACGTCGTCAGCAAAGCGCACCACCATCGCCCTATGATGTAACCTTCGGCTTGCCGCTTGGGCCTGGCGGCATCGCGTTCTTGATACGCCCTGAGCGCAGCCAGCTGGCCGCGCCAAAGCAGGCGACCGTTCCCGACATGGCGGCCTTGCCACGCCGAGCGCTAAGACGCGTCGTTGTTGCTCTGCGCACCCTGCTAAGGCGATCCACCGCGCAGGATTATGGCCAACCGACGGAATGCTGCCCTTGACGCCTTCGCGGCGTTCCGTCTTTCTCGGGAGATTGCTGAAATCTCCCGGGAGACAGCCATCATGATGTTGGATCACCTTCGCCGGATGGCGCTCTATAATCGCTGGGCCAATCGACGACTTTACGATGCGTGTAGCCTGCTTGCCGAGAAGGCCTATCATCAGCCGCGAAAAATGTTCTTCGGCTCCATTCATGGAACCCTCAATCACATCCTGGTCGGGGATCGGCTCTGGCTTTCGCGGATCGAGCAGCGGCCGACACCGGCATTGAGCCTCGATCACGAACTTCATCGCGATCTCGACACGCTCAGCCAGGCGCGCCAGGCAGAAGACGAGCAGATGATCGAGATCACCAAACGCTATGATGAGGGTGATCTCAACGCGACCCTGCAGTATCGAACCGTGGTCAATCCTGCTGAAATCAGCACACCGCTTCATCTCTGCTGGCTGCATCTCTTCAATCACCAGACCCATCACCGCGGCCAAATCCACGATCAGCTGAGCCAGACCGAGGTGGCACCGCCGTCTCTGGATCTTATTTTCTACTTACGCGACGTCGGGTGATCCATTGTGAAAAATTGTTTTTTGGATGACATTTCGATTGTCCAGGCGACAACGTCTGGTGACATCGAAGCGGCTCGCCGCCTGTTCCTCGCCTATGCGACCTGGCTGAACGTTGACCTTTGTTTTCAAGATTTCGAGGCTGAGCTCGCAGGCTTGCCGGGCGCTTACGCCCCTCCCCAAGGCAGGCTGCTCCTGGCCAAGGCAGAAGATGATGTCGCGGGCTGCGTCGGTCTTCGCCCGCTGCAAGACGGCCTCTGCGAAATGAAACGTCTTTGGGTCGAGCCGGGCTTTGCCGGGCATGGCGTCGGACGGCGCCTAGCTGAGGCCATCGTCGAGGCGGGACGCAACCTCGGCTACAGCACCATGCGCCTCGATACCATGCCCAAACGCCTGAAAGCCGCCGGCCATCTCTACGAAACACTCGGCTTCAAGGAGATCCCGGACTATTACCATAACCCGCTGGACGGCGTGGTGATGTTCGAGCTCAAACTATGAACGGATCATATCGGCGGGCCGCGCGTCCCAGTTAGGCGACTTTGAGTGGCTTGTATTTGATCCGATGGGGCTGATCGGCTTCAGCACCGACACGGCGCTTGCGGTCAGCCTCGTAATCCTGGTAGTTGCCCTCGAACCAGACCACCTGGCTGTCACCTTCAAAGGCCAGCATATGGGTGGCAATACGGTCCAAGAACCACCGATCATGGCTGATCACTACGGCACAGCCAGCGAAATCCAAAAGCGCATCTTCCAGAGCCCGGAGCGTATCGACATCGAGATCGTTGGTGGGCTCATCGAGCAGCAAAACGTTGGACCCGGCTTTCAGGAGCTTGGCGAGATGAACTCGGTTGCGCTCACCGCCGGAGAGCTGGCCGACCTTCTTTTGCTGATCCGGTCCCTTGAAGTTGAAATTGGACACATAGGCTCTGGACGGCACATCGCGCTTGCCGATCTCAAGAATGTCATGACCGCCTGAGATTTCCTCCCAGACAGATTTGCCAGCATCGAGACTATCACGGCTCTGATCGACATAGCCGAGCTCGACCGTATCGCCAACCTTGAGATCACCACTGTCAGGCTTCTCTTCACCGGTAATCATGCGAAACAACGTCGTCTTGCCCGCCCCGTTCGCACCGATCACACCAACAATGCCGCCGGGCGGCAGGCGAAAATCGAGGCCATCCACAAGGAGACGATCGCCGTAGCCTTTCTTGAGATTCTCAGCATCGATGACCGTGTCGCCGAGGCGTTGGCCTGCGGGGATGACGATCTGGGCGGAGCCAGGTGCGCGATCCTGCGCTTGCGTCAGGAGATCCTCATAAGCCGTGATCCGCGCCTTGCTCTTGGCCTGACGGGCGCGCGGGCTTGCGCTGATCCATTCCAGCTCGCGACCGAGGGTCTTCTGGCGGGCTTGCTCTTCCTTTTCCTCCTGGGCCAAACGCTTTTGCTTCTGTTCCAGCCAAGCGGAGTAATTACCCTCATACGGAATGCCGCGACCGCGATCGACCTCGAGAATCCACCCCGCGACATTGTCCAGGAAATAACGATCATGGGTGATGGCAACGACCGTTCCCTTATAGTCATGCAGGAAGCGTTCGAGCCAAGCGACTGATTCCGCGTCCAAATGATTGGTAGGTTCATCGAGAAGCAGCATGTCGGGCTGGGACAGCAAGAGGCGGCAAAGGGCAACGCGCCTGCGCTCACCACCGGAAAGCTTGGTCACATCGGCATCGCCAGGCGGACAGCGAAGCGCATCCATCGCGATATCCAGGGTGCGCTGGATTTCCCAACCATTGACCGCATCGATCTGTTCCTGGAGCTCAGCCTGCTCCGCCATGACCTTGTCCATTTCGGCATCGTCCATGGGCTCGCCAAACTTGGCCGAAACCTCGTCGAACCGATCCATCAGGGCCTTGGTCTCGGCAACCCCCTCCATCACATTGCCAAGCACATCCTTCTCGGGATCCAGCTCCGGCTCCTGAGACAGATAGCCTACTTTCACCCCATCAGCCGCCCAGGCTTCACCGCCAAAGTCCTGATCCAAACCGGCCATAATCTTGAGCAAGGTCGATTTACCAGCACCATTGACGCCCAGCACGCCAATCTTGGCACCCGGCAAGAAAGCAAGCGTGACCCCCTCCAATATCTTCTTTCCGCCTGGAAAAATCTTGGAGAGTTGCTTCATCACATAGATATATTGGTAAGCGGCCATGTTCATCTTCCTTCAAACGGCGTGCGGATGTCACGTTGCGTGCGATATCGCACTGAGCGACCAACATCCCGACATACCGTCATGCCTGATTAATCAGTTGACGTCATTTTATGAGGGTTATCGTGTTCTGGCCGCAGACCTAGCAAGATTGGGCCGATCGCAAAAGGGGGAATGCTGTGAGCTACAGGCAACTTCACCGGCTACACCCCGCAAAGGTTCAGTCCCTGGGCATCAATTCTAAGATTTCTAACAGAGCCCAAAAAAACCGGCATACGCGAACAAAGCCAGTCGACTAGCTTGATCCTTGATCACACAGCTAGCTGGTACGCTGCCTCAGTTCCTTCAACAGGCCTTGCATACCATTACGCTCGACAACGGAACCAAATTCGGAGCGTTGGGTCACGATCAGGCTGACGCTTTCGACAATCAGATCAATCGCGACGAAACCACCCTGTTTTTGTTCGCGAAGGCGCCAATCGACATGTAGAGGCGGACGATCACCACTGAAAATCAGCGTCTTGACCAAGGCATCCTTCTTGCCAGCCGGCTGTGAGGAGGTCACCTCGAACTCCTGCCCATCATAGACATGTAACCTGGAGGCCAGGGTATCCAAAGCATAGGCACGGAACAGCTTGAGATATTCCTCCTGTTCCGCAGGTTCAGCATTCCGCCAATGGCGGGCAAGGATAAGCCGCGCCACGAGATCGAGGTCGATCCATTTTTCCAGGAGCACGACAAGTTGTTCGAATTTCTGATCAGGCGATCCGCCATCCTTCAGGATATTCAACACGTCCTGACCAACCGTCTGGATCACATCTCGAGCCGCATCCGCCTCAACCTCGGCACGGAGGGCACCTAGGGGCATGGAGGAGGCGATGGCAACGAACGGCATCGCTTGGAGTAGTTGACGGCGTTTCATCATCGAGGACACCGCTTTAGCCTTCAGGATCTTCATCGAAAATGCTCTCGTCATAGATGTCTTCGTCATAGAGTTCGTCAGCCGGCGCTGATGCACCATTTCTGATTTGAGTATCCCGCAGCTGCTGAGACAAGGTCCGCGTTGCCGCGTAGAAATCGATGCTGGTACGCTGCAATTCCTCGAACGTCTCGATATTGGCCTCGCGAAGGGACACGATGGACGCCCCACGACGACCGAGTGATGCACTTGTGGGTGCCACATAGGTAAAAGGATCGAACGCGAAATCAACCACCGTGCCAACCAGATCTCTTGGATTTGATGGGCCGAGAAACGGGACCATGATGTAAGGGCCCGTTCCGACCCCGTAAGTCGCCAGAGTTTGCCCAAAATCCTCTTCGTGACGCTCTGGCATGCCAAGCATGCCGCCAACATCAACCACACCACCAAAGCCTAAGATGGTGTTAAACATGAAGCGACCAACACTTTCGGTCGCGCGCCGCGGCTCACCTTGGAGCAGGTCGTTGGCCACCGTCACCGGCGTCTTGAGATTGTCGAGCGCATTGGTGACCCCGGTTCTTACGATACCCGGCGTGACGAAACGGTATGTCTGGGCCAGCGGCTTTAGGAGATACTTGTCCAGCGCTAGATTGAAAGCAAAACTGCCACGATTAAACGTCTCTAGAGGATCACCGCTACCCTGCTGGGCGCTGGCCGGAGCCGTAAGAACAAGTGCAAGAACTGTACATGCACATGCAAGAGACCAACCAAAGGGTCTAAACTTAAGGCTATGATCCACGCTTTGATGTCCCGTCACCGTCGTGGCGTTCTTCAATGTTGATCTCCTAAGCGGACATTGCAGTCTTGTTTATTGATCGAAACGCCTGCGCTTAACGACCACCATCGATAGTAGATGTTAGGCTTAAGATACAATCGTTTATCAATCAAGGTTTACCGATCATCTCCAGTTAAAATGGCATGGTTACTACGAGGCAGAAATGACATTCGTCACAATTTTTATATAAATTCACCCGAACCCGCACCTCATCGTATGTCAATTAACCAACCATTCACATTGCTCGTTAGGGGTGTAAACGGCGATTGTAAACAAACCGTAAATACCCCCTTGGGATTCTTCCGATCTACGGAGTCGCCTCATGAGTGATGCTCGAGATGCCCGAATCGTTACACTGGACCATCTTCTCAATCGCCTCGAAACCGTGCTCGGTCGAGACAGCTTGTTGTTTCGCCGCTTCGAAGAAGGATTGCGCTTCGAAGATGAACGTTCCCTGACTGACGCCATGAGCAGCCTTCGCCTTTACCCTGATCATGTGAGAACGCTGGTCGAAAACACCGTCATGAGCTGGCTTTTCGGCGCCCGCGAAGACGAGATCGCCACCGCGAAGGAGATGTCGACCCCCTTGCGCTAGCGGCATGACCATAGCATGAATTTGCTCGCATAAGACCTTCTGAATTCCATGTAACTTGCTGTCAAAAAACAATTTTTGAATCAAGCATCACAACATCCAATGTTGTGAATGCTGCACCAAGACAGTCTCCGATCAAAGGAAGCAGGAACCAACCTGCTCTCCATCTAGAGGCTCCTCATGGGCAAAAGCGGTCGCAAGGCCGCTTTTTCTTTGTCTGATCCAACCTCTCCATGATCGATCACTTGACATATCCATATAAAGATTTCTTAATATGTTGATGTGATAATTCGAATCTGATTCCCGACCCCTATTGTGGTAAAAGGTGATGGTGGCCCCTTCCGACAGCCTCGATAACGTGTTGAACGGTTTGCGCGCTGCCGCCGATATGAGCCGGTTGCGACTGTTGCTGCTCTGCGCCCAGGGCGAATGGACGGTGAGCGAACTCACGCAGATCCTTGGACAAAGCCAACCACGGGTGTCACGTCATCTAAAGTTGTTATCGGATGCGGGCCTTCTGGAGCGTATCCCGGAAGGCAGCTGGGTGTTTTACCGACGCGCTCGAACCGGCGCGCGGGCGCGCATGGCCCGCAATCTCTGCCGCATGCTGCCCATGGATGACCCCGTCGTCATGGCGGACCGGCAGCGTTTGGCCATGGTCCGGGAAACCAGGCGTGCCCAGGCAACGGCCTATTTCGCAGAGCATGCGGCAAGCTGGGACAAGATCCACTCGCTCTATGTCGATGAGGCGAAGGTCGAAGCGGCGCTCCTGGAGCTTTTTGATTGGCAAAAACCGTCATCGCTCCTGGATATCGGCACGGGCACCGGCCGCATTCTGCAGCTGCTGGCACCCCATATCGGCCTTGGCGTCGGTATCGATCAATCCACCGAAATGCTCAACGTCGCACGCGCCAACTTGGACAGAACGAGCCTGCGCAATTGCCAGGTCCGCCAGGGTGACATGTATCGCCTGCCCCTGCCCGACAACGAGTTCGATGCCGCAACCCTGCATAACGTCCTGCATTTCGCTGACGATCCCAGCGCCGTCCTTCATGAGGCTGCCCGCATCCTTCGCCCCGGTGGCCAACTCGTGGTCATCGATTTCGCGCCCCACGGCCAAGAGTTCCTGCGCCGAGATCACGCCCATCGCCGGCTTGGTTTTGCTGACGCGGAACTGAAAGAATGGTTCACCAATGCGGGCTTATCCTTTGAAAAACCGACAAAGTTGAAGGGCGATCCGCTGACGGTTGTTCTTTGGTCCGCTACCCGCATCGGCAACCCCAGGATTACCCTACCCGAAGAATTCGCCTCGGTTGATGAGGCCGAGGCCGATCCATCCTCCCTATCGAAAACCAAAACCTTGGACGGGAATAAGGTCGCATGACGATGAAGTCCAATGCCGATTTTTCAGAACGACGGGTGGCCTGGCTGGAAGAGAGCCTGCCGAGCCCGAATATTTCATTCGAGTTCTTTCCGCCCAAAAACGACACAGCAATGGCCAAGTTCTGGCCGGCGGTGGATCGGCTTGCCGAACTCCAACCGTCCTATGTGTCCGTCACCTGTGGCGCCGGCGGCAATCCGGCTGAAGGCACCGCCCCCCTGATCCAGCAGCTGCAAGATGACGCCGAGCTCGAAGCGGCCGCTCATCTGACCTGTGCGACCGCCCCGAAGGCCAGAATCGACGAGATCGCCGAGCGCTATTGGCAAGACGGCGTCAGGAAAATCGTAGCACTACGCGGCGATCGGCCAAAAGAGGGCTGCCAGCCCACGGAAGATCATCACACCTATGCCGCCGATCTGGTCGCCGCTCTCAAAAACATCGCCGATTTCGACATCGCAGTCGCCGGCTACCCTGAGATCCACCCGGAGGCCAGGAGCCTTGACTTGGACCTCGATAACTTGAAGCGGAAGGTAGAGGCGGGGGCTAGCCGCGTCATCACTCAATATTGCTTCGACACGGACACCGTGCTGCGGTTTCGGGATGCGATGGTCGCGAAAAATATCGACGTGCCGGTCGCTGTAGGCCTCTTGCCGGTCCATAACTTCACCATGACCAAACGGTTCAGCGAAGGCTGCGGAGCGGGCGTTCCCGCGTGGCTCGGGACCCTTTACGAAGGGCTCGAGGACGATCCGGAGCAGCGCGCCTTGATCGGCGCCTCGGTCGCCGCCGAACAAGCGAGACGCCTTGTGGTCGAGGGGATTGATGAGCTTCACTTCTACACGCTCAACCGCGCCGACCTCACCATTGCAACCTGCCGACTGCTCGGTCTGAAGCCGACGCTCGCCCGCGCAGCCTGACAACAGGACAGGACATTCATGACCGACTTTCTGACGGCCCTCGCCCAGCGAGTTCTTCTTTTCGACGGCGCGATGGGGACCCAGATCCAGAGCCGTGATCTCTCGATTGAGGGGGATTTCATGGGCCAGGAGAATTGTTCCGAGGTTCTCAACTTGTCCCGCCCTGATCTCGTACGGGAAATCCACCTTGGATATCTGGAAGCGGGCGCTGATGCGGTCGAGACCAACAGTTTCGGTGGATCACCGCTCACGCTCGGCGAGTTCGATCTTTCCGAACGGGCTTTTGACATCAACCGCCTCGCGGCCTCCCTGGCAAGAGAGGCGATCGACGCGCTCGCTGGCGATGGCCGTGATCGCTATGTGATCGGCGCAATCGGTCCCGGCACGCGCCTGCCGTCTCTCGGCCATGTAAGCTACCAGGATCTTGAGGACGGCTTTGTCATACAAACGGCGGGTCTGCTTGAGGGCTCGGCCGACGTGATCTTGTGCGAAACTTGCCAGGACCCACTCCAAGTCAAAGCTGCCGTCAACGGCGCAAAACGCGCCATGATCGATGCCGGGGCGCGTCGCCCCCTGATGGTGCACGTTACCGTCGAGACCACGGGGACGATGCTGGTGGGCACCGATATTGCAGCGGCAACCGCGATCATCGATGCCCTCGACATCGATATTCTAGGATTGAATTGTGCGACCGGCCCGCAGGAGATGTCCGAGCATCTGCGCTATCTCTCCGAGAATTTTTCCGGGTTCATCTCGGTTCTGCCCAATGCCGGCCTACCGGAGCTGGTCGACGGCAAGACCCATTATCCCCTAGGCCCGGACGAGCTGGCTGGCTGGCTGGAGCGCTTCATCACAGAGGATGGGGTGAACGTGATCGGTGGCTGCTGCGGCACCGAGATCGAGCATATCCAGGCCTTGGACCGGATGCTCAGGAGGCTTGCCGAAGATGGAGATCAGCCCGTCGCGACCTGCGGCCGGCCGGCGCCGAAACAGCGAAATCCCGAGCCTGCACCCGGATTGGCTTCATTGTTCAGCGCGGTCGATTATCGACAGGAAAACGCCTATCTCTCGATCGGCGAACGCTGTAATGCGAACGGCTCAAAGAAGTTCCGGGAAAAACAAGCGGCCGAGGACTGGGATGCTTGCGTGGCCATGGGCCGTGAGCAGGTGAAGGAGGGCTCGCATGCTCTCGATGTCTGCACCGCCTATGTCGGCCGAGACGAAATCGCGGATATGACCGCCGTCGTCAGCCGCCTTCGCGGCTCTGCCGATGCCCCCTTGGTGTTCGATAGCACCGAACTCCCCGTCCTCGAAACCTCCCTCGCCCTCTATGGCGGCAAGGGCGTCATCAACTCCATCAACTTCGAAGATGGCGAGCAGCCGCCGGCCGCACGGATGACGCTGGCGCGGCGTTTTGGGGCGGCCGTTATCGCCCTTACGATCGATGAAGAGGGAATGGCCAAGAAGGCCGAGGACAAGATGCGTATTGCCCGGCGCCTGGTGGACTTTGCCTGCAATCAGCATGGCTTGCCGCAGGCCGACTTGATGATCGACCCCCTTACCTTCACGATCTGCACCGGCAACGAAGACGATCGAAAACTAGGGCTTTGGACGCTTGAGGCGATCGAGAAGCTCGCGGCTGAATTCCCGGACATTCAAATCATTCTCGGGCTTTCCAACATTTCGTTTGGCCTTAACCCACCGGCCCGCCATGTGCTGAATTCGGTCTATATGGATCACGCCATGCAGCGCGGGTTGACGGGAGCGATCGTCCATACGTCGAAGATCATGCCGCTGCACAAAATTCCGCCCGAAGAGGTTGAAGCGGCTGAGGACTTGATTTTCGATCGTCGGCGCGACGGGTATGATCCGCTACAGGCGTTTATGGCGCTGTTCGCCGATCGAAAAGCGACGACGGTCAAGAAAGAGCGGCCGGCGGAGGTGGAAAAACGCCTGTCCCAGCGAATTATCGATGGTGATCGGCAAGGCCTGGAGGGTGACCTCGACGAGGCGATGGCCAAGCATCCGCCGCTCGAGATCATCAATACCCATCTGCTGGACGGCATGAAGGTGGTCGGCGAGCTGTTTGGGGCGGGCAAAATGCAGCTCCCCTTCGTCCTGCAAAGTGCCGAAACCATGAAAGCAGCGGTCGCCCATCTGGAACCGCATATGGAAAAAACCGAGGGTCAGGAAAAAGGCATTGTTGTCCTCGCCACGGTCAAGGGCGATGTCCACGACATCGGCAAGAACCTGGTGGACATCATCCTCACCAATAATGGCTACAAGGTGGTCAATCTCGGCATCAAGCAGCCGATCACCAATATCCTGCAGGCGGCGAACGAGAACCGCGCGGATGCTATCGGCATGTCCGGGCTTTTGGTGAAGTCCACCGTGATCATGCGCGAAAACATGGAGGAGATGAGCCGGCAAGGAGTTGACACACCGGTCATGCTCGGCGGCGCTGCCCTCACCCGGCAATATGTCGAGGATGATTGTGCCAAGGCCCTTTCTTCAGGCAAGGTAGCCTATGCTAGAGATGCCTTCGATGGCCTCCATCTCATGGACAAAATTGTTACTGGCAAGTTCGAAATGCATCTCGACGAGCAAAAGGAGAAGGCGGCGAACCGACCGAAAAAGCGCGGCAAGCCAAGAACGCTTGAATCGATGGATGCCGTGCCCGTGACGCTTCGCCCGATCGAAGTCGAGGAAACCAGGCTCCGGCGAAACGAGCTTTCCAAGGGCGTGGACGTCCCAAAGCCGCCGTTTCTCGGCCCTCGCATCCTGGAAGATGTGTCGGTTAGAGCGTTGCTGCCATTTTTAAATGATAACATGCTCTATCAGTTCCATTGGGGTTATAAAAAGGACGGTCGGTCGCTCGACGACTTCCTGAAATGGGCGAATAAAGAGTTAAAGCCTCTGCTGAGCGATCTGGTGGAGGAGGCTGAGCGGGAGCGGGTGTTCCAGCCGACGGCCGCCTATGGCTACTGGCCGGCCGCCGGCGACGGCAATGATGTCCTGCTCTTCGCGCCGGAGGATCCGGCCAAGGAAATCGCCCGTTTTTCTCTGCCCCGCCAAAAAAAGGAAAATGGCCTCTGCATCGCCGACTTCCTCCGTGATGCCAACCAACCCGAAAGAGATGTGCTTGGGCTGCAGGTGGTGACCGTGGGCCAGCGCGCCTCCGAGGTCGCAAGGGAATGGTTCGCTGCTGATCGCTACAACGACTATGTCCGCCTCCACGGCCTCGGCGTTGAACTCGCCGAAGCACTCGCCGAATATGTCCACAAGAAAATCCGCGGTGAGCTTGGCTTCGGTCATCTGGATGACCGCGATCGTGCCGCCCTAATCAAGCAAGGTTATCGCGGCTCACGTTATTCCTTCGGTTACCCAGCCTGCCCGAACGTCGCCGATCAAAACCAACTCCTCGCCCTCCTCGGCGCGGACAAAATCGGCATCGAACTCGGCGACGAAGACCAGCTCTGGCCGGAACAATCCACCAGCGCCGTCGTTCTCCATCACCCCCAAGCGCGCTATTTCAACGTGTGAATTTTGGAGCAGGAATCGCGAGAAGTCTTGTTTCTAGGTCGTGTCAAAAGGTTGCGTACCAACGGTCTGTCTGAAGTTTTGGAACATTTTTGACGGTAGAGGATCGCCCTAAAACAACAGGAAAATGACTTCAGTACTGTGCCATTCGCCACAGTCCAGCCTTAAAAGCCGGGCACCGTCCTCGCTCTTAGCGCATGCAAGGCAGCAGACGCTCGTTTTCGGACCAGCTCGTTTTCGTCGTTCATGGCCCGTTTGAGCCCTTCGCTCAGCATCTCCTCGTGATGGGATGCCGCGACCCGGCCCAAGGCTGCCGCTGCACTTGCTCGGACTTTGTAGTCATAGTCCTCGAGAGCCTCAAGAAGTGCTGGCAACGCAGCCTCAGCGCCCGGTCCGAAACGAGCCAGTGACCAGGCGGCGCTCCAGCGGACATGACCGATATCATCGCTTAGATGATCGATGACCGCCTGGACCAAAGCGGCATCGACGCTGCCCCACTCGCCATTGTCCTCGATGACCTTGCCCAAAGCCCAGACGGCATCGGCGCGCACATCCCATTCCTCATCGAGCGCAGTTTCGAGAAGAACCGGCAAGGCGTCGCCGGCTTGTTCACCGACGCGACCAAGTGCCCAGGCTGCGTTGCGCCTGATCTGCGCTTCATCGTCGGAGAGTGCTTCGATCAGATCCGGCGTCGCCGTCTTAGCATCCTGGCCGATCCGCCCCAGGATCTCGATGGACTGGTGACGATGTCTCGGATCCTCCTGCTTCATACCATCGACAAGGGCTGGCACGGCGGCTTCGCCCAGCGCTTCTATTTCTCGAACGATACCGGGCTGAGCAAGAAAATCCGCGCTTTGCAGCGCTTCAAGCAAGGCGTCGACATCGCCGGATGACGATTGTGCATGAGACGACCCAGAGGATAGTTGTGTCGCCAAAAAAGCGACCATGCAGAATGCCGTCGCGTTGCCAAGACTTGTCCGTTTGATGTGATGTAACATATCTACTCGATAATCCCCCGATCGGCGTGCTTCATTGACACTACAAACACAGACAATGGCCGTTCCATCCGAGAAAAACGGTTCGATTGTTTTTTTTGGTCCTTTGTGTCGTCGGATGGTGACGTGATCACCTATCAGGAGCATCCCAGTTCCATCGCGCGCCTAGCGGTAGCTCTGGTACCAGACGGCTGGGATTGATCCCGACAACGGACCGCATACCCTTTGACTTTTGGGTTCTTTCTTCGAAAACGGTCCTAACAAAATGACGTGGTCACACCACAAACTAGAATGTTGGCGACCGGGCGCTGGGCACAGCTTCGATGTCTATTTCGGGTGAGATCGAGGAGCGCGCATCGTCGTCGTCGAGTTGCTCGGTCAGGCTTTCCAAGGCGGTCACTCCTTGGGGTAAGGCCTCATCCGTTGCGGGAGGAGCTATGATGGGTAAGGCTTCAGCGGCAGCAGCGCTGCCTGCCGGGGCTGTGATCTCAGCCTCTTCTTCGACAGCCTCAGCGCCGTTGACGGAAGGTTCGATGGCTGGGGGTTCGAAGGCTGGGGGTTCGATCGCTGCTGGTTCGATCGCCGCTGGTTCGACAGCCGGTGCCTGCTCCTCAACTGCGTCGCCTTCCCCCCCGGAAAAATCAGGTTTCGGAAGAGCAGCCTCTTCGGGCGTGAAGGCCGCATCGAGCGAAAGTGGCGGGGCGAGCTGATCTTTGGTGTCAACGGCAACCGCTTCCCCACGCGCAGCTTCGACCAAAGACCGTCCTTCCTCGGCAACTTGACTGGCAATCAAGCCGTTGGCGTTCAGCCAATCGGCCGCAGAGGTAAAACGCGTCAGGCCCTGGATTTCCGCCGTCGGATCGACTTCCCACCATTTCGGGTGGCGCGCCCCCTGGTGCATATCGCGAAGGCGTTCGAAAAGCGCATTGCCGAAAGCACTGATGGCCTCGTAGCGGGCCGATCCCGGACGCCATTGATAGGTCATGAGCGCGGTGCGCACGGCAATGGTCGGCACGCTCTCGGTGAAGGACGGGTCGATCAATGTCGGATAATCGCGATCCGTGATCTCGGCTGGGCGGTAACTATCGGCATACTGAATAAAAGGTATCGGCATCAGCTTTAAGCCGCTATTGCCACCGATCCCGGCCAACAGGGGCAAGGGCTTACCGCCAACAAAAAAGGCAGCCGAAATTTCGCCGCTTCGCAACTTCTCGAGGGCGGCGTAATTCCCATAGCGTGTCGTCTCGACGGGAATATCAAGCTGAGAAAGGATGATCGACGCCGTGATGTCCGTGCCACTTCCAGCAGCACCAATATCAACCTTCTCACCCTTCAGGTCGATAATGTTGTTGATCCCCTCACGCGTAACAAGATGAACTTCTTCAGGGAACATTTCTGTCAGATAGGCGATTTTATCGGTGACATCAGGATAGATATCTTGGTCACGTGCATAGGCGACAATATCGGTCCGCACCAAGGCCGAATCCACGCCTTGAACATAGAGTAGATCGGTCAAGTTTTGCGCACTGCCACCACCGAATGTGGGTAACAGGCGAAAACCGTAATCTGCGTTATTCAGCATGTCGGCGAGTTCGCCGACGGCGCGCGACGAGGTCTTGCCATCGGCGCCGGCGAAGATCGTGACCGCGCCTTTGTTCAAGGCGTCTCGCGCCTCAGCCGTGTTGTCGAAACGGGCGAGCAAATCGGGGATGACCTCAACCGGTGGCGCCGGCAATTCGACACTCTTTTCCTGGAAGTAACGAAGGGCACCCTCGTGAACCGGCAACGGCAATGTCCCTACGGCCTGCTCGAGACTGATCTGGTTTGTCGCCGGATGCAGGCCGTGAAGGTATTCCAGATTTTCAAAGATCGTCTTGGTAATTTGATAAACCACCTCGTCATCGACATCGGCGCGCACGGCAAGAATATTGGGTGTGCCGATCGTGAAGATATCGCGGCTTTGCCCTTGGTAGGTTTCAGCTGGGATGACGGAGCGCGCCCAGACGCGACGGCCCTGATCGATTAAAGCCAGCTGCTCGTCGTTGAACTCCAAGAAGGCGGCGGCTTGATCCTCATTCTCGAAGAGGTCCTGTACTGCCGCGATGGGCAAGGCTCCCGACAAGCTCATGCCTGTGATCTCGCCACTAGCAAGTGCTGCTGCGCTTTCGTCGAAATCCAGTTGGGCCAGATCAAAGTTGCTATCGATGTCGATGCCTAAGGAGGCCAATAAGGCTCGATTGCCCGACAATGTGCCCGACAGCTCGCGACCAAGGGACATGGATTGGCCACCAAGCGCGCTCACATCAGCAATCGTCCCGGTTTGCACCGCATCCTCTTGGACGATGACGTGATGGGTGCTGGACCAAAGGGTGGTAATAGCCCTCAAGTCCTTGTCAGGCCCAGAATCAGCGAAGCGATCAATGCCGCGCTTCGCCTCATGAGCGGTAACGGCGGAGACAATACCGAACTGAACGGCATCTCTGCGCATCAGGTCGACATTTTGTTCCGAGCCATCGGTGTTGATCGCGGTCAGATCGACATTGAGGGCCGGAAGAAGCTTCAGCTTGACCAGGGTCGATAACGCAACGCCAACGGGATGATAGGTCCCTTCGGTCGCACCGGTACCCAGGAGAAAGGATCGTTGATCGGATCCTGCCGTTTGCGCACTGACTGAGGCAGGAGACTGAGCGACAACCACCCAGCCTACCAGAAGCATCGGAAAAGCGCGCGAAATCAAATCTCGCACCAACATCTTGGTCGTTCCCACCTTGGAAGCCAATTGTCTTTTGAACCCTATATTTATCGGGCTGCTTAGGCGTTTTCAAAAGTGGAAGCAACCGATCAGGCTGTTATTCGCAGCAGGGTCACAACATATTGTGTCAATTTGATCACGTTAGTTCCGATAAAAAACCCTTACTAGTTGAAAAAGGACTTATTGTTGGCGCCTTTTATTGACAATCCCTTGGTTGAATAGAAAGTACCACATCACAATTAAAGGAAGTGATTGCGGGAATTTCTTCCTGAGATGCGACGAAAGCTATAATCATGTACCGCAACCGACGCATTGGTCTCGACATTTCGCCTCAATGTCGTAAACACGATGAGGATAATGGGTTGAACTTTTCCTTGGCCTGGGATTGTTTGAGGGACCTTGTTGATCAGAGCGTTGCAGGCGTTGTCGTTCGCAACCTGGTGTTACGTCGAAGTATCAATCCCGTCATCCCAGTTTAACATTATCCGTTGGTCGATCCAGAAGGTTTGAGCGCATAATTCATGACATCGATGGTGAACAAGTTCCCTCTTTGGCGGCGGCTGGCGTGCTCGCAGCGGAACGTGATGGCCTCAACCTCCATGACGCCACGCCGCCTTGCCTCGGCGGTTGCCCTGATGATGATGTCGCTGGTAACACTCAGCGCTGAACGAGAAGCATGGGCACAGATCCAAGACGGCACCAAACAAGCTTATGTCTTATCGACCGCGACCACCGGTGGCGCTTTCCATCAAGGAGGCGTCAGCCTTTCCGCTCTGGTAAAAATCAAACTGCTGCCCGACGAACGTATCGACCTCACGACACGAAATTCATCTGGATCGATGCAGAATATTGCGCGCCTTGGCGATGGCACCACGGATTTTGCCATCGTTCAAGGACTGCTCGGGTATCATGCACGCCGGGGCACCGGCCCAGCACGGCAACTTGGCCGTCAGGGCGACCTCCGTGCCATCACCATGCTTTGGCCGAATGTCGAGCATTTCATCATCAGAAAGTCGGCGGTCACCAGCGGCACCATCCAAGACCTCGCCAATCTCCGGGGAAAGCGCGTCTCCTTCGGCCGCGAAGCCTCGGCGATCGAGTCGAACCGCTTTCTTCTCGCCAATCTCGGCTTGGACATCACCCGGGACTTCGATCAGGCCTTCATGTCATTCAGCGCGAGTGCAAGCGCTTTTCGACGTGGCGAGATCGACGGTCTCAGCTTCCCCGCCAGCACGCCGGTCAGCGGCTTCCTCGACCTTCTTGAATCGCTCGGTCCTGATGCCACGATCTTGAACTGGACCGAGGACGATCTTGTCAAAGCCGACGGCAGTCTTAGCCTCTGGTCAGAGCTTGCCATTCCGCCGAGGACCTATCCGCTGCATGATGACGTGATCAACACGATCGCCCAGCCTAATTTCTTAGCCGTTCGTGCGGGCGTCGATGACGATGTCGTCTATGCGATTACCAAAGCGATCTTCGAGAACCTGCCCTTTTTGAAACGCCTGCACCGCCCGTTCCAATATCTAACGACAGAAAGTGCGCTTGCCGGCCTGCCGGTACCACTCCATCCCGGGGCCCTTCGTTATTTCCAAGAAATCCGCTTAGATATGGGCAATACCGTGGTGGCCAAAGACGCTTATCAGATCTTCGGCAATGGTACACAAAATCTCGACGAAATCCGCCGTGATGCCCGAAATGGCGTGGTAAGCGTGATGGTGCCTGAAGACGGGACATCAGATCAGCTGGTCAGTGAGCTCGTCGATGTCGTGGGACGCGAAGAAAATCTTCGCGTGCTGCCGCTAAAAGGGATGGGTGCTGCCCATAATCTCGCCGACCTGCTCTACTTGAGCGGTGTCGATGTCAGCGTGCTGCAGATCGATGCGATGGAATTGGCGCGTGATCAAGACGTCTTTCCCAGCCTTACCAACAATATTCGCTACATCACGAAGTGGCTTGATCAGGAAGTTCATATTCTTGTCCAGGATAACGTGCTCAGGCTCGATCATCTCGCGGGCAAACCGGTCAATTTCGGCCCGCGCGGCAGCGGTAGCGAGGTGACGGCGGCTAGAATCTTCAACAAATACCGCGTCCCGGCCGAGCAAAAGTCCTTTTCCCATCACATCGCTTTACAGAAACTAAAGGACGGCGAGATCGCCGGCATGGTCTATGTTGCCGGCAAGCCGATCCCGCTGTTCGACGATATTGAAGTCCGCGATGGCTTGAGACTGCTGTCTCTGCCTAAGATCGACGTCAATAGCCAACATGATGCACCGGCGACGCTCACCGAAGATGACTATCCGACATTGGTTTTCGGCAATCGGACCATCGAGACCTTCAGCGTGCCCTCCGTCCTGGCCGCCTATAATTGGCCCGCCGAAAGCGACCGGTATCAGCCAATCAAGACGTTTATCGAGACCCTTTTCGACCATCTCGACGAACTTCAGACCAGTCCCCGGCATCCGAAGTGGCAAGAGATCGATCCCTCTTTCGATCTGGATCAATGGCAGCGCCACGAGGTGTCTGAAATCTATGTACAACAATTGCGGACGGCGGAGACGACGATCGGACAGGGAGGTCCCTTGACGCCCACAAGCCTGCTTCCAGACCGTCAACCGGCGACGAGCCCAGCAACCAGGCCGGACAGAGAAGCATTGCCATCAACCCCAAAGACACCGTCGGCAAACTTTGGGTCCTACCGTCCGGTATTCTAAATAAGTCAGCCCGGCGCGATCCTCCTTCCAACATCCACCTTGAGACATAGCCCCGTGTCTTGGATCGCGGCGATACCGACAACATGGGCATGATCAGGACGTTCCGCCGGATTATGCCGCTGTCGACCTTTACCGCACCTGCCTCCGACCTTATCTCTGAACAGTGATAGGCGAGCCCGGAGGCTAAAAACGATGGCGGATAAGATCAAGAAGACTGAGGCGGAGTGGAAAACAGAGCTCACGCCTGAGCAATATCGTGTCACCCGCCAGAAGGGCACGGAACGCCCCTTCACCGGCACCTATAATGATAGCAAAGCTGAGGGAACCTATGTCTGCGTCTGCTGTGGCCAGGCCTTGTTCGCTTCAACCACCAAATTCGACAGCGGCACGGGCTGGCCGAGCTTTTGGGCGCCGGTCGATGAGGAGGCGGTGGCCACTGAGACCGACAGCAGCCATATGATGATCAGGACCGAAGCGCTTTGCAGCCGATGCGATGCGCATCTCGGTCATGTTTTCCCGGATGGCCCTGCCCCGACCGGACAGCGCTACTGCATGAACTCGGCCTCCCTGAAGCTGATGCCAAAAACCGATAAAACCGAGGAAGACTGAACAATCATGGCCGAATACAAGCTGATCATTGGCAACAAGAACTATTCTTCCTGGTCGCTGCGCGGCTGGCTTGCGGTCAAACAGGCAGGCATCGAAGCCGAAGAGACCGTGATCAATCTTGGCGCTCCGGATTTCAAGCAGCAACTCAAGCAGCAATCGGCAGCCGCCAAGGTGCCGGTTTTGATCCATCAGGACCGCATGATCTGGGATAGCCTCGCGATCATCGAATATCTGGCCGAGCTCAAGCCTGATGCCGGTTTCTGGCCGAATGATCAGGGTTTTCGCGCAACAGCCCGCTCGATCGCCGCCGAGATGCATTCAAGCTTCGGTGCGGTGCGCGGTGCCATGCCGATGAACCTCAGAAAATCGCTGCCTGGCAAAGGACGAGCAGCCGGCGTCGACGAGGATGTTCGTCGGATCAGCGAGATCTGGCGCGATTGCCGCGAACAGCACGGCGACAAAGGCAACTTCCTCTTCGGGCCCTGGACAGCCGTCGACACCATGTTCGCGCCGGTGGTCACGCGCTTTCGCACCTATGAAGTCGATCTCGATCGGCCATGCCAGACCTACGCCGACGCGGTCCTCGCCCATGATTGGTTCAAGACTTGGGAAAGAGACGCACTAAAGGAAACCTGGATCGTCCCCGAAGACGAGGTAGCATGACGGGCGGTATGACCGCCTCATGGGGTTTGGGCGACCTTCGAAGAGCGCGCCCATTTAGCCAAAGGTAGGCGGTTCATTGTTGGGGTGAGGGTTGGGCTATTTCGAATCAACTGCACATGGCTTGGTAAGATCATCATGTTATGCGGGATGAAGGTCTCATGATGCGGGAAGCTCCGATGTCTCCCCATCGGCTGTCGGTGGCGCCGATGATGGATTGGACGGATCGGCATGAGCGCTCTTTCCTCCGTCTCATCACCGAGCATGCCCTGCTCTACACCGAGATGGTCACCACCGGGGCTATTCTTTTCGGCGAC
Source organism: Geminicoccales bacterium (assembly GCA_050633905.1). Classification (GTDB taxonomy): domain Bacteria; phylum Pseudomonadota; class Alphaproteobacteria; order Geminicoccales; family Geminicoccaceae; genus JANQPX01. The sequence goes on from JBOEHJ010000084.1 coordinate 80,001, forward strand.
AAGCAGCGTTTCCTGGGTTTCGATCCTGCAGAACATCCGATTGTCCTGCAGCTCGGTGGATCGGACCCCAAAGCCCTTGCATCAGCCGCCTTGGAAGGTGAACGCTTCGGCTATGACGAGATCAACCTGAATGTTGGTTGTCCCTCGGATCGCGTGCAAAACGGCCGCTTCGGCGCCTGCCTGATGGCCGAACCTACTTTGGTCAAGGACTGCGTCGCTGCCATGGCGGACGCCGTCGACCTGCCGATCACGGTGAAGACCAGGATTGGCATCGATGAACGGGACAGTTACGGCTTCCTTTGTGATTTTGTCGGCGAGGTCGAGGCAGGCGGATGCCGAACCTTCATCATTCATGCTCGAAAAGCGTTGCTCAAAGGCCTGAGCCCCAAGGAAAACCGCGAGATCCCGCCCTTGGATTACGAGCGTGCCTATCGGCTGAAGCGAGATTTCCCCGAACTTCGCATCATCCTGAATGGCGGCCTTCAAGAACCTGAGCCCATCTTGGAAGCCTTGACCAAGCTCGACGGCGTCATGATCGGCCGCGAGGCCTATCAAAACCCCTACGCCCTCGCCTGGATGCAGCGTGCCATCTTCGATGATCCAAGACCGATCCCCTCCAGGCACGAAATCGTCTACCGCTTTCTATCCTATGTCGAGCGCGAGCTTGCCAAGGGAGTGAGGCTCCACTCAATGACCCGCCATATTCTCGGCCTGTTCAACGGACAAAAAGGTGCGCGCGCCTGGCGGCGCCATCTCTCCACCGAGGCCCATCGCGATGATGCCGGCATCAAGGTCATTGAAACCGCACTCAGCCTTGTACCGAAGCAGCAAGACCGACCGGAAGCCGCCTAAACCTTTCTCTCCCGACAGAAAACTGCATAGCCGTCGATCGTCGGCCACGATCTTCGTCAGCGACCGCAACCAATGATGTGGTCACACCACAATGAGGTCGTCATGCCACTGGTCACACCACAACGAAATGGTGGGCAACGCAGGACGTTTCGAGCGTGAACCCCTCATCGGTCCTGACCGCGAGCCGATCGAAGGCTGCTTCCATCTTGCGGCGCACCGATGGCAGTTTTTCAGCACGCCTGGGATCAACAGCGATGATGCCTTTGAGAAAGGTCTCGAAATCGGGCGTCTTCATCGTGATCTCATAACCTTGCTCCGACAGCCTTGAAAAATCGCCGCCATCGGCCAGCCGATCGAGACGCCGCTGCGAGCAGGTCAACACCTCCGTTTCATCGACAAGATCGATCGTCACCTCATTCATCGCGCCATAAGGCCTGGGCTCGACACAATGCAGCCGCCCCTTCGGCTTCAGGACACGCCTTACCTCCTTGAGCGCCGCCTCCTGCAGCTCGGACGGGACATGGTGGAAAGAGAACATGAAACAGGCGAGATCGATGCTCCCATCGTCGATCGGCAGATCCTCGCCGCGCCCGAGCCTAATCTCGACGTCAGCATGCTCGGCCTGTTTCGCGATCGCGACCTTGTCCTCGTCGATCTCGATCCCGATGACACGGGCCCCGCGTTTGGCAAAGGCACGCGCGAACCTGCCGTTGCCAGCACCGATATCGGCGACCTGGATGTCCTGCAGGTCGATGAGGGAGGAAAGATGGTCCAGATGGTTCATGATTGGCCTGCTGTTCTACCGGAAAATTCGACGCGATCATCATCAGTTGGAACGAGCTTACATCGGGATGTTTAGCCACGATATGCCAGGCTGGCTTTTTGTTCATCCAAAGAAACGCTCGATATGACGGATCAACGGCCAGCCAGCGGTCTGTACAAGCGCGAATGTTGCAGGCAGACTTTCATGACAAGGATAAGTAAAATGAGGAAACGAAGGCGCAGCATAATGGATCATTGTCTTCTAAGCGCGCGATGGAAGTCGGCGGCCCTGGCTTTTGTCGGTATCCTCGCCATAACGAACCCGGCCATGAGCTTTTGTGTTCGAAACGATACCGGCACCGCCATCATGATCGACGCCATTGATCAAAGTGCCAACTTCAGCCACGAACTTGCCAACAACAAAAAAATCTGCTGCCAACCCAAAGATAAGGCCTGCGCGATTGGCAAGGACAAGGTCAACTTGTCCATCTCGACCGGCGAAGATGGCGCCAGCTGTGATGTCGCCGTGACCCCGAAGGGCAATGTCAATGTGACTGGCAAGCCGGGCCGGATTAAATGCAAGGCGAATAAGGCCGGGTCGACCATGGATTGGGCCTCAGGCTGACCACAGGGCGCATTCTGCCGGCCGACATAGTCGTCGTCTATAACGTTTATAATCAATAAGATAAGACATTATCTGACCAGACAATATCAGCATCATGCCCTCTCTTTAAGGCGCCCCCCAAGACAGCGACCAGCTTCCATGACAGTCGTTCAAGCCTTAAGGCGCATTTCGCATATCAACTATTAATTGATTGTTAACCAAGTCATACTAGGGTTAGGTGATCTTGCGGAAGGTTATCATCCCATTTTTTCGAGGTGCGTATGCGACGGTTGGTAATGGTAGCGAAGGCTGGAAGCTGGCCGGACGGCGACGACATCGAAACGGTGACACTGAGTTACGACGATCGGCATCGCCGCCGGTTAAGGCTGACCACCAGCGATGGTGAAGGCGTGCTTTTGGACCTGACCAAGCCCCAACCGCTCGATGATGGCGATGGTCTGGCGTTCGAAAACGAGGGCGGCTGGCTACGCATCCAGGCCGCAACTGAGCCGGTCCTTAGCATTAAAGGTCGGGACGAGCATCACCTGCTCCGCATCGCCTGGCATCTCGGCAATCGACATCTGCCGATGCAAATCCCGGAAAGCGGTTGCTTGAGAATACGCTATGACAAAGTGATCGAGGATTTGCTTGGCAGCCTTGATGCTGTCGTCGAACGATCTGACGCCCCCTTCACCCCAGTAAGTCAGGGCTTTGGTAGGCAAAGGCGCGGCTGAGCAGAGCTGAGTCAACCAGACTTGCAGCTGCGATCAACGAACTGTTCGTCGTCCCGGTGGCTGATCATCTAATGATCCAAATGGCCAGTTCATGTCAGTATAGACGGCCCTTGGCGTAATCCCTGCTTGACCCTCCAAGCGCGCTCGGGCAAGGCTCTCCTGCTTAATGACGGGACGGGGGAAGCCAATGTCGATGGATGGAAAAACTCGCTGCTGGTGGTGCGGTGACGATCCACTTTATGTCGCTTACCATGACGACGAATGGGGTGTTCCCGATCGAGACGACCGCTCCCTTTTCGAAATGCTGATCCTTGAAGGCTTTCAAGCCGGCCTTTCCTGGATAACCGTTCTGCGCAAGCGCGAACATTTTAGGAAGGTTTTCGACGGCTTCGATCCTCAAAAGATTGCCCGCTACGACCAAGCAAAAATCGAAAGCCTGCTGCAAGATCCCGGCATCATTCGTCACCGCGGCAAGATCGAGGGAACGGTCCAATCCGCCAAGATCACCCTCGACTTGATGGAGAAGCCAGGCGGTCTTTCAGAATATCTCTGGCAATTCGTCGACGGCGAGACCATCAACAACAATCTCCGCTCCAAGAGCGACGTCCCCGCACAAACCGCCCCTTCAAAAGCGATGTCCAAAGCTTTGAAACAGCAAGGCTTCAAATTTTGCGGCCCGACCATCTGCTATGCCTTCATGCAGGCAAGTGGCATGGTCAATGACCACCTCGTCGATTGCTTCCGTCACCAAGCCTGCCACTAGGTGTGCATAGCCACATCATTGTTTTAAGGAGATGTCGCGGTTGATCATTCGTCGAAGACCGGTCAACTGTGCATAGGGGACGTCGAATATAGGGCTGGCTGTATCAGCCGGCGGCGACTCAGCAGCAACTGCCTTTCAATTATCAACTCATGATTGATTTTCATGAGAGATCGAACGATCCACCTGGATTCGCTGGCATCGCCCGTTGTCGTCACCGGACCGGCACTGCTCACCGTCCTGTCATTGCACCATCCGGCGAGCATCGCCTTTTGGCGACGGAAGCGCCTGGCAACCTAAGCCTGAACCTGCCAGATCCTAGGAGGCCAGGTCTTCAATCGTCCTCGACCGGCTGCCCTTGAAGAGCTGAGCTGTCGAGCTGTCGGCAAGGATTTCGCCATTGGTCTGGCAGCGCGGGCAATAATTGCTCTCGCTGTCTTGACGACGCAACCGCTGGACCGGTGTGCTGCAATCCGGACAAGGCTCGTTGAAACGCCCATGGACCGCCATCCCCTCACGGGAGGCCGTCACCTGATCTGGAAAACCACCTGCATTGTCGGCGCGCAGCCGTTCAACCCAATCGGAAAGCGTATTTCGGGTCGCCTGATAGAGGCGTTCGATCTCGTCATCAGCCAGATTGGTCGTCTTCGCATGAGGTGATAGGCGGGCCCGGTGAAGGATCTCATCCGAATAGGCATTGCCGATCCCACTGAAGAGATGGGGATCGGTGAGGCAGCGCTTTAATGTGTGGCTCTCCTCAATAAGTGTCGCCTTGAACGCATCGAGATTGGCGTCCAGCACCTCGATCCCACCCGGATCATGCTCGGCTAGTCCCACCTCACCTTGGACCACATGAAGCGATGCGCGCTTCTTCGGACCGAATTCGGTAAGCGTGAGCGATCCCCCAGCGAAATCGAAGGCGGCAAGGGAGTGCCGCCCAGCCAGCTTGAAGTTACGCTTCTTCCATTGAAAACGACCGGCGATCATCAGGTGAAAGACCAGCCAAAGATCGTCTTCGAGGCCAAGGAGGATACGCTTGCCCAAACGCCGGACCGCAACCACCTCTTTGCCGATCGCATCATCGAGCGGCGGTTCGACACTGCGCAGCAGAAAAGGGCTGGCAAGCCGAACTTCCTCAATCGTCTCGCCCAAAACACGGCTTTCCAGGGCATCGACATAAAGCGTGATATCTGGGAGTTCAGGCATGAGCTCTCCCCTTGTTGCTTGGTTGAACGGCTTGCGCGGCGACTTTCTGGATCCCGCCGATCGCAGTCTTTATCTCGGATCGTCTGTAACTTGTGTCAGTTCATGGTCGGAATGAAGACATTCGCGCCGGCTTTGATACCGCTGGGCCAACGGGTGCCAATGGCTGTTACGCCGATCATGCCGCGTTCGACCTGGTGTGCAAGGCACCTGGCAGCATCATTATTGCTGGTGAAGATCACCATGCCATCGTCATTTTCGTGTTCATTTCTCACTTGGTCTGTTGTCATCCCACGATAAGGCACGCCGCCTGACAGCTAATCTGAACGGTATCGCCAGCCCGACAACGACCTGGCATAGGCCAGGCTATGGATACCGTCCACTGAAAACTTGACCCGGAAATTTCACGGAAGCGCGTTGTGAAACACTGAACTCAAACCTAGGCGATCTTTTCTTTGATCACTTCGGCAACCGTGCCGATCATCTCATCCAGATGGGCGCGTTCCGACACCAGTGGCGGCGAGAAGGCGACGGTATCACCACTGACCCGCGCCATCAGGCCGCGCTCGTAGCAGGCGAGCATGATCTCGAAGGTGCGCTTACCGGGAGCACCCGCCAGAGGCTCAAGCTCGATGGCACCCATATAGCCAATATTGCGGATATCGATCACGCCAGGCAGATCCCGCTGGGCGTGAAGCGCATCTTCGAAATACTGGCTGTTTTCCGTGACACGCTCGAAGATCCCTTCATCCTTGTAGGCTTCAAGGGTCGCCAAACCGGCAGCCGCGGCCAGCGGATGGGCGGAATAAGTGTAGCCATGGAACAGCTCGATCATATGTTCCGTTCCAGGCCCGTTGGTCGCTTCCATCAAGGCCTCGTATATATAGTCGCGCGCTATAACGGCCCCCATGGGCACATGAGCCGAGGTCAGGCCTTTGGCGTTGGTCATCAGATCGGGGGTCACGCCGAAATATTCCGAAGCCGAGGCCTTGCCGAGGCGTCCCCAGGCGGTGATGACTTCATCGAAGATCAAGAGAATGCCATGCTTATCACAAATCTCGCGCAGCCGCTGGAGATAGCCTTTGGGCGGCGGGTAGACGCCGATCGAGCCCGCCACTGGCTCCACGATCACGGCCGCGATGGTCGAGGGATCATGTAGCGCAATCAAGCGTTCCAGATCATCGGCAAGCTCCGCACCATGCTCTGGCAGGCCCCGTGAGAACCCATTCCGCTCAATGTCGAGGGTGTGCCTTAGATGATCAACGCCGGCGAGTGTCGGCCCGAAGGTCTTTCGGTTGGCCACCATGCCACCGACAGCGATGCCGCCAAAGCCGACACCGTGATAGCCACGTTCGCGCCCGATAAGGCGATAGCGCCCAGCATCACCCTTAGCCCGATGATAGGCGAGCGCGATTTTAAGGGCGGTATCAACCGCTTCGGACCCAGAGTTGCAAAAGAAAACCCGGTTCAGATCGTCGGGCATAAGTGTGCCCACCCGCGAGGCGAGCTCGAAGGCCTGGGTATGGCTGAACTGAAAGGATGGCGCAAAATCGAGGGTCGCTACAGCCTTTTGTACGGCCTCCACCACTTTGGGATGGCAATGGCCGAGATTGGCGCACCAGAGCCCTGATGAGCTATCCAGAATTTGCCGCCCGTCATCGGAGGTGTAATGCATACCTTTGGCGCTGACGACAATCCTGGGATTGGCCTTGAATTGTTTATTGGGCGTGAAAGGAATCCAGAACGAATCCAGATCGTTAGGCGTTCCCGTCCCCAAAGCCTCGTCCAAATGATCAACCATCGTCGTCCTCCCCGGCCTGTATCCCCGGAAGCCCCTTCAAAGGCTACCCGAAGGAACAGTCTTGAAAATTCGCATCTTTTGCAGTCGCCACCATACGCTCAGGATCGAGGCTTGGCGAGATCTTAGCGGCATCTTTCCTCAACCAACGTACTAGGTGACCGAGAGAACGATCAAACGACCTATCGTCGAGTTTCGCGGATTTTCCCTTTTTGGGACCCGATCGACGCATTGACCAAGGCAGCACCCTGACTAGTATCGGCGCTCGAACCGAACCTGGATCACTATGTTGCCGATAACAAGGCCAGTTTGGATTTTTTCTCAGGAAGAGAAACGACCTTGAGAAAGCAAGCGGCGGTTTGGTAGCCCGGCCAAGATCCAGACCTTCTCCCGTGTCAACTGATATGGTCATATCGCTAGGGGCTGTCGACGATGAAGAGTAGGACCCGACAAACGGTATATTGCCTGGTTTCGGCAATTCTGGCCCTGGGCCAGGCCAGCGCGGCCTCCGCCGAGCAGGAGGGGCATGAAAGCGAACTCCTCGGCCATACCAGGCAATTGACCTTCGAAGGCCGGCGAGCTGGCGAAGGCTACTTCAATGGCGACGGCTCGAAGCTAATCTTTCAGAGCGAGCGGGAAGCGGATAATCCTTTCTATCAAATCTACCTTATGGATCTGGAAACCGGCGACACGGAGCGGCTGTCCACCGGTCTTGGTAAAACCACCTGTGCTTGGGTCCATCCCGACGACAACAGGTTCCTGTTCGCCTCAACCCATCTGGACCCCGAGGCCAAGGCCAAGCAGGACGAGGAATTCGCCGAACGGGAAAAAGGCGGACGGCGCTATTCCTGGAGCTTTGATGATCAATACGATCTTTTCGAGGGATCGATCGACGGTTCCGGCGAGCTGATCAATCTGACCAATGCGCTCGGTTATGATGCTGAAGGTTCCTATTCACCCGATGGTCAGGAGATCCTGTTTGCCTCCAACCGTCACGCTTATAGCGACGAGCTGACCGAGGACGAGCTGGCGCATCGGGACAAAGATGCCTCCTTCTTCATGGATCTCTACATCATGAATGCGGATGGCTCGAATGTTCGCCGTCTGACCGATCAGCCGGGCTATGACGGCGGCCCGTTCTTCAGCGCCGATGGTGAGAAAATCGTCTGGCGCCGCTTCGCCGAGGACGGTCATAGTGCTGAAATCTATGTCATGAACCGGGATGGCTCGGGCGAGCGCAGGATCACCGACCTGGGTGCGATGTCCTGGGCGCCCTACTTCCATCCCTCTGGCGATTACATCGTCTTTGCGACCAGCGTCCATGGCTTTGCCAATTTCGAGCTCTATATCGTCGATACCGCGGGCGACAAGGAGCCGATCAGGGTCACCTCGGTCGAGAGTTTCGACAGCCTTCCGGTCTTTTCGCCGGATGGCCGGAAGATCACTTGGGCATCCTCGCGCACCGCCGACAAAAACGCCCAGATCTTCATGGCGGATTGGAACGATGAGGAGGCACGTCTTCTGCTCGATCTCGAACCGCCGGTCTCCATCACCCCGGGCGAAGTTCCTCCCTTGCCGGAAAGCACCGCCGAGATCGAGGCCGACGAGCTTCGCTTACATGTGGAAGCCCTTGCAGGGGATGCGATGGAGGGTAGGCTAACCGGCACCAAGGGCGAACAGCTCGCCACGGCCTATGTTGCCGAGGCCTTCGAGCGCTTGGGCCTGGAGCCAGCCGGCGATGATGGCAGCTACTTTCAGCCGTTCGAGTTCACCGCAGGCGTGTCACTCGGCGCAAAGAACAAGCTCACGATCACAACGCCATTGATCGAGGCTGAGCTTGATCGAGACTGGCGTCCACTCGGCATGTCCGCCGAAGGTGAAATCGCGCCAGCCGAGGTGGTTTTCGCCGGCTACGGTGTCGTGGCACCCGCCGATGGCCATCAGGGTTCCTATGATAGCTATGGGGATCTGGATGTTGCCGGCAAATGGGTGATGATGTTTCGCCATCTGCCCGAGGAGATCGGTGCCAAGCGCCGCCAGCATCTCCATCGCTACGCCGATCTCGGCTATAAGGCTGCTGTTGCGCGCGAGCGCGGTGCTCTTGGCATGATCCTGGTGAGCGGTCCCAATGCCGCCGTCCAAGACGAGCTGGTGCCGCTCGGCTTCGATGTCGCCACGGCAGGCTCCGCGATCGGGGCAATTTCCATCAGCAATGACCTTGCTGCCAGGCTGCTCGCAACCATCGAGAAAGATCTCCAGACCGTGCAAAGCGATCTTGATGGCGGCGAGATGGTGCCGGGCTTCATTCTGCCGGACCTTAAGATCGCGCCGACCATCGACCTGGAGCAGGAGGTCAAGGTCGGGCGGAATGTGATCGCACGGCTTGCCACCGGGGATGGCAGCAGCGGCAGTGCTGTGATGGTCGGCGCCCATGTCGATCATCTCGGCTACGGTGTCGAAGGCAAGTCGCTGGCCATCGGCGAGGATCGCGGTAAGATCCATTACGGCGCCGATGACAATGCCTCAGGCGTCGCAGGTCTCCTTGAGATCGCTGAATATCTCGCCGATCAGAAAGAGCGTGGCAAGCTCGCCATGCCACGGGACATCGTGTTCGCCGCCTGGTCGGGCGAAGAACTTGGGCTCCTTGGCTCGTCCCATTTCGTCAACCGCTTCGCCGGTGACAAGCGGGAAAGCCTGCAGCCGGATATCGCCGCTTACCTGAACCTCGACATGATCGGCCATTACCGGGACAGCCTGTTGCTGCAAGGCGTCGGATCGAGCGCGTTTTGGCCAGGAGAGATCGAGCGCCGCAACGTGCCAGTCGGGCTGGCCATCAGCACCAGCGACAATGCGTTTTTGCCGACCGATGCCACCTCGTTCTATCTAAAGGGCGTGCCGGTGCTCAACGCGTTCACCGGCCCTCATGAGCATTACAGCACGCCAAGCGATACAGCCGATAAGCTCAATTACGAAGGGGCCGCCAAGATCACCAGGCTGGTTGCGCTTTTAACCCGCGCCGTCGCCAATGCTGAAGAGGTGCCGGGCTATGTCAAGCAGGAGCCGACTGATCGAGCCGGCAGGCGGCGCACCTCAGCGGTTTATCTCGGCACACTCCCCGATTATGCGGCAAGCGACGTCGAAGGGGCGCTGATCAACGGGGTTACCGAACAGAGCCCGGCGGCCAAGGCTGGCATCGAAGGTGGTGATCAGATCGTCGAGATCGCCGGTCGCGACATCGCCAATATCTATGACTATTCCCATGCCCTGGATGGTCTGAAGATTGGCGAGGCGGTTGATGTCGTGGTCCTGAGGGCGGGAGAGCGCCTGACGCTGACCCTGACGCCTTCTTCGCGCGATTGAAGAAGCAAGAGGGCCGGAACTAAGATCTTATTGCCGAAAGGATAGAGAAATGACGACGTTCAAGCTTGGCTTTGTGGTCCTCGTAGCATTAACCCTTGCCGCCTGCGCCAAACCCACAGCCTATCAGGCTGCACCTCAACAAGGGGCATTCGGCTATTCCGAAAAGGTGATCGGCGAGGGCCAGTATCGCATCGGCTTTGCTGGCAACGGCCTGACCACGCGAAAAACCGTCGATCTCTATTTGCTCTATCGCGCGGCTGAGCTGACCCAGGAGAAGGGCTTCGACTATTTCATCGTGGGTGAGCGGCAAGACTTCATCGATCCCCAAGGCATCGGCGGACGCCAGAGCCAAATCAGCTTCGCGCGTCGCCAGGAACTCCTGATCGGCAGCGGAATTCGATCGCGCTTTGGTGAAGAGGTGGTCGATCAATACGGCGCTGAGATTGACATCCTGATGCAAAAGGGCGAGAAGCCCGACTCGGCAAACGTCCATCGAGCCGTCGACGTGATCGAGCGATCGAAGAACGCCATCGTCAGACCCAAGGTCAAGGCCTGACGCGAAGGACGTTCAGTCCTGTCGCATCATGCTGACGGATCAGCTCTTCGGACGTTGGATACGGGTCCTTTCGACCTGTCGGTTGGATGACGGTTGGTCCGTTTGGATTTGCCGAGACAACGCCGACGGTCTTCCCTATCTTAATTGAGAAATGATCGTCGGTTGCATCCGATGGAGAGGCTGTTTTGAGTAACGCTAAGGATTCGACGATACCGGAGGAAAACCGGCCCGAGGTGGGCGACTATTCTTTCGATCTCGATCGCCTGCTATCGGCTGTGGTCTCGCTTCGTGCCGAGGTGCCGAACGAAGCGTTCACCGCCCAAGTCCTGGGCACCGAACGTGCCGGCAATGGCGTCGTGATCAGCGATAACGGTCTGGTGCTCACCATCGGCTATCTGATCACCGAGGCCGAGACCATCTGGCTTGCCACCAATAATGGCCAGGTCGCCCCCGCCCATGTCGTCGGATATGATCAGGCGAGCGGGTTCGGCCTCGTCCAGGCCCTGGGCAAATTGGACGTCGACCCCTTGCCCTTCGGCTCGATCAAGGATGTCCATGCGAATTATCCCGTGATTATTGCGGGCCATGGCGGACGAAAGCAGGCGCTCAAAGCTGAGGTGATCGCCAAGCGCGAATTCGCCGGCTATTGGGAGTATCTGGTCGACGAGGCTCTATTTACGGCGCCCGCCCATCCGAATTGGGGCGGCACGGCCTGTATCGGCACGGATGGGCGTCTGATCGGCATCGGTTCGCTCTTGATCCAGCATTCCGACGGCGACGAGACCGAAGATGATGAGGCGGTGGCTGATGGTAACATGATCGTGCCCGTGGATCTCCTGCCGCCGATCCTCGATGATCTGCTGAAATTTGGCCAGGTCCAGACCCCACCCCGCCCCTGGCTTGGCATGTTTACTGCCGATAGCGCCGATGACGATGTCTTCGTCGTCGGTCTTGCCAAGGACGGTCCTGCGGACCAGGCCGGCATCGAAGTCGCCGATGTGGTCATCAGCGTCGGCGACGAATTGGTCGAAAGCTTGGCTGATATGTGGCGAAAAGTCTGGGCGCAAGGTGCTGCCGGTGTCGACATTCCCCTCACCTTGATGCGGGACGGCAAGCGCATGACCAAAAAACTTCATTCCGCCGATCGCAACAGTTTCTTGAAACAGGCCTCGGTGCACTAAAGACCCATCAACCGTGAGGAGCTGACTACAGCTTGGTCGACGAAAGAACCGCGTCTTAACAACCGCGATCAAGGTTGTCATTCCCGTATTTGTTCGCTATCAGCCTGAAGGACGGTTGATCAAAAAAATAAGCACCAAGTGACCACGGGCCACGAAATTTCGGGAGGATTGCTCGCATGTTAAGCCGGCTTTTGCCTGTCTTAATCATGACTTCAATTGCCGGTCTCGGCGCTGAAGCACGAACGCTTTTTGTCTCCAATGAGAAAGGCAATTCGATCAGCGTCGTCGATGGCGAGACGCTTGAACTGATCGAAGAGGTCGCGGTCGGCCAGCGCCCGCGCGGCATCGAGCTCGGCAAGGACAAAAAATTTCTCTATATCTGCGCCTCCGACGACGACACCATCGAAGTGATGGATACCGAGACTTACGAGATCGTCGGCACCATGCCGTCTGGCCCTGATCCCGAGCTGATGGTGATTTCCCCCGACGGCAAAACGATTTACGTCGCCAACGAGGACGACAATCTGGTTTCCGTGGTCGATATCGAAAGCCGATCAATCCGCGCCGAGATCCCGGTCGGCGTCGAGCCCGAAGGCATGGGCATCAGCCCCGATGGCACAACGGTGGTCAACACCTCCGAGACCACCAATATGGCCCACTTCATCGACACCGCGACCTCCGAGATCACCGACAACGTCCTCGTTGATCAGCGCCCACGCTTTGCCCAGTTCACCGGCGATGGCGAGCAGGTCTGGGTCTCCTCCGAAATCGGTGGGACCGTCGCGGTCATCGATAACGAGTCGCGCGAAATCATTCACAAAATCACCTTCGAGATCCCAGGCGTGCCGCCCGAGGCCATCCAACCCGTCGGCGTTCGGCTCCTCGCCGATCGCTCCAAGGCCTATATCGCGCTTGGCCCCTCGAACCGGGTCGCCGTCGTCGATGCCCAAACCTATGACGTTCTCGACTACTTATTGGTGGGGCAACGGGTTTGGCAGCTTGCCTTCTCACCGGATGAAAAGTTCATCTATTCGACCAACGGCGTCTCCAACGACATCTCCGTGATCGACGTTGAGGCCGATAAGGTGATCAAATCCATCGCGGTCGGCCGCTTCCCCTGGGGCGTCGTCGTCAAGGATTAGTTTTTTGTGACGTGAGCCCATCCCAGCCGATAGAAGAGATGGCGACGATATGCTTCAGCAGTTGAGAATTCTTTGTGCCAGCTTCGGCCTGATCGTGTGTTCGACAATTGTGCTCGCCCAGGAAGCCGATCCGGACTGGCCCTGCGTTCAGCGCCTCCTGCCCGAGGTAGCAGGCGGCATGATCTGGCCAGGGCCGCCCTTGGAAAATGGCAGGGCGCCAAAGGCCGACAAGACCCTGGAAGCACTCGCCGGCGAACTTGCGGCGAGGCGCGTGCCGATCGAAGAGGCCGAGCGTCAGGTGGTCACTTTCGCAGGCGACCTTGCCGAGGCCGAGAAGGCTGAACGCCTCACCCATCTCTTCGAGGCGACGCTTAAGATCATCAACAGCGATCGCGCCTCGATCATTAACGGCATCAAACGCTTCTCCCAGGGTCAGCGCACGCTCGCGGATAAGATCAACGCCAAGAATCAGGAGATCGAGACCATCGATCGAAGCGATTTATTGAAACGCGATACGGCGATGGCGGAACGCGATTGGGACATCCGCATCTTCGAGGATCGCCGTCAATCGCTTGCCTATCTCTGTGAACAGCCGGTCCTCCTGGAACAACGCGCCTTCACCCTGGCGCGCAGCATCGCCAGCCACATCCCGTAACGAGAGGGTACGCTCCCTTGACCAGAATTTTTTTGACCCTGGCCATTCTGGCATTCGTCGGCCTCCCCCGCCCTGGCCTTGCCCACGACTACCCGACTGAGGTCATCGGCGACTACCTCTTCGCCTGCATGGCAAGCAACGGGCAAACCCAAGAAGCACTCTCAAAATGTGCCTGCAGCATCGACGTCATCTCCTCGATCATCACCCATGAGGACTACGCTGAGGCCGAAACCATCATGTCGATGCGCCAGGTTAGAGGCGGCGGCGAAAAGATGGCGCTATTCAAGGAAACGAAGTTAGCGAAAGAGGCCGTCGACAAGCTTAAACGCGCGCAAATTGAAGCCGAGATCAGGTGCTTTTGATCGACAGGAGCGATGTAGAATAGAACTAGGCACGCCTTCATCATTTCCCTAAGCCGCCTGCGGCCAGATACAACTTGATACAATCGATGCCAGAACCGGCAACGTTCTGCGACATCCGCTTGTTATCCATTCCTGGGTAAACCCGAGGAAGGACATAGCAATGCGCAGATTTACCCATCTTCCCATCACCATGGTGCTCATCACGTCGCCTCTCGCGTTGGCCCATGGTCATGAACCAACGGCTTTACCGGTTGGCGATGGCAAGGTCACGGATTACCCGGCCGCCGGCAACGTCTTTTCCTGCCGAAGCGACTTCCGAACCGGCGGCGCTCTCCATACCGGTCCCTGGTTCCATGGCGATACCTGGAACCCCATGGAAAAACCCCATGTTCGCGGACGTATCATGTGGCCCGAAGCGTCATTCACCCTGACCGNNCGGGGCAAGAATCTGTTGGTCGAAAGCAACGGGCTTCCGATCGGTCAGCCGACCGGAAGCTTCCCGATCTCGCGCGATGATTCGGTGTATCAATACGACACCAATCCCAACCCGATCAGCGCACAATCCCTCGCCTTCAATATTCCGTTCAAGCCCATCATGGCCGACGAGCCGGGCTGTCTGCCGATGGGCATGATCGGTTTCACACTGACCGGTGTTGCCTTTTATAATGCGCTCGACGATGCAGGTCTCGATGCCGCCGCTCATGAGATCCAAGATCTCTGCAACGGCCATCCGCAGGGCAAAGGGCAATACCACTACCACAGCAGTTCGCCTTGCCTGCCAGGCGCCGACAAGAACGCTCATGTGGGATGGGCTCTCGACGGTTATCCGATCCTCGGCATGCGCGATGGGAAAGGCAGGCTGCTCACCAACGCGGATCTGGACGATTGTCATGGCCGGCCGGAACAGATCAACGTGGACGGTCGCAACTACGACTATGCCTATCGCCTGACGCAAGAATATCCTTATGTGATGGGCTGCTATTCCGGGCAGCTTTTAGCCGAAACCCGCCAGTCCATCCGCTGCTCCATGGGACTGCCGATCGAGCGCGGTCCGAATGGGCGCCCGATCGGCAAAGGGGCCAAACAACGGTAACGTCCGCGAGCCTTCGGTGATCGCGATTGCACGAAAACGGCCCGAAACATCCAACAACATACCGGTGCGCTCACCAAGATCGGCAGCATCGGTGACGCGGGGGCCCCATGTTCAATGATGACGATAAACCAAGGAACCGTACCTAACGGCCTGGCGGCTCTCCCCCAAGGAGATGCCAGGCCACCAGCTTTAAACCTCCACCATCCCCTTATCCGCGAGATCCTGCAGCATGGCGATCACGTCTTTAGCGACCTGATCGCGAGGCGCTGAGAACGTCTGTGCCAAGTCATCAATAATGCTTGAAAGTGCTGCTTGCCCCGAGCAGCGCTTCAGGATCTCGACGGCGATATCGTCCGGCATGAAGACGCGCTCCGGCGCGAGCATCACCCAGGCATCGCGCGCTTTGTCAAAACGGAGTTTGACGCCGCGCGGCAGGCTTGGGATTTTGTCTTCGGTGACCTCCGGGCGTTCGGTCATGTCGCCTCCGGCCGAAAGGCACCGGGCGGAATATTGTCGCCGGGTGCAACATAGGCATGGTCCAGCGCATCGAGCTGCGCCCAGAGCACGTTGCATTTGAACATCAACGCATCGAGCACGGCGCGCTGTTGATCCGGGCGCCGCGCATGGCGTTTGACGTAATCGAGGGCAAAATTGGCATCACGCGGTGCTTGGGTCATGCGTTTGCCAAAATAGGCCAGCGTCTCTTCGCTGATGAAGTCGTAATTCGCCAACATGCCCGAGACTCGATCCGCGATGATGCTCGGCGCAAACAGCTCAGTCAGCGAGGAGGCAATGGCCTCCAGCAGGGGTTTTTCCTTGACGAAATGGACATAGGCTTCGACCGCAAACTTGGTGGCTGGCAGGATGCCCTCGGTCGACATGACGTAATCGCGGTCCAGCCCGAGGCCTTCTGTCAGCTTCAGCCAGCGCTCAATCCCGCCATCACCCGCTTGCTCGCCGTCGTGATCCACCACACGTTGACGCCATTCACGTCTGAGCTCCGGGTCCATGATCCGTGCCATAATAGCACTATCCTTCACCGGAATCATGGATTGATAGTAGAACCGATTGAGCGCCCAGGCCTGCACCTGCGCCTTGTTGAGGTCGCCCGAATGCAATCGTTTGTGGAAACTGTGATTATTGTGATAACGCTCCGCGCCGATTTGCCGAAGCCCTGATTCCAGCTGTTCCGGCGTCATCATTCCACTCAAAGTCCAACCTCCCTTAGTCTATTTCTCTCATTGTTCTTATTGTTGATTATAGGTCGATTTCCATCCCGTCATAGGCCACCTCGAACCCATTGGCCTCAACCTCAGCCCGCTCAGGCGAATCATCGAGAAGAATGGGGTTGGTGTTGTTGATATGGATGTAGATCTTTCGTTTGATGTTGAGTGCCCCCAATGCCGCCATCGAGCCATCCACACCATTGACGCTCATATGCCCCATACGCCCGCCGGTCTTTTTCCCAGTGCCCCCCCTGAACATCTCGTCATCCGTCCAAAGCGTCCCATCAAAAAGCAGAAGATCCGCCCCCCCGACGCGCTCAGCAAGCGCCGGCGTCACCGCAGCACAACCAGGAATAAAAAAGAAACCTCGGCCCTTTTCATCCCGCACCTCAAGCCCAATCGTATCCTCGGTCTCCGCACCAATATCGACCGCATCCCCCTCCATATAAAGCGGCACCTTCCCCGGCACCGCAAAGGGACGAATGCGAAGCCCCGTGCAGGTGTCGAAGTCCACGTCCAGGCCGAACGCCCTGCGCTCAACAAACTTTGGGTTGAGGGCGTTGAAGATCGGGTTGGCCGCGAGCACGTCCAAAATTGCCTGGGTTGCATGGAGGGTGAAAGCCTGGCTTTCGCGCAATGTCAGTAGACCAGCGACATGATCGATATCGCCATTGGTGAGCACCACCGAGCTGATCGGGCTATGGCGCGGCGCTTTTTTGGGCTGCAGCGCCGGTGTCGCCAGGATCTGGTGCCGGATTTCGGGCGCTGCATTGAGCAATGTCCAGGAAAGCCCATCCGCACTCACCGCAAGGGAGCATTGATTGCGCAGGGATGCCGCCGGATCGCCTGCCCAGGCCCTTTGACCCACCGGACAAGCGCTGTTCCACTGAGGAAACCCTCCACCTGCCGCGGCACCGAGAACAATAATCCGCATCAGCCACTCAGTTCATTTTTTTGTCGGTTATTTCCGCGGTTGCTGGCTTGGCCTGCATCTGAGCCGGGATGAAATCCGGCATGGCCATTGGCGTAGAGCGCAGTAAGGGCAGCTTCGCGTCTGCCCAACCGTTGGTGCCTTCCGGATACCAAGCGACATGAGTGTAGCCTAGCGCGATGGCCCGCTTCGCTGCGTTCCAGGACATCCAGCAATTTGCCTCGCAATAAAAGACCAGGCGGCGGCCTGGATCGTTTTCTGTGAGGTCTTCAAGGCTGGTCTCGAAAAAACTGGCAAACTCTGTTGAGAGCTCACCATAGCCGGTATTGGCCAGCCAATAGCTGCCAGGAATATTGTCCCGCTTCGGCGGCAGCCAGAGCCCGGTGTCCTTCGGTTTTCTGGGCGCCGGCAGGACATCGATTAGGATAGGATCTTTTTCCGATCGCAATAGCGTTTCGAGATCTGCCGTGCTCAGCACCGTTGCCCCGTCGAGGGTTGCCGGCACCGCTGCCCGATAATCGTCCATTCGATACCCATCCAACTCCGGCACCAGGCTACCCTGCCTTTGCGCAACCGGCTCGATAGGCCGCCCCTGACGATCCAGCAACGGGACGCCGTAATCCATTAGGATCGCCTGGATCGCCGGCTGGTGCTTTTTGATAAGGTCATTCAGCTGGTCTTTCCAGACAGGTTCGCCACGACGAAGGCCCATCGACATCCGGTAATCTAAGCGCACCGGCGAGCCTTCCTCACTGGCGAGCGGGGTAACAACGAGCGCCCCATCCGCGACCTTGGCAAAGTAACCACCGATAGGCCCCCAGACCACGGCGATATCGATCAAGCCATTCTCGACATCATGCACCATTTCCTCGGCCGGATGATCGTGGCGCGTATCGGCCATTAATTGGTAAGGTTCCAGATTGCCAAGCAAGCCCTGTTGCGCCAAGAGCGTGACCGGCGGCGTGTTGGCCACCCCGCCGATCCGCATCTCGTGCAACACCGGATCGTCGATCGAGGTCACCTTGGACCCGGCATCGACCCGCTGGATCAAGGCATAGCTTGAGCGATAATAGGGGTTGGTGTTCTGCATCAGCTCATTGGTGGTCGGCACGCCTATCACCACATCGCACAGACGCGCCGCCAGGGTGTTGCGCACGAAGCCCACCGTACTTGGGTACCAGGTATAGGTAACCTCGAGTCCAAGTTCGCCCGCCAGAAGCTCCGCGATCTTGTTCTCGAACCCCTCGCCCGCCTCATTGGAATAAGGGAGATTGTCAGGATCGGCGCAAACCCGAAACTTGCTGGTATCCACCAATTCGCCAGGCACGGTGCCGTCGGCGGCATCAGCGCTATGCCAAGCACCTGCCAGCATCGAGAACACCGTCAACATACCGAACCACGGCCGAGGTGAGGTTTTCCTCAATCCCAGCATCTCTTCCTCCCTAACTCGCCGGCGAAAGGGCCGACGACAGCGTTATGAATATTGTTGCGTGACGCTATTTTTGCCATGATGATGCGTCATTGTCATCCGATGATCGCTGGTTCGTGACAATGCGCCCAACGTCGTTTTCAACTTTTGATAAAATTATCTTTTGACTTTATCTCCTATTTAGGCAATCTAGAGATCGATTTTCGTAGAGGTTGTCGCATGGCCAGTTATCCGGCCTCGGTTCGGCATAGCGCGAACTTTCGGCCGACGATTAAAGTGTTCCAGCGCGCATGGCATCCTATCGATGCATCTGTTTAGCGATAGCTGGACCGCGCTTATCTACTTCTCGGTGCCGCTTGGGATCACCGCCCTTTTCCTTTGCCGGCGAAACCTTTTCACGCGCAGCCTTGCCGTCCTGATCATCGGCTTCATCTTGGCCTGCGGCCTCATCCATATCATCGAATTCGTCCTGTACGATGAGCCCATGAAGAGCCTTCAGGCGGCGATCGAGCTGATGGCTGGGGCCGTGGCGACGGCAACCACCATGCTTCTTTGGTCCTCCACGCCCAGAACCAAAGGCCTTCCCGGCCCCGTCGACCTTGCCGAGGAGAATGCTTGGCTGAGGGCTGACATTGATAAGCGTTCGATGAACGAGGAGTTCATGCGCCGGGCGTATGAGCAACAGGAACAGCAGGTCGAAACGGCGACCAAGGCACTCAGGCTCGCTTACGACAAGCTCAATGCCAACCGTGAACGCCTCGCCTTCGCGCTCGAGGGCGCCAATGACGGCCTTTGGGACTGGACGCTCGCCGACAAATCAATCTATTTCAGCGCGCGCCTTGCCGATATGCTCGGCCACGAGCCCAAGGACATGACAATGTCCAGCGAGGCACGCTGGGCGCTCCTTCATCAAGACGATCGCGCCATCGCCCTCAACGCCTTCGAGGCCCATCTCGAAGGCAAATCTGATCTCTATGAGAGCGAGCACCGCCTGCGCACCCGAGAAGGCCGCCATATCTGGGTCTTAGATCGAGGCAAGGTGGTCGAGCGGGATCGTTTGGGTAGGGCTGTCCGCGCTGTCGGTACGACCAGCGACATCACCCGGCGAAAGTCGGCTGAACTCGCGCTGCAAGCCAGCAATCAGAAGGTCAAGCGCCTCTACGAGCAGACGCCTGCTCTCCTCTATTCGGTCGACGCCGAAGGTGGTCTTTTGACGGTGACCCGCAATTGGCTAGAGATGATGGGCTATCGCCGCGACGAGGTCCTGGGACGTCGTTCGGTCGCGTTCATGACCGAGAGCTCACGTCGCCGCCTCACGGAGGAGGTCCTGCCGACTTTTCGCGACAAGGGAACCATCGCCGATGTGCCCTGCCGGATGGTCAGGAAAAACGGCGAGACTTTCGATGCCCTGCTCTCAGCGACATCAGAGTATGATCGGAGCGGCAAGGTGGTTCGAAGCCTCGCAGTGCTGATCGATGTCACCGAGCGTAACCGGGCCCTTCGCCTGGCCGAGGAAAGTGAAGCGAGGCTGCGCCTGGCGCTGGAGGGGGCTCGGGAAGGCCTTTGGGATTGGAATATCGGGACCGGTGATCTCTTCATTAGCCCGCAGGCGGGCGCCATCCTTGGCTACGGGCCAGACCAGCTCCCGGATGATATCAGCTTTTGGCAGACCCTCTTGGCGGCAGATGATCGGGTGCGATTTGCTACAGGCTTGGAGGACCTCAGCCGCGGCAAGATTCGCTCCCTAGTGTTTGAGCTGGAAATCCAGCGGCCGGGCGCTGATCAACATTGGATCGATTGGCGAGCAAGCAGCATCAGCCCAACGGCGAGCATGCCCGGGCGGCGGATCATCGGCATCTTTCGCGACATCACCGCACGCAAACGTGCGGAGCTGCAGACTGCCTACCGCGCCTTGCATGACGGGCTGACCAGCCTGCCCAACCGTCAATCCTTCGAAGAACAACTCCAGCGCGCCCATGCCGAAGCCGAGCTGACCGGCCGGCCGCTTGCCGTCATGTTCCTCGATCTCGATCGGTTCAAGGCGGTCAATGACAGCTTCGGCCATGAACAAGGCGACCAGCTCCTGATCGAGGTGGGGCGGCGCCTGCAGCGTTGCCTCAGGAAATCCGACCTGGTCGCACGCTTCGGCGGGGATGAGTTCGCGATCCTCGCGCGGGACTACAAAAAACCCCATGACGTCAGCATCCTTGCGGACCGCATCATCAAGACCGTGGGCCGGTCGATCAGGATCGATGATCAGGATGTGATGATCGGGGTCAGCATTGGCATCACCTCGTTTCCGGAAGATCGAAGCCCGGCCGACGTTCTCGTGGCGAATGCCGATCTCGCTTTGCATCGCGCCAAGCAGGCAGGCCGCGGTGGCTGGCAGCGCTACCATGCCGGCATGCCGACAAGACGCCGCCATCGCTCGCCGTCATCGGATGCCGTGCTTTATGATGCGCTGAAGAACGGCGAATTCGAGGTCATGTATGAGCCAACCATCAATATCAGCGATCTTTCGATCAGAGCACTTCTTGCCATCCCCTGCTGGCATCACCCGGTTCGCGGTACCTTGCCGGCAAAAGACTTCATCGAGGAAATGCTGAATTCACCCTTCCTCCGCTTTCTCGTGGAATGGAGCCTCAAATCAGCCGTCGAGCAATTCGCCACCTGGCGCGATCTTGGGCTGCCCACGGGCATCAAGCTGGCCATGACCGTGCCGACCCCGTTACTTCACGCACAAAATCTGGCGGAAACCATCGAACGATCCCTGGTGCAACTCGACCTGGAGCCGCCATCCCTCACCCTGGAAGTCGCCGAGGGTGCCCTCTCCGATGACATTGTGGCGAGCGGGATCCTGCAAAAACTACATGCCAAGGGTTTTCATCTGGCCATCGATGATGTCGGCAAAGGTGCCTTGCCGCTCAGCGTCCTGCACACCCTTCCCATCAAACAGCTCAACATTCATGGCCCCTTGATCAACAGCGACCATGACCGGAAGCAGCAAGCCGTCGCTCGTGCGATCATCGCCATCGCCGCCAATCTTGGCCTGTCATCGATCGCCAAGGACATTGAGACATCCGAGCAACTAGCACTCATCACCGAACTTGGCGGCTCCGCCGTCCGAGGTCCCCTCTTCCACGAACCGGCAACCGCCATCGACACCACCCGGTGGCTGAGCCGCTGGCAAGAACGACGCCGTCACAACCAAGACCTCGACCTCCTACGCCACGGCTGACGGTTTTTGACGTTTGAAACGTCGAGAGCCAGCCCTCTCACTCCTCTCCTCCCTTCGATATGATGGGATGATGGGATGATGCAGGTAGCCGGGCGGTCAGATGGCGGCGCCAGCTAATCAGCAAGCGCTCTGGGTTGCGGCAACAATGTCTCGGCCGGCTCTTTGGCGGCTGCCTTTAACAAGGCATGAACGCTAAGGGATGAAGCTTCATCAACAGATCCATGGAATCTGGGAACGCCGGGCATCACCCCACATTTTTTGCGGACGAGCGGATTTTCAAGATCACATGGACCTTGTGCTTACCATGCAAGACAGAGTTCAAAGAAAGATGAGCGACCCTGCTCTCAACAAACAGCGAGAAAACCAAACGAACCCGAGAGGCCCGGATTGCCCCAGTTTTCTCCTGAATGACGCCTGCTGACGAAGGCGTCAGTTCACGAATTTCGGCATCAGTAAGCGTGGTAGGGCAAGAATGAGGTCGGGTAATAAGATAATCAGTAGCAGGACCAGCAACATCGGCACCAAAAGGATGGCAACATCTCGAAGCGCGTCGAGGACCTTGATCTTACCCACAGCACACGTGATCAGGAGACAGAGGCCGTAAGGCGGGGTTACTAGGCCGAAGGCGAGTGAGATCACGCCGATGATGGCGAAATGGATCGGATGCATGCCGACCGAGGTGGCAACCGGCCAAAGCACCGTGCCGAGAATAATAATCGCCGGAATGGCATCGATAAACATGCCAATTATCAAGAAGGCCGCCGCAATCATCATGCCCGTACCGACGATGCCGAGTCCCATCGCCTCGATCTCCGCGACCAGGGCTTTCGGGATCTGAAAGTATGCCAGCGCCCAACCGAATGCCGAGGCTGTCCCGATGCAAAACAACGAAATCGCGGCAAAGCGTGCACTGTCATAGAGAATCTTTGGCAATTCCGGCAACGCAATCGAGCGATAGATGAAAACGCCTAGGATCAACGAATAAACCACCGCAATCACCGACGCTTCGGTGGGCGTAAAAAACCCAAAAACAATACCGCCCACGATGATCAAGGGGGTCATCAAGGCCAGTGTTGCGCGCGCGACAGCGTCAACCAGCTCCTGAAAGGAGCTTTTGGCATAGATAGGATAACCATAGATTTTCGCATAGACATACACGGTGGCCATCATCGAAAGCGCGATCAGCATCCCTGGCACGACGCCTGCCAGGAACAGCCCGCCGATCGAGACGGACATTAGCCCACCCCAGACCACCATCAGGATCGAAGGCGGAATGATCACGCCCATGACCGAAGAGCAGGCGGTGATCGCTACCGAAAAACGGATGTCGTAGCCCTGCTTTTTCATCTGAGGGATCAGGAGTGAACCGATGCCAGCAGCATCAGCGGTACTGGAGCCTGAGATCCCTGCAAACAGCATGCTAACCGTGACATTGATGTGGCCCAATCCGCCGGGGAAGTGACCGACCAAGGCTTGGGAGAGGCGAACCAGACGATCGGTGATACCGGCTGCGTTCATCAGATTGGCGGCGAGCAGAAAGAACGGCACGGCCAGGAGAACAAAGGCGTTATAGGATTTAAACATCTCCGCCAATAGGACGAAGGGCGTCAGGCGATCATCGATGAAGAACACCGGGATGCAAGCGAGACCGAGCGCAAACGCCACCGGCACACGCAGAACGACGAGGACGGCGAACGTCCCAAATAAAATCAGCGCAACGTCGCCAGGGCTCATTCGGTCCTCGGGATTTCAGGGTCAGGCGGTGGTTTCTCGCCGCGCAAGATCTTGATGTCTTCGACGAATTTTTCGCCCAGGAACGCCAGCCAGGTGATCCCAGCCAGCGGCCAGGCAATGTAGATGGTCAGCATTGGGAGGCCAGCGATTTCAGAGCTCTGAATCGAACCGAATTTGGCGAACTGGTAACCGTAGGTGACAAAGATTAGCGCCACGGCGAGCATGGCGACATGGGTAAACATTCGCAGCCAGGCATCCATCTTGGCGCTGATCTTCGGCAGCACATCGACATCGAAATGGCTGCCGTCCCGGACAGCGATCATCGCACCGATCATCACGATCCAGATAAAACAAAAGCGCGCAATCTCCTCAGTCCAGATATAGCGCGGGATGAGGCCCGTATAGCGTGACAGGATTTGCAGCACGACCGGGATGAGCAATCCCGTCATCAACACAGTCAGCAAGATCTGCAGCAAGCGATAATAGCCGCCGAGGATCTTGCTAAACATCCCCTGCCCTAATTCCCATTCCACTCAGATGGAACACATGCACACCTTCTTCTCACCACGCTGCTCAATGATCACATTCAGGCCTAAACGGCCCTAGAGCCGAGGCTCCGCTCATCACTCTTGGCGAAAAGCAGATGCCCAGGATCACACGAACAAACAACTCTTACCGGTGGCACCCTGCATTGTTCAAACATCACCCATCAACCACGAGCGCTCCAACGTCAGGGTCCAGCGCCTCGCTGGCTGCGAGGCGCTGGTTCTGATCACTCGACGGCGTTGACGGCGTTGAGCACGTCCGTTGCACCGAGTTCTTCTGCGTAGGATTGTTTCACTGGCTCGGCGAGTTCGAGAAGGGAGGCGCGATCGCCGAATTCGTGGGTGGTCAGCCAACCCTTTTCTTCCATTGCGGCAAGCTTCTCACTGTCCTGGGAGCTTTCGATCTCACGGCCGTAAGCCCCTGCTTCCTTCCCGGCTTTGAAGATGGCGGCTTGCAGATCTTCGGGCAATCTTGCCAAGGTCTTGCCGGAGAATGAAAGCGGCCGCACGGTGATCGCATGCTGGGTCAGGCCGATATGCGGGCCAACCTCATAGAACTTCATCTGCTCCACGCCCGCCGCCTCATTTTCGGCCGCCTCGATCACGCCTGTCTGGATCGCATTATAGACCTCGCTATAGGCGATCACAGTCGGGGCCATTTTAATCGCCTCGAAGATGCGGGTCTGAATCGGTGCACCCATCACCCGGATCGGGACATCTTGAATATCGTCCATGGACGCGACCGGTTTGTTGACGATCAGATTGCGCGTACCACCACCGGCATAGCCGATTAAATGAACATCGGCCTTCTCAAGGATATCATCAGCGATCGGCTGCAGCGCATCGCCATCCAAGACGGCGTTCCAGTGATCGAGATCGCGGAACAGGAAGGGCATATCCATCAATGGCGCTTTTGGCGAGAAGGTGGACATATGGGAGGGCGCAACGATCGCATAGTCGACCGAGATCCCCTGGCTCATATAGGCGAAATAGTCCTTTTCCAAACCAAGCTCGCTGTTGAGATGGAGGGTAAACTCGATCTCATCAGGCCCCTGGTAATATTCCTTAACCAGTTCTTCGAACTTGCGCATCGTCATGGTGTAGACGTGGCTTTCGTCAAATTGACTGGCGCCGCTAAGGCTGATGGTTTCGGCCTGCGCTGCAGTGCTCACAAGTGCCAGAGCCGCGGCTGCGACTGAAGTCTTAATGAGGCCTCGCATCATCACTCTCCCTGATGTCGTTATTAGGCCGGCGTTCTACGACGCCAGCTTCTAACGATCACTATAGGGCAAATTTATCGACAAGAAAGGCAGGATCGATCTGCGTCTCAGGCGGCGCCGAAATTGGTACCATAGAGTGCGGCCAAATCGGAAAGGCCCTCTGCGGGTATCGGGCCCTTGTCGGCGGCTGCGATCGCCTGCTCCAGATGATCCAGTTCGGCCATGCCGACAACGATGCAGGAGAGATCCGGATTGGCGAGAGAAAACCGCAACGCCGTCTGAGCGCGTGTACCGTATTGATCACCAAGCTTGTCGAAGACGGCCTTAGCGCGCCTTGCCTCAAGCGGCAGATCCGCATCCGGGATGATCTGGATTTCACGGCCATGACGTTCATCGGTCGCAAGCGCGCCGGAAGCCAGCACGCGAATATTCATCACCGCCACATCATGCGCCTTGCAGGCCTCGATCAGCGGGCCGAGATTATGGCCAGACCAACCGGCGGGCATCACCTGGCCAGCACTCGGGTTCAGCATGTTGTAATAGATCTGAGCACTGTCGAAACGATCACTCTCGATGACCTGCTTAACCGCACTCGACTGGCCAAGGCCGGTGATGCCTGTGAACTTAGTAACACCCGCCTCGCGCAGCCGATCCAAGATGTCAGCGACACCATGCTCACCGAGGACGTGGTCGAGCCCAATCATCGCCTCGTCGCTTGTCGGTCCGATCCGGTTATGCAGCTGCACGAGATCGACGTTGTCCCGCTGCAGACGCTTGAGGCTAGCTTCAAGGCTTCGCTCGATCTGGCCGCCCAAGTCGTCCAGCTTAGCCAAATCAAGCCGGAACTTGGTGGCGAGATAAGGTGTTTGGTCAACCTCGTTTAGAATCCATCCCAGCGCTTCTTCGGACTGGCCATCGCCATAGCTCGACGCCGTATCAATGAAATTGATCCCCGCATCGAGTGCGCGGCGCACTGCCTTGACTTTGATTTCGTCGCTTTGGTGGATCAGAAGACCGCCGACCCAGCCACCACCGAAAACCAGCTCCGAAACCTCCAACTCGGTCCGTCCAAAACGCCGCTTTTGCATCGCTTAGCTCCTCAAGACCAATCAAATTCTAGCAAGTCAACCAAGTCGCGCTGCGACCGCAGTCATCAAGTAACGGGAATCATGACGTGGTTTTGAAAGGCCGAGCGTGCTTGTAACCGCTCGTACCAGGCTTCGACATGGGGAAGCGAAGGCCGTTTGATCGGTAGGCTGGAATAGCGATAGAAGGCAGCGCCAAGGGGGATATCGCCCATGGTCAGCCCATCGCCAAGCATGAACGCCTTTCCGGCGAGATGATCGTTCAGAAGCTGCCAGACGCCGCCTACGTCTTCGGCAGCTTTCTCGATCGCCGCCATATCGCGATCCACTTCTTTGGTGCGAATCAAGCCCCAAAAACAGACATGGAGATGGGGTAAGACGGTGGTGATCTTCCAATCCATCCAGCGATCAGCGATCGATCGTTCCGCCGGATCACTGGGCCAAAGTCCGCCGGCACCGTAGCTGGCAGCGATGTAGCGAAGACAGGCATGCGACTCCCAGATAATCGTGGAACCATCCTCCACAACCGGGATCTTGCGGTTGGGGTTCATCTTGATGTAGTCGTCCGTATCAAGCCCGCCAAACGCCCCGCCGACATCGACCCGCTCATGGTCGAGACCAAGCTCGCCGATAGCCCACATGACCTTTTGCACATTGATCGAGTTCGGTCGTCCCCAGATCTTCAGCATCTTTTCTCCTACTTACTCGATGGGTCCTTGATGCGCCAAACGCTTCTCAAGAGACCAACGAAGCCATCATGTCTCCTCAGCCATCCGGGCTCGCGAGGAAGGACAGCATGTCGGTATCGCGGATTAACAATGTTCGCCCGCGGCGCTCGACCACGCCGGTATTTGTCAGCTGGCCAAGGGCCCGCGCGACCGTTTCGCGGGTCGCACCAACCTTACTTGCCAGATCATGTTGTGTCGGCAGCGGGTTGATCATTGCCCCCTCGCCCGACGGATTATCTTCGCAAAGCCTGAGCAACTCTCGATAGACCCGCTGCACGGCCCCAACCGTACTGAGCTCGGCGATGCGCTCATTGGTATTGCGGATGATCCCTGTAAATTGCCGGAGCAGGCGGAACGCAATCGCCCCGTGGTTCTCGACCAGATCGACGAATTCCTCGGCTGGGAAAACAGCGACCGTACAGGCCGAAATCGCAACCACTGATGCCGAGCGCGTCATGCCATCGATCGCGGCAATCTCGCCCACATGCCCGCCCGCGTGAATATGGGCGAAAGCGGTTTCCCGACCACTTGCGGAGTAATTGACAACCCGCACCTCACCATTGCAGATAAACAGCACGTCGCGGGATGAGCTATCCCGATCAAGGATCTGTTCGCCGCTGCTGAACCGTCGCCAAGCACAGCGCTTGACGATGGATTGACGTTCCTCCTCCGTCAATGAGCCCAAGAGCTCAATGTTGTCGAGCCGTCCTTCATTCGAGGCAACCACGCCCATCTCCGACCGCTATAGGCCCCCTATGCCGATGAGATATTAGTTGCTCATCAAGCCGACCGTTTCTTGCATGAAGAAAGCATCGTAGCCGATTGGATGCATGTCGGCCATTGTCCGAGAGATGCTGGCTGTTTTTCTACTGATAGGATACCGGATAGATGAGGCGTTCTATCGTTCCCACTCTCAAGGCATCCGAATTCTTGGCCAAGCGACATGCCGTCAACAACGCTTACGCCCCTGGCCTTCAATGCCAGGCGGCAAACCATCGATCTTGGCAAGATCCGCAAAAATCTCATGATGCGGCCAGGCCTCTAGGAGGTTCCGTCGGCCTGATCCACCCATGAATCGCGCGGTTTGGTAAGGCGCAGGAACAGGGATTGGTTGATCTGATAGGCCCATCCCTGGGTTTTATTATTCAGGCTCTCAACCTGCTGCTTGACGGTATCTGGGACCGTCTCGCCTGCAGGCAAAACAGCGTTCTTTGCCGTGAACGTGGCCCAGGGCTCATCCTCGATCAGGACCATTTCAACCGTCAAATCGAAACCATCGAGCGTGGTGACCCTCGCGGTATGAACCGTCTCCGGCCATGTGATTTCCGTCCGCGGCTTGACGCGCGCAAAGATGACCCGGGTCATGGCGCTCGCGAGCTGATCGAGCTCCGCATCCTCCTTGATCGTTTCGCCTTCAGCTAAACTCTCCATGGCAAGGTCAGCGTCTTTGGCCCCTCTCGAGACGATATAGGCATTGCCTTCAGTGGACGTGACCTCGATCCTCGCAACCTGGTCGTCAGGAATTTCAACGATCAGCTGATCGAGCCAGTTCTCGACTTCCGGCTCCAGCTCGAAACCGCCTGATGCCAGCCAGCTCTGCTCTTCGCCCAGCCTTCGGATATAGGTCCCGGATGGCTGCGTCCCGGTCAGGCGAAAGAGCCGCTTGCCGATCAGTGTTTCAGCCAGAATATTGCCCTGGTCATCTTCGAGACGGATCAGACGCGAATTCGCCTCCTCGCCAAAATCCTCGACGTCAAGCCGCTCATAGCGTCCTTGGCTTGCGGTTTTCGCTTCGATCAGGCGCATGTCGTTCAGTTGCCGGACCAGCTTGCTGATCTTGTCCGAAGCGGCGGGATACTCAAAAGCATCCGGCGCATTCCAGGTCCCAGGCGAGGTCCTGACCAGAACGACACTGCCGTCTTTGGTCTGGATCGTCACCTTGGCAACCGCATCGGGATTGGCGCGCAGGCTTGGAAAGGCCGGCTCATCGACATAGGCGACCGGTGCCGTGGACGGCTGGTTCAAAACAGTCACCACCGCGCCGATGGTCGTCAAGAGCGTCACCGCGGCGAGCCCGAGAAAACTCTTGGGTGTCATGTCTTTTTCTCCAAGTCTTACTCGCTCGGGGTTGCCGCAAAGCGCCAGGTGCGCATCTGCCGGAACAAGGCGAGGCCGATCGCAAAGAGCGCGATCACCAACGGCACGGCCCAGATATTGATGAACTTCAGCTTGGTTGCCAGCGCCTCGACATCCTGATGGAGCGATCGTTGCACGCCACGCAATTCCTGACGAAGACCGATCATCTCAGCGCGGAAATTTTCAATCTCGCCTTGCTGGTCGGCGGTCAGGATCACCCCTGACTGCTGCTCGTCGCCCTGCAGTTTTTGGATATTGCTCTGCGCTTCCTCGATCTTGGTGAGAAGCTCTTGCTCCTTGGATCTGAACTTTTGCTCCGCATCCTGCGCCATCTGATCGACCACCTGGAAGGGGCGAACGCTCAGACCACGGCCGCGCAGGCTGATGAGGCTTTGACTGCCGGCCAGAAACTCGAGCGCATTCACGGCGAAATCCGCATTATTGGCAATCGGCACGGTGACACGCTGGCCAAGCATCTCCTGCTGACGAACCCAGTTTTGCTCATGGAGCATATCGGCATCAGCCATCAGGATCATGCTGAGCGGTGCAACCGCCTCGCTTCGATGTGCGGCGGCTAGCTCCTCATCGGCGCCCTCTGGGGGACCATCGGGAAAAGCGCTGCTGATAGGCCCCGTGACCTTGGCTGCGAGGGTATAGATCTCGCCGGTCGGGGCAAAGTCTGCAATCAGCTTTGCGGGATCGGGGGCGACCTTGAGCGGCTCGGCATCGATCTCCATCGCCTGGGTCGACGAGGTGATCAACGGCTCGATCGTGGTCGTAGCACCTTCACGCAGCCGGATCGATCCGGCACTGTTAAGCGTGATCTGCTGCAATTCAGCAGTTACCACCTCGTTCTCTGAGAAGTTGTCTTCGCCCAGCGCAAGCCAGGGCAGATAGCGCACAGCAGCTTGACGACCATTGACCCGAGCACCGACCCGCTGCGCGGTGACCGCATCGCCGATAACCT
This sequence comes from Geminicoccales bacterium, assembly GCA_050633905.1. Classification (GTDB taxonomy): domain Bacteria; phylum Pseudomonadota; class Alphaproteobacteria; order Geminicoccales; family Geminicoccaceae; genus JANQPX01. The sequence goes on from JBOEHJ010000084.1 coordinate 110,302, forward strand.
TGTCGCCGGGGATCTCGATCCCCCAAGCTGCGAACAGCGGCTCCAGGGCTTGAACGGCATCCCCGCCAGGCTGCGCGAACTGGTTGCCGCCGCCGATCATCGATTCGGCCAACGGATCTGCCAAGGCAAAAATGCGTCCCCCGCCCATCACGAACTGATCGATCGCATACAGGCTCGGCTCATCCAAGTTCTGTGGTTGGGCAAGCAGCAGGACGTCGAATTCCTCGTCAATCTTCTTGTGATTGGCACCGAGAAACCGCACATCGAAGAACTGGAACATCGCTTCCAGCACCAGCCAAGGCTGGCCCTGATTGAATTGCGATCCCATCAACGGCAAATCGCCGAGGATGCCGACCACCGGCTTATCAGGATTGCCGAGATCGTAGATCATGCGGGTTAGATCATATTCGAGAAAGTCGGCGCGCTCCGGCGCCAGATAGGCCATGACCTCGTTGTCATCGGTGGTGTTGCGTCCGGAAATGCCGAAATAGGCCAACACGCCATCTTCGGAGATTGGCAGCCCGCGCAGGCCCTCGGCAACCGCCAGATCTTCCTCCGGCGAAAAGGGTTCGGGATCCAGCCTTTCAAGTCGGACCTGACCGCCTGAGAGCCGTTGATACTCGGCGAGCAGCTCGCGCACGCGGCCGGCATGGGTCGAGAAATAGGCACCGAGATTGTCAAGCTCCGCACTGTAATAGAAACGAAGATCGATCGGCTCATCAACCTCAGCCAGAACACTCCTAGTCCCGTCCGACAAGGTGTAGAGCTGCTCGGCAGTCAGATCGATCCGGGATGATGTGAGAAGATTGCGGGCGAGCAAATTCGCCGTGAAGAAAAGGATAATTGCAAGCCCGATACCGATCCAGGTCAAGCGGCCACGATCCATGGTCGTTAGAAATTTCACCTCTAAGCTCCCTTCTTGAGGTCGACCACGGCGACGTTGATAAACAGGCTGATCGCGATCAATGAGCCGAACAGGATGAGATGGCGCACATCGATCACGCCTTCGGTGATGGCATTGAACGAGGTCAAGAGGCTCAGATTGGTCACCGTCTCGATCACCGCATCAGAAGCCCAACCCTTGAAGAGGGCCTGCACGATCTCGACACCGCTCATCATGAACAGGAAACAGACCGCAGCAGCGAGGACGAAGGCGATGACCTGATTCTTGGTTAGCGCCGATATCGCCGTGCTGATCGCAAGCATGCCGCCGGCCAGAAGCCAGCTCCCGATATAGCCTGCGAAAATGATCCCGTTATCGGGGTTACCCAGATAATTGACGGTAAGCCACATCGGAAAGGTCAGCGTCAAGGCGATGCCGATAAAGAGCCAGGCGGCGAGAAACTTGCCGACGACGGCTTCGGTGGTGGTGATCGGCAAGGTGGTCAGGAACTCGATCGTGCCGGTGCGTCGCTCTTCTGCCCAAAGCCGCATGCCGATGGCTGGCACGAGGAAAAGATAGAGCCAGGGATGCCAGCTGAAGAAGCTGGAAAGGTCGGCGCGGCCGCGCTCAAGCCAGCTCCCGATATAGAAAGTCATCCCGCCACAAAGAGCGAGAAAGATGACGATGAACACATAGGCCAGCGGTGATCCGAAATAGCCGCCAAGCTCACGTCTGGTGATGGTTAGGATTGAACGCATGGTTTCCGCTTCCGCTACGCCGCTTGGGTCAAGGCACGGAAGACATCGTCAAGCCGCCCCTTTTCAAGGAATAGTTCATCGAGCACGATCCCATCCTCACCGATCTTTTGGCGAACAGCATCGATGATTGGAGCGCCATCCTTTGGAAAGGCGATCAGCTGACCTTGCTGATGGCCGGCAGCAACGACCTTAACGCTGGACACGACATCAAGGGCTTCGAGCGCAGCCTTAGCCTTGGTCACCAATTGCTCGGCAAGGCGAAGAGCAACGGCATTGTGATGAGGTGAGCCCGAGAGTAATTCGGCCGGCTTGGCATCGGCAACGATGCTGCCACGGGCGATGATGATCGCGCGCGTGCAGATGGCATCGACCTCTTCGAGAATATGGGTCGATATGATGATCGCCTTCTCCGCCGCCAGTTCGCTTAGGAGCGTGCGCACCTGGTGTTTCTGATTAGGATCGAGACCATCGGTGGGTTCATCCAAAATCAGCACTTCAGGATCATGCAGCAAAGCCGTCGCCAGCCCGACCCGACGCTTGAACCCCTTGGAAAGCGTTTCGATCGGCTGCGCCAGGACGCCCTTTAGTTCGAGGCGTGAGGTCACTTCGTCGATCCGCCGGCTTCTGTCAGCGCCTGACATCTTTCGAATGTCGGCGGCAAATTTCAACAACCCTTGCGGGGTCATATCGCCGTATGCCGGTGCCCCTTCGGGGAGGTAACCGAGGCGCTTTCTAATCTCGATCGGCTTGTCCGCCACATCGAAGCCACAGACCTCGATCCTGCCCGTGGTGGGCGTTAAGTAGCCCGCAACCATGCGCATGGTGGTGGACTTGCCGGCACCATTTGGCCCCAGAAACCCGAGAACCTCGCCACGCCTGACCGAAAAATCGACACCGTCGACAGCCCTGATCGTGCCGAATTGTTTCGTCAACGCTTCAATGGTCAACAACGTGTCCATGTGAAACTCAAACCTCCCACATATACTAGGTTCAATTGCATCAACGAGCTTGCAACTGTTCCCCGGTTTCAAATGAACAGGAAGAACGGATTAACGCAGCGATACCAAGCTGGCGATCCGATCAGCGATTGGATGTAAGGAACCTGACGGTTCTGTCAAGACTTTGTGACGTCTGATGAACGGCTAGCACCGATGAGAAATTCCGTATTGCCTTTCGGGCCTTTGATCGGGCTCTCCGCGATGCCATCGACGGTCCAGCCCTGCACTCCCCCAAGCCATTCGGCAATATCGGCGCAGACGCGACGATGAAGCTCGTGATCACGAACGACACCGCCCTTGCCGACCTCCCCCTTACCGACCTCGAATTGCGGCTTGATCAAGGCGATCACACGCCCTTCTGGCTTGGCAAGTGCCAGAGCCGCAGGAAGCACCAAGCGAAGAGAAATAAAACTCGCATCGCAAACCACAAGATCGACCGGCTCTGTGATCTCGGTCGAGGTCAGGTAACGCGCATTGGTCTTTTCGAGAACGACGACTTGCGGATCATTGCGCAGGCGCCAATCCAGCTGCCCATGGCCGACATCGACCGCATAAACCCGCAACGCGCCCCGCTTTAGCAAGACATCGGTAAAACCACCAGTGGACGCACCAACATCGAGAGCCACCAGATCTTTGGGGTCGAGAGCAAAGTGGTCGAGACCATGGGCGAGCTTCAGACCGCCGCGCGAGACATAAGGCGACGTCGGCGACCGCACCTCGAGTGCTGTGTCGCTGTCAATCATCGTGCCGGCTTTGTCGAGCCGTTGCTCGCCTTTGAAGACGGAGCCCGCCAGGATCAGTGCTTGCGCCTTGGTTCTACTCTCGGCGAGCCCACGCTCGTGGAGTAGTTGATCGAGGCGAAGCTTTGCCATCTCTAAGTCAAGCCAGTACCATCAGGCATCTAGGCACGGGCCTTGGCGTTACTGACCTCTGTTTTAGGCTTGAGGATCACACGGGCAAGGGCTGCGATCTGCGCCGCATTCAAGCCAGCCTCATCATACATACCAACTGGCGTACCATGATCGATGAAGCGATCCGGCAAAATCATGGAACGAAGGCGAAGGCGACCGCCATCTAGGAGCCCAGCATCCAGCATGAACTGCTGAACTTGCGAGCCAAAGCCGCCGACCGAACCTTCTTCGATCGTTATCAGCAGCTCATGACTTGCAGCGAGATTCTGGATCAGCTCTTTATCGAGTGGCTTGGCGAAGCGGGCATCGGCAACCGTCGTCGGCAGGCCGCAAGCGGTCAACTCATCGGCAGCGGCCAGGCATTCCTGCAGTCGGGCGCCGAACGATAGAAGGGCGATCGGTCCCTTGCTCTCGCGCACGACCCTGCCCTTGCCGATCTCAAGCGGCGTGCCCCGTTCCGGCAAATCAACCCCCACACCCTCACCGCGCGGATAACGAAGGGCTGATGGCCGATCATCGATCGCCACCTGGGTGGCTACCATATGCATCAGCTCCGCTTCATCGGCCGCCGCCATGATCACAAAGCCCGGCAAGCAGCCGAGATAGGCAACATCGAAAGCGCCCGCATGGGTCGGACCATCGGCACCGACCAGACCTGCCCGGTCGATCACGAAGCGCACTGGCAAGCCCTGGATCGCCACATCATGTACCACCTGGTCATAGGCACGCTGCAGGAAGGTCGAGTAGATCGCGCAGAACGGCTTAAACCCCTCGCAAGCAAGCCCGGCCGCAAAGGTCACGCCATGCTGCTCAGCGATACCAACATCGAAGGAACGATCCGGATGCGCCTTGATGAACGCATCAACGCCGGTGCCGGACGGCATGGCCGCGGTGATCGCGCAAATCTTCGGATCGTGCTCCGCCTCGGCAAGCAAACCCTTGGCGAACACCGAGGTATAAGAGGGCGCATTGCCCTTCTTCTTGAACTGGGCGCCGGTCGCCGTGTCGAACTTGGCGACGCCATGATATTTGTCAGCGGAGTTCTCGGCAGGCGAGTAGCCAGCTCCCTTTCTGGTGCGCACATGGATCAGGACAGGGCCAGAATCTTTATGGTCACGCACATTCTTCAACACTGGCACCAGATGGTCGAGATTATGGCCATCCACCGGACCGATATAATAAAAGCCCAGCTCCTCGAACAGCGTGCCACCGGTGACCATACCGCGCGCATATTCCTCGGCCCGCTCAGCCGCCGTCCGGATCGGCCCTGGCATATGGTTGGCGAACTGCTTGGCAATATCACGCAAGCTCCTATAGCTCTCTGACGAGATCGCGCGGGAGAGATAATTGGACATCGCGCCCACCGGTGGTGCGATCGACATCTCATTATCGTTCAGAATAACGATCAGCCGCTTGCCCATATCGCCGGCATTGTTCATCGCCTCATAGGCCATGCCGGCGCTCATCGCGCCATCGCCGATCACCGCGATCACGTCGAAATCTCGCCCATCGAGATCGCGCGCGGTCGCCATACCAAGCCCTGCCGAGATCGACGTGGAACTATGGGCAGCACCAAACGGATCGTAATCGCTCTCGGCCCGTTTGGTGAAACCGGATAAGCCTCCGGGCTGACGCAATGTCCTGATGCGACCGCGTCGTCCGGTAAGAATCTTATGCGGATAGGCCTGATGGCCGACGTCCCAAAGGATCTTGTCTTGCGGCGTGTCGAAGACGTAATGCAGCGCAACCGTCAGCTCAACCACACCTAACCCAGCGCCGAGATGACCACCGGTGACCGAGACGGCATCGACGGTTTCGTTGCGTAGTTCATCGGCCAGCTGACGAAGATTTTCAACCGAAAGTTGCCGCAGCTCATCAGGCTCACTTACGGTGTCGAGCAAAGGGGTATCAACCATCAGCGTTCATCCGCTCCCACTTTCATGACATTGCGTCGAGACGTTCGCCGGTATCACTACTTGACGTTCATCCGCCGCTCCCAGCCGCTAGAACTGACGCCCAATTACCTAATGTGATCGCTCGATCACAAATGCCAACACCTGACGCAAGCTTTCCGCCCGATCTCCGAATCCCTGGAGATGCGCTTCGCCACTCGCCTTGAGGGCTCCAAGCTTGGTTTGGGCAGCCTCGACACCTAGTAGCGCCACCAATGTCGCCTTGCCCGCCACAGCGTCCTGACCAAGCGCCTTGCCCGCAAGGTCGGGATCGCCCTCAACATCCAGAAGGTCGTCCTTAATCTGAAAGGCAAGCCCTAAATCGTCGGCATAAGCTCGTAGCTTCCTTTGATCGGCCCTTGATGCGCCGCCGAGTACAGCGCCTGCCTCGCAAGCAAAGCGAAACAGCGCGCCGGTCTTCAAACGCTGCAGAACAACGATCTCATCGCTACCCAACGTTTGTTCCTCGGCCTCGAGGTCGATCATCTGGCCGCCGCACATGCCGGCAGCACCAGCCCCGGTGGCAAGCCCGCTTACCAGGTCAACCCGTATGCTCGCATCGGGGTGGGTTCTATCATCGGCTAGAACCTCGAAAGCCAAGCTCTGCAGCGCATCGCCGGCCAAGACGGCTGTGGCCTCGTCGAACTGACAATGACAGCTTGGTTGGCCGCGTCTGGTCGCAGCATCGTCCATCGCCGGGAGATCATCGTGTACCAGCGAATAGCAGTGGATCAGTTCGATCGCAGCACCAACCCGAAGCGCTCTCTCCAAGGGCACGTCAAAAAGCCTGGCACCAGCCGCAACCAGAAAGGGCCGAAGACGTTTGCCACCATTCAAGGATGCATAGCGCATCGCATCATGCAGGCGTGCTTGCGGCCCATCCACCGGCGGCAGGAGATCGTGAAGTATGGCTTCGATGGCTTCGGCATTGGCCGCAAGATCGCGTTTGAATGACACCATGCCGTCAAGCAAGCTCGGCCGGCTCGGCCTTGGCCTTACCGTTGCTACCAACTGTGATCTTGTCGACGCGAAGTTGCGCTTCCTTGAGCTTGCTCTCGCAATGGCTCTTCAAGCTCGTGCCGCGTTCATAAGCCTTGATCGCCTCATCCAGATCGAGCTGTCCGCGTTCCAAATCTTGCACGATCTGCTCCAATTCCTTGAGCGACTGCTCGAAGCTCATGGCCACGATCGTCTCGTCGATATCGGTCATCGTCTTATCCGTCACGTCATCTGCAATGCGTTGAGGTGAGCAAGACAACTATCAGTTAACGCACGGAGATCATAGCCGCCTTCGAGTACGGAGACCACACGCCCCTTCGCATGCTTCCTAGCAAGGCCGATCAACCCTTCGGTGACCCAGGCAAAATCATCCTCGACCAGTTCCAGAGACGCCAAGGGATCAGCTCGATGGGCATCGAAACCGGCCGAGATCATGACCAGATCAGGGGTGAAATCGTCGATCGCGGGAAAAATATCGCCCTCGACCACGTCGCGCCAAGCCCGAGAGGCCGTGCCCGACGGTAAAGGGCGATTGACGATATTGCCAACACCGATTTCTTCCTTCGCACCCGTGCCGGGAAAGAGCGGCCATTGATGGGTCGAAAGATATTGTACCCTCGGTTCACGCTCAAAAGCTGCTTGGGTGCCATTGCCGTGATGCACGTCGAAATCGAAGATGGCGACCTTACCGAGACCATGGGCCGTGAGAGCATGCATCGCGCCGATCGCGATACCGTTGAACAGGCAAAATCCCATGGCGCGGTCGGGTTCGGCATGGTGACCGGGGGGTCTCAACGCGCAAAAGGCATTGTCGGCCTGCCCCTCGATGACGGCATCGACCGCTGCACAAACGGCACCGGCCTGACAAAGAGCGGCTTCCCCTGAGGCAGGCGACATCACAGTATCGGCATCGATGCGCACATAACCTTCGCTGGGCACGCCACCAAAGATCAGCTCGATAAGTTGGCTGTCATGCACCAGTTCAAGCTTGGCGCGATCGGCCTTCGGCGCTTCTTTGCGTTCGATGTTCTGAAAATTGCCCTTTTGCTCTTCACGCTCGAAGGCGGCATAGAGCGTCTCAGCGCGCGCCTGCTGCTCCGGATGCCCCGGACCGGTGTCATGCGCCAATGACGAGGGATGCGTATAAAGCCATGTTGTCAAAACGCGTGCTCCCTTTGTTCCCCATGCCTTAGCATAGAGTCGTTCGTTCGTCCCGGATGAAAACTCAACAAGCTTTCACGATACGGGGATCGGCATCTCGGATAAGAACTCGGCGGCATGATCGCTGCGAACTCTCCAAACGCCCCTCTCAGGAATGCCAGCATACCGTCGGGTTTTCGAGACTCGTTCATCAATAACGCCCAAAGCCAAATGATGTCGCCACACCACTAGGCGGCGAGTTTGCTTAGCTGGTCCATCATGCTGCGCACTTTGGACAAGCGCTCGGCAGGCGACTTGGTTTCGCCTGAGATCACCAGATGGTGATCGGGTCGAAGCCGCATCTGCTTGCTGTTCTGCGCGATAAAGCCGACCAGGCGTTCAGGCTTGGCGAAGTTGTTTTCGTGGAACGCGATCACCATCCCCTTGGGACCGCTATCGACCTTGGCAACACCAGCTTCCCGGCAAAGTTGTTTGATCCCAATCAGCTTCAGGAGTTGCTCGGTTTCCTCAGGCAAGGGGCCGAAGCGATCGATCAACTCGGCGGCAAAAGCTTCGACATCATTGGCTTCTTCCAGCGATGCGAGACGCCGGTACATGGTCAGGCGAAGATCGAGATCCTCGATATAGCTATCGGGAATGAGGGCGGCTGCGTCGATGGAGATCTGCGGCATCCAATCACGGGAGCTGGCGCCGGCCTCACCCCCCTCGCCTTCCTGGCGGGCAAGGGTCACGGCCTCGTCCAGGAGATGATTGTAGAGTTCGAAACCGACCTCCTTGATATGACCGGATTGTTCATCGCCGAGCAGGTTGCCAGCACCGCGAATATCGAGATCGTGGGAGGCGAGCTGAAAACCGGCACCGAGCTGATCCAGGCTTTGGATCACGGCGAGGCGGCGCTCCGCCACTTCTCTTAGCTTGCGCTTGGGCGGGAGCGTGAAATAGGCATAACCACGGACCTTGCCGCGACCGACCCGCCCGCGCAGCTGGTAGAGCTGGGAAAGGCCGAAGAGATCGGCGCGATGGACGATCAGTGTGTTGGCTGTCGGAATGTCCAGGCCCGATTCGATGATGTTGGTGGACAGCAGCAAATCGATCTTATGATCATAAAATGCCCCCATCACCTCTTCGAGTTGCCTGGCCGCCATTCGCCCATTGGCAACGCCGACCCTGATCTCGGGAACCAGTGATTTCAGTTGATCGGCAAGCTTGCCCTGGTCTTCGATCCGCGGGCAGACATAAAAGGACTGGCCGCCGCGATAATGCTCGCGCAGGATCGCCTCGCGCAACACCACCGGATCGGCGGGCAGAACGAAAGCGCGCACTGCGAGACGATCCACCGGCGGCGTTGCGATGATCGACAACTCCTTCAGACCGCCAAGCGCCATTTGCAACGTTCGCGGGATCGGCGTTGCCGTCATGGTCAGCACATGCACTTCGGCGCGCATCTTCTTCAAGCGCTCCTTATGCACCACGCCGAAATGCTGCTCCTCGTCGATCACCACGAGGCCAAGATCCTTGAACTCGACCTTGGGTCCAAGCAGCGCATGGGTGCCGATGACGACCTCGATCTTGCCCTCGGCAAGGTCTTTTCTGACCTCGCTCTGCTCTTTTGGGGTCACAAAACGGGAGAGCTGGGCAACCCGGATCGGCAAGCCTTGAAAGCGTTCGCGCAAGACTTGGTAATGCTGCCTTGCGAGCAATGTGGTCGGTGCGAGGATCGCCACCTGCTTGCCAGCCATCGCCGCAACAAAAGCCGCTCGCAGCGCAACTTCTGTCTTACCGAAACCGACATCGCCGCAGATCAGGCGATCCATCGGCTGGCCGGAACTAAGGTCGTCCAGCACCTGGCCAATCGCCCGTTCCTGATCCTCGGTTTCCTGATAGATGAAGCGTGCGGCGAATTCGTCATAGAGACCGACCGGTGCTTCGATCGCCTCACCCTTTCGGGTCGCGCGCTTGGCGGCAAGCTCGATCAGCTCACCGGCTATTTCCTGAATGCGCTTCTTGACCCTGGCCTTCCGCTGCTGCCAGCCAAGACCACCGAGCTTATCGAGCTGTACAGCACCATCGCTCGCCCCATATCGGGAGAGCACATCAAGGCTCTCGACCGGCACGAATAGCCGATCACCGCCGTGATAGGACAGGCGGAGACAATCATGAGGTGCCCCCGCAAGCTCAAGGGTGATCAACCCATCGAAGCGCCCGATGCCATGTTCGGCATGGACCACAAAGTCGCCCTCACCGAGGGCAGCAACCTCGGGAATGAATTGATCCGAACGTTTCTTTTTCTTGGTCGGACGGCTCAGCCGATCACCAAAGATATCGGCTTCGGACAGCACGCGATATTGAGGTGTGGTGAAGCCATGATCGATGGGCAGAACCGCGAGCACTGGGATCTCGCGCTTCTTCAGTTCGTCCCATTGATGGATCCGCCCGACCAGATCGAGACCGTGATCGGCAAGCACCAGTTTCAGGCGCTCGAGCGAGCCTTCACTTGCAGCTGCGAGCAGTACATTCTTGTCGGCCTGTTGTGCCTCCTTGATATGGGCAACCACGGCATCGAACAGATTTTTGTCAGGATGGGCGCGCTCGGCGGCGAAGTCATAGCCCTTTTGCCCCTTGAGATCGATGACCTCAATCGCGTCACTGCCATGGGGCGAGGCTTGAAAAGCGGAGAACTCGATCTTCAGACGCTTTTCCAGGAGCGCCGACAAACGCTGTTCGCTGATATAGAGAGCATCCGGCGAAAGCGGGCGATAGGGTGTGTCGCCCATCGATCTCGCAATTTCCGGTGGATCACGTCTGCTTTCAAAATGCTCGCCGATGGTCTCGTGGCGTGCCGCGATCGCCTCATCGGCGAGAGGATCGAAGCTGATCTGGCAACCATCCGGCAGGTAATCTGTGATCGGCACCAGCTCCTCATGGAACAGCGGAAGCCAGTGTTCCATGCCTGGAAAAGGACGCCCTTGGGTGACCGATTCGAACAGCGGATCATTGGTCGCAGCGCCGAATTGCTGAAGATAGCCGACGCGAAAACGCTCCACCGCCTCATCGTCAAGCAGCACCTCGCTTACCGGCAAAAGCTCGATCCGATCAACCTTGCCGAGGGATCGTTGGGTCAGCGGATCAAAGGCTCGGATCGCCTCCAGATCATCACCGAATAGATCAAGCCGAAGCGGCTGCTCATCGCCTGTGGGAAAAACATCGATGATCCCGCCACGCACCGCAAAATCGCCGGGCTCAACGACGGTGCCAGTTCGGCGATAGCCATTTCGAGCAAGACAGGTCAGGAGTTGATCGCGATCAATCTTGGCACCTGCCTTGGCGGTGAACAGGCCAGAGCCGATGACATCGGGTGTGGGCACTTTTTGCAAAAGCGCGTTCACCGTGGTGATCACCAGATCGGGGAAAGTTGCCTCTTTGCCGAGGAGTTTGCCAAGGACATCCAAACGCTTTGCCATGACATCGCCATTGGGCGAGACACGGTCATAGGGCAAGCAGTCCCAGGCGGGGAAGGCCACCACTGTTAGATCGGGCGCATAGAATTTGATCAGCTCGACCAGGTGGTTCGCCCGCGGCGCATCTCGGGCGACATGCAAGAACAGATCAGCGCCCTTGGCAGAGGCCATTTCGGCAAGATGCAACGCATCCAGGCCGTCCACGGCGCCGGCGATTAACTGCTGGTGCTGGGCCTCATCAAGATCATCTGACGCGGCGGTGTTCTGCATCTTCAAAGCGGGTTCGGCCACTATCTCTCTCGGCGAAGAAGGTCAGGTAGGTTCAAGGCTACGTTTGCAGATGCTAAGGCCACGCCACTAACCCGTCGGCATGCCAACATTGAACTGCTTGATCATATCGAATATGTCGTGGTTGTGCCGATCAGGAACAGGTTCGCGACCGGTCAACCAGGCAAGAAGATCGTGATCGCTTTCATCCAGCAGCGCCTCGTATCGATCGAGGCCAGCTTTGTCCATGGTCTTCACATGACGATCGGCGAACTTGCCGAAGACGATGTCCGCCTCGCGGATACCGCGATAACGACTTCTGTGAACCAGTCGCTTTCGACGTATGGTTATCGGCTCACTCATGTCACGTCCCGGCCAACGGGTTAATCGATACGATCTGGAACCAAGCCAGCGACCATGGATGTAACCAAAGATACCGATCTTTCAAAGGGTCCTCTTCAGAAAACTGCGATGACATCTGGACAAATTGACCAATTTGACCTGCTTTTTGCGAGCGTGGACCGTCTGAAAGGCATCGGTCCCCGCTTGCAAGACACGCTTTCCAGGCTGCTCACCCCGAAAGGAGACCGGCCGGCACGCTGCCTCGATCTCCTCATGCATCTCCCCCATGGCGTCATCGACCATCATGTAAAGACCGATGCGTCGAGCCTGGTTGAAGGCGAGCGAGCGACGCTGGATGTCACCGTGCTCAACCATCGTCCCCCCTTTAAAAAAAGAGCGCCTTACAAGGTTCGATGCGCGATCGGCGACGATCCGCTCGAGCTCGTTTTTTTCCAAGGCCGACAGCGCTATCTCTCAGAACAGCTGCCGATCAACGCACGTCGGATCATCAGCGGCGTGGCCACTCGCTATGGCAAAACCTGGCAGATGGCCCATCCGGACCTGATCACGTCGCCCGATGCCATCAGCGAGACAAGCTGGCTGCAGCCCATCTACCCCCTGACCCATGGCCTGCATCAAAAGACGCTCAACAGGGTTCTGCAATCAACGCTTGAAAGCCTGTTCGACCTTCCAGAATGGCAAGACCCCACATGGTTGGAAAGGCAAGGCTGGCCCAGCTTCAGCGATGCGCTAAGGCGGTTGCATCAACCGGAGGAATCAGGCGACCTGGATAGCACGTCACCTGCCCGTCAACGCCTGGCCTATGATGAACTCCTGGCAACCCAGCTCTCGCTGTCGCTCGGTCGTGACGAGGGTATTGAGGAAGCCGGCCGATCGTTTAAAGCCTCCCACCATCTCCGCCGCGAGATGATTAACATCCTACCGTTCAAGCTTACCGCCGCCCAGGAAAAAGCCGTCATTGACATCGATGGTGACATGGGAAAGGCGGAACGTATGCTTAGGCTCCTGCAAGGCGATGTCGGCAGCGGTAAGACGGTGGTGGCGAGCCTTGCCATGCTCCATGCGATCGAGGCGGGTGCGCAGGCCGCCCTGATGGCGCCGACCGAGGTGCTTGCCCGCCAGCATGCCGCCTCCATCGCCGATCTACTCACCCCGATCGGCGTCACCACGGCCTTGCTGACCGGCCGAGAACGCGGGGCCGCACGAAAACAGTTGTTGGAACGTTTGAAGAGTGGCGATGTTCAGGCCCTTATTGGCACCCATGCGCTGTTTCAAGAGGACGTTCATTTCGCCGATCTCGGCCTCTCGGTGATCGACGAACAGCATCGCTTCGGCGTCGACCAGCGCCTCGAACTCGCCAAGAAGGGAGCGCAATCGGACGTTTTGGTGATGACCGCGACCCCCATTCCGCGAACGCTGGTGCTCTCCTTCTACGGCGATATCGCCATGTCGGAGCTGCGCGAAAAACCTGCGGGGCGAAAACCGATTGCAACCCGCGCCTTGCCGACGAGTAAGCTCGATCAGGTGATCGAGGCCATCGGCCGTGCTCTGGACGAAGGCGGGCAGGTTTTTTGGGTCTGCCCGCTGGTCAATCCATCTGACGAACTGGATATGGTTGCAGCCGAAGACCGCTTTCAATCGCTGCAACAAGTCTTCGGCGACAAGGTTGGTCTCGTCCATGGCCAGATGAAAGCTGACGCCAAAGACCAGGCGATGGCAGCTTTCGTCCGGGGAGATACCCGGCTCCTGGTCGCAACGACTGTCATCGAAGTCGGCGTCGATGTTCCGGGTGCAACGGTGATGGTGATCGAGCATGCGGAGCGCTTCGGCTTGGCGCAACTCCACCAATTGCGCGGGCGCGTGGGCCGCGGCGACAAGCCATCGAGCTGCCTCCTTCTCTATGCAGAACCACTCGGCAATCTTGCCCGGTCGCGCCTCGATGTGATGCGTAGAACCGAAGACGGTTTTCTGATCGCCGAGGAAGATCTGCGGCTGCGCGGGCCAGGCGAAGTTCTGGGCACGCGGCAAAGCGGCCTCCCCTCATTCCAATTGGCCGATCTTTCCGTACATGCTGATCTTCTGGCAGCCGCGCGCGATGACGCCAAGCTCGTGCTAAGTCGCGATCCGGATCTGAAAAGCCCACGCGGACAAGCTCTTCGCCTGCTGCTCCGCTGGTTCGAAGGGGATGCAGCTGCCAACTATCTGCGCTCAGGATAGTGGGTGGCATGGCCATGCCATTTAACTCCCGAACCAATGCCGACAAAGAACCGTATACCTCTGTTAGCTCGGGCAGGTTCATCGAAGGCGGCCCAACCCCAATGACGTGGTCACGCCACTAGCTAGATGGTGCTTGCCGCGCCAGGCGCTGTCCCTCTGGCTGGGGCTTCAGTCGCTTTGCGCTCTTATCCGCGACGGTCTCCGCCTTCTCGTCCTCAGCTTGCCCTGAGGATGGCGTCACGATGCCTCCGGAAATCACCAGCTTGATCCCCTCCTCCACCGTCATATCCAGATGGATGAGGTCCTTTCGTGGCACGAAGAGCAGAAAGCCTGATGTCGGGTTGGGCGTGGTCGGCAAGAAGATGTTGACCAGATCTTCATCGGTTCGTTTCTGAACTTCGCCTCGGGTCGGGCCCGTAACGAAGCCGATCGCGCCGATGCCGCGCCTCGGGTATTCGATCAGGACAACCTCGCGAAACGAACGTGAAGACTGGTTCAAGACCGTCTCGAAAATCTGCTTCAGCGTTCCGTAGACACTGCGCACGATCGGCATGCGCGAAAGAAGGCGCTCACCAGTTCGCACCATGGTTCGACCGGCGAAACCGGCCGTAATGAAGCCGATCAGGGTCAAAAATGCCAGCATGACGATCAGGCCGATGCCGGGAATGCCAAAAGGCAGATAGGTTTCCGGGTTGTAACGGTAGGGGACCAGCCCCCCAACATAGCCATCGAGGAAGGTAATGAACTGCCAGACTAAAAAGATCGTAATCGCAATCGGTGCTGTGACGATCACGCCCGTCAGGAAGTAGTTACGCAGCCGTGAAAACAGATTGGGCTTGTCGGGCGGGTCCTTGAGGACAAACCCTCCACCTGTCTCTTCCAACCCTCTAGGCCTATCGTCATGATCAAAACCTGGCGGCACGCAACACCTCTCATCTCAGCTTCAGCGGACCGATGCCCCAAGGTCGAGGCGATCGATGACAACGCATTGAGAACCATAAGCCCCGGCAACCGAACCGTCCAGGAGGAGGCCTGATTCGAATACTCGCGGGAAAGGAGAATATCGCGTTTTTTGGACCAACTACAGCCAAATCACGTATAAGGATTTTTGATAGTGGATCAATCGCTTTTGCGGCGATTTGACTCCCTCATTTCACATGGCCGAACCGGCATTAACATATTGAAATAAATGGAAACCGAAATTGACATCAGGAAACAAGATTTAGATCAAATTTTTTAGAACTTTTAGTAAATGAGTGTTAAATAAAAAGGTAGAAAAGAATACGCTTGACAGCTTATTCATTTACGAATGATTAAGGGACAACACCTGAGGTCATGTTGTTGTTAAGGTTCTTCGAATGAAGTTTTCCGAAAATTCGAGAATTAAACGACATCTTCTCGCATTAGTTGCGTTAAAGGTGACCAAGGGAAGTCATCGTCATTGTATGTATCCACAGTGTTTCTAATTGGGAGGACTTCTAAATGAATGTTGCGGAACATCGTCACCAACAAGTCATGACACAAGACAATATCCATGTGATCAACAATGCCCTTTTGCTGACCAAGCGCATCAGGGATCTCCAGGCGCGACGCCAATCCCTGGTCTCCAGACAGGAACAGCTGCGCACGCAACTTCCCGATTGGGCAGTGGAGCCGCTGCGGCTTGTCGGCATGACCGGCAACGAAGTGCGCGGTCTGGTGGATGATCTCACCAATGTCGAAGCCGAAAACGGCCTCGATGATATCGACACGCAGCTCAATGAGATCGATCAGCAAGTCGAAGAGCTCGAAAATATCCTGGTCAACACCAAAGCCAACAGCCTCGGTGAAGTCGCCACCGTGATGGATCTGGTGATCACCCGTTTTCGCGAGATTTTCGTGACGGATCCCGGCGACGTTTTCTACGATCACGGCGAAGCTCGCCTACTCTGGCTAGTCGAGCGCGTCTACGAAGACATGACCGACCTCGTCAAACTCTCCCGCCAAGATGTCGTGTGACGACAGCATTGACCTGTTGTTCTTGAAGCGTCGTTTTGACTGAGATCTATTGAGCCTGACATGCCTGTTTGATCGTCCAGCTATTTGGTGGGCGGTTGAACAGGCAGGCACTATTGGCGATTGGTCGAAAACTGCTATAGGACGCTCGCATCCGATTTGACACGAGGAGTGAGCGCCGATGATCCCGACCAGCTTCACTGAGCCATCCTTGATGGCCGAACTCACCGCAAAAATGCTGCTCGAGATCAAGGCCGTGCATTTCAGGGCGGACGAGCCCTATACGTTTACGTCAGGCCTCGCCAGCCCCGTCTATATCGACTGCCGAAAGCTTATTTCCTATCCTAGAATCCGCAGCACCCTCATGGACTTTTCTGTTACAAAGCTTCATCGAGACGCTGGCTTTGAACAATTCGACGGCATCGCCGGCGGCGAAACCGCCGGTATTCCTTTTGCCGCCTGGATCGCCGAGCGTGTCTCGCTCCCGATGTACTATGTGCGGAAAAAACCGAAGGGCTTTGGCCGGGATGCCCAGATCGAAGGCGACAGCGTCGACGGCAAACGGATTCTTTTGGTCGAAGACCTCACAACCGACGGCGGCAGCAAACTAAAATTCACCGATGCCCTGCGTGAAGCTGGCGCCGAGGTTGCCCACACCCTGGTGGTGTTCTACTACGACATTTTTCCCGAGACCAAATCGAAACTAAAAGAACATGGCCTGACGCTGCACAATCTGGCGACCTGGTGGGATGTGCTGGCAGCAGCAAAGGCGGGAGAGCATTTTGACGCCAACACGCTTGACCAGGTGGAGCGTTTCTTGAACGAACCGCTGAAGTGGTCGGCGGAAAATGGCGGAATTTCGGAGATGGCGGTTTAGCTGTTCGCGACCAACGCGAGGACAATTTGGCCCATCTACCTTTCTGAAACTGTCGACTGAGATTCGAGCGATCTCGCGACTCGGAAGCCAAAGGCATAGTTTTGACTGTTAGGCGACTGTTTGATCCGAAATGCTGATCTCATCGAATCGGGTTCGTTATCCCAAGAACCACCACGTAAAACACGTTTAGACGTCGAGCCCTTCACCCAGGCACTCCCGTCGTCGGGTGCCCCTGCATAACTCTTGTGCCAGACATCTCCAACCCATTCCCAAACATTGCCATGCAAGTCGTGGAGGCCATGATCATTAGCCGGGAAACTACCGACAGGCGCTGTTTGACTGTCATCCCAGCGGCTGCCGCACCCATCACAATTAGCGCGGTTTTTTCCGATTTCATTTCCCCAGGAGTACGTCGTTCCATCTCTTGGCCGCGCGGCATACTCCCACTCCGATTCGCTCGGCAAACGATAGGCCGCACCGGTTTTCTGGCTTAACCACTGGATATATTGCTGCGTAGCTTCCCAACTCACATTAACAACCGGTCGCCGATCTCGCCCCCACCCCTCATCACCTGGCCGATGATCGCACCCCTTGGCTGCAACGCAATTGTCCCATTCAGCAAATGTCACCTCGTACTTTCCGAGCGCAAAGGCCTCAATACTGACGAGATGCTTGGGTCGTTCATTCCGATTGTGACGCTGAGATCCCATGAAGAAGGACCCATCAGGAAGGACCACCATTTCAGGGCAATCATCACAGTCTTGAAAGACATCGCCGGGCTTGGGTACCACGAAGAGTGCCGTGGGCAGCACGTCTGTCGGCGGCTCGACAGCTGGAACGAATTCCGGAATGCGCTCTGGTTCTCTGTCCGGGGCTTTCTTGATCTCCGGCTCCACAGAGACAGTCGGCCCGGCTTCAGGCTCAAGCGAAGCCAAGGGCACCTCGAGCCGACCCACGAACGTCTTGCCTTCAATATCTGAGGTCTCAACGCCCTTAGAATTGCCATTTGTGGTTTCGGCAACAGAGGGAACCTTCGGCGTTACTATTGTCGGTAACCTGTCTTCTTTCCGAGCGCCCTCCTTGCCGCCAAGAATGGAGTTTGATGACTGCCAAATGGCGAAGCCCATGCCTGCAGCAAGTGTGACGGCAAGAGCCGATAGATAGTGCCAATAGCGAGAGCCTGCTCCGGTCGATATCGCTTTATCACCAAGCTTTGTTTCGATGGCACGCAGCAGGTTGTCGAAACCGTTCTCTTCGAAAAGATCGACCCAGTGGATACTTCTTAGGCCAACGCCGTTATCCAGGTCTTTCAGGTCGGGAACATCGCAATCGTCGAGCCGGACAGGGATCAGAAAAATGCTTTCCCTAGGACGCTTTCGATATTCCGTCAGTGCCATGTTGAATTCGTTCTGCGCATAGCCGACACGATCGACGGATTGGCTCGACAAACAGGCTAGGACAAGATCAGCGCCCTGGATGACTTTTTTTATTTCATGTTCCCAGATTTGCCCGCCAACCAAATCTATTTTATCGAGCCATGGTTGAAATCCTCGGCTCTTCAAACGCTGATGCAGTTTTAGAACGGCGGCCTTGTCCTCACGGGAGTGGGCGAGAAAAATGACAGGCTCTTTTCTATTCCCACGCATCTAACATCTCTGGATTGCTGGAGACCAACGAGCTTCGATAGCGCCAGTTAGTCCTGTAACGACGCAGCTCTTTAGATCATCGTCAGCGGCGTGAAGGTCAGACGTTGGCAATGCTAACTTTGTTTGATGCTGTCTTGTTGAAAACCGGTCCGACCGAACGAATTGTAATGTCATGATCGAGATACACTGAAGGCTGAATTAAAAGTCTAATTGTAGCATTTGAATACGCTAGAAGCTCTCCAGATAGCAACGTTAAAGTTACAAGAACTCCTTTCTAGGCATCTTAAGCGATTACAGTTCTTTTTTTGGTGACCTCGGACTTAGGGACATGCATCTTGCATGCTGCCATCAAAAGGGAACTGCGCCCTGCAGCTGTTTGACATCAAAAGTCGGGCCGCGGTGTTATCAGGAGAATCCGGGGCGGTCTTATGAGAATGTTGAGGTAGGTAACCGGCGAGCCGCCGATGGCGCTACAGGAAAGAGAGCTTCCCATAACCAAGCAGACACCCAGCGAGCCCGACGCAAGTAACCGCCAAGGGGCGTTCCCCTTATTGATGGCGTTGTTGATGTCGTTGGTGGCGTTGTCGATTGATATGATGTTGCCGGCGTTGTCGGTGATCGGGCAGGAGCTTGGGGTTGAGCATGAGAATGAGGCACAGCTGGTGCTCTCGGCGCTGTTTCTTGGGCTTGCTTTTGGACAGATGATTTATGGTCCGCTGTCGGATCGCTTCGGGCGAAAGCCGCTGATCCAAGCGGGGCTGTTGTTATTCATGCTTGGCTCTTTGCTATCGATTTTGGCGGGTAGCTTTTCCCTGATGCTGATTGGCCGCATGTTGCAGGGCTTTGGGATTGCGGGACCTCGGATCGTCTCGGTAGCGATGGTGCGCGATCGGTATAGCGGCGATGCGATGGCCAGGGTTACTTCGTTGATCATGACGATTTTCATTCTGGTGCCGCTGGTCGCGCCCGCCTTGGGACAGGGTCTGATGCTACTCGGTCATTGGCGCTTGATTTTCATCGCGTTATTGGCGGTTGCGCTGGCGGCCTCGGCATGGCTGCATTTCCTTCAGCCAGAGACGCTTGCGAGGGATCGTCGTCTGCCGCTGTCGTTCAAGGTCATCTATGGTGCTGCCGTCGAAACTGTTAGCCACCCGGTCGCCCTTGGTTACACCGTTGCCGCCGGCCTGATCTTCGGCGCGTTTCTCGGCTATCTGAATTCGGCAGCGCAAATCCTGCAGATCCAATACGGCCTTGGCCTCCTTTTCCCGCTTTATTTCTCGGGCCTGGCCTTTGCCTTTGGTGCCGCGACCTTACTGAATGCGCGCCTGGTGATGCGCCTCGGCATGAAGTCCCTTGCGCGAACAGCCATCATCGGCCTTACCGTCACCTCGGTGCTTTATCTTGGTGTTACCCTGGCGTTAGGCGGCCATCCACCACTTTGGTCATTGATGATATATCTGGTCTTGACGTTTTTCGCGATCGGCATGTTGTTCGGTAACTTCAATGCGCTTGCGATGGAGCCGCTCGGCCATATCGCCGGTGTCGCTGCTGGCATGATCGGCACCTTGACGACCTTCATGTCCGTCCTGCTCGGCGGCTTCATCGGCTCGATCTATGATGGCACGATCATCCCGATTACCGGTGGGTTTGCCGTGCTTGGCCTGTTATCGCTGATCGCGATGCTGCTTGCCGAGCGAAGCCGCCCCCACTAGATCTTCAAGGGGTTCTAAATTGATCGGTACTATGTCGCCAGCGTAGAACCACAAAAAATAGCCGTGTAACTCAGGGCTTGCCGCCTGGCATTTCCCTCAGTAAAGCTTAGCCCGCTTTTTTTTACCAGACGATGACAACAACGGAGCCTGGACAAGCTCGTCGTGGCCTGTCCGCCAGGAAGTGTATGACGCCTACGCCAACCATCAATCATAACCTTGCCCATCGTCGTGCTGATTTCTCCACCCTGTCCGAGGCTCTGGATTACGCGGCCAAGGGTGTCACCGGGCTGAACTTCTACTCCGCCCGATGCGAGCTGGTCTCAAGCCTGCCTTTTCCCCTGATGCGCGAACGCGCCGTTGGCATGGCGAGATCGCTGATCCAGACGGGGGTCGAAAAGATGTCGTCCGTGGTTCTTCTCGGTGATACTGACCCCGAGATCATCACGGCCTTTTTCGCCTGCCAATATGCAAGCCTCATTCCGGTGATCGTTCCGATCCCAGCAAGCCTCGGTGGACGCGAAGCCTATGTCGCCTCGCTGAAACGCCTCCTTGCCAGCTCCAAAGCAACGGTAGCGATAGCACCCGAGGCCTATCTCGGCTTCCTGAAGGAAGCCGTGGCTGACCTGGATCAAGCGCCGATGGTCGGCACGCCCGGCGACTTTGCGGCGATGCCTGGTGACAAGGTCGATCCGCGCCCGTTTGGCCCCGATGATCCCTGTTATTTTCAATATTCCTCAGGCAGTACTCGCTGGCCGCTCGGCGTGGATGTACCACAGCGCTGCCTGATGGCGAACGCTCATGCGATCTCGACAGCCGGTCTCGACATTCAAGGGACCGATCGCGGCGTTTCCTGGTTGCCACTTTATCACGATATGGGGCTGGTCGGCTTCATGCTGGTGCCGCTGATGTGTCAGCTTTCGACGGATTATTTGGCGACCCGCGATTTCGCCAGACGGTCGCTGTCCTGGCTGCAGCTGTTCAACGACAATGGCGGTTCGCTCTCCTACAGCCCGACCTTCGGCTTTGATCTTTGTTGCCGGCGCGCCGCCAATAGCAGCTCATTCAAGGCTGATCTCAGCTCTTGGCGCGCGGCCGGCATCGGTGGCGATATGATCCAACCGCAAGTGATGCAGCGTTTCGTTGACGTGTTCGAACCCCATGGTTTCAAGCCAACCTCCTTTGTCCCAAGCTACGGCATGGCGGAGGCGACCTTGGCGGTGAGTTTTGCACCGCTCGAAAAAGGCCTCCATGTCGACATGATCGATCGCGAACGCCTGACCAACGACCAGGTCGCTGTTGCCGTTGCCGACAACGATACCACCGCCGATCGGCGCGGCTTCGTTTTTTGCGGCCCTGCCCTTCCGGGGCACGTTTTCGAGATCCGGGATCATACAGGTGCGGCCTTGCCGGATCGCAAAGTCGGGCGGATTTTTGTTAAGGGACCAAGCATCGCTGCTGGCTATTTCGGCGAGCCCGAAGCGACAGCCGAGGTCTTCAAGGATGGCTGGCTGGACACCGGCGATCTTGGCTATCTCGTCGATGGCGAGGTGGTGATCACCGGCCGCAGCAAGGATCTGATGATCATCAACGGCCGC
>JBOEHJ010000085.1:0-64485 GCA_050633905.1 Geminicoccales bacterium
TATTCATTGCCGAAGAACCAGACACCCAGTGTCTTGCCGCGGAAATCTGCAGGCTCGGTGATGCCGGTGTCCTTCCGGCAGGTCAGCATCATGCCCGATGACTTGAAGGGCTGCGCGATATTGACCAGCGCCAAGCCCTTTTCACGGCTGGCCAGCGCTGAGGGCATCCAATCGAGCACGACATCCGCCCCACCGCCAGCGATCACCTGCGGCGGTGCAATGTCGGGGCCGCCGGCCTTGATCTCGACTTCCAGGTCTTCCTCTTCGTAAAAGCCTTTGTCGGCGGCGACGTAGTAGCCAGCGAACTGGGCCTGCGTCACCCATTTCAACTGCAGGGTCACTTTGTCGGCCGCTTGTGAGGCGGTTGCGGTGAGTACGAGCGCCGTTGCGGCTGCGAGTGTCGAAAAAGTCTTCATGGTCGTCTCCTCTTTCTTGGTTTCTTCAGGCCTGGTTGGAAGGATGCCAGAATGTGACGAAACGTTCGATCAGCGCGACGGCACCATAAAACGCGGAACCGACAAGTGCTGCCACCGCGATCTCCGCCCACACCATATCGAGCGCCATGCGACCGATCTCGGTGGAGATGCGAAAACCCATGCCGACGACCGGCGTGCCGAAAAACTCGGCGACGATCGCACCGATCAGCGACAGCGTGGTGCAGATCTTCAGCCCATTGAAGATGAAGGGGCCGGCGGCTGGCAGCCGTAGCTTCAACAGAGTTTGGGCGTATGACGCGGCGTAGGTGTGCATCAGGTCGCGCTGCATCACCTCGGAGGATCGGAGGCCCTCCATCACATTGACCAACATCGGGAAGAAGCACATGACGGTAACGACGGCGGCTTTGGAGTGCCAATCAAAGCCAAACCACATCACCATGATCGGCGCGATGCCGACGATCGGCAGAGCGGCAGCGAGGTTGCCGATTGGTAGGAGGCCGCGCTGCAGAAAGGGCGAGCGATCGATCGCGATCGCAGTCAGGAAAGCGCTTCCACAGCCGATGACATAGCCGGGCAGGACCGATTTCAACACGGTCTGAACGAAATCCGCCCACAAGATCGGGACGTTGCCGATCAACGCCCCCCAGATGTCCACTGGCGACGGAAGAATGACCGCCGGCACCTCCAGCCCCTTTACCAGCCCATGCCAGATTGTGAGAACGCTCACACCGAAGACTAAGGGGACGAGGAAGGTGGCAGCGCTAGTGTTGTGTCTTGCCAGCATCGCGTTGAGGAACCAGCCGCCGAGCCAAGCGAGAAGCGCGATCAGGAGCCAGGTCATCGGGCGAGGCCCATGCGTCGGAGGACTAGATTTTGTACGATGCCGATCAGGCCGACCATCAGGCCGGCGCAGATGGCGGCACCGATAAGTGCCGACCAGATGATCAGTACCTGGCCGTAATAGGAGCCGTTCAACATGCGCGCGCCAAAGCCGCCCTGGGCGCCGGTCGGCAGCTCACCGATGATGGCGCCGACCAGGGCGATGGCAACCGCGATCTTGAGCGAGGTAAAGAGGTAGGGAAGAGCCGACGGCCAGCGCAGCTTCCAGAACGCCTGCCAGGCGCTGGCGTTGTAGGTGCGCATCAGATCGAGTTGCATCGAATCCGGACTTCGCAGGCCTTTCACCATGCCGACGACCACCGGGAAGAAACTAAGATAGGCGGAGATCGACGCCTTCGCGATCAGCCCGGAGATGCCGATATTGTAGAGCACCACGATGATCATGGGTGCGACTGCCAGGATCGGCACGGTTTGCGATGCGATCACCCAGGGCATGACGCTGAGATCCATCACCCGATTGTGGACGATCCCGATCGCAAGGGCGATACCTAAGACGACACCCATGGCGAAACCCAGCAGCGTCGCCGAGAGCGTGATCCAGCCGTGATAGATCAAGGATCGTTTCGACGTAACTTTTTTGAGGGCGGTCGTCTCCCAGATCTCGCCCGCAACCTGATGGGGGGCTGGCAATACCGGCCGCTCCTGCTGCATGGTCTTGGGCAGAATTTCGACAAACGAAATCTCGACGTCCGCACGCTCCGCCTGGTCCCGCTCCCATGGCGCATTCAGAAAAATCGCCCCCACATACCATATCGCGATGATCGTCAGCACAACGGAGACAATCGGAAGAACCTTTTCCGATAGCACGTTCATATGCGCGACGCTCTCGCAACTCGCACTCTGCCGATGGCCAAAGCCTGACATTCAATACCAGCACCGCAAACCGCCGAGTCAGACGGTGGCGCACCGGGAGTCCCTGAGGTGAGCATCTCACTCATGACTGTGACCGGCGCGGAGGCCTTTTCGGACACGGGCGGCGATTTCCAGGAATTCTGGGGAGTCGCGGATTTCGAGCGGGCGGTCTGCAGGTAACGGACTGTCAATGATGTCGATGATGCGGCCAGGGCGGGGCGACATGACGACGATTTTGGTGGAGAGGTAGACGGCTTCGGGAATGGCGTGAGTAACGAAGCAGGCGGTCTTTTCGGTGCGCGCCCAAAGGGCAAGGAGCTGTTCGTTCAGATGATCGCGCGTGATTTCATCAAGAGCACCGAAGGGTTCGTCCATCAGGAGGAGATCAGCATCGAAGGCGAGCGCTCGGGCTATCGAGGCGCGCTGCTGCATGCCACCGGAGAGCTGCCAGGGATATTTCCGGCCAAAGTCGGCAAGACCGACGAGCTCCAGTGCGTCGACGACACGTTCGGCCATCTCCGCTCTGGTGTAACCCATGATCTCCAACGGCAGTCGAATGTTGTTCTCGATGGTGCGCCAGGGATAGAGGCCGGCTGCTTGAAAGACATAGCCATAAGCGCCTTTCAAGCGCGCTTCCTCGGGGGTCATGCCGTTCACGCGGATACTGCCACTAGTCGCGTGCTCAAGATCAGCGATGACCCGAAGAAACGTCGTCTTGCCGCAACCCGATGGACCAATAAAAGAAACAAAATCACCCTTGCCGATCGTCAGATTGACATTGGACAAAGCATGGACCGGGCCGTCATTGGTCTCGAAGGTCAGCTCTAACCCTGCGGCCTCGATCACGGTCTGTGTGCCGGCTCTTTCTAACATCGGGTCAGCATCAGGCTCCGCCTTGGGCGTCACACACCACTTGGGATATTCTGGGGATCGCGCTCGACGCGGCGGGGGGCTGTCAGCTCTTTCCAGGTAGAAAGCGCCTTGTTGATTGCAGGGAAGGCGGGGCGCGGGATGAAGCGACCGCGGCCGGCCTGGGGCTCGGAATTCTTGCCATGCTCCCAGATGACGTCGCCGCGGGAAAGGGTGTAGCGCGCCTGGGCCGTAACCTCGAAGCCTTCGAAGACGTTGTAGTCGATGATCGACTTTTGGGTGGTCGCCGAGATTTTCTTCGTGATTTTCGGATCCCAGACGACGACGTCGGCATCAGCGCCTTCGACCAATGCACCCTTTTGGGGATAGACGTTCAGGATTTTCGCAACATTGGTCGAGGTGACAGCGACGAACTCATTGGGGGTGAGGCGGCCGGTCTCGACACCCTTGGTCCAGAGCATGGCGAGCCTGTCCTCAAGGCCGCCGGTACCGTTCGGGATCATCGGGAAACCCTTCAGGCCCATGCGCTTTTGCTCAGTGGTGAAGGCGCAGTGATCAGTCGCGACCACCTGGAGCGAGCCCGCAGCGAGCCCAGCCCAAAGCCCGTCCTGATGTTCCTTATTACGGAACGGCGGGGACATCACGCGGCGGGCTGAATAGTCCCAGTCTTTGTTGAAATATTCGCTCTCATCGAGGGTCAGATGCTGGATCAACGGCTCGCCATAGACCCGCATGCCCTTTTGCCGTGCACGCCGGATCGCCTCGTGGGCCTGCTCGCAGGAGACGTGGACGATGTAAACGGGAACACCCGCGGCATCGGCGATCATGATGGCACGATTGGCGGCCTCACCCTCGACCTCGGGCGGGCGGCTGAAGGCGTGGCCTTCTGGTCCGGTCGTGCCCTCAGTCATGTATTTTGCCTGCAACGCCGCAACGACATCACCGTTTTCGGCATGAACCAACGGCAGGGCGCCCAGAGCAGCGCAGCGCTGAAACGAGGCGAACATCTCGTCGTCGTCGACCATCAAGGCGCCCTTATAGGCCATGAAGTGCTTGAACGTGTTAATGCCGCGCGCGACCACCTGCTCCATCTCCGAAAAAATCTGCTCGGACCAGCCGGTGATCGCCATGTGATAGGAAATATCGGTGCAGATCTGGTCCGTCGACTTTCGATCCCATTCCTTGATCGCCGACATCAGCGAGCCGTCCTCACCGGGAAGAACGAAGTCGACCAGCATGGTGGTGCCACCGGATGCGGCAGCAAAGGTGCCGCTCTCGAAGGTTTCCGCCGCATTCGTGCCCATGAACGGCATTTCGAGGTGGGTGTGAGGATCGATGCCGCCGGGGATGACAAAAGCGTCCGAGGCATCGACGGTCTCATCGCCGCTCAGGTTCTCGCCGATCGCGGCTATTTTTTCGCCTTCCACCAGAACATCGGCCTTATAGGTACGATCCGCCGTGACGACCGTGCCGCCTTTGATGACTTTGGACATCTTTTTTCTCCCTGTCGCAGCGGCGACGTTCACGTGAATAGCGAGACTTATCAATGAAGTGGCCACGCCACCTAGCGAGGTGGACGGTCCACTTAGGCGACGATTTCCGCCGTCGCGACAACCGCATGGAACAGGACGTTTGTCCCTTTTTCCGCCCACTCCGGCAAGATTTCTTCGGCCTCATTATGGCTGAGGCCATCGACGCAAGGGCACATCACCATGGAGGTCGGCGCCACCTTGTTGATCCAGCAGGCATCGTGCCCCGCACCGGAAACGATGTCCTTATGGGTGTATCCGAGACGTTCAGCAGCATCGCGTACTGCGCTGACACAGCCTTCGTCAAAGGCGGGCGGGTCGAAGGAACCGACAATCTCAAACGAAAACTCGACGCCCAGTGCCTCGCAAATCTTTGGTGCCTCCGCCTCGAAGCGCGCCACCATGGTCTCGAGGGTATCCAACACATGGGAGCGGAAATCGATGGTGAAAACCACCTTGCCAGGGATGATGTTTCGCGAGTTCGGCGACACGTCGATATGGCCGATAGCACCAACTGCATTGGGCTGATGAGCCATGGCAATGTCATGGACTAGCTCGGTGATCTGAGCGAGGCCGCGCCCAGCGTTCTTGCGCATCTTCATTGGCG
This sequence comes from Geminicoccales bacterium, assembly GCA_050633905.1. Taxonomy (GTDB): domain Bacteria; phylum Pseudomonadota; class Alphaproteobacteria; order Geminicoccales; family Geminicoccaceae; genus JANQPX01. The sequence goes on from JBOEHJ010000085.1 coordinate 5,196, forward strand.
TTGAGCCTGTATGGCTCTCCTTGCCGATCACCGTGCATTCGATCCAGCGAAGGCCCTGGCCGTGGGTCACCACACCGATGTCGACGTCTTCGGCCTCAAGGATCGGACCCTGCTCGATATGCAATTCGAAAAACGCATGCATCTTTCGCGCCCCGACCTCTTCCTCGCCACGCCAGCCGATGCGCTCCAGTTCATCACCAAAGCGCTTGCCCTCGGCATCAACAAGATCATACGCCCATTCCTGACGATGCACGCCGGCGAAGACACCCGCCGACAAGATCGGCGGCGCGTAACGCGTCCCTTCCTCATTGGTCCAGTTGGTGACCACGATCGGATGCTTGGTTTTGATGCCGAGCTGATTGAGTGTGCGGATAATTTCTAGACCGCCGAGCACGCCTAGAACGCCGTCATATTTGCCGCCGGTTGGTTGGGTATCCAGATGGGAACCGACATAGACCGGAAGGGCGTCCGGATCAGTGCCTTCGCGCCTTGCAAACATATTACCCATCTGATCGACGCCCATGGTCAACCCTTCGGCGTCGCACCAGGATTGGAACAAAGCACGGCCCTTGGCGTCGTCATCGGTGAGGGTCTGGCGATTATTGCCCCCTGCGATACCAGGGCCGATCTTGGCCATCTCCATGAGGCTGTCCCAGAGCCTCTCGCCGTCGATCTTGAGGTTCCCGCCGGGTGCCGCCATGTTCTTCACCTTCTTGACCATTTGGTAAAATTGACGCTAGCAATATGGTCGATCGGGTCAAGGAATTTTTGGTCGTCGACGCAGGGAGGGGACACCAGCATTGACCGCGAGAAAGCTGACGCGCATCCAGACCAAGAATCGCGCCATCATTGAACGCGCCGCGCTTGAGATTTTTTCGCGCGATGGCTTTCGCGGCGCCACTGTCGATGCGATCGCCGACGCTGCCGGCATGTCAAAGCCCAATCTTTTTTACTACTTCCCGACCAAGAACGACGTCTACCGAAGCCTATTGGAAGGCCTGCTCGAGGACTGGCTCGCACCTTTGGTCGACCTCGACCCTTCAGGGGTACCGATCGAGCAGATCGCTGCCTATATCACCCGAAAAATCGAACTTGCCCGTGATTTCCCCCTCGAATCCCGCTTGTTCGCCAATGAAATGATCCGAGGCGCCCCTATCCTCCAAGACATGCTCGCCGGCGAGCTCAAGCTGCTGGTCGACGAGAAAGTCACCATCATTCAGGGATGGATCGACGAGGGACGCTTAAACCCTGTTGACCCCCATCACCTCCTTTTCGCAATCTGGGCAACAACCCAGCATTATGCCGATTTCGACATTCAGATCCGCGCTCTCCTCGGTGGAGACAAGAAGGATCGCTTTCGCGACGCCTCAGCGACGTTGCAGCAGATTTTTCTGGATGGATTGCGCCCACGGTGACCTTCCAACCAACGTCAAGTACCAGAAGTTTCCGGTTGTTCATTGGTGGGAAGATGGCAGGCAGTCGAAGCCATGTCAGGCCCGAGCTCCTGTCCTACAGAATGCGTTGCAAAAAAATTCGATCCGCTGGAGGACACACAGATCGGATTAAGTATTGCTACTATCGTCTGACTATTTGGCGAAGCAGCTTTCGATGACAGTACGGTTGCCAGTCATTTCCTGCGCCACGACGCCCAGTTTGAATTCATCGCCCAGGGCTAGGAGCTGGCTCGGCACATCGATCGCCGTTTGACCCGGATCGAATACCATCGTGACTATCATAATGTCGCTCTCTTCGATCCCGATCGGTGTATTGGTAACACCGATGTCAGGGTGGGAAAGATCGACGGGGTCCCAACTAATCGTGACAGGTGTGCTCACGTTCGGCGGCGTTTCGACTTCACAGTCGAAGGGCAGAACCTGACCATTGACGCTGATATTGCCAGGCTGTGCCGGCAGGAGATGGGTGATCTCGACGTCGCATTCGAGCTTGCCACCTCCCTGTCTCTTGGTCGATACTTGGTACGTACCTTCAGGGAAACGGGCCAGGAACTCTTTTGGAGGCGGCTCGTCGAAACCTGGTTCCACACTCTCGAAAAAGATCTCGTTGACACCCTGCGTTGCTCGGCTCCGGCTGGTGCGGACCTGGAAGATCCTCTTTCGTCGAGCGTCCTTGATATCCAATTGTGGAAACGGATCACCGTCAATGAACGCCTGAAGCCCGAGATCACCGTGGGTATCGTTCAGCTCGAGGAAGACGTCAGCCTCGGCAAAAGATCCCTCGCCGACATGCTGCGCATGCGACAAGCTTCTTGCAGCGGCTAAAACAAGGGCGCCACTTGTGATTGCGATGGCGCTGCGTATGGACTTGCGACATGCCGAAGGGACAATCATTCAATCCACGTGCTTTTGGCGCAAGTGTCCATGCCAAGGTGACATCAAATCATTATGGGTATCTATAGCCGGTTTCTTGCTGTCTGGTTTGAACCTGCATAGTCGGCGTTCCTTAATCCGAAATGCAGCTTCCTCTCAGCAGAGGCTTTAACCCCGTGGTTGATAAATCCTACGGAAGGTGGATCGGCATCGCTCTGCACGGCTATCGGACGGATGTATGACACCTTTAGAAAACCTGTTCCGCACTATGGGAGTACAAGCCATTCGAAGGCATGGAAATGGCATATACCCGACTGGAGTTCTGCAGCAGCTTTCTGTGGGTCAGCTGCCTAGAACAGGGTGCGAAAAAAAAGCCCCACGCGCCTGGCCACGCCGCCTACTCGCGCAACAGCATAAGCATCGCGCCTGACGTGGCGACTGCACCCAGCCAGACGACGGGGTCGACCCAGCCATGTCCCAAAAGACCTTCCCAGATGATGATGAAGACTGGGACAAGGTAGCCGTAGGCCATGACTTTAGCGGAGGGTAGGCGAAGGGTGGCGTATTGGACCAGAAAGAAGGTAACGGCTGTCGTGGCTAATCCGAGATAGATGATGCAGATCCAGGCGATCCAGGGGAGAGTTGCCCAGTCGGTGTCAAGGAGGACGTGGTTGGCATAGGCGGCGGCGACCAGGAGGCCGCCTGTGATGCCGAAAAAGGTGTAGACCGTGAGCGGTTCGCCCTGGTGCAGCTTTCGGCTCATCGGCGTGTAGAGCGCGTGGCAGGCGCAGCCGATCAGGAAGATTTTTTCACCGAAACCGAGTTCAAGGCCGAGCATGGCGTCCAGATCGGCACGGAAAATCACCCAGATAGCACCCGCCGCCGCCAGGAGTAACGCAAGTAAAGTACGCACTGATGTGATCTGGCGCAACAGGAGGTATCCAAAGATGGCGCTCATGATCGGCGTCAGGGTGAAGACAGCGCCAGTCGATACCGGATCGGTAAGACGGAGCGCTTCGAACATCAGGATGAAATAGCCGGCCAGCAGCCCGCCCACGACCGGATAGCGCCAGGCTTTTCGCACATGTTCTTTTTTGATCTTTGGAGCAGCGAGCGCGCCCATAATGACGACGGCGAGCGCGAACCGGGCAGTGGTCAGCACCGAAGGCTCGATATATGGCGCCGCCAGATCACCAAGCGTAAACGACACCGAGATGAGAGCCGCGAACAACAACATCGCGGCATGACCGCTAAGGGCTTCGGTCCGTGCAACTACCACCGTCCGGGCACCAGCATCTCGGAATCTACCGAGATCCAAGTCAACGCCGGCCGGTCACATCGGGTTGTTTGGATGCGTCGTCCAATCACCATGCTCGGCAGCCACTGGCTGACCGGTACGTTGGTCGATGGTGCCTGCCGTGAGCCGTTCCATGGTGATGCAGCCTTCGACCGGGCAGACATTGATGCAGAGATTGCAGGCAACGCATTCCTCATCAATGACCTCAAAGGTTCTGTTCTCGTCCATCGAGATCGCTTGATGGGAGGTGTCTTCGCAGGCGGCGTAGCAGCGGCCGCATTTGATGCAGGCGTCTTGATCAATGCGCGCCTTGGTGACGTAGTTTAGATTGAGGTGCTGCCATTCCCTGAAGTTCGGAACAGCGCGGCCCTGGAAAGCTTTGATGTCGGCGTGACCTTTTTCATCCATCCAGGCCTTCAGTCCCTCGATCATCTCGGTGACGATGCGAAAGCCGTAGGTCATGGCCGCGGTGCAGACCTGAACATTACCAGCGCCCAAGGTAATGAACTCGGCAGCGTCGCGCCAGGTGGTAATGCCGCCAATCGCAGATATCGGAAGGCCTGCGGCATCGGCGTCGCGAGCAATGTGGGCGACCATGCTGAGGGCGATGGGTTTGACCGCAGGGCCGCAATAGCCGCCGTGAGAGCCCTTGCCGTCGATTTCTGGTTCGGGTGAGAAGTTGTCGAGATTGACCGAGGTGATGGATTGCACGGTGTTGATCAAGCTGACCGCATCGGCCCCGCCTTGTTTTGCGGCGCGGGCGGGGTAGCGGATGTCGGTGATGTTGGGGGTGAGCTTGACGATCACCGGCAGGCGCGAGTGGGTCTTGCACCAGCGGGTCACCATTTCGATGTAGTCAGGGACCTGACCGACGGCCGAGCCCATACCGCGCTCTGACATACCGTGGGGACAGCCAAAATTGAGCTCGACACCGTCGCACTCCGTCTCCTCTACGCGGGCCAGGATGTCTTTCCAGCAGGGTTCTTCGCAAGGCACCATCAAGGAGACAACGACGGCACGGTCCGGATAGTCTCGTTTGACCGCCTTAATCTCGTCCAGATTGATTTGCAGTGGGCGATCGGTGATCAGCTCGATATTGTTCATACCTAGGACACGGCGGTCAGCGCCATAAATGACGCCATAGCGCGGGCCATTGACGTTGACGATTGGCGGGCCATCCATGCCGAGCGTCTTCCAGACCACGCCACCCCAGCCAGCCTCGAAGGCACGGCGGACGTTGTATTCCTTGTCGGTAGGCGGGGCCGAGGCGAGCCAAAAGGGGTTTGGTGACTTGATGCCGGCGAAATGGTTACGGATGTCGGCCATGGTCAGCCCTCCGTCAAAAAGCGGTGAATACTCAGGGCGGCATCACGCCCCTCAGCGACTGCTGTGACGGTAAGGTCATCGCCACCTGTCGCGCAATCGCCGGCCGCCCAGAGGCCGGTTGCGGAGGTTTGCCCCTCGGCATCGACGACGATCTTCCGGCCCTCAAGCTTGAGATCGAGAGGACAATCCAGCGTCTGGCCGATGGCTTTCAGCACCTGATCGGCATCGATGGTGACGGTTTCACCCGTGATCTCCAGGCTGTCACCGGCAGCTCGGGTATATGAAAGGGTGATAGTTTCGACGGCTTTAGATCCGTCGATTTGCAGGGGCTGCAGATGTTCACGAATGACAACACCCCTGGAGGTCGCCAAGTCTTGCTCGAACTTACTGGCGCCCATCGCGGCGCGCGATCGACGATAGGCGATGGTGACAATCTCGGCTCCCAACAGCTTGGCCTGGACGGCTGCATCGATGGCGGTCATGCCACCGCCGATCACCACTACATGCCGGCCGACGGGAATGCCGGCGCGGTCGTCCTGCCGCACCCGCTCGATGAAGTCGACGGCATCCTCGACGCCGTCCAGATCGTCGCCCTTGCAACCCAACGCATTGACGCTGTCCAGCCCGACCGCGAGCAGCACAGCATCATGCCGCCCTTGCAAGTAATCAAGCGATAGGCCATCCCCGAGCCGCAGGCTCGTCTTGAGTGCAATTCCGCCGATGCCTAGGAGCCAATCCATTTCCTTGGCGGCAAAGTCATCGACGGTCTTATAGGCAGCAATGCCATATTCGTTGAGCCCACCGCCCTTCGTTCGGGCATCGTAGATTTCTACCTCATGGCCATGCATCGCAAGTCTATGTGCGGCCGCCAAACCAGCTGGCCCAGCACCGACGACGCCGATGGTCTTGCCGGTTGATGATGCACGTTTGTAGGGTTGTTTCCCAGTCGCCATAACTTTGTCGGTGGCATGGCGCTGCAAGCGCCCGATCAGGACGGGTTTGCCTTCGGCCGCCTCGCGCACGCAGGCCTGCTCGCAGAGGGTTTCGGTCGGACAGACACGGGCGCAGATGCCGCCGAGGATATTTTGGTCCAGGATCGTTTTTCCCGCGGCTTTCGGCTGGCCGGCGGCAATCTGGCGGATGAACATTGGGATGTCGATGTCGGTGGGGCAGGCCGTGATGCAGGGCGCGTCATGACAAAAATAGCAGCGATCCGCAGCGACCAACGCCTCATGATCGGAAAGCGGCGGATGCAGATCCGAGAAATTCGATTCGAGCATTTGAGCGGGCAAACGCCCTGCAATGACGGACATGGGACGACTCCACGCCTGGTTCGATGGTTGATTGTCATCTAGCCAGCATTCAAAAATTTTATCAATTGGAAAAAATTTTAACGAAAACCAGCAAAGGCCCGACAAGGATGCCATCTGCGGCAAGGAACTGACCTACTTTAATTCCGATCCTTAAAAATGATGTGGTCACACCACTAGGTGTAGTCGCCCTTGACGCGCTTTTTCGTCGGATCGAAATGGGGAAAGGTTGTGACTGTTGCCTTCAGCCGCTTTTGTTGCCCGTCCAACTGACCGATCTCGATCGCCATGCCTGGTTCGGCATGGGTGACGTCCAAGCGAGCGAGCGCGATGACCTTACCGAGAATCGGTGACTTGACAGCCGATGTGACTTCGCCGACCTGAGCCTTGCCGTGACGTAGGCAGTCGCCGGCCGCGGGGACGCTGCCGCCTTCGATATCGAGACCGACTAGGCGCCGTTGCGGATGGGCCTTTCGCCGCTCGATCGCGCTACGGCCGATAAAGTCGTCGGTTTTCGATTTGAGCGGCACGGTAAAACCGATGCCGGCCTCGATCGGATCGGTCTGGTCGCTGAACTCCGATCCGGCAAACACCAGGCCCGCTTCGATCCGCAGCATATCGAGGGCTGCGAGCCCTAAAGGTACTAGGCCCTCTGGCTCGCCCGCTTCCCAGATCGCGTCGAACACGGCTTTCGCATCCCTAGGATGGCAAAAAACCTCGTAGCCGAGCTCGCCCGAATAGCCGGTGCGGCTGATGACGACGGGCAAGCCGTCGAAGTCGCCGATGCGGGCGATGGTGAAGCGAAACCATCCGAGCTCCGAGAGCGTCGGCTGGGCGGGTGGTGTCCAGAACACCGAAGCCAGGATTTCTTGAGATAATGGTCCCTGCACGGCGACATTGCAGAGCTGGTCCGTTGAATTTCTAACCCAAGCCTGGAGCCCTTGCTCCTCGGCCTGCTGGCGAAGCCAATCGATGCTCTGATCACAGCCGCCGATCCAGCGGAAATTATCGTCGCCGAGCCTGAAGACCGTGCCGTCGTCGATCATTCCACCATGCTCATAGCACATCGCGGTGTAGACCACCTGGCCGGTGGCCAGCTTTTTCATATTCCGGGTCAGGCAACGCTGCAGCAGCTTTTCGGCATCCGGCCCAGTCACCTCCGCCTTTCTGAGCGGGGACAGATCCATGATCGCTGCCTTCTCGCGGCATCCCCAATATTCGGTGATCGCCCCGTGAGCGGTCATCTGATTGGCGAGCCAGTAGCCGTTATACTCGATGAAGTCGCGCGTGTGCTCGGCGAAGCTCGCGTGAAAGCCGGTTTTTTTTGTGTCTTCCACATTCGCCTCCGGTGTTTTGCGCCAGCCGATGGAGCGCTCGAAACGCTCGTTTTCCTTGTAGACTCGAAGCTGGATGTCGGTCGGGTTCCAGCCATTAGCTGGATCGACATCGCAAGGACAGGCCGTCGAGACACAGACTAGCTCGGTCAGCGCTCGGAGCAGCACGTAATCCCCAGGTCGCGACCACGGATCGTCCATGCCGATCCCATGGGTGTCATCCAGCATGGTGTTGAAAAAGAAGTTAATCGCGGGCCAGCCGGCACGTGGGCGAATGCCGAAATGGGCCAGCTCAGCGTTCATGTTATCGGAACAATTGATGTGCCCGGGATAGCCTAGATCGTCGTAATAGCGCGATGTGCAGGCAAGGCCGAAGGTATCGTGCCGGCCGCAAGTATCCTGGACGATCTCGACCAGGGGCTCGTGATCGAGGCTCCAATATTTGGCCGCGAGACCGGGCTTTGGGTAGAGCGAGCCGGTGAGCGAGCGCGTGGTCGTCGGATCAATGTCGCGCTCCAAACCCTTATCGAGAGCGCGGCGCGAGAAGGCCTGAAAATCCGAGCATTCCCGGCCCTGCACGTCGAGGATCTGGATGAACGCGCCCGCCCCGACCTCGTAGGTCCTGGCCTCGCCGGGCTGAATGTTGAGGTCTTCGAGCGGATCGGCCAGCGGCGCTGGCGGCGTTTTTCTGTCGGCGACCGCCTTGGGATTGGCTCTACGGATGTAGAGAATAATCTCGGTGGTCGTATCTTGGCTCTCCGGACGCATCGGGCTACCAACAGCGGCGGCGATCAAAAGGCCATCGCTGCCGCTTTCGAACGTCACCATGTCACCGGCCTTCGAGCCTTCCTCGAACAAATGGATAGCATCGGCCAAAGCGAGATCGAAGCCTGATTGCTCCAACGCTAAAAGAACTTTTCGACCGGATGGATCACCGGCAAGTGCCGCCTTTAGACCGTCTGGATCGCGCCCACCCGTTGCCCCGATCATCCCCGCATCGGATCGGCCATCAGGGTCGAAAAAAACCAGTTCGACCGGCTGCAGACCCTCTTTATCCAGGATCGAGATCTCATCGCCCGCCATGATCAGCACCGCGCGAGAACCACCGCCCGGCACAGGATGACGCTCGACGCCCGGCGCCAGGATCGGAAGGCCAGGCGCAATCACGCCGGCGCGCTCATAGGGCGTTTCGAACCTGACGTCAGTCGTCATCATGACAAGCCCTCCCTCATCCGCTCCATGTTAAGTCAACCCTAAGGCCACCTTGCGACCGGCGACCCAGCGCATGATGATGTGATCAAAGGTCAGTGCCATCAGCGAGACGTTGATGCCGAGTACGAAGTTCTTGCCAAGCTCATTACCGGCCAGGGTCTTCTGCAGCTCCTGGCCAAGGTCTTGCGTGCCGATGAAGGCCGCGATGATCACCATGAAGAAGGCGAACATGATCGCCTGGTTGAAGCCGATCGCCATGGTCGGAAGGGCAAGGGGAAGGAGGACCTTCCTTAGCTTTTGCATCCGATTGGCACCCGACATATCGGCGGCTTCGACGATCTCCGGCGGGACGGAGCGCAGGCCCTCGATGGTGTAGCGGGTCAGCGGCACGGTCGCAAAGATCAGGATCGAGAACACCACGGCGACGTCATTCACGCCGAACAGCATGATCGCCGGGATCAGGTAGATGAAGCTCGGAAAGGTTTGAGCGGTATCGCAGGCTAGCAGAATGCGTTTCGCCCAGTTTTCCCGCCGTGCTGCAAGGATGCCAAGGGGCACGCCGATCATAAGGGCCAGTGCCACCGCTGACATCACTGCATAAAGCGTGATCATCGAGCGATCCCACCAACCGGTTAGGAGGACGAGAGCTAGAAAGCCTCCGGTAATCAAAGCGGAGCGCCGGCCGCCGACCAGGTGACCAAGCGCTGCGACCGCCAGGATGACGGTCAGACTTGGCAGCCAGAGAAGACCGTCCCGAAGAGGAATCAGAACCTGGGTGGTAAGAAACCAGCGGAGCCAACCAGTGACCGCCTGAATGGCGTCGATATCGAGAAACGCCTTGATGACGACGTCGATCTCCTTACCCATCGAAAAATCTTGGGCGCGTTTGATGTGATCCGCGACCTGCACAAACTGGGCGATCACGACGAAGCCCACAAACCCGATAAGCCCCGCTAGGAGGAAGGCGTGACGGTGCCACCAGGGCGTTTCCTTCTCGAAATGTTTGGGCTGTTTGACCACCCAAGCCTTGGACAGCCGATCCAGCGTGATCGCCAGGAGCACGATGGTGATGCCGATCTCGAGGCTGCGGCCGAGCTTGAAGGAATTCATCAGCGCCAAGAGCTTGGCGCCCAGGCCGGGCATACCAATGAAGGCGGTCAGCACCACCATGGCAAGGCAAAGCATGATCACCTGATTGACGCCCACCAAGATATCGGTGCGGGCCGCCGGCAGAAAGACATGGCGCAGCATCTGAAAGCGGGTAGTGCCACTCATCTTGCCGGCTTCCACGATGTCGGAAGGCACCTTTTGCAGGCCGAGCGTGGTCATCAGGATCATCGGCGGCACGGCAAAGACGACGGTTGCAACAGCTCCAGCCGTGGGCCCAACCTTGAAGAAGATCACCGCCGGCAGGAGATAGGTGAAGAAGGGAAGCGTCTGCAGGACCGCCAAGATCGGCTGGAGTGCTCGATCGAAGGCCTTATGTTTCCAAGCGAGGATGCCGAGCATCAGACCGAAGGCGACCGCGAGTGGCGCTGCCACCACGATGACCGAGAGCGTCTGCATCGCAAGCTTCCACTGTCCGATCAAAGCGGTCCAGGCGAAGGTGGCGAAGGCAAGGGCAGCGAGACGCCAGCCGCCAAGCCACCAGCCGAGAACCGTGATGGCCGCGACGATCGCCGTCCAGGGGATCGGGCCGAGATCAGGCCAGCGCTTCTTGCCGAAAAGGAGGTTAGCGGTGGCGTCCAACAGCACTTCTAGAACGGCGGTGAGGCCACGGGTCAGATGGATCAGCCCGAGATCTTCACGGATGAAATCGAAGGTCGCCTGCAGCCAGACGTCCCATGGCAGGATCATCGACGAGGGGACGCGCAACAGCCATTCCGGAAGAACGGGACGAAGGAGCGCCAGCGTCAGAGCGAGGATGACAAGAGCGAGTGCTACTTGGCGCCGGTTCAGCCCGGTCCCGTTCAGCCTGGCAATGTCAGTCGGTGCTGATGTGATGATTGTGCTCATCGACCGTCCCCAGCAGCAGATCCAGCGCTACCCTTCGCTCAAGAACGCCGATCAGCACGCCCTTATCATCTTGAACCGGCAAGAGATCCCGGCTGTCGTCGACAAGCTGACGTCCAAGGTTCTGAATAGTTGCCCCCGCCGGGACGGGATCGCCCGTGAGCGCAACACCGTTCATCGGTTTTGCCAACACACCAGCATGGACCACGCGCGCCTTATCGATCTCCTTGGTGAATTTCGCCACATATTCCGTCGCCGGGTGAAGAACGATCTGATCAGGTGATTGGCATTGCTCGATCACGCCATCCTTCATGATGGCGATCCGGTCGGCGAGACGAAGGGCTTCATCGAAATCATGGGTGATGAAGACAATGGTCTTGCCAAGCATCGCTTGAAGGCGCAGGAACTCGTCCTGCATGTCGCGCCTGATCAGCGGATCGAGGGCAGAGAACGGCTCATCAAGAAACCAGATATCCGGCTCGATCGCCAGCGAGCGAGCGATCCCCACCCGCTGCTGCTGCCCGCCTGAGAGTTCTCGGGGGAAATAGTCCTCCCGGCCCTTAAGCCCTACCAGCTCGATCACGTCCAGCGCTCTGCGCCGCCGCTCATGCCGGTCCTGGCCACGCATCTCAAGAGGAAAGGCGACGTTATCGAGCACGGTCCGATGGGGTAGGAGTCCAAAATTCTGGAACACCATGCCCATCTTGCTACGCCTGAGCTCGATAAGCTCCTTTTCGGAAAGGGCACCGATGTCCTGGCCCTCGACCAAGACTTCACCACCGGTGATGTCGATCAGACGAGAGAGACAACGCACCAACGTAGACTTGCCGGAACCGGACAAGCCCATGATCACCAGGATCTCACCGGCCTCGATCTCCAGCGAGACGTTTCTGACGGCCGCGATGTAGCCGGCTGCCTGAAGCGCCTCATAGCTCGGCTCGCCCGTCATCGACGCCAGATAGTCTTCAGGTCTGGGCCCGAAGAGTTTCCAGACACCGCGGCAGGTGATCACGGGCGACGTTGATGCCATCCGGCCTCCTAAAGTTGGCCGCCCCGGGGGATCAGCCGGGGCGGCCTGGGTCTTGTTCAAACAGCTTACGCTATGAGCTGCTGTCGATCCAAGGTCTCCAGACGTCTTCATTGGCCCCCAGCCATTCGGACGCCGCTTCTTCAGGCTCCAGCTCATCGATATCGACCAGCTTGGCCATCTCGGCGATCTGCGCATTGGTGAAATTGACCTGGGTCAGGACATTATAGGCTCTCGGCCATTTGTCCTTCATGCCGTCCCAGGCGGCCTTCTTGAGGTAGCCGTTCGCCGGGTTGCCGCAGTCATAAAGTGCATCGGGGTTGGGACCGACGGCAGGATCCGTGTCGCAGCCATCAACCCATTCTGGGAACGTCACGAATTCGCCAGGCCAGACGGCTTCCGCGAAGTTCGGCGTCCAGTTGAAGACCACAATCGGTGTCTTGTCCTTTTCGGCCGCACCGATCTCGGCCCAAAGTGCTGCAGCCGAACCGGCATTCACCACCACGAAGTTCATGCCGAGCGCGTCGACCTTCTCCTGGTCATGCTTCAGCCAGTCGACCGGGCCACCGAGGAACCGCCCCTTATCGCCGGTCTCGGCCGTCGCGAAGACATCAGCGCAGCTGTTCAGCGCCTCCCAGTCCGGCAAGCCCGGGCAGGCTTCCTTAGTCCAGGCGGGATACCACCAATCCTCGCGCGTGACCGCGTCATGATCGCCGGCATCGTGCAGACCGCCCTTTTCGAGCGCCTCGCGGAAGGATGCGCCGAATGCGCCTTCCCAGACTTCCAGCTCCAAGGCAACATCGCCGAGGCGTACCGATTCGTAGACGGCCTGGCTGTCGGTCGTGACAAATTCAACATTGCTGCCGATCTCTTCGAAGATCTGACCGACGGCGTGGCTCATCACAATCTGGCTTGACCAATTGTGGATCGGAATAACAATCGGGTCGTCACTGTCTTCTGCCTGCGCTGCCATCGGAAAGGCGAGGAGAGCCCCTAAGGCGACACCCCCCATCAGCTTTTTGATATCGATCATGTTTTTTGTTCCCAGTTTTGAGGTCGTCAAGAAAAACATCTTGGCCTGATTTCAAGTCGTCGTTTTCTTGGTTGGCCCTGAACCGACAGCCTGCCGTTTCCTCTCTTCCACACACCGGCCCTGTCGATGCTTGTCGCCTGAGTTTTTGCCGTTGTTTTTTGGCTCGATTTACGAACCTTATAAAAATAGGCTAGGACCGCCTTTCGCTAAAAACAACCTTCTTCTATGCCAATTCTATATCAATTGACCTCGCAAGTCGATTATTGGTATACTTTTGGTATCAGATTGGAGTGTGGATGGCAGAAAGAGAGCGAAAACATATCGGGGCTGTCGAGATTGCCCGCATGATCCGGCAAGACATTGCTGGCGACCGCTATGGCCCTCGCGACCGGCTGCCCTCCGAGCGCGCCTTCGCCAATCTTTATCAAGTCGCGCGCGGCACGGTTCGCGGTGCGCTCAACCAGCTCGCCGCCCAGGGTTTGGTAGCTATCAGGCCTGGGAGCGGCACCTATGTGACGGCCTCCTATGCGGGCGAGACCAACCCGGTGATCACCAATGCCAGCCCGCTGGAACTGATTGATGCCCGGTTTGCGCTCGAGCCTCATATCTGTCGTCTGGCGGTGCTCCATGGCCGGTCAACCGATTTTGATCGGATGGAGCGGCTCTTGGACGAGATGGAAACCAGCATCGAAGATCCATTTCACTTCGCTCAAAAGGACACAGATTTCCACAGCCTGCTCGCCGAGACGGCGGGCAATAGCCTCCTGGTCTGGACGCTCACACAGATCAATGACGTTCGCAATAACGAGCAATGGTCACGCATGCGCTCTCTCACGTTGAACGAGACGATTATCGGCAATTACAACAATCAGCATCGAAAGATCGTCAGCAGCATTCGCGCGCGAGAACCCGAACAGGCCGCCTTGCTGATGAAGGACCATCTGGAAACAGCCCGCCTTTCCCTAACCAGAGCCGCCGCCGCCTGATTTTTTTTGATACAAGAACTTCGAGTCAGAGCAACCGACCATCGGCTGGGCGAAGGGCTTGGATGGCGGCGGCGTAGTCGTCACTGCTGAAGATTGCCGAGCCCGCGACCAGAACATCGGCGCCTGCAGCGGCGGCGAAGGGGGCGGTTTCGGTGTTGATACCGCCATCCACCTGGACACAGATGTCGCGATCGCCAATCAGCTCACGCAAGGCGCGCAGTTTGTCGTACATCGCCTCGATGAATTTCTGACCGCCAAAGCCGGGATTGACGGTCATGATCAGGATCATATCGAGCTTGTCCAAAACATACTCGACGCAGGCCAGCGGCGTCGCTGGACATAGAGACACGCCCGCCTGCTTGCCAAGCCCCTTAATCATCTGCAGCGACCGATCGAGATGCGGCCCTGCTTCGGCATGCACCGTAATCAAGTCAGCCCCAGCGTTGGCAAACGCTTCGATGAAGGGGTCGGCGGGTTCGATCATCAAGTGGCAGTCGAATTTCTTCGATGAAAAAGGACGGATCGCCTTCACCACATCCGGGCCGAAGGTGATGTTGGGCACGAAATGGCCATCCATGACATCGAGATGGATCCAATCAGCCCCCGCCTCATCAACCGCGCGCACCTCCTCGCCAAGCCTGGCGAAATCTGCAGCCAAAATCGAAGGAGCAATCAAGGTTGGTCCGGTCATTTCTCATCTTTCGTACGGTCGCTGTCCAACAGGCTATTCAGACTCTCATCCACCTGATCATCGTCTGTATCGCGATGATCTTCGCAAAACACCAGCTTTTCCGCACCCTCGAGTTCGTTTGATCGTACGGGGGGCGTGCGACGCTCGGCACTGACTTGGGGTTGGTGCATTGGACGGGCATGCATCGCTCGTTGATGCAAATTGAATACAGGAAATTATTCAACAAATTGTCGCCTTATCAGCTTGTCACAGCAAATGATCCGCCCGCGAAGTTACAAGCAGGTTTTTTTGAGGCATTGTAGATTCTTTTGAGATGCTTAAGCCCGCGTAGCGGATCTAAATTTGTCAGGCTTTTGCACGTAATGAGGGGAGACTTGAGATCACGAAATTGGTGTGGTCTCGGTAGCTCAATCGGGCCTGTCACGGAAGGGATCAAAAAAACCGCCTTCGATTAGATCAATGGCACCACGTTCAGCTGTGATCCACGTCACATTCACAGCTTCAGCTTGGAAGATAGCTTCCATTCAAGAGGCACAACAATACGATTGCCGCTTGAGATCCATCCGAAAATCCGATGGCATCATCGCCGGATATCTGTATCGCCGTCTCAGCGACGATTGCGGATCTACAGCTAAGACCTGTAAAGTGCAATATTTCCAAAACTTGCTGGGATCTGATTTATGATCAAGAACGTTTTATGTTGCGTTGCTTTTTTCGTTCTTATGACAAATTCGGCGATAGCTCAGTCGTGGTCGAGGGATAACCACTTTTACATCGGTTATGTGAACGGGATCGAGTTTTTCGGTGGCGGCGACGACTTCGACTATGAGCCAGCTTATGCCTTTGCAGGTCAGGTTGGCTATGCCTTTGGGCAATGGCGTGCCGAAGGAGAGCTGACTTATGAAGATACGACCTTTGACAATGCCAACAACAGCGACTTTGACCTTGAAATCATTCGTTTCGCGGCAAGTCTGTTTTATGACCTGCCGCCGTTATCAGCAGTCGGTGGTGCTTCGCCCTATGCTGGGGGCGGGCTTGGTATAAGCAATGTGTCGGTCGCCGCTACGGCCAACAACAACGACTTTGAGGACGACACCGCGGCGTTCACCTTTCATGGTGAAGTTGGTATCAACTTCAATGTTGCGTCTCGCCTCGCGATTGTGCCTCACTATCGCTTCGAATGGTTCGATTCGGGTGGTGAGCTCGGTACAATCGACAATAACTTCTATACGCACGCGCTGCGTGTCGCGGCCCGCGTATCGTTCTAGTGGAATCTCACCGGATTCATATTTTCCGCGGTCTGAAGCAGCAAGCATTGTCGGCGGGCTGCCTGAGCCTTATGAGCAGTCGGTTATTATGGTTTCTGTTCTGCTACGCCTTTGCCTTCACTTGCCCGGCCCTTGCCGCGCAAACCAGCGCGGACGGCCAAAAGCGGGTCGCCCTGGTGATTGGCAACGCCGACTACATGGAACTCGGTCAGGAACTGGATAACCCAGTCAATGATTCCAATGCAATTTCGGAAAGCCTGCGCAATCTCGGTATCGAGGTCATAGAAGCAACGGACCTTGATTACCTCGGCATGCGCAAGGCACTGCGCTCGTTCGATCGCGCGCTCCAGGGTGCTGATGTCGGCCTCTTCTTCTATGCCGGACATGGCATGGAATATGACGGCAAGAACTATCTCTTTCCGACCGATGCCATCTTAGAGACCGAAGGTGACGTCAGCTTGGGGCTGATTGATATGGATCAGATTCTCCGTGTGATGGAAAAGGCTGTGCCGACCCGGCTGGTTTTTCTTGATGCTTGCCGCAATAACCCGTTAGCCCGTGGCTTTCGCGGTACATTAGGTGCGAGCCGGTCAGCGGCAGTGGGTCGCGGCCTCGGACGGATTGACGCTGCGGTGGGTACCTTCATCGCGTTCGCCACGGCACCCGGCGAGATTGCGGTCGATGGGAAGGGGCGCAATAGCCCATTCACCAAAGCCATCGTTGAACACCTGCTCGAACCTGGACTAGAAATCAGCCAACTCATGCTGAAAGTCAGGAACAGTGTTATTGAAGCGACCGATGAAAAGCAGGTCCCCTGGGAAACGTCCTCGTTGCGTGGCCCTTTAATCCTCAATCTCGATATTACGATCACCCCACCTTCGTCCGAAGGTCCCTCCGCCAAGGACATGCGTCGGCGTGCGGAGACCGTGTTCTGGGAGAGTATCAAGGATAGTGACCAGCTCGCCTCCTTTGAAGCCTATATGGATCGCTTTGGCGAAGATGGTCTGTTCGCGCCCCTGGCAATTGGCAAGATCAAGGCATTGAATGATCAAGCCTCGTTGGTCCTGCTACCGCGGCCCAAGCCACGGCCCAACCGTCAAGTTCCTGTCACCAAGCACAAACCTGGAGAGGCATTCAAGGACTGCCCATCCTGTCCTGAGATGGTGGTGATCCCTCCGGGCGAGTTCGAGATGGGGGGGCATCGATGGTTACAGGCAGTTGGCCAATGGCAGAGGCTAGAAGAGCCAAGGGAGAACGAACTGCCGGTCCGCCAGCTCACAATTCAGCCTTTCGCACTCGGCCGATATGAGGTCAAGCGAGAGGAATATGCTACATTCCTCGCCGCTACCAATCGGGATGAGGCGAGCGGCGACTGCGCCTATTGGGACAACGACAAATGGCTGATCGAGGCATCCCTCGGATGGGATCGACCAGGTTTCGAACAGGACAATTCCCATCCTGTCACCTGCATCAGTTGGGCGGATGCTCAAGCCTATGTTGATTGGCTGACCCAAACCACCGGACACCCTTATCGACTGCCGAGTGAGGCCGAATGGGAATATGCTTGCCGGGGAGGAACAGGCGCTACCTTCGCTACGGGTGCAAGCCTTGATGTCGAACATGCCCGCTTCAATAGTGAAGATACGCTGCCTGTTGGCTCCTTCAACGCCAACCCTTTCGGCCTGCACGACATGCACGGTAATGTCTGGGAATGGGTCGAGGACCGATATCATGAGAACTATGCGGGTGCGCCGATGGATGGTAGCGCCTGGCTTACTGGAGATCGCCCTTTGCGCGTTCATCGTGGTGGTGATTTCGATTGGAACCGGCAGCCAATCGGCAATACCCGTAGCGACGGGCCAAGTTGGCTTCGCTGCGCCAGTCGATCCCATGATTTTGACTACCGCCGCATGAACCGAGCAGGCCTAAGGGTGGCGAGATCCTTAGAACCTCGATAGGGCGTCGCTACATGAACTCGCTCGACCGGATGCTGGAGCAAGAGCGCATCCGGAGCATCTAGAAATCCAGAACGCGGGTGATTTGGGGGATGAGATTTCCGCAAATGCTTGGCGTTTATGGCGATGAGTTTCGGCGCGCAGCATTTTAGAGCCGATGAGGGTATACTGGCGATCCAGCTGCAATAGATTGGAGCTTCTGGTTGTTTACAAGTATGGTTCGACTTAAATAGCTACTAATGGTTAGATTTTCATTTGGACAGAGGTATAATAATGTCCACAGGAAAAATTG
Organism: Geminicoccales bacterium; assembly: GCA_050633905.1. Taxonomy (GTDB): domain Bacteria; phylum Pseudomonadota; class Alphaproteobacteria; order Geminicoccales; family Geminicoccaceae; genus JANQPX01. The sequence continues at coordinate 23,267 of JBOEHJ010000085.1, forward strand.
CAATTATTCGAAGTTTTATTTTACTGACAACTGTCACTCTTTGGTTGTGCCCGTTGACGTCACAAGCTCTTTGGGCCGAAGAAGAGGCTGTTGAAGCATCGGATATTCAAGACCTGCTTTCGGCGCGTCGATATCAGGAAGCCCTGCCATCACTTGAACGGCTAGCTGATGCGGCGGGACGCGCGGGGGATGCGGCTGGGGAAGCGCAGGTGGCGCATGATCTGGGCGTTGCGCATCTTGGATCGGGTGAACCTGATGAGGCCTTGGGTTATCTCGAAAGGGCTGCCAGCCTTGCTGAAAAGGCGGGCATGCCCTTGCTCGCCGCATCGGCTCTCAACAATTTAGGCACGGCCCATGCCGGGCAATCCGGTGGTGAGGTGCTCGCGCGGGAAGCCTATCGCCGAGCGGTCGTTCTTGCCGAGACAGCGGGGCATCCGGATCTTGCCTTCGATGCTCTGACCAATGAGGCCCGTTTTGAACTGGACCTTGGGCAAATGGCGGAAGCGATTTCCCTGCTAGAGCGGGCCGACGCACAGCTGACGACTACCGGGAATGATGCCCAAAAAACCAAGAGAATACTCCTGCTTGGCAGGCTCTTTTCGCGCGCTGGGGCGATTGAAGAGGGCTATGCGGCGCTGAGCGAGGCGCGGCAGCGGGCGCGGAGCCATGCGCAATCACGCGAAGAAGCGCTGGCAACGGGCTATCTCGCTGATGTCTACGCCGATGCCGATCGTGGAGCTGATGCAACCCAATTGTATATGGAAGCCACCTTCCTTGCCCAGGCCGCCGAGGCGCCGGAGCTCGTCTATCAATGGCAATGGCAGATCGGTCGGCTGACGGCTGATGCCGGTGATATCGATGCCGCGATTGAGCATTATCAGGGTGCTTTGAGCGAGCTCGACAAGCTTAGACCAACCTTGATCGAAACATCGACATCGGGGACCATCGATCTCCGAACGGCTTATGTTGAACTTGCGGACTTGATGCTTCGGCGGGCCGCGGGCAGCCCGTCGGAGGAGGCGAGGCGGCGTGATCTCGAAGCTGCTCGCCAGACGATCGAGCGCTATCGAACGACAGAGCTTACTGACTACTTCCAAGATGAATGCGTGACCGACCTGCTTGCCAGCGTCAAACCGATCGACCGGCTGGAGCCTAGAACCGCCGTTCTTTATCCCATCGTTATGGCCGAACGCTTGGTGATCCTGCTTAGCCTTCCCGAAGGCTTGCAGCAGCGTTCCTTGCCGATCAGCGCCGATGATTTGACAGAGAAAATCTTGACATTTCGAAGGTTGCTCGAAAAGCGCACGACGAATGAGTTTCTAAGACCGGCGCAAGAGATCTATGACCTCCTCCTTCGCCCACTGGAGCCAACGCTGAACGCGGCTGGGATCGATACGCTGGTGATCGTTCCGGACGAAGCCCTGCGCACGATCCCGCTTGGCGCCCTGCATGACGGCCAGACATTCGTCGTCGATCGATATGCTCTTGCAACGGTGCCCAGCCTCAGGCTGTTCAAGCCGAAACCGTTGGCGCGGCTGGGACTCCAACCTCTGCTGGGCGGCCTCAGCGACTCTGTTCAGAATTTTCCAGCCTTGCCCCATGTCGATAGCGAGCTTCGGAAGATCGAAGGGCTGATCGGCGGCGATGTTTTGCGCAACAACAACTTCGTTGTCGATCAGATCGAACGATCCCTTGGCGCGACACCGTATTCCGTGGTGCATATCGCCTCCCATGCCCAATTCGAGGGCGAAGCCAAGAACAGTTTCATCCTGACCTATGATGGCCGGATGGACATGGATAGCCTTGAGGATTTCATCAAACTTAGTCGTTTTCGCGATCAGCCGGTTGAGCTGTTGACCCTGAGTGCGTGTCAGACCGCAGCTGGTGATGATCGCGCCGCGCTCGGTCTTGCGGGCCTTGCCGTGAAATCAGGCGCTAGAAGTGCGGTGGCCTCGCTTTGGTATGTCAACGACCGCGCCTCGTCGCTGCTACTCGCGGACTTTTACCGGCAGTTACGCGATCTGCCCGTAACCAGCAAGGCCAAGGCACTGCAGCAGGCCCAAATCACGACGAAAACCGATCTTCGCTATCGGCATCCCGCCTATTGGGCGCCGCTGATCCTGATCGGAAACTGGCTCTAACCCCTCATGTCAGTCTTTGAATGCAGACGTCGACATTCCGTTTTTTTGCCAAGCGAACTTGTACGGCAAAACCAATGATCTACCTGTTTTGCCGAGCCGTCACGCCAACCCATTTTATGATGTATTAGGGAAGGAAAGCTAGTGACCCATCATTTTTTAAAAAGCTTGATACTATCGATCATTCTCTGCCCTTGGTCCTTGATCGGCCATGCCGGTTCGACGACGGAAGAAAGTAACAAGCCTGAGACCAAAAAAACGGCGACCACCTCCCCTGGCGTTCTTGAGAAGATCGTGTTCGTCCCTCATGATTTCGGCGCGCCGGATGTGACGGAAGCAGCCGGCGTTCGGGGGGCGCCCCAAGTTGCGATACAACTCCTGGCGCCGGAGCAGCTGAGCCGGACGCTGAGCGAAACGCCGACGTTCTATTGGTATGTCAGTCAGCCGATCGATCAGCACCGTTTTACCTTGATCGACGAACAGGCCATCGATCCGTTGCTTGAGGTAATTCTCGATCCGGTGGAGAAAGCCGGCATCTACAGTCTGAGCCTGGCGAACCACGACATCGCTCTCGAAGCGCCCGGCCTCTATCGATGGTCAATCGCCGCCAGCCTCAACGAGGATCCAATTGCTGCTGAAACCGTTGCCCAGACGGTCATCGCATATGATGGCCTTGTTGAAGAAGCGCCCATCAACCTGCCGCCTGCTGAACTGTCTGGGTATTTTGCTGGGAATGGGTATTGGTATGACCTGCTTGATTTGATATCGCGTCAGCCCGAAGAAGCGGACGGGGTGTGTTGGCACGAGCTGCGGGACGATGTGCTGGAACAGGTCGGCCTGACGCTTCCCTCCGAGTGAGGGACGATCTCACTCAGATGCGCCGTATAGCGCCGTCGAGAGGCGGAAATGAATGCCGAGATCCTGGAGATCCTCGTTTTCTGGCGTGTCGGTATCGATCAGCGGCACGCCGACATCAAGTTTGAAGCTCGTATCGCCAAATAGCTTCCAGTCGATACCGACACCGACACTCAACAGCTCGGTGGTATCGCCGTCGGATCGATCGGTGTTCCAACCTCCGCCGGCATCGATAAAGGGTGTAACGGTGACGCGTCCATCATCCAGACTATTGGTGAAACCCGGCAAAGTGAGACGTCCAACCGGTATCTGCAGGCCAAGCGAGACAACCCAGCCATTGTCGAAGACCAGCTCATTTTGCCGATAGCCGCGCACCGTGTCGCCACCGCCAATGCCGATACGTTCGATCGCAAGGAGAGGATCGGGCGTGAGCTGGACGTCGCCTCTGAAGGTTGCCTGCCAGTCACTTGACCCAAGCCGCTTGGCATATTGCGCCTGGCCAAGCCAGGAAAAGAACTGCGCATCGGGCACGCCGCTCCGATTTTCCGTCGAGTTCAGAAGATTGACCCCGAGGTTCAGCGTGCTTTGCAAGGCGAGTGCCTGTTCGCGCGCGCTATGCCGCCAATTCTGTTTGAATCGCAGCGCCGTGATCGAGCTCCTGCCGCCTCTGACACCTTCGGAGAGGGAGGTTTGGCGGCCAGCTAGAAATGTCTTGCTGCGCTTGTAGTCAACAGACCCTTCGATCCGCAGTTCCTGCCTTGGGGATCGGATCAGCGGAAAGCTGAGCCCGGTTTCAAGGTTGAACGTTTCGCTCTCGATGTCGATGGCATTGAACGGCTCTTCCACAACGTCGGATTCAGCGTAGGAGCCTGTAATAAAACCACGGAGATCGGAGACGGAGAGCGGCGTGTCGTAGTCGACATTGACGTCGTTCGTCCCTTCGGAAAGACCGAAACCAAAAGACAGAAGATCGCTTCTGCCGGAGAGATTGGTATGGGTGAAGCTGGCCTGCCCCCGTTCAGCACCAACCGATGGGGAGCGATCATTCGCGAAGTCAAAGGCGATGCGATGGGGCGGCGCCTCTTCAAGGTCCAGGAGCAGACGGCTTTCACCCGGACGCTCGCCGGGATTGAGCCTGGCAGCCAGGCGTTGGATCGATGGATCGAGAAGGAGGAGTTCGATGCGCTGACGAAGTTGATTGACGTCGAGCACTGAGCCCAGACCAAAGCGCAGGCGATCATCGACAAAGGCAGGATCGAGCCTCACCAACCCACTGGTTACGATTTCACTTAAGCGCCCCTCAACAATCCGGATCACGATTCGACCCTGATCGATGGACTGATCCGGAATGATCGCCCCTGAATTGACATGACCATTCTCAATATAATGCCGGGTCAGCTGATCCCTGAGCTCCAGGAGTTCGGAGGTCGTGATCTCACGGCCGATATAGGGTGCGGCAACCAACGCCAGTTCCTGATCACTGAGAACAGTATTGCCTTCGAAATCGATACCGCTGAGTTCAACCTTCACACCTGAGGCTGGGCGTTTTTCGGTATCGGGCAAAACAGGCGGTAGCTCGAAGGCTGGTTTGGGCGCATCGCCCAGCTCAGGCAGCGAAGGGCGGGTTCGCCCGGGGCTTAGATCTTCGTTGTTGTCATTGAGCGACGCTTGCGCCTTCGCAGGCCCAAGCGGCGCCGAACACAAGACGAGCGCCAGCAGCGCTTTAGACAGAATGTTGGAAGAGCACTTCCCTATCGATATCGACACCACCTTGTTCGTCCTGATCTCAGGACGCCGACTTGGGACAAGGAATGACGAGAGCGGTCCGTCGGCCGAGGGCGTTGGGCGATCGCTTGTCAGACCCAGTCTCCAATAAGGTCAGCACAGGCGCGTCGAGATCGGCGGGCAGCGAACCGCCCGTGCCGAGGGTAAAGCTACTGGCCTCATCGCGTCTGACGGCGCAGCGTTCCCGGAGGAGAGACGACACATCTAGAAACTGGCTACCGAAAGCCACGAGACCGCCGGTGAGATCGGTTTCAGGCACTGAGACCGCGATGGTTCCATCGACCCCGGTAGCGCCAGCTTCGGCATTGATGTTGGCATCCGGAGACAAAATCAGATTGTCGGCGGTGATCTGAATATCCCCGCCGCTACCGGCATCGGCCCTGGCCAGAATATTGGCGTCGCCCACAGCGAGGACTGGTGTCGTTATCACGATGTCGCCGGCATTGCCGGTATCATCGGTAACATCCGTGGAGATCAAGCCAACGTCCCCGTTTACCGTAACGAACTCACCGGCATCGATCGTGATGCCGCCCCCACCGCCGCTTTCTGAAAATGTCGAAATAAAGCCATCATCAATGACGAGACCTTCCGTCAGCTGGATATCGATCGTTCCGGCAGAGCCCGCAGCTAGGTTCGCCGATGAGATAGCGGCTTCTTCCCCAAGCAAGATCAATCGATCAGCGGCAATGTCGATGGTGCCACCATCACCGCCTCCTCTTCCCGTGGTCGCGATCCCCGTCAGAAATCTCGGATTTGACTGCAACGCATCAATGGTGATCACGCCAGATGTCACCGATACCGAGCCCGCATTCCCCGAGCCGAAAGTACTGCTATTGATCTGTGCGTTCCGCAGCAGGGTAAGATCGCCGATCGCAAGCGTGATACTACCAGCATCACCGCTTGATCCAGGCCCTCCCTGTGTGGCGATCCCTCCGAAGTCCCCAGCATTCTCAGCATCAAGCCTCGCCGAATTGGCGGTGATATCGATCGAGCCGCCAGCGCCGGATCCGAATGTGTTGCTGGCAATCTCACTGGGACCTGTGATGGTCAGATCACCCGCGACAATCGAAATCGAACCGGCATCACCGGTGGCTCCAGGCTCGGTATTGGTATTGATGCTGCCCCCATCCCGCAGATCGAGACGGTTTCTTGCGATGATGTCGATAGTACCGGCATCACCTTCACTAACGGTATTCCCTCTGATCGTTCCGTTGCCATTGAGATCGATATTGTCGGCGACGATGACGATCTGACCACCATTTCCTGTTGCTGTACCAAATGTGCCGCTGGTGATCTGACTAGGCTGGTTCTGGCTTCCACCGCTGACGGAAAGGCTGCCAAGTTCCAAGATGATGTTGCCGGCATCGAATTCGTTGGCAGTGTTCGTCGAAATGAAGCCACCATTTCGAAGATCGAGCTCGCCTGCTCGGATAACGATGGCGCCCGGCGTCTCCCCCTGGCTGCCGGAGTCCAGGGCTATACCGGCTAGCGACTGGTCGGCGCTGCTTCCCCCATCGATCAGAATTCGTCCCGCGGTCACGTCGATATTGGCAACACCATCGTCGTTGCCGGATGACTCCGCGGAAATCACGCCGCCACGCACAAGATCCAGGCTACCGACGACCAGTTTGATGAGCCCGCCGCCGGCACTGTCGCCCTCAAGGAGAGTTTGGATGGCGGCACCATTCAAGAGATTGCCGCCGTCAAGAAGAACCCGATCGCCACGAACATCGATGTTACCGGTATCGCCCGACCCCTGACTGACTGAGGAGATCGCGCTTCTTTGACCTGACGCATGAACCTGAATTACCAGAGATCCAGCAAGGATGACGATTTGGCCGCTGTCACCGGAAGCGGTCTCACCCGTCGTGGTCACGAGATTGCCCCCCGACAACAACAAATCGTCAGCCGCAACGCTTATCACGCCACCATCGCCGCTGCCTACGGTCGTCGTGAGCACTGCTCCGCCATCCTGGAACACGGTTGTATCGCTGGCGATATCAATGTTCCCACCGTCACCCGCCCCGAACGCCGAGCTGGCAATGATGGAGCCATCGATGACCTGCAAGCCGTCGGCGGCGATGGCGACGTCGCCGCCCCGACCGTTCGCCCGAGCCTCCGTCGTGATCCGCGAGGCCCCGTCGACCGAGGCTGTACTCACGTCGATATCGATCCCGAGATCGCCATCGGTGTCGCCAGTATTGACGCTGGTGATCAGGGATGCGTCGTCGACAACGAATGCCCCACCTTCAATCCTGACCTTGCCGCCACCATCACCGGCAGAGGCCAGAACCGAGCCGTCACGCACGGTAACCGCGCCATCGGCAGCGCCGGTGATCTCGCCGGACGCCAGATTGGCATGAGCCGGGCCGCTGGCGGCCAAGATATTCAAAGCACCACCGGCGGTCCCAAGTCCAGCGCTGGCGATGTCGACATCGCCGCCCACCACCGACAGGGTCTCACCATCGCCAACCGAGAGTTGGCTGCCTGCAATCGTGATACCCGCAGGATCGGCACCCAGAAATCCAAAGGATTCGGGCGCAGCCACGCTCAAGCCATTACCGCTCGGATTGACGGCGCTGTAGACGCCGCCATCAACAGTTCTTAGCTCATCAGCGGTCGAGACGTGGAACGAGCCGGTGACATCCAGGCTGGCATTCGCGCCGAATATGACGCCTGCCGGGTTGAACAGCCAGAGGCTGGCGCCAGGAATGGTGGAAGCGATCCGCCCATCGATGGAGGAAACATCTCCCCCGGTCACACGGCTGATGACGTTCTCGATATTGCCAGGGCCGCTGAAGATGGCACTTTCCCCAGTGCCAATCGAGAATTCATCAAAGCTGTGAAACAGGTTGTCGCCGGCCTGGGTGCCGAGATCGGCGCCAATGTCATAATCAGGACCATTCAACGACGTTTGATTGCCCACGGTCCCATCAGTAGACACTTGAGCCATGCCGGCGCCGTGCGAAATAAAAAAAAACCCGATCACAGTAACGTTCAACTTTAAATTGAACATAATCAGCACCATTTATTTTTTGATGTCAAATATTATCAAGTGAAAGGCAGAATAGCACAAATCCTCCTAAATTTCGATATGCAGTTTAACATCAAATAAGGATCATAAGTTGAGAATTTCAGAGCGATAAGGCGGAGCGGCGATACACTCGACCCCGTTTCTTTGACAAAACCCGGCTAAGGTCGACTTCGGCCAACGCCGCCTTTATCTTTTCGATGTTACCCCCGCCTAAAGGCTTTGTTAGAGGAAAGACAAGAATGCGATTTGATTACACCTCGATGGGCTTTTACACCTTCGATGCGCTTTGCCGTCCCGTGAACGATCTACCACCCGGCGGTAACACCTTTTTCGTTGATGATTTTGCGCTCGCCGTCTCAGGTGCTGCGGGCTCAGCTGCGATCGTCGCCGCCAAACATGGCCTGAATGTACAGGCGGTTGGCGGTGTCGGTAACGATTTGATGGGTGACTGGGTGCTCAGAAGACTGGCAGACTTTGGTGTCGATGCCGAGAACATGCAGAACTGCAATGATTTCACAACCTCATCCAGCATCGTCACCACGCGCCCCGACGGCGCGAGGCCCGCTCTGCACAAGCTTGGTGCCACCGCTGGCTTTTATGTGGATGACGAGCAGGTTGATCGCGTGCTCGACACCAAGATTTTTCATATCGGTGGCGTTGGCCTGATGGACCGTATGGACAAGGGGCGCAACGCCGAAATCATGGCCGAGGCTAAAAAGCGTGGCTGCATGACAACCCTCGATGTCTTTGCCTCGACGCCAGACGATCTGGCGTTGATCAAGCCACTCCTGCCCAACACCGACTACTTCATGCCATCCGAGGAGGAAGCGATGGCGCTTTCGGGCCTCACCGACTTCGAGGACATCGCCAAATTCCTCCTCGATCTTGGGGTCGGCGCGGTCATTCTAACGCTCGGCGAGAATGGAGCCATGTATCGAAGCCACAATGGCGAGAAAATCGATCTTCCTGCCTATCAAATCGACGTGGTCTGTACCTGCGGGTGCGGCGATTGCTTTAATGCGGGTTTTGCATCCGGTCTCCATCTGGGAAAATCGGTCGAGGATTGTATCCGCCTGGGCCAGGCATCGTCGGCGCAGAATGCCATGGGGCTCGGTTCGCAAGCAGTAGTCTCCTCATTGGAGGAAACCTTAAAATTCATGGAATCCACCCCGAACCGATGATAAAGTATGGGAATGGCTTGGCAAAAGACCACTTCGATGAACCGACGTTCAAGACTGCCGGTGCCCAGAGCACTGAAGATGCCGCTCCGTGACATTCTGCGGGGTATTACGACCGTCGCTGACATGACCGAAGAGGTTTTCGAGCCCGCCACCGCTCTTCTTCCTGGGCCGGTGCAATCATCTTTTCGATCAGCCTTCGCTGCCTTTGAAGGTGCTGGAGCAAGCGCCGTCACGCCCAGCCTCAATCTTGCCGATATCACGGATGCATCCGCCTTCCTGCAGGGGTCCGATACCAGCCGCGAGGCGCTTGAGACCTTCGTGAACGTCCTTGCCTTTGCATGGGAGCATGCGCAATCCAAAAGCGCTGAGCAGCATCTCCTCTTCAGCGAAACCGTCGCCGCAGCGAGCCTTGCGGTGATTGGCCTAGGGGATGCCAAGACGTCCCATGCGCGGGCCGCGGCAATCCTGATGGCCCTTCGCAAGACCAACACCGCCTCGCGACTCCCTGGTGTCCCGATGACGCCAAGTGAGGATGAGCGTGCCTATATCGATCAGACCTTGCTTGCCGCCTGCGTCTGGCTTCTGTCCGAACGAGCGCCAGATCTTGCCGAAGAGGCGCGCCTGCTCAAACTGTCCTTGGCTCTAACCCACGCGTTCGAGCGTGAGGTGCTTGCCGGCTTCACCGATCAAATGATGCTCGCCGAACAATTGCAAAGCCTCGCCGAACATCTTTAGGAGTGACCTCTAATGATGCATGCACTTGAGGTAGCAAGTCACGGTCAGCCGATCAGAAAGTCGGCCCAACGCCTTCGCTGGTTCTTCCAGTCCTTTGACGAGCAGGTCGCGCGTGTCTCAGCAAAGACAGGTGTCACCTACTCTGTCGATCGAAAAGTCCTTGCAGAGGCTTTTGCTGACTGGCTGAAATCGTTCAATGCACAAAAGCCCGAGGCGTCCAAAGACAATCTTGCCTATGTCGGCTTTGCTGCAGCACTGATGTTGCGCGCGCTGATCATTAAGAAACCCCTGAAAGTGAGGACACAACCCGACACTGCCGATGACACGCAGCCGGGCTATTTTTGGCCCGAAGGTTATCTTTACGTGACATATTGCTTGAAGGTGCGCGGCATGGTCATCGAGCGGGATTTTGATGGCCAGCAACAGGCTAACGAGATGCTCGGCGATATAAGGACTTGGTGGAGCTTCAAAGAGAATGTCGAGGAAGATCCATCCCTGGCGATTGCCTTTCTTGATCTGTTTGCCAATGAAGAACCGAATTGGAAAACGCCTGGCCTGTTCCGATCGAGCGCTTTGGACGAACTCCCGAGGACATCTCGGCAAAAGGAGCTGATCCATCCGATTGCCTAACAGTCTTTCCATCTATCCCGGTCAACCACAATCCTGCTTTGACGCTCGGCACGGATAACATCGGATGCAATGCTGAACGCCGTCATCATCGTAGGAGCCGGCCGGGGTCATCGCTTGGGTGGCGAAACGCCCAAGCAGTATATCCTGATCGAAGGAGTATGCGCCTTAAGGCGGGCCGTCGACGCTTTCTTGAATGTGCATGATATTGGACCAGTTCGCGTTGTCATCCATCCCGACGATGAGATGCTCTACCAAGAAGCCGTGAGCGGGATCAGCGATAAGCGGCTACTTTCTCCTGTCTTTGGCGGCAATACGCGGGCTCATTCGGTGTGTTTGGGACTCGTGTCGCTCCACGATCTTCTGCCCGATCGCGTGCTGATCCATGACGCCGCCCGCCCCTTCGTTCCGCTGGAGGCGATTTCGGCCGTTCTTGGCGCGCTGAACAAAGCCGAAGGCGCGTTCGCCGCGTTGCCAATTGTCGATGCGCTCTGGAAAGCGGAAGATGGCCTCGCCAGTTCAGCCGTTGCGCGCGAAGGCCTCTGGCGCGCCCAGACACCGCAGGGCTTTCATTTCAGCCGCATCTTAGAGGCGCATCGGGCATATCAGGGTGAAGCTGCCGATGATGTTGCCGTTGCACGCGACGCTGGTCTTTCTGTTCGTGTCGTCCAAGGTTCCGAAAGGAATTTCAAGATCACGAGTGCTGCCGACCTGGAGCGTGCAAAGTTGGAACTGCGGTCCGCAAAGTGTCAGCCCATAGGGATTGAGATCGTCGATGGGTACCCTAATGCTCAAGCAAGCGACGGGCGGTCATCTCGTCGGTGATCACGGTCTTCGGCTTAAGCGACCTCAGGCAGGCGAGCATGATCGCTGTCTTGTCGGGCCCGCCTGATAGCAGGATTTTATTCGGGATGCGGGAGAGCCTATTGATCGGCATGGCGATAGCGCGCTCATTGACGGGGTGGTCGACAAGCTTTCCCTCCTTGTCGAGAAAATTGTAGAGCACATCACCCACGGATCCAGCTTCGATCAAGGATTGCCTCTCGACCTCGGAAACATGGCCGACGCGATAGGAGGTGGTCAGCGTCGAGATCCCACCACAGGACAAAAGTGCGACGTCGCAGCTTTCCGCCATATCCAGGATCTGGTTCAGCCCGCAATGCTCCAGGAGGGCGTGCTTGGTCTTCGGCGAATCGACAATTGCAGGTGCCGGAATGAGAAAGCCCTCGGCTTTGAACATTTCCGCAAACTGCCAAGCAAATTCCGCAGGATTGAAGCGCCGAGCCTGGGCTATCCCGCCCAGAAGAGAGATCACGCGCACATCATCTAGAGCTTGCCTCTCGATAAAGGAGAGCATGGTGTGTAGCGTCCGGCCCCAGCCCACGCCGACGGTCTTGTTGCTTGCCATGAGCTTCGACACATAGGCGCCGGCTGCAGAGGCGATGGCGCGGGTAGGATCGCCGTCTTCATCCTCGAAAGGGGCGACGACGGCTTGGGTCACTCCAAATGTGTTCTCAAGCTGCCTTTCCAAGTCCACAATGGGTGCGATGTCGGACTTGATGCGAATGACGATCTCGCCGCGCGCGCGGGCTTCCGAGAGCAGGCGCGTGATCATGATCCGGTTGACGCCGAGTTTCTTGGCGACGTCTGATTGGGTTAGTCCCTCGACATAATAGAGCCAGGCCGCGCGCACGCGAAGCTGATAACGCTGCGTTTGCGCCGAACGGTTCGTGACATCGTCTGATCCTATGATCGGGTCTTCAAGCATCGCTCGTCTTCCGACTGCTGATGATGGGACGCCAGTTGGTCATAAGGAGGCCCGAATGATCTTTCCAATCTCCGCCGGACTCTCGATCTGGGGGATATGCCCAATGCCGTCAAGCAGGTGAAGGGCAACCCGGCCGGGGGCATGAAGGGCGTGGCGCCAAGGGATGATCTTGTCCTGTCGTCCCCAGATGATGCGGGCCGGGACGTCCACACGATGCAGCGCTGACTTCAGATCGAAGGCCTGAACACCGTCGGGAAACAGAATGTCCGACAGCGCTTGCTGGGCTGCCCTGAGAGCTGAATCGCAGCGGCCTGCCATCGCCGCGCGTACGAAGCCATCGGTGACCAGTTTTTCATCAACAACCAACATCTTAAGCCAGGGAGCCAGGCTTTCCGGCCTGGTCGCCTTGCTGATTCCGTCCAGGGTTGCACCATTGATATCGGGGCCGAGACCTGCCGGTGCGATCAAGGTCAGGCTTTCGAAAGCGTGTTCGCGCGTGTCGGCCAGCGCTAAAGCGAGCGCGCCGCCGAGGCTGTGACCGATGAGATGCACTTTTTCCACCTTCAGACGATCGAAGGCTTTTCGGACTTCGGCGACCAAGCCAGCGAAGCTGTCAATCCTGAGCTTCGGCGATCGGCCATGCCCGGGCAAATCCATGCGGATGATTGGGTGGCCCTCGAGGTAACCTTCGAGCGGCGACCAGGACGCCGCATCGCTGGCAAAGCCATGGAGGAGAAGGATCGGTAAGCCGGTGTCCCCACCGGAGCGTGTGATCGCGAGCGGGCCAGAGTCGGCAACGAATGGTGCTGAAGGCATGGACTCGGACCAAGCCTCGATCACTGCGCGCACATTCTCCGCCTGCACCCGGCCACGTGCGCCGGATCCGCTTATCTCGAGAAGATCGAGCCCAGCCTCATCCGCCAGTCTTCGGGCGAGCGGTGTAGCGCGGACTTTGTCAGCGTCCTCCAACTCCGACGTCTCGATCTCACCCACTGAAGGAACGGCAGATCGCGACGGTTCCGGTTCATCTTCCGCATCGCCCGCAACCTCCTGGCCTTCATCGCCGGAGTCCTGACTTCCCCCCAAGAGTCCACCCACCGGCGGGTCGCCGGCGCCGGATTCGTCTTCAGCGTAGAGCCAGGCGACGGGCTTGCCGATCGGGACGTCGACGCCTTCATCAACTGGATGCCGAAGGATACCGGAACCCTGCGCTTCAACTTCCATCGCGGCTTTGTCGGTCTCGATATCGAAGAGCGGGGATCCTTTCTCGACCCGGTCGCCGGCAGCGACGTGCCAGGCGACGATCCTGCCACTGGACATGTCCATGTCCACTTTCGGCATGATGACCTCGGTAGGCATCAGAGCCGTCCTTCGGCGAGACCCCGGGCTGCCTCGAGGATATCGGGGATTTGGGGCACGACTGCCTTTTCGAGATCAGGGTTATAGGGGATCGGGCTCTCAGCGCCACCGAGGCGGATGATCGGGGCATCCAGGAAGTCGAAGGCATCGCTTTCGGCGACCATGGCGCTAACCTCGGTGCCGATGCCGAGCGTCTTCACGCCTTCATAGATCGTCAGCAGACGTCCGGTTTTTCGCACGGAAGCGAGCACGGTCTCACGGTCCATGGGCCTGATCGATCGAAGGTCGATCACCTCGACGTCGATCCCATTTTTTTGAAGGTCGTCGGCTGCATTGAGCGCTTTATGGACCATGATCGAGGTCGCGACGATGGTTAGGTCTTTCCCCTCACGCCGCACCGCAGCCTTGCCGATCGGGGTGGTGTAATAGCCGTCCGCCACGGCCCCTTTCATCTTGTAGAGCAGCTTGTGCTCGAAGATCATTACCGGGTCCGGATCGTCGATCGCGGCGAGCAGCAGTCCCTTCGCGTCCGCGGGCGTCGAGGGCTGCACCACTTTTAGTCCGGGCACGTGGCCCAGCCACGCTTCGAGGCTCTGGGAATGCTGGGCGGCAGCGCCCGTGCCGGAGCCTGCTGGAAAGCGCATGACGAGGGGGACGGAGGTGGCGCCTCCTAACATGTAGCGGACCTTGGCAGCCTGGTTGACGATCTGCTCCATCGCAAGTGTGGCAAAATCAGAAAACTGGAATTCGAAGATCGGGCGAAGGCCGGTGAGTGCGGCCCCCACGGAAATACCAGCACCACCGAGCTCAGAGATCGGTGTATCCATGACCCGATCCGGTCCGTATTTCTCGACTAGGCCACCGGTCACCTGAAAGGCGCCGCCATAGACGCCGATATCCTCGCCCATCAGCATGACTCGCGGATCAGAGGCGAGTGCGATGTCCATCGCTTCACGGATCGCCTCGGCGTAGGAGAGCTCGCGGGTTGCCGTGATCGTCTCGACGGTCATGCCGCCGTGACTTCGGTATAGACGTCGCGGGTCGCCTCCTCGATTCGAGGAGCGGGGCTATCCTTGGCGAAGGCGATCGCATCCTCGATGATCTGATCCGCCTCTGCCTCAATCGCGGCAACCTCGTCCGACGTCACGATCTTGTGGTCGTTCAACATCTCGCCCATGCGACGGATGGGATCGCGCGTCTGCCATTCCGCAATCTCTTCCTTGGTGCGATAATGGTTGCGATCGGACTTCGAGTGGCCGCGCCAGCGATAGGTTAAGTTTTCAACCAGGCTCGGCCCGTCACCAGCGCGAGCACGGGCGACTGCAGAATCAACGGCCTCGGCAACGGCGGAAAAGTCATTGCCGTCGACGGTGGTGCCAGGCATGTCGTAGGCGCTTGCTCTCTCTGCCACGCGCTTCACCGCAGTCGAACGTTCCATCGAGGTGGACATACCATATCGGTTGTTCTCGCAGACGAAGACGACCGGCAGCTTCCAAAGTGCAGCCATGTTCAGGGCTTCGTGAAAGGCCCCTTCATTATTCGCACCATCGCCGAAGAAACAGACGGTCACGGCACCCGTGCCGAGGCGTTTGGCAGAAAGAGCGGCACCCACAGCGATCGGCAGGCCGCCACCGACGATGCCGTTAGCGCCGAGATTGCCCTTCTCGACATCGGCGATATGCATTGAGCCCCCACGGCCGCGGCAATAGCCGGTTTCCTTGCCGAAGAACTCCGCGAACATCTTGCCGACATCCGCTCCCTTGGCGATGCAGTGGCCATGGCCGCGGTGGGTGGAGGTGATCTTGTCCTCATCGGAGAGCGCCATGCAGGAGGCCATGGCCGAGGCTTCCTGGCCGATGGAGAGATGCATCGTTCCATGGATCAGGCCGCGCGTGTAACTCTCCTCCGCACCCTCCTCGAATTTGCGGATGAGGATCATTTTCAGGAGTGCGTCCTTCAGCCGTTCCGGGCTGTAGGTTCGAAGAGCGTAGGGGATGTTGGTGTCAAGCATCAACCAACTCCTTGCCATAGACCATCTCGTCCTGCCGACGGCGAAGCTCGACGATGCGTGCGTCCGGCGGAAGTGCGGTGTTGTCGCTGGTGATCAGCTCACCCTTCTTGATCACCGATGTGGTTTTAGCCCCGGTCAGAAGCCCTACCGGCAGCGCTTTTGTGGACTTTGCGCGAGATGTTTCCATAGCCCAGGCGCGATAGGTGTATTCGCCGATCTGATCGAGGACTTCACCAGGCCCGAGATCACGCTTGGCGACCGCCGCGACCTCAGCAACCGGGCGGTCCAGCGGCACCATATCGGCCTTGCCGTAGAGGACGGCGCGCGCGCAGGTAAGCGGCACTTCGAGCGAGGTCAGGTGATAGGGTCGGATGAAGGCGTAATACGGACCATCCCCCATCTTGAGATCAGCGAGGCGCTCCTGAACCCTGGGATGTTCAGCCTCGACGATGACGAAGACGCCAGGTGACACGCCTTTGCCAATCGAATAGTCCACCCGGCCAATATCCGAGAGGAGGCCGCCATCTTTTTCGGGGATCAGCATCTTCGAAAGGTCACCGGGGCCGGCGGCTGGCCCGTGCATGCCGTCGCAGTCGGGAATAAGGCCGGTGGCATTGGCGATCGCGGACATCTCGACCATGGTCTTCGAGCCATCGACGAACTCAACCAGGAGCCTTGGGTTCATGTTGCGCCTCGCCGCCTCCTCGGCATAAGCATCCGGCGTGGCGTCGACATTGAGAGGATTGTTCTTGCCCTTGCCGGCGCAGACAATCTTGTGGCCCATGGCCGAGACGAATTCGATCAGCTCCATGGCCGAAGAGGGTTCGTCCCCAGCCCCTAGACTGTAAACGACGCCGAGGCGATCCGCTTCGCGCTTCAGATAGGCGCCGATGGTGACATCAGCCTCGACATTCATCATCACCAGATGCTTGCCGCGTTCCATGGCCGAAAGGCCGATTTCAGCACCAACGGCCGGTACACCGGTCGCATCGATGACGACGTCGATCAAACCGCTCTCGAGCAGGAGATCCGCTTTGTCGGTAATCGCGGTCTTGCCAACCTCGATCGCCCGGTTCAGCGCATCGACGCTTGTCACATTCTGGCTATGGCCGTCGCTTCGGTGCGCGATCTCGACCGCTTTGTGCGCCGCGGGGAGGTTGATCTCCGAGATGGCGGCAACATCGACGCCATCCATCATGACGGCGCGGGTAACGATATCGGTACCCATCTCGCCGGAACCAACCAGGCCGATACGAACGGGGCGCCCCTGCTCGGCGCGCTTCGCCAGATCTCGTGCTAATCCCGTTGGGGCGACGTTCGACGCCATGGTATTTCCTCGTTCCTGGTTTTGAACACCATATTGCTCGAACAAATGTGCTAGCGTCAATGCAATTGATCAGCTGAGTGTCGATCGGTCGCTCTAGAAATTCGATTTTTCGCTTTGGATAGCAACTATGATCCGGTTGATCACCATATCAATGAACAAACATCTCATTATATTGACAATTGTGCACCTTCGAATGCAGGGTATATTGCGCAGTCGCGATCAGCGGTGGCGGGAGCTTCGATGGCGTCTCCCGGCACAGCGCAAAAAAACGTTAGGAAAAATGGTTCTCGTCAATCCAACGGTCGTTATGCTGTTGAATTAAGAATCAAGGCAATCAGTGGAGGAAAGCAACATGGCATCAATCCTACGTCCCAATCGTCGTCGGTTCCTGGAAGGGACCGCGGCTGCAAGCGCAGTCAGTCTGCTTGGCGGCGGCTGGGCTGGCAAGGCGGCGCTCGCGGCGTCCGATCTTCCGGATCCTGCTAGCGTGCTCGCCGACATCTCGGTCGAAAAATATGTGCGCGAAGATTACCAGAAACTCTACAATATGAGCGGTGAGCCGCTCTGGGATCCGGCACAGGACTGGATCAGGACGGCTGACTGGGAGGCGATTCGAAGCGAACTTGCCGGCACCACCGTGCGTTTTGCCATCGGCGCCGCAGACACCGAATCGGCCGCCGAAGGCCTTGCCCCGTTTGAAAAACTCTCCGGTATCACCGTCGAACTGGTGCCGATCCCCGATGACAGTATGTATGATAAAGTGCTGGCTGAATTCATCTCGGGCAACGCATCCTTCGACGCGCTGCAGTTCTTTTCACCGTGGATGGGCGACTTCGCAGCACCTGGTTTCCTGCACCCGTTAGACGATTTTGCCGCCAAGTGGAACCTGCCGCTCGACGATTTCTATGACACCTACCGTCTGAATTACGGCTTTTTCAACGGGACCATGTACGGTATCCCGTTCGACTGTGACATCCAGATGGTTCATCTGCGAAAGGGCTATGTCGAGAAGGTTCTGGGTGGCGAGATCGACAAGGCGACTTCGGTGTCGAGCTATGATGAGCTGATCCGTCTTTCGGCCGAGCTGAACAAGGTCGAGCCTGGCGTGGCCGGTGTCGGTCTGATGGCGGCACCCGGCTTCTGGTCGACCTACACCTGGGAGCACATTTCGGCGCAGGCCGGCATGATGCTGTTCGACGAAAACTGGGAGCCGATCTTCAATACTGATGCCGGTATGAAGGGTCTCGACATCATCCTCGAGCTCACCAAGAACGCCAATGAAGGCCATGCCGGCGCCGGCTGGCCGGAAAACCGTGCCGCTTGGCTCGGTGGCCAGGTCGCAACCAACATCTCATGGCAAGACAGCGGCACCCAGGCTATGCGCCCGGACCAGTCGCAGATCGTGGACGACTTTGTCACCATCTACGAGCCGCGCATCGAAGGCGGCCGCTTTGCTCCGCCGAATATCGCCGGATCCACCTCCTGTGTCGCCGCTGCCGCGCAAAATGCGGAAGGCGCTTTTCTGATGCTCGCCTTCCTCACGACATCGTCGATCATGGCGATGAACGAGGCGAATGCAAACGGCGTGGCGCCCGGCTATAAGTCGGTGCTGACCAACGAGAACCTGCAGGGTGTTTCACAACCAGCGAAGGTCTGGGGCGACAGTCTGGAGCATGCCTGGTGCGCGCCACGTCTGCCGGGTGCGTTCCCGATCGAGCAGGCCATCGGCAATGAGATCAACCGTGCCGTGGTCGGTGACATCACCGGCAAGGAAGCTCTCGACAACGCAGCCGCGGCGGTCAAGCAGATCATGACCGAAAATGGCTTCTATGCGGGCAGTGACCCCGTCGACTACGCGGCCGCAGCCCCTGGACTCTATGTCGGCGAAGGTAAGGATCTGCCCTTCTAGGTCGAATGACGACATCACTTGGTTTCCGCCCTTGGTCTTTGGGCTGACAGTAGGCGGCCTGGTTTTCTGAAGCTTTGAAAGCCGTGCCAGCGGAATCATGTGATGACACAAATGATCCAAGCGAAGTGAGCAGCGACGTTTGGAAGAACAAGGCAGGTAAAGGATCTCGACTTGAGTCATCCTTCTCTGTCGCAGGCCGGAGCGGCGACCACCGCTCCGGCCATGCCGACGCACCGAGCTTTCAAGAGACGGAGCAAGCGCTTAAAGGCGTGGCTGCCTTATCTCCTAGTGGCTCCGGCCGTGATCTATCTGATGCTGATCACGCTCTACCCAGGCATCTTCGCCATCTTACAGAGTTTCCATGCGGTGAAGTTCGGCCCCTGGACCTTCATCGGCTTAGATAATTTTGTGAGGCTGTTCGGAGACTATCAGTTTTTGGGGGCACTTTGGAACACGTTGGTTATCGGGTCGATCTCGCTGACGCTCCAATGCATCATCGCGCTTACACTTGCTTTCTACGCNNTTCATGCCGTCAGCCGTCGCCTTCATCTACAAGCTCAGCTTTCTCGACGCACGCGTCTTTGCCGATGTCCTGATCCGTATCGGTCTGATCAACGATAATATCGCGATACAATCTTCGGTCTGGCTGAGCCGGAGCCTCCTGATCCTCGCCGATGTCTGGCAATGGACGCCCTTTCTCTTCATCATTTTCGTCGCCGCGTTGCAGGGGCAGGATGAAGAAGTCGAGGAAGCCGCAAGGCTCGATGGCGCGTCCTGGTATTCGATTTTTTTTAATATTTCACTCCCGCTGATGAAACCGGTGATCGCAGTAGCCCTCATCCTTCGTGGCATCGACATCACAACAATGTTCGCCAATGTTTTCATCATCACCAAGGGTGGACCGGCATTCGGCACGGAAACCATCAGCTATTTCATCTATCGCACCGGTTTCAAGTTCTTCAATTTCGGCTATGCGTCGGCAGCCTCGGTGGTCATGCTGATCATCACGATCATCGTTGCGCAACTCGTCGTGAAGCGCGTCTTCGTGTCGGCGAGGAGCTAAGCCATGGCTGGGCAACACAAGAAAAGATCCCGCAGCGAAAGCCTCTTCGTCCGTTACCTCATCCTCGGGGCCTGGGCGCTTTTCTGCCTGGTGCCGGTCCTCTGGTTTCTTTCGATCGGCCTTCGTCCACGTACGGAAATCATCACGCCGCAGCCGATCTACTGGCCGACCTTCTCGCTCGATGCTTGGCATATGATCTGGGAAGACTGGCCGATGGCAAAATATCTGACGAACTCGGTCGCAGCGATCATCGGCTCGGTGATCATCGATCTGGTGCTCGCCATTCCCGCCGCCTATTCGCTTGCCCGCTTCGAATATAAGGGGCGTGACGATATCGGTTTTTACATCCTGTCCACGCGCATGATGGCGCCAGCGATCGTGGCGGTTCCGATCTTCTTCCTGTTCCGCAATCTCGGTCTGCTGGATACGATCTGGGCGCTGATGCTGATCTATGCGGCGATCAATCTTTCCTTCGTCACCTGGATCATCCGCTCCTACATGCTAGATATCCCAAAAGAGCTGGAGGACGCGGCGAAAACCGATGGGGCCAGCGACCTTCGTATCCTCTGGGAGATCATCATCCCGGCGATCCTCCCCGGCATCATCACGGCCGCGGTCATCGCCATGATCTTTGCGATCAACGAGTTTCTCTTCACCCTCCTGATCGCCTCCACGCCGAACGCCTACACCATGTCGGTGGCGCTCGCCAACTTCACCGGCGGCTCGGATGGCGTGATCTACAACGCGATCGCGCTGGTCGCCTTCCTTGCTTTTCTCCCGGTCTTCATCGTGGTGGTCCTGATCCAAAAACATCTCTCGCGCGGCCTCACCATGGGCGCGGTTAAAGGTTAGAGCATGGCGCGCATCGAACTCACCAATATCGAAAAACGCTGGGGCGACGTCTTTGGCGTGCGCGACGTCAATATCGATATCGCAGATCAGGAGTTTCTGGTGTTGCTCGGCCCATCCGGCTGCGGCAAGACGACCACCATGCGCATGATCGCCGGGCTCGAAGAACCGACAGGCGGCGAGATCCGTATGGACGACGAGGTGATGAACGACATCGATCCGCGCGATCGCGATGTCGCCATGGTGTTCCAAGGCTACGCGCTCTATCCCAACATGACGATCTACGAAAACATCCGCTTTCCACTCAGAATGCGCGGCGTTCCAAAAGGAGAGCAGGACACGCAAGTGCGCCACGCGGCAGGCCTCGTGGAGCTGACCGACTACCTGGATCGTAAGCCGAACGCACTCTCTGGAGGTCAGCGTCAACGCGCCGCGTTGGCGCGGGCGATCGTGCGCAAGCCCCAAGTCTTCTTGATGGACGAGCCACTATCCAACCTGGACGCCAAGCTCCGCCAGGCGATGCGCGTTCAGATCAAACACATCCAGCGTGAGCTCAAGATCACCACCGTCTATGTCACTCATGACCAGATCGAAGCGATGACCCTCGCTGATCGCATCGTCATCATGCAAGGCGGGTTGATCCAGCAGATCGGCACGCCGGATGAAATCTACAACGACCCCTTTAATACCTTCGTCGCCGGCTTCATTGGCTCGCCACCGATGAACCTAATCAAGGGCAAGATCGAACGTGGCATTTTCGAAGCCCCCGGAATAAGGATCGACAAGCTCTGGAGCGATCACCAAGGTGATGTCGCCTTGGGTTTTCGACCTGAAGACTGCCTGGTTGGTGGGGAAGCCTCCCATGTGCAAGGAAAGGTTTACGGCGTCGAGCCGACCGGTGATGTCACCTATCTCAGCATCAGGGTCGGCGATGAGCTGGTGGAGGTGAAGGCCGACCGCAGCTACCGCGCAAACCTGGATGTCCAAGAACGTGTCACCCTGGATAGAGATCGCCTTTATCTGTTCGACGCCGCGTCCGGCGATCGCTTGCGCTGATATGACGACTTCTGATTTCAGAGGGGACTGTTGCATTAACATGATTTTGATGGTTTCGAATCCTCTATGGAGTAAATGCTGACAGCATCCTTTTATTTTAAATCAGTGTGTTAATACGAATTCAGCTACGCGCTTAATTGCTCTCTTCACAGCAAAGCCATGTTAATGCAATAGCCCTACTGCGAGAGAGTGCTGTGCGCCGACGGCTAGCATATTACTCGGATTGGTTTCGGCCAGCTCTGTCTTTGATGGTCTTTTGGCACCTGAACGAAGAAGTAGCCATAGGCTCCTGTTCCTGGAAAAATTGAAACCTTGCCTAGCGTCTGCCAAGCTGATGCCTATAATCTAAATGTAGAAGTTATCGTAGCGTTTGTATGGATTTGAATTTTAGTTTCATAGAAGCAGTTTGGATAAACATGGGCTGGTCAACTGCATGATCTGCAATGATCCATCCTCAATTTTTTTTATAGAGCGCGCCCATCGCGCAATCTTGATTGCTGACATCGTCGAATCGGTACGCCTAATCGAGGCCGACGAGGAGGGCATCGTTGCGCGCTGGCTCGGTCTGGTCCAGCAGATCGAGAATGATCTGATGCCGGCCAACAAGGGACACCTCGTGAAGTCCCTGGGCGACGGCCTTTTGCTCGAGTTCGATGATGCGCGTACCGCCTTGTTCGCCGCTTTCGCCATCCAACAGGCGAGCGCTCGCGATAATCAAGATCAGCCGCCCGGCAAACTGATGCTGCTGCGTATCGGTATCGAAGTCAGCGACGTCCTTATAAAGGAGCGCGATGTCTTCGGCCATGGCGTCAACCTCGCCGCCCGTCTCACTAGCCTTGCCGGTCCCGGCGAGATCGTCGTCTCCGCCGCCGTGCGCGAACAGATCACGCCGGGTCTGGATGCCGACGTCGAGGATCTCGGCGAGTGCTTTTTGAAACACGTCAAAGATCCAGTGCGTGCCTACCGGATCCGCCCGCCTGGGCTCATGCCACCGCAGCGTCTGGCACCCACACCTGTCAACCTCTTGCCGACCCTCGCGGTCATCCCCTTCACCGGCCGTGATGTCGGAAAGGAGCACGCCGTCATCAGTGATATCCTGGCCGAGGAACTGATTCGCGACCTCTCGCGTTCACCGAATCTCAACGTTATCTCCCGGCTCAGCACCACGGCCTTTCGCCATCGCATCGTCTCGCTCGACAAGGTACGCGATCATCTCCACGCTAACTACGTGCTGTCCGGCACCTACCGGGTGGACGGCGACGGCATCCGCATTGACACTAAACTCGCTGAAGCGAAAAACGCAGGCATCGTCTGGTCAGAGCGAATTGAAGGTAAGATCGACTCCATCATTGCCGGTGACGGCGAGATCATCGGTAGGCTGACCAAAGACGCCAGATCGGCCATCGTCTCACGTG
This sequence comes from Geminicoccales bacterium, assembly GCA_050633905.1. Taxonomy (GTDB): domain Bacteria; phylum Pseudomonadota; class Alphaproteobacteria; order Geminicoccales; family Geminicoccaceae; genus JANQPX01. The sequence continues at coordinate 46,379 of JBOEHJ010000085.1, forward strand.
AAGTGAAGCGCACCAAGCTCCAGAGCTTGCCAACCTTGGAGAGCTATTCCCTCCTCATGGGAGCGGTGGCGCTGATGCACCGTATGTCTCCTCAGGAGTTCCAGCATGCCTACGATCTTCTCGAAGCCCTGATCGAGCGGGCGTCCAGGCAATCGGTGCCGAGAGCCTGGCTCGCTAAATGGCATGTCTTGCGCTGGCAGCAGGGCTGGACGGACGATCCCGATCGTGACGCGGCACAGGCCCTCGACTGCTCCAAGCGTGCGCTGGACGCCGACCCAGAAAGCTCTCTTGCGTTGTCGATCGACGGTCTGGTGCGCACCCACTTCACCAAGGAGCTCGACGTCGCTGCCGAGAGCTACCAAAAAGCGGTGGAGGCCAATCCCAACGATCCGCTGGCGCGGCTATACAAGGGGGCACTGCATGCTTTTACCGACGAAGGTGCTTTGGCCGTCGAGGAAACCAACCGCGCACTCAGTCTCTCGCCACTCGATCTTCATCGCTATTACTTTGACAGCCTTGCAGCGACGGCTTGTCTGACGGCCAACAAATACGACCTGGCGCTCGAGTTTTCGGAACGATCGCTGCGTGCTAACAAGGGTCATACATCGACCATGCGTGTAAAGGCATTTGCGCAATGGCAACTCGGGCTCAAGGACGATGCCCGAAAAACTGCGGACGAACTGCTGATTTTGGAACCGGCGCTCACAGTTAGTAAGTGGCTGCAACGTTCTCCGGGCGCGTCTAGCAAAGTGGGGAAGCATTTCGCAAAGGTGTTGAGGGAGCTCAATATCCCGGAATAGTCAGCACTCAGTTGTATTTTGAAGGGGGAGATAGTCGTGAGCATTCTTAGTGGCTGGAGCGGTTGGAGTGNNGGAGTGGCTGGAGTGGCTGGAGCGGACAAGGACAGCCGCCGGTTGCTGGTCCCCATCCTGCGGACGCACTTCTGACCAATAGGGACGGCATCGTCGGAAGATGGCAGAATCCAGGCTCTGAAGTGCCTGAACACTTGCCGACTGACACTGATATGACCCTCGGCCTCTGGGGGCCGGCGGAGCGCGCAGCCATCTTTCAATCCGAGCTGCTGTCGAGACTGAATTTCAGCACCGATGAAGTGACCAACAATGATCCGGAGACGAGACGGGTCACCATCCAGCACCTCGAGATCACGCCGACCCCTTGCAGCTTGCAGTCGCTGATCACGATGACCAGGCCGCGCGAGTCTGTTCTCGGTGGCCAACAGCTCAATCTGGTCGCTGGTTATGCCGATCTGCGCGGCGATCGAGGTCCTGAAATCCTCGCTCAATTGGGAGAACCTTATCCCTTCATCAGCTCAATCGCTTTTCTCGATCCGACACGAACGCCTAGAACGCTTGAACTCATGAACGCCTCTCTCGGGCTCGCCTACTTCGTGGTCATGCAGATCAAGGCTGGTCTTGCCTGCCGGCGCCCGCACGAATACTCGCCGCAGATCCAGCCGCTCATTCCTTCCCCCCTGCACGCGACGCTGCCGAGCGGCCATGCCACCGAGTCGGCGATTGCAGCCTACGTACTTTCCGCTCTTCTTAGACAAGTGGTGGTCGAGACGACTTCGGGCGGAACGAGGCCGGCACCGCAGTTCGCCAATGACGGCTGGGTGACGCAGCTGATGCGCCTCGCGTCCCGCATCGCCGTCAATCGCACGATTGCGGGTGTGCATTTCCCCGTCGACAGCATCGCCGGCAGCCTGTTGGGCCTGACGCTTGGGCAATATCTCGTCGCGCGATGCACCCATGATGGTGGGTACAAGGCCTGGGCCTTCGAAGGCGATCAGATGACCTCGATTACCGATCCCATCGACTTCGTCTGGCACCACCTTTTCGACATAGGCACCTTCGCGCAAACGGGCATCTCACCTTACGTGACCGGCCCGACCGACCAGACGCTGGACCCTGGCGGGTACTCTGCAGCGCTCAATTGGATCTGGCGCGAAGCCCTTAAGGAGTGGCGCTAGTCGCATTTGTGACGATGTCTTTCGTGAGTGAATTCGATGCTCACCTGGTTCTGGCGATGGTTTGTCTAACTTCTGAATTGGATCAGAAAGATGGCCAAGAATGGCGATGATGGGCAATATCCGCCCAAAGGTCAGGGAGAGGGTGATACCCCGCCAACGGATCCTCTTAGCTTCCCGGCACAGGACATGTATACCTCCCGGGCGCTCGGAGCGAGAAAAAGGGATTTCTTCCCTGATAGCACCCAGACGGACTGGATTCCGGTGCTTCTCCGGCTGAAGAACACGACAGCGTTGGCGTTCGCACGCGGCAAGACCAAGGAAGGGGCAGGCGCCAGAAACCTCCTGAGCAGAAATGGCATGGCGCGCTGGCTGAACGCGGTGCGGGTCTCAAGGCTCCATCTTCGAAGCGGGCAGAGGCCACGTGAGACGCTGTTCGTGACCGCCCAAGTCAGGCCCGAATTCTTCACCGACTTTCTGGAAGCGATCGACGATGAGGGCGGGCCGGAGAACCCGAAGCTGCGATCGGTGGTCCAGGCGATCACTATCGGCACACCGTCGACCCGCCAGCCAATGGCTCCTAAACTCTTCGAAGCTGGTCTTTCGGAGGATGTTCCTGAGCCGCTCGAAGACATCGATCTTGACGGTAACCCACCCAGCGACGGTTTAGTGATCGTCGCAATCATCGATGACGGCATCGCCTTCGGAAATGAACGCTTCTGGCAGGCTGATGGCGATACGCGGATCGAGTATGTTTGGCTGCAGGATCGTGCGTTCGAAGTGCCGGGGGGAACGCCATCATCGGACTTTGACTACGGACGGGAAATCAAGCGAGGCGATATCAACACTGCCCTTTCTGATGTCACAGCAGGTGGGATGGTCGACGAAGATTCTTTCTACCGGCATATTGGTGCTGTGAAGTTCGAAGAGACTTCGGTGGACGTCGTGAATTCGGTTGCAAAGCGTATCTCCCACGGCGCCCATATCATGGATACGGCGGCCGGCTATGATCATCGTGATCCGACGCAACGGGCAATGGCGGAAAAGCGACCGATGATCTGCGTCCAATTGCCAACCGATGTGACAGCCGACACCTCGGGCAAGCAACTGGAGCCTCATCTGTTCGAGGCGATTCGGTACATTCTTCACCGTGCCGACCTGATTGCTCGTGATCGCATCACGGATGCCGGAACAGGCACCGGCCCCATCCCTGTCGTCATTAACTTCAGCTATGGCCACCACCTGGGTGCCCACGACGGCACGCTAAACTCGGAAGAAGCGATCGAAGACGCCATCGCCGAGCGGATGGCTACCCACAATGTGCCACTCCGCGTCGTGGTTCCTTCCGGCAACAGCCATCTATCGCGGACCCACGCCAACGTTGATTTCATTGGTGGCGCCACTGCAGTATTGCACTGGCGGATCCAGCCGGATGGAAAAGCTTGGAGTTTTATGGAAATATGGTTGCCGCCTGGCATGCCCGCTGATCGTATGACGGTTTCAATCACGCCACCCGGCGGTGGTGGAACGCCGCCTTTCGGAGCGACTCCGCCCCTTAGCGAAGTCGTGGCTGGATTTCAGCAGCTACCACCTTTCGATTCCGCTCATCGGGATATTCCTCACGAGTGCAAGATCACCTATCGCCATAATGGCCTCCACAACAGAGGAAGGTTCTTGATCGAGATAGCTCCCACGGAACGGCTGGGGCCTCACCATGAGGTCGTCGCCCGCTCCGGTGTTTGGGAAATCACTCTTAGGCGAAATGCTGCCTTTCCATCGGGCGAGGTCGTCAATGCCTGGATCTGGCGCGATGGTCCGCCGCTCGGCTTTCCAATCCGCGGGCGGCAGTCCTATTTCGATCACGATTGCTATCAGCGCTACGACGACTACGGCCGGCTGATCGAGATCGACGATCCCGCCTGCAAGATCCGCCGTGAGGGCACGATCAGTGGTCTCGCCACGACCGATGGCGAGATGATCGTGGCCGGCGGCTATATCGGGAAAGAAGATCGGCCGAGCCCTTATTCTTCCGGCGGTCCAACCAATGGCACACGTATCGGCCCCGATGCCATGGCTGTGAGCCACGACTCGGTCGCGCATCGGGGACGCCTTGCTGCAGGAACGCGGAGTGGTTCTGTCGGCGCCTTGGATGGCACCAGCGTCGCGGCGCCCCAGATCGCGCGATGGATTTCGGAAAATGTTGCCCGCAACGACCTCCCGAATCGTGGCGACGTTGAGCTCAATGCTGATCCTTTTCCCGGACAGCCGGTGCCCGATCCGCGACGCGGCTATGGTCGGATCGAGATATCACCGATCGTCCCTCACGAACGCTTCAAGGACTGAAGCTGTGGTGGTGGACACGCAACGCATCTTGACGTGGGCAACTCAAGCTGGGGTAGACGTCGTTCAGACTGCACTGTGAGACCTGAATATGGGCCATCCTATCCAAATCATTCTCGCCCGACAGCTCGCCACGCAATTGAGCGTTCCGGTCTTTCTGGTCGATCCAGAGGGCACCTTGCTCTTTTACAATGAACCGGCCGAGACGGTCTTGGGCCGGCGGTTTGACGATACCGGCGAGATGCCGGCCGAGGACTGGTCGTCGATGTTTCTCCCGGTGGACGACCAAGGCGAGCTCATCCCTCCGAACGATTTGCCGTTGATGGTGACCTTGAAGACCCATCAGCCCGCGCACAAGCACTTCACCATAAAGGGCCTGGACGGCGCCGCGCGCAAGATCGGCGTGACGTCGATCCCTTTTAGCGGACTCAAAGGCGAATTTCTCGGGGCCGCTGCTCTTTTCTGGGAGCTGCCGCCGTGATGCGTGTCACGCTGTTCGGCACCCGGGGATCCGTCGCCACTCCTGGACCGGCGACGGCGCGCTATGGAGGCAACACGTCTACGGTCGAAATCATCAGCGATAACGGCACCGTGCTTATCCTGGATGCCGGCACGGGCCTACGCCGTCTCGGAGAGAGGCTTCCTGCGGACACCAAGAGCATCGACATTCTGCTGACCCATCTTCATATGGACCACATTCAAGGTCTCGGTTTTTTTCATCCGCTCACCCGCCCGGACATCGACGTGCACATCTGGGGACCGCCCAGCAGCACGCACTCACTCAAAGCACGACTTTCACGCTATCTCTCGCCGCCCTTGTTTCCGCTGCACTTTCGTGATCTGCCCGCCGTCACCTGCCACGAAAGCCCGACAGGCGAGTTCGAGGTCGGACCGTTTTCAATCCGGGCGTCGCTGGTTTGTCACCCTGATGCCACACTTGGATACCGCATCAGCCTTGATGGCCGTGCCGTGGCTTACATCCCGGATCATGAGCCCGCCCTCTGCCAGACCAACGGAGCCTGGCTGGAGGCGAGTTGGATCTCAGGTCATGAACTCGCGCTCAACGTCGATCTCCTTCTCCATGACGCCCAGTACAGCGAAGAGGAATATGCTTCGTGTGTCGGCTATGGGCATAGCAGCTATCGCCATGCCTTTGACTTCGCAGCTATAGCTAATGTCAGCGAACTCGTGCCCTTCCATCATGATCCGTCTCATGATGACCGAGCACTGGATAGATTGTTCGACGAATCAATGCTGCGCTTCAAACCCGACTTTAAGGTATCTAAGGGCTACGAAGGAGCTGTCTTCGAGCTTGGGAAGCAGCCAAGTTGATATGATCGGTGGCACGAGACTTTATTTTGGTCGGTAAAATGGTGGGCCAAACTTACTGACTTTGGATAATCTTTATTAAACTCAATAATATAGGGAACGAAAGTGGCGGAGTGGATGTCCGACACAAACAAAAGGAAATCTAAGTAAATTATTGATTTTATTATATTTATTCATTTCAAAGTGATGCATTTTGTATAGCAAAATGTATAGCATTTCAGATCGATATTTATCAGAAAAAGGCATATCGCACTTTGAGATAAGAGGGCGCGAAGCCGTTTTCCCAAGTGCTTTTATTTCTTCGGTTTGATGAAGGGGTGGTGTGCGGATGCTCCCCATGAAGGCAAGAGCAAGCGAATGATTAGCGCTAATGGTGGTCTTCTATGGCCGTTTGGAAGACGTGACGTAGTTGATGGTCTGGTAGTTTGGCGAGGTCAGCCAAACCGATGCTGCCAAAGAGCGCGTTTGCCTTGTCGGCCATGTGGCTGTTAAGGCGATAGTAGCTTTCGAAGTCGGGAGCGACTGCAGAGATTGCGCTCCAGGCATCATGAGGTTTCCAAGGCAAGAGTCCGACCCCATCGACGCTTCGTGTTGTCTGATTTTCAATCAAATCCCAAGCTCGATTGAGTAGTAGTCGATCTTTCAAAGATTTCTCCTTTGCGCTAGGGCAAGGAAGCACTGGCTGATACCATATTTGGTATATGTCAGGTATTTTACATCAATATCAAGGGTTAGCTAGCCCCTTCGCGACCTCTGGATCGCTTGATCCGGATGCTGAATGCCCTCGATGACGAGCGCGAGGTCACGGTGACGGTGTCTTCGAGCAAGAAACGGCGCGTGCTCGAGCCTGCCTGATCGGGCTCATCGCCCCAACGGACAGGATTAACGTGTTGAGCGTCCGACGATCGCGAGTCAAAATGAGAACATCTTTTCAAAGAGATTGCGCGAAATCTGGATGCCTATGATCCGTTGAAACCGCCATCGATTACTGACTGGACCGAGTTGGAAGAGTCAGAGCGACTGGATCTCGTCCTCGCCTATCATCAAATGCAGGGTGACAAGCTACCCAATCCGGACGCTCACGCTGTGGTACACGTCATCGTCGAAAATCAAGTCGCCCTTGCCGACGAGACGCCTGTCGCCGCCGCGATGGAAAGGCTAATGCAGGAGCGGTTGGATCGGCATGAGGCCATTCATGCGATCGGTTACGTTTTCACGGGAACGTTTCACGAGGCGGCACAAGACAACAATGAGGCTTATCCGACCTCGGCTTATTATCGCGAACTCATGCGGCTGAGCGCCGAGTGCTGGCTCAGCCAGGATCTAAAGACGGTCCAATCGAGCTCGCGCCGCTGCTCCAAACCGTGCAACTTGGCGCCTCGCTCATCAATGGCATTACGTTAGAATCTTGTGGAAAAGACGATGGCCCCTCGTGACGATCGTCCATTTAAGCCGTATGCCTGAGTGAGGGAAGTCAGTGCCGTGTGAGGTCATGTGAGCAAGATCAAGAGAAACGATCCGTCCCAGGCTGGGCACTATAAAGTCATCTATGCCGATCCACCCTGGACCTTTCAGACCTATTCGGTCAAAGGCAAAGGACGTAGTGCGGAAGCCCATTACGATTGTATGACGCTTGAGGCCATCAAAGCCCTGCCAGTGGATGCCTGGGCTGATAAGTCAGCAGCGCTCTATCTTTGGTGTACTGTTCCGCACCTGGAAAATGCACTTTCGATTATTGCAAGCTGGGGATTTGCTTATAAATCCAGCTTCGTTTGGGTCAAAGATCGAATTGGCACGGGCTATTGGGCTCGTAACCGCCATGAGCTACTCCTGATCGCAGCACGAGGCAGCAACATCTGCCCGAGGTTTAGGGACATCCCCGCGGTCGATTCAGTGATTGGAGGCCAACAGCGCGCCCATAGCCAGAAGCCAGATCGGGCCAGGACAATCATTGAGGAATATCATCCGGATGTTCCACGGTTAGAGATGTTTGCTCGAGAACGTGTGTCGGGTTGGGATGCTTGGGGGCTCGAAGCTGATACCGGTATCGGCAGACGACGGTGGAAATCGACTGACGCACCACGCGAGCTTGCCACTAGCTGACAGATTTAAGGCTTGGCTATGAGGTCAGGCACGAATTGGAGACCTTGATGGCGCTCATTCGGAACTTCGCGGGCCGTGAAGACGGCGGCTATACGCGGGTCGTGGGCGATCCCCTGTTGGGCAAGCTCTTCAGCCGAGTGCATAGCACTGTAATTGCGTCCGGCAACGAGCTCGAGAAGTTGATCCAGGATCGAGTCCAAACATTGCCTGACCTGGACGATTTCCTGGAGTGGACGGACTATCCCAAGCGGGTATTCCTTGCGCCCAAGAAAACCATCAAGCGAAGCAAGAAAATCGATACCGAGGGTGCCGAGCCGGACTTCGTCGTTTTCGATGCGGCGAGGCATCACTGCCATATCGTCGAGCTCAAGGATGGTGACGCTTTCGATACCAAAAAGGCTGCTGGCGAGCTGGCCAGCATGGAGAAATTCCGCACTCACTTCTCTCCTTACATCCGTTTCTCCGTGAGCATTCATTTTTGCTGTTTTCATGCTCGAGATCGCAAGGCGGTCATTGAAGCCTTCAAACGTCGCATCACTGATGAACAGGCGATGACCGGGAGAGAATTCTGCGAGCTCTTGACGATCGACTATGATGAGATTCTGGCTCTGCGCACGCAGCATCAACGCGAGAATTTGGCATGCGTCGCAGCAGAGCTTCTGCAAATCGAGGCCTTGCGCCCGATGTTCGCTGAGATTCTCGCTAACGGTGACAAGCTGCATCCAGCACAGGCCGGCACACAGCTGGGCCTTCTCGACTGATCGAGGAGGGGCGCGGACTCTGCATCGATTAACATTCTTCAGTACGCTCCTCCCTATCCCATAATCCCCTTTCGGGGATATGGATGCCTTTCTGCTCGAAGGCTTGCGGTTTGAAAATCTACCGTTAGTTTCTGGCCTATGAATTTCTGGTGGGTGAATCACAAGCAGACAGCTCGGCAAGAAATTGCCGGTGGCTATCTCTGGTCACCGAAACGAATGCAAAACGGTCGCCGAAGCCAATACTACGAATTCATGCGGAAAACCCGGCCTGGCGATATCGTTATTTCCTTCGCAAACGCGACGATCGCCTACTACGGCATTGTGACCGATTTCCCCATGAGCGCGCCCAAACCAGATGAATTTGGCAGCAAAGGTGAATACTGGTCGAACGATGGCTGGCATGTACCGGTGTCCTGGAATGCAATCGACCAGCCGTTTCGACCGAAGGATCATATTGAGCGCTTGAGGCCTCATCTACCGAACCGCTACGCGCCCATTCAAGGAAACGGCAACGGAAACCAAGCCGCCTATCTGGCCAAGATTGACCAGCCGCTCTTTGACGAGCTCATGTCCCTGGGAGCTTTCCGCCCGAACGAGGCAACAACTGACCTCGCAGCTGCTGAAGACAGGATGATCATCGACGGTATCGAGGACAAAATTCAGGCCACGATAGAAGTCGATGACACGCTGCCCAAAACCGAAGTGGACGCTTTAGTCAAAGCACGAAAAGGGCAGGGGTTGTTCCGCAGTAACGTCGAGAAGATCGAACCTGCCTGCCGCGTAACCGGGCTCGACGACAAGCGGCTTCTGATTGCCAGCCACATCAAACCCTGGCGCAGCTGCACGACCTCGCATGAACGGCTGGATGGCGCCAACGGGCTTCTCCTTGCCCCTCACATCGATCGGCTCTTCGATATCGGCCTGATTTCCTTCGAACAGAATGGAACTGTCCGCGTCTCCGGCACGCTCCACGAGAAGGCAAGAACCTGTTTGGGCTTATGTCGCGCGACCGCGGAAGGCGTGGGCAGCTTCTCGAACGCCCAGGACGCCTACCTGGCCTATCATCGCGAGAGCGTATTTCTCCCTTGAGGGCAACCTGCATCTAACACTTTGATATTGCGCGAATTGAGATTTGCGATAAATGCCTATATCGAACTTTGTCAGTGCAGTCTGAAGTCTTCCTCCCTGGCGCCCGCCTTTGACAACTGGGTCTAAAGCCGTCAGCACCAGCTATGGCGCGCGCCAGCCCAGCGTCGAGCCAGGCCCTCACCAATCAGCACATCTCCCAAAGATCGGCCGTCACGTATGACCAGCCTGGCCAGTCGCCCGTAGCGATCACGATCGCGGCCCGATGCCTCAAGCCGAAAGGCGCCGGCGTTCAGGAGGGAGAGCAATCGCTCGGTTGCGCGGTGCCCAAGAGCGGCCTCCGAGGCGCATTGATAGTCACGGACCTCAGGAGCGTCGATGTCGGAAACTCGGATCGTCTCGCCCCGATAGCGAAACGTGTCGCCGTCAACGACACAGTCTTGCTGGGAAGCTCGAACACAGAGACGAAACTGGGTGTCACCGCCCGCCGTCCATTCCTGCCATGCTGACGCCAACCAGATCACCCCGATAGCACCAGGAGGATTGCCAGCGGTTGCCAAGGGCTCCGAGCAAGCGACGATGAGCGAAGCCAGCGCTTCGAGAACCAAGCCGGCAGGGAAGGGCGTTTGAAGCGCCGCCGTCGAAATCTGATCACACGGCCCACGACACGAGCTCTCTGATAGGGGAACACTTGAGACTACCGATCGACCGCTTTCATTTGTCTTAATGCCACGACCAGCTGGGAAAGCCTATCGAGCTACTGCTGACTGGTATCTGGCATGAGGCTGGCCGATCAAAAACGGCTCAAAACCTCAAGCGTTTAGGACCGGGGTTTTGGGCCTCTGAAAACCGCAGAATTCCTTCTGCCGGCTGACGGGTGCTTTAAGGGCCGTTTTAGATCGAAAACAGTCGGCAGGCAGTGCTCATTGAGCGATTGATTGGCCTTAGCCCATCCCTTGTTTTCATGGTCATGTCTTGATCGGGACGAAGGCGCCATTGTAGAGCAAGCATCGCGGCTTGAGATTTTTTTTGGAAATTGCTCGGCAACCATGCCTCATCTTCAATTACGCCTGACCCCCCTTGGCCATCTCCTGCTCGAGGACGCTGACGACGCGCCAGCCGTGGATGACAAGTTGGCGGCACGGTTGGTCGATGCCTTTGAGCGTGGCAGCGGGCATGGGCTGTTGCGGCTTGGAGCGGGCGAAGTCGGCCAATCCCTACCACCCACCTTCGTTTGGTGGCGTGATTTCGCGGCACACTATGTGGGAGCCGTTTGCCTTCAAGCGTCGGGCACAATCTCTGAAGCGCCGTCAACCGTTTCCCCACCAACCGAGAGCGATCTCGGCACACTCGTCCTAACCGCACCCATGATGCCTGGGGCGGAATACCTGAATGCGGATGTTCTGCTTGGGTTGTGGACCAACCTTGGTGGGGCGTTTTCGGCGTCACTGGCCACATCTGGCAGCGATCTGCAAACGTTTCTCAAGACACTGAACCCGGCCTGGAACCTGGTCGGTCGCGTTCATTTCAATCTGGCAGAGAACCGGCAGGATGCTGACCTGCCCTTCGCCTTCATGGCGACCTACACAACACGACTATCGGCCGAAGCCAAAGCGAAGCACGTACCGCTTGCGCAAGCCTTGCGCGACTATGCCAGTGCCGCCGACCGAGACAAGCTGCTATCATTGCTGGTGCCGGTGCAGCGGGCGGCGGAGCACCATGGCTGGCTCAAGACGATGGTCGATACCGGGGAAATCTTCCATCCCCTACGTTGGAGCCCGGTCGAAGCTGCACGGTTGTTGAACGGGGTGCCCGAATTAGAGAGCGCTGGTGTGATCGTGCGCATGCCCGCGACTTGGCATGCGAGCCGCCCACCACGCCCGCAGGTCACAGCCACGATCGGCGCCCGGCCACCGTCCGGGGCAGGTCTTGACGCGCTGCTCGACTTCGACATGGACGTGACGCTGGGCGGCGAACCGCTCACAGAGGAGGAAATGGCCACCTTGCTTGCCGGCACCGAGACGCTGGTGCTGCTTCGCGGTCAATGGGTGGAGATCGATCGACCGCGTCTGGAAAGGGCGATCGACCGCTTCAAGGAAGCGCAAGAACTCATCGAGAAGGAGGGGCTGTCCTTTGTGGAGGCCATGCGTTTGCTGGCCGGGGCTGCGGTCGCCGGGAAGGATGGGCAGCCCCTTAACGCTGACTGGTATCAAGTATCGGCCGGACCGTGGCTGGCTGAGACCCTGAAGGCGCTGCGCAACCCTGATGGCGGTGGCGTCGATCCCGGCTCGGCGTTGAAGGGAACCTTGCGCACCTATCAAAAGGCGGGGGTTGAATGGCTCCATCTCCTGTCAGGGCTTGGACTCGGCGCTTGTCTTGCCGATGACATGGGCCTGGGCAAGACGATCCAGATCCTGTCGTTGCTCCTGATCCAGAAACGGAAGCGGAGTGACCGCAAGGCTAGCCTATTGGTGGCACCGGCCTCGCTGCTGGCCAACTGGGCGACGGAGATCGAGCGCTTCGCCCCCGATCTGAATGCGAAAATCGTGCATTCCTCAGCGATGGCAACGGAAGATCTCAAACATCTGGCGGCGGACGGGCTGTCCGGTCTGGATCTGGCGATTACTAGCTATGGCTCATTGCTGCGCATGCCAATACTAGGCGAAACGTCATGGCGCTTGGTGGTGCTGGACGAGGCGCAGGCGATCAAAAACCATCGTACCAAACAGACCCGGGCGGCCAAGACCCTGAAGGCCGAGGCGCGCATCGCTCTGACCGGAACGCCGGTGGAAAATCATTTGGGCGACTTGTGGTCGATCTTCGACTTCATCAATCCTGGCCTGCTCGGGAACACAAAGGAGTTTGGTCGCTTTACCAAAGCGCTGGCCGAGCGGCCGCACAATCCCTATGGTCCACTGCGTGATCTCGTCCGGCCCTACATCCTGAGGAGGATGAAGACCGACAAGAGCGTCATCGCCGATCTGCCGGACAAGACAGAGGTCAGATCGTTCTGCCCGTTGAGCCGCAAGCAGGCCGCCCTCTATAGCCAGACGGTGGCGGATTTGGCCGAAGCGTTGGAGGACGCCGACGGCATCCGGCGCAAGGGCATCGTGCTGGCGACGATGATGCGGTTGAAGCAGATATGTAATCACCCCTCGCAGTGGCTGAACGATAATGAGTGGGCTGAGGGAGATAGCGGGAAGTGGGGCCGCCTGCGTGAGATCGCCGAGGTAATCGCCACCCGTCAGGAGAAGATGCTGGTCTTTACCCAGTTCCGCGAAACGACGGCGCCGCTGGCGGCGTATCTTGGCAAGATCTTTGGCCGCCCAGGTCTGGTTTTGCATGGCAATACCGCGGTAAAAGACCGCAAATCTTTGGTCCGAACCTTTCAGGAGGATGAGACGGTGCCGTTTTTCGTTCTGTCCTTGAAGGCAGGAGGTTCGGGTCTGACGCTGACCGCGGCATCCCATGTCGTCCACTTCGATCGATGGTGGAATCCGGCGGTGGAAAATCAGGCCACGGACCGGGCATTTCGGATCGGTCAGAAGAAAAACGTGCTGGTCCACAAATTTGTCTGTCAGGGCACGGTCGAGGAGCAGATCGACGCGATGATCGAAGCGAAGAAAGGTCTTTCCGAAGACGTCATGCCCGACGGCGGCGAGGTCAATCTGACCGAGATGAAGGACGAAGATCTGATGCGGATGGTGGCTCTCGATGTGAAAACAGCCATGGAAGAGTGAGGTCAATGGCTAGCTATTATAATGGGGGATGGCCGCGCTACGTTCCCGTTGCGGAGCGCCGAAAAAAAGCGGCCCGCGAGGTGGAGCAGTTGCGCAAGAAAGGGTATCCGATTGCCCCCGTCACCATCGAGGGACGCACCATTGCCAAGACCTTCTGGGGCAAGGCGTGGTGCGATAACCTAGAGAGCTATCGCGATTACGAGAACCGCCTGCCCCGTGGCCGCACCTATGCTCGCAATGGTTCGGTCGTCGACCTCCAGATATCAGCGCTGGAAATCAAGGCAATGGTCAGCGGATCATCGATCTATAACGTCACCATCACCATCAAAGCGCTGGCACCGACATTGTGGCGGTCGATCTGCGATGATTGCGCCGGCGGCATCGATTCGCTCGTCGAGCTGCTGCAAGGGCGTTTCTCCAAAGGAGTGATGGAGCGACTCTGCCGGCAGGACAAAGGCCTGTTCCCCAAGCCCTCGGAAATCCGGTTCTCCTGCAATTGTCTGGACGGCGCCTCCATGTGCAAGCACGTCGCCTCGGCGCTCTATGGCGTTGGCGCCCGGCTTGACGGGACGCCAGAGCTTCTATTCCAGCTTCGTGCAGTGGACGAGAATGATTTGGTGATCGATCTTGACGAGGCACTGCCCTTTTCAAAGCAGCCACTCGATACTGGGAATGTCCTGGAGACCGGCGATATGTCGGCCCTGTTCGGCCTGGATATGGAGGGGGCAGCCGATCCAAAAGAGGATACGGACATCGGTCAACTGTCCGTAATTCAGAATGCACCATCAAAAAAACAAGCCTCAAAGTCCTGCGGAAGCGAAAAGGCCAGACGTCGTCCGCCTTCCGACAATCTCAAACCCAGGAAAACGTCCAAGGAAGCGAGTGGTGCTGGAACACGTAAAGCATCAAAGCTCGACATAGAGTTGACGTCCGACGGGTTTGTCAAATGGTGGAAATAACTAGCGAATCGCCGACGTGAATCGTCCGATTGGACATAAAACCGCTTAGCGAACTTTGAGCTGTGCTGAGCTAATCGCGCTGAAGATCATTGATGCGTTAGGGTCGGATCAGGCTTCGGGGAAGAGACGTGGGAACAAGACATCGATGGCATGTGCAGGGAATCTCAGGGAGACGGGTCCTTTTGGCGATACCGACCCGAGGAGGCCATCCTCGATCAAGGCGCCGAGAGCCATCCTTGCCGAACGTTCTTTGAGGCCTGTTGCTCGCTCTGCATCGCCGCGCATCATCTCTCCACGCAGCAGAACCTCCTCAAGAATGCCGGTGGCTTCCGACCGCAGGCTTCCATGAAGTTCGACATAACGCCGGAGCCGGCCAGCAAGAGCATCGAGGTTGAACAACCCGCTCATAAAGGTGATTTGATCGAGACAGGCGCGCAAGAACCGGGTGATGAAGTCCTCGAGAGCCCTTTGCGATAGGTTGCCACGACCATCATGGTCCCCCTGCCGCAGCATGTCGGCATGATCCATCATCTGTTTGTATTCGAGACGGCTTTCCATCCCCCGTGCCAAACCGCGGGAGATCGACCATAGGCCATGGGCGCCGGTATCAGCGGCGAGCCCCATGGCGTGGCTCATCAAGCGGCTGACCCGGCCGTTGCCGTCGGCGAAAGGGTGAATGTAGTTGAGACGATGGTGTGCCGCGGCCATGGCGACCAGGCGAGCCCCTTTGCCCATGCCCTCGAGGCGATAGCGTCGCTCGAAATAGGCCATGAAACCGGCGACGCGATCACTCGCCGGGGGAAGGTGTCGACCGACGCTCACTTCATGTTCTGGGAGGGTACGAAAGCTTCCGGGCTTCATGCGGAAGTGATGGTCTCGCCCCGCGATGAGGAGCATGGCTTCTGGTGCATCATCATAAAATTCGCGATGCAGCCATTGAATGAAGGCCGTCGATGCCGGTTCCGGTAATGCGCGGTCGGCATGAAGCTGGTCGATTTTCTGTTGCACCCGGATATGTGCGCGCGCTTCGACCTAAAGGTTACGCCGTCCCTCTTCGGCATCGAGATCACCGATCAGGGCCCGCTCAATGTCGCAGGGCGTCGTGTTATGCCCCTCGATCAAATTTGAGTAGTAGCAGTTCATCAGGCGGACAAGGTCTGTCAAACTGGCAGCGGTGTGCGAATGAAGCCGTCCATCGAGACGCTCTGCGGCCGCCGCAATGTCGGCGATAAGATCGGTGATCGTCACGGGCAGCTGCTCAAGCAAGCAAGGCTCCAGCCGTCCGGGCGATTCTAACTGCACATTCATGCCGATTATTCTCTAAGGGTAACCTACTGCTACGTTGTCATATTTTTCATATTATTGAGACAAAAATGCCGATCTTCTTGCCGACCTTGAGATCGACATACAAGACGGGGAACGGAAGAAGCGATCAGCTTCTCGGATCGATGATCTTGCTTCTCCCATCGCGGCGAAGCGTATCTTATCCAGCCCGATCCAGTCTCGGACATTGCTTGATGCCACTTCGTGCCTCTTTGTCTAGGGCTACCCGGTGATCGCGTGCACAGTAGCATCCGTTGTACCACCTTCGATCAGTCGCCTGATGGTGTTTGAAAACACGACTTCGGCATTGTTTTCGTCGACCCCGAATGCGGCCTTCACCTCCAACTCACCTGCTTCGTTGACCTCCAAATCGACACGCGAGAATTGAACACCTTTTTGGCCGCCGACGAAGGCTTTCCAATCGGCGATCTTATCAGCCGCTTGGGAACTGATGCTCAGACCTTTGGAGGTACGGGCCATGATCGTATCCTTTCATACTGATTTCGTAAGAGGCATCGTTCTGCGATCGGATCATCGGTACGATCACGCTCATCCGGGATGCGTTATTGGACTTCCAGGAGTGACTGGAGCGCCCCGATATGAGTGTAGACCTGATCCAATTTGTTCTTGTTTTGTTCTATATCAGTTTATGACCCTTGTCACCCTGTTAGGGGTCGTTGGCGTATGGGGTCGAGATTCTAACATGTTGAAAATGGCTGGTACGCAATGCCATCAGTTCATCTTGTCGAGCGTTCTTTCATCAGACGACAGCCATCATCGCCTGCATTTCGTCGTGCCGGTTATGCCGACAATGCCAGTATGCCCTTTGATCGAGATGCCAATGCCGTCGGTCTCGTTTTCTCTGACGGCTCGAATTTCCCGTGTTCCATTGCTGTACTGGGTATCCCGGATGAATTCATAATCCCGCTCGGTTAGCCAAGCGCGGGAGACCTCGAAAACCTTCACATCATCGATGTCGTGACCGACAGCTTCAGTTCTAAGATGGAGAGTGAACGATGTCTGATAGCCGTTGACGATACCATCGGCGCCAAAGCAGCTAGCTTCAGGAAAGAGTTCTTCAGTCCAGGGCATGTCCGGCGCAATCGCGTTGGCGAGCGTCGTCACCGTTTCGATGGCATAGGTCTGATCACTCAAAAGCTGTTCTTTGGGAACCTTAGGCGGCTCCTGAGCGTCACAAGCTGACATTGACATCACCAAAGCTGCAACAACAAGCAAGGCACGATAGAGCAAGGCTAATCCTCGGCCGCAATCGGTTCTCGTCTGCCCATGATGACATCAACGAGCACCCCTGGGTTAAAAATAGTCGATATGGGGTTCATAATCGTCGGCTTCTGGGCTGTCTTCGGGCGGAGGGTTCCCCATGGCTGGATAGCTGATGGCGCCTTCCGGTGGCATATCCCCGAAGGGACCGAACGTCACCACGCTGTCGCCTGGATTGGATGTCACGGTGACGACGGTGCTGCCCTCAAGATTGAGCTCATCAAGCGCGTCGACGCCAATCCCAGGGCTACTAAAGATATGCGCATATTCCGGCTTGGCTCCCTCGGCCAAAGCCTTCCCTATGAGCAGGCTGCCATAGCTGTGGGCGAGCACGTGAGTTTCGGCGTCTTTAGGCAGCGCATCAAGGAAGTCGGAAAAGACAGGAGCGCCATCAATCGCATTGAAATTTTCCAGATCCGTGGTCATACCTGGTACCATCACAGCGATATGGCTGGCGTTTCTAATGTCGCCATGGGCCACCACGATCTGTCCGTCGTCCTTGGGATCGAAGTGCAGGATTTCGGGAGCAACGCCGGTGGCAAGATCAGGCCGTGAGACCGTCTCCACCAACTCTTGTCGTTCAGCGAGCCTTGCAAGCTCACGATCGATGGCTGCCGCTTTACCCGCATTTGGGGATCGGGGATGGGGATTTTCGCCAAGCTGCGCACGCTGATATTCCAGCCCTCGCTGCTGTAAATGAAGATCGGCTTGGTAAAGGCTGAGTTGATCTCTCGGTGTCGTGGGTGCTGGCGCCACGACACCCTCCATCACCGCTGCGCCATCGCGCCAGCGCCTGGCTTTGTTCCGGTGTGAAGACATCCCTGAGATCTTCGAGGCTTTTGTTTTATGTGTGATTTCTGATCCGATCCGCGACGGGCGAGATTGACCGTGCGTTACCTTCGGCATCGGTCGGCGGTGCTGTCAGCGCATCGCTGATACGATCCAGAATACCACGATCGTCCTGATCGTCCGTGTCGTCAGGCTCCTTGTTCGCATCGGTGGGCGAGGTCGAGCTCGGCGGCGCACTGATGCCTGGAGGTCCTGCTGCACGATCTTGCCGGTCATCAGTTTTGTCGGTGGTATTCCGATCATCCTTGTCATCATCGGAAACGGTCGTGGTCTCCGAGGGTGCCGCCGGCGCGCGGTCGGGCCGATTCGCATTGTCCATGGCTCTATCGAAGGACTCAGCCTTTTCCGG
>JBOEHJ010000086.1:0-16703 GCA_050633905.1 Geminicoccales bacterium
GTCGCAAGCATCGTCGAGTAATTTTTTTCTAACAGGGCCGACCTTCGGGTCGGTCTTTTGGTGAGCAAAGACCATGGACGCACAAAATATCAGGATCCGCCTCAAGGCGTTCGATCATCGCGTGCTCGATCTATCTGCGCGAGAAATCGTGAGCACGGCGAAGCGGACCGGTGCGCGGGTGCGCGGGCCGATCCCGTTGCCGACCCGGATGGAAAAGATCACCGTGCTGCGCTCGCCGCATATCGATAAGAAGTCGCGCGAACAATTCGAGATCCGTACCCATAAGCGGATGCTCGATATCGTCGACCCGACACCGCAGACCGTCGATGCTTTGATGAAGCTCGATTTGGCTGCTGGCGTTGATGTCGAGATCAAGGTCTAGGTTAAGGGCTCGGGAGAATAGTGATGCGTTTGGGGCTCTTGGCCGAGAAAGTCGGCATGACCCGCATTTTTACCCCTGATGGCGACCATGTTCCGGTCACTGTATTGCGGGTTGATGACTGCGAGGTGACAGCCACGCGGACTGTCGACAAAGATGGCTACAGCGCCGTCCAGCTCGGCAATGGCAAGGCGAAGACGAAGCGGGTGTCGAAGGCGATGCGCGGTCACTTCGCAAAGTCGAAAGTAACGCCCAAAGCGAAGGTCGTTGAATTCCGTGTTGATGAGAGCGGTCTGATCGACGCCGGCACCAAACTGTCGGTCAACCACTTCGTGGTCGGCCAATATGTTGATGTTTCCGGTACATCGATCGGTAAGGGTTTCGCCGGCGGCATGAAGCGCCATGGCTTTAAGGGCCTTCGCGCCTCCCATGGTGTGTCGATCTCCCATCGATCCCATGGTTCCACCGGCCAATGTCAAGATCCGGGTCGCGTCTTCAAAGGTAAGAAGATGGCGGGCCATATGGGTGCGAAGAAGCGTACCGCGCAAAACCTAGAGGTGATGGGTGTTGATCCCGATCGCGGCCTTTTGTTGATCAAGGGCGGTGTCCCTGGATCCAAGGGCGGCTGGGTTCAGATCGCCGATTCCGTGAAGAAGGCTCTGCCGACCGAAGCGCCTTATCCCGCTGGGACGATCGCCACCGCGACGCAGATTGCCGGCGAGGGTGAAGTCGACGGCACGGCTGTCGATGCCTCGGTAGCGACCGAAGCCCAGGCGCCCGACGACCAGCAGCAGGGCAAGGAGTAGACATCATGCAGGTCGATGTAACGACCTTGTCCCAAGGGGACGCCGGTAAGATCGAGTTGGCTGCATCGGTATTCGAGCAGCCGGTCCGCAAGGATATCCTTCACCAGGTGGTGGTATGGCAGCTGGCCAAGCGACGCCAGGGCACCCATGCCAACAAGACCCGCAGCGAGGTCAAGGCCACCACCAAGAAGATGTTCAAGCAAAAGGGTACCGGTCGTGCGCGTCACGGTTCGGCCGATGTGGCTCAGTTCCGTGGTGGTGGCCGGGCGTTTGCCAGGAAGCCGCGCGACTACAGCCATGACCTGCCGAAAAAAGTCCGCAAGATGGGTCTGAAGTCGGCTCTGTCCTCCAAGTTGAAGGACGGCAGGCTGGTGGTGCTGGACGAAGCCAAGATGGCCGAAGCCAAGACCAAGATTTTGGCGGGTTCCATGGAGAAGCATGGTTGGGGTCGGACGGTCCTGATCGATGGTGCGGAGATTGACGGCAACTTCCAGCTGGCATCGCGTAATATCCCCGGCATCAAGGTGCTGCCATCGGCCGGCGCCAATGTTTACGACATTCTGCAGGGCGATACCTTGGTGTTGACCAAGTCGGCCGTCGCTGCCCTTGAGGAGCGTCTGGCATGAACCGCGAGCGGATGTACAACGTCATCTTGTCACCGGTGATCACCGAGAAGTCGACGCTTGGTAGCGAGCATAATCAGGTGACCTTCAAGGTGGCCAATGATGCGACCAAGCCCGAGGTGAAAACGGCGATCGAGGAGTTGTTTGGCGTCAAGGTTAAGGCGGTGAACACCCTGAACCAGAAGGGCAAGGTGAAGCGTTTCCGCGGCCGGCTCGGCAAGCGGAACGATGTGAAGAAAGCGATTGTCACCCTAGAAGAGGGACAGACCCTCGACGTGACCACAGGCATTTGAGGCGAGGATTAAGGCATGGCACTTAAAACTTTCAAGCCGGCCACGCCGTCGCTCCGTGAACTGGTCATCGTCGACCGCTCGGAGCTTTGGAAGGGCAAGCCGGTCAAGAAGCTGACCAAGGGGCTCTCCAAGAAGGGCGGGCGCAACAATACGGGCCGTACCACGGTCTGGCATCGTAGCGGTGGGCATAAGCGCAGCTACCGAATCATCGACTTCAAGCGCACCAAGTTCGGTGTAAAGGGTTATGTCGAGCGCCTAGAATATGATCCGAACCGCACCGCCTTCATCGCATTGATCAAATATGATGACGGCGAGCTTGCTTATATCCTGGCACCCCAGCGTCTGAAGGCCGGTGACATGGTCATCGCCGATGAACGGGTTGATGTGAAGCCGGGCAATGCAGCACCGCTTAAGAACATCCCGATCGGCACGATCATCCACAATGTTGAGCTTAAGGCCGGTAAGGGTGGTCAGATTGCACGCGCCGCTGGCAACTATGCCCAGCTGGTTGGCCGGGATGGTGATTACGCGCAGATCCGTCTGTCATCGGGCGAGATTCGGCGCGTTCGCGCAGAATGCATCGCCTCGATCGGCGCCGTCTCCAATGCCGATCACCAAAATATCAATCTCGGCAAGGCCGGTCGTTCACGTTGGCTTGGTCGTAAGGGTACGGTTCGCGGTGTTGCGATGAACCCGGTGGATCATCCCCATGGTGGTGGTGAAGGCCGGACATCGGGCGGTCGTCATCCGGTGACCCCTTGGGGCAAGCCGACCAAGGGCGCGCGCACCCGCAGTAAGAAGAAGTCCGACGGGCTGATCATACGCTCGCGCCACCAAGCGAAGAAGAGAGGAGGCTGAGCCTATGTCGCGTTCGGTCTGGAAGGGTCCTTTCGTCGATGGCTATCTGCTGAACAAGGCGGAGAAAGCCCGAGAGAGCACTCGCAACGATATCATCAAGACCTGGTCAAGGCGCTCGACGATTGTGCCTGAGTTCGTTGGTCTGACCTTCGCCGTTTACAACGGCCAGAAGTTCCTGCCGGTTTATGTCACCGAGAATATGGTGGGCCATAAGCTTGGTGAGTTTTCGCCGACCCGTACTTATTACGGTCACGGCGCCGACAAGAAAGCCAAGCGGCGCTGAGCCGGTTTTGAGAGGGGTTGCTCTGACATGAGTAAAGAAAAGCGCGCACGCGCTTTGGCAGATAACCAGGCGATGGCCATGGCCAGGGTTTTGCGCGTCAGTCCGCAAAAGCTCAATCTGGTTGCCCAGATGATCCGGGGCATGAAGGCTGAGGATGCGCTGAACCAGTTGCAGTTCTCCCGCAAGGGTATCGCTGGCGACGTCAAAAAGGTTCTGATGTCCGCGGTCGCCAATGCTGAGAACAATCACAATCTCGACGTCGACAATCTGGTAGTTGCAGAGGCTAGTGTCGGCAAGTCGATGGTGATGAAGCGTTTCAAGCCGAGAGCACGTGGTCGCGCCGGCAAGATCGAAAAGCCTTTTTCGAGAATCCGGATCGTGGTCGAAGAGCGAGAGGAGGCGGCCTGATGGGCCAGAAAGTCAACCCAATCGGGCTCAGGCTCGGCATCAATCGGACCTGGGATTCCCGCTGGTTCTCGGACAGTCAGTATGCCGATCTGCTTGCTGAAGATCTGAAGATCCGCGAGTTCCTGCAAAAGCGTTTGAAGCAGGCCGGTCTCAGCCGGATCGTGATCGAGCGTCCGGCTAAGAAGGCACGTATCAGTCTTCATACCGCGCGTCCCGGTGTGGTCATCGGCAAGAAGGGCCAGGAGATCGAGGTTCTGCGCAAGCAGCTCTCGAAGATGGCTACCGGCGACGTTCACCTGAACATCGTTGAAATCCGCAAGCCGGAAATCGATGCCAAGCTGGTTGCTGAAAATATCGCGCAGCAGCTCGAGCGTCGCGTGACCTTCCGCCGAGCGATGAAGCGGGCCATGCAGTCCGCGATGCGCTTGGGTGCCCTCGGCATTCGTATTCACTGCACCGGTCGTCTTGGTGGTGCTGAGATTGCTCGTGGTGAGACCTATCGCGAAGGCCGGGTGCCGTTGCACACCCTTCGCGCCGATGTCGATTTCGGCCGCGCGACCGCATTCACACCTTACGGGACCAACGGGGTGAAATGCTGGATCTTCAAGGGCGAGATCATGGAGCATGATCCGATGGCGCAGGACAAGCGGGCAGGTGAGAGCACCTCGATGCGAAAGAATTAGAGGGAATTCAGCGCCATGATGCAGCCCAAACGTACCAAGTTCCGTAAACGCCATAAGGGGCGGAATGACGGCATCACCAAAGGTGGTGCAGCCCTTAATTTTGGCGCTTTCGGCATGAAGGCAACGACCAATGCAAGGGTCACCGCCCGGCAGATTGAAGCTGCTCGGCGTGCGATCACCAGGCATCTGAAGCGTGCTGGCCGCGTGTGGATCCGGATTTTCCCGGATCATCCCGTCAGTAAGAAGCCCGCTGAAGTGCGCATGGGTAAAGGTAAGGGGTCGGTCGAATACTGGGTCGCGCCGGTCAAGGCCGGTCGGATTATGTTCGAAATTGACGGTGTGCCGGCCGACCTTGCTGAGGAAGCTATTCAGCGTGGTGCAGCCAAGTTGCCCGTCAGAACCCGGTTCATTAAGCGACCGGGTGAGGAGGCGGCAGCATGAAGGCCGAGGAACTAAGGGGTAAGACCCAGGATCAGTTAAAAGAGCAGCTTATGGATCTGAAGAAGGAACAGTTTAATCTGCGCTTTCAGCAGGCCAGCGGCCAGCTTGAGAACACGGCGCGTGTGCGCGAAGTCAGGCGGGATATCGCCAGGATCAAGACAGTCCTGACAGCATCCGTCAGTGCTTCGCAAGCTGCAGCCAACTAAGGAGAGGGTCCGTGCCCAAGCGCGTTTTGCAAGGAACGGTAGTGAGTGACAAGCAGGACAAAACGGTGGTCGTTCGCGTCAACCGTCGGGTTATGCATCCTCTCTACAAGAAGTATATCACCCGGTCGAAGCGCTATGCAGCGCATGATGAAGCAAACCAGTACAAGGCTGGCGATCTCATCAAGATCCGCGAGTGTCGTCCGATTTCCAAGCGAAAGACTTGGGAAGTTGTTGTAGAGCCTGCCGCTTAGGCGGGGTGCTTTGTTAGAGAGCGGCAGCCATGATCCAATCAGAATCCAATCTTGACGTTGCGGACAACTCCGGTGCCCGTCGCGTCCAATGTATCCGTGTTCTTGGCGGCTCGAAGCGTCGTTGGGCCTCGGTCGGTGATATCATCGTGGTGGCCGTTAAAGAGGCGATCCCGAGGGGCAAGGTGAAGAAGGGTGATGTGCACAAGGCGGTGATTGTGCGCACAGCCAAGGAAATCCATCGGCAAGATGGCAGCGCCATCCGGTTCGACCGGAACGCCGCCGTCCTGATCAATAATACTGGTGAGCCGATTGGGACCCGTATNNCGAGCGGGGCCTTGGCTGACTGTTGGACATATAGATTGAAGAGACGCCGTGATGGCTAAAAAGTTCAAGATCAAAAAGGGTGACCAGGTCGTCGTTACCGGCGGTCGGGACATCGGCAAGCGAGGCGAGGTGCTGCGCGTCCTGACCAAGGATGACCGGCTGATCGTCCAGGGTATCAATATGGTGAAGCGGCATACTAAGCCGTCTGCGCAGCATCCAGGTGGTGTCGTCGACAAGGAAGCGACGATCCACATTTCGAATGTTTCGCATATCGATCCCAAGACTTCCGAGCCTACAAGGGTCGGCTACAAGTTTCTCGACGACGGTCGCAAGGTGCGTTTTGCCAGACGCTCCGGCGAAGTCATCGATCGATAGGAGAAGAGCGATGGCTCGATTGATGGCGCAATACCGGGACGAGATCCGGGGGAAGTTGAACGAGCAGTTCAGCTACAAGAACCCTATGCAGATCCCAAAGCTCGAAAAGATCGTTCTCAACATGGCGGTCGGCAAGGCGGTGCAGGACAGCAAGAAGCTGACTAGCGCTGTTGCCGAGATGACATTGATCACTGGTCAGAAGCCTTTCCTTTGTCGCGCGCGCAAATCAGTTGCGAACTTCAAGCTGCGCGAAGGCATGNNGGCTGTAAGGTCACGATGCGCGGTAAGCGCATGTACGAGTTTCTCGACCGGCTGATTACGATCGCCTTGCCGCGTGTTCGCGATTTCCGCGGCGTTTCGGCGAAGAGCTTCGATGGTCGTGGGAATTACGCGATGGGTTTGAAAGAGCAGATCGTGTTTCCCGAGATCAATTACGACGATGTCGACGAGATCAGGGGCATGGACATCATTATCTGCACCACAGCCGATAATGATTCCGAAGCCAAAGCATTGCTTGAGCAGTTCCGCATGCCGTTCGCGGCTTGAAGAGGAGACGTTTAGATGGCCAAGAAGAGCGCCGTCGAGAAGAACAAGAACAGACGCAAGCTGGTCGATAAATATGCGGCCAAGCGCGCCGATCTTCGTGCGATCATCATGGATCGCCAGGCGGAGCCGGAAGAGCGGTTTGAAGCAACGCTTAAGCTTGCTGCCCTGCCCCGCAACAGCGCCAAGGGTAGGATTCGCAATCGTTGCGGTCTGACCGGGCGTCCACGCGGTTACTATCGAAAATTCGGTCTGTCGCGGATCGCCGTGCGAGAACTCGGTTCGATCGGTCAGATTCCCGGTCTGGTCAAGTCCAGCTGGTAGCCCAGGCTAGGTATTGAAGGAGAGGACGCCATGTCGCTGAGCGATCCATTGGGGGATATGTTGACGCGTATCCGCAACGGCCAATCAGCCCAGAAGAGTGCAGTGCACAGCCCGGCGTCGAAGCTGCGCATGAATGTGCTCGATGTGCTGAAGCGCGAAGGGTATATCCGCGGTTTTTCGCGCGAAGATGAAGGCCACCAGGAGCTCTCGATCGAGCTCAAATATCATAACGGTGAGCCGGTTATCAAAGAGCTCCGACGTGTGTCGAAGCCAGGCCGCCGGGTGTATTCCGGTGTGAAAGATCTGCCGAGGATCTACAATGGCCTGGGTATCGCGATTTTGTCGACGCCCCGAGGCGTGATGTCTGATGCCGAGGCACGCGACGCGCATGTCGGCGGCGAAATCCTCTGCACGGTATTCTGATCATGTCTCGTATTGGTAAACATCCGGTCTCCATCCCCGACGGCGTGAAGGTTGCGCTGTCCGGTAAGTCGATGACCGTGACGGGCAAGCTTGGCGAACTCAGCCAGATGCTCCCCGATGGTGTCGAGGTGAAGCAGGACGACGCTGGGATCACCATTTCGCCGGCTGATGACAGCAAGCGCTCGCGTTCGATGTGGGGGCTCTCGCGGTCGCTGGTGTCGAACATGGTGACCGGCGTTTCCACCGGCTTTACCCGCAATCTGGTGATTTCCGGTGTCGGTTATCGTGCCGCACTCGATGGCAAGATTCTGAATTTGCAGCTCGGTTACAGCCATGACATCAAGGTGGCCATTCCCGACGATATCCAGGTTAAATGCGCGACGCCGACGCAGATTACTATTTCTGGCGCCAACCGTCAGCGTGTCGGTCAGATCGCGGCTGAGATCCGTTCGTTCAGAAAGCCTGAACCCTATAAGGGTAAGGGTATTCGCTACGACGACGAGACGATCATCCGCAAGGAAGGCAAGAAGAAGTAGCCATGATCAAGCCAGCAAAAAGGTTCGAGCGGAGAAAGCGCCGGTCGCGCTTCGCCCTCAAGAAGGTCAACTCGGGTCGAGCCAGGCTTTCGGTCTTTCGCTCATCCAAGAACATCTATGCGCAGGTGATCGACGATCAGGCGGGCCGTACCCTGGCATCCGCGTCGACCGTCGACAAGGCGCTCAAGCCGGATCTCAAGAAGGGGTGCGATCAGGCGGCAGCCGAGGCTGTTGGCAAGCTGGTCGCCGAGCGGGCGAAAGAAGCTGGCGTCGAACAGGTGGTGTTCGATCGCGGCGGTTATCGCTTTCACGGCCGGGTCAAGGCCGTTGCCGAAAGCGCTCGCGCCGCCGGCCTGAAATTTTAGCGTTTAAAGGAAGATCTGATGGCACGCTTCGGCGGTGATGATAGACAGGGTGACGGCGAGCTCGTCGATAAGCTCGTTAACGTCAACCGTGTCGCCAAAGTGGTGAAGGGCGGCCGACGCTTCGGCTTTTCGGCCCTCGTCGTGGTTGGTGACAGCAAGGGCCGCGTCGGTTTCGGCAGCGGTAAGGCACGCGAAGTTCCGGAGGCTGTCAGGAAGGCAACCGAGCAGGCCAAGCGTGGCATGATTCGCGTTCCGCTTCGACAGGGGCGCACGCTACATCATGATGTAGAAGGTCGTTTCGGGGCAGGGCATGTCGTCTTGCGCGCCGCACCTCCAGGTACCGGCATCATCGCCGGTGGCCCAATGCGTGCGGTGTTCGAAGCGCTTGGCATCGGTGATGTCGTGGCGAAGTCGATCGGGACGTCCAATCCGCATAATATGATCAAGGCGACCTTCGATGCTCTGCGCAACATCAACTCGCCCCGATCAGTGGCAGCCAAGCGTGGCAAGAAGGTTGGTGAAATCGTCGGGCGGCGCGATCCGGCAAGTCCCGAGGCGCGCGCGGAGGCAGGTTGATGGCGGCAAAAAAAGACGATAAGGCCGGGATGATCAAGGTCACGCAGACCGGCAGTCCGATCGGACGGCATCATCGGCAACGGGAAAATCTCGTTGGTCTCGGGTTGAATAAAATGGGCCGTTCCAAGGTGTGGCCTGATATTCCTGAGGTTCGCGGTCGGATTAACAAAGTTCACCATCTGGTCAAGGTCGAAGCGGCCGAGGGCTGATATTTCTGGCATTGGTCCTTATATGAGGGGATCGCTGCCATCGAATGGCTTGGGGATACGAGCGATGAGGCTCAACGAATTAGCGCCTAATCCAGGTGCACGTAAGGCAAAAAAGCGTATTGGCCGAGGGATTGGCTCCGGGACCGGCAAGACCGCAGCACGCGGTCATAAAGGTCAGCGTGCCCGTTCCGGCACAGCGACCCGGGCCTTTGAAGGTGGTCAGATGCCGGTCTACCGGCGTTTGCCAAAGCGCGGTTTCAGCAACCCCTTCAAAAAGACCTATGCGCCTTTGAACCTTGATCGCCTGCAGGCTGCGATTGATTCTGGGCGCCTGGATCCCAAAAAGACGGTTGATCTTGCGGCCCTTCGCGCTGCCGGTCTTGTGAGCAAGCGGTTAGACGGCGTCCGTCTCCTTGCACGCGGTGAGTTGAAAGCAGGGATCACGCTTGAGGTCGACAGCGCCTCCAAGGCTGCGGCCGAGGCCATCGAAAAGGCTGGCGGCAAGCTCGTTCTCGGCTCGACCGAGGCAGCCGATGCTCTGGCTGAGAAACCAGCACCCAAGCCCGCAAAAGCAAAAGCTGAAGCCAAGCCGAAGGTTGAAGTCAAGGCAAAGCCAGCTTCGGCTCCTGAGGCACCAGCCGCGCAGGAGGAGGCGGCAGTGGTAGCCGATGGTGACGCCGGCGACGAACGGGAAATCGACGGAACGCGCCCAGCGGCTCTAGATGCACCGAAGGGTGCTGCTGATGATCTCAAGAGGATCGGTGGTGTTGGGCCGAAGCTTGAGGGCACATTGAACGAGCTTGGCATCTATCACTTCTGGCAGATCGCCGAATTCACGCCGGAGAACGTCTCCTGGGTCGATGGCTATTTGAGCTTCAAGGGACGTATCGACCGCGACGACTGGATCGGCCAGGCCAAGACATTCGCCGCCGAATCAGACGCCGCTCCCAAAGACGACGCGTAACCGGAGACCGATATGGCGTCGATGGCCGAACAGCTTGCTGCGAATGTCAACTTTTCGGCGTTCAATAAGGCTACCGAGCTCAAGAAGCGACTGTGGTTCGCGCTCGGCTGTCTGATTGTTTACCGTTTCGGCACCTATATTCCGCTACCGGGCATCGATCCGGTGGTGATGGCACAGATCTTCGAGCAGAATGCCGGTGGCATCATGGGCATGTTCAACATGTTCGCCGGCGGTGCGCTCGAGCGGATGTCGATTTTCGCGCTCGGCATTCTGCCTTATATTTCCGCTTCCATCATCATGCAGTTGATGACCGCGGTTTCGCCGACCATCGAGCAGCTCAAGAAAGAAGGCGAGGCTGGTCGTAAGAAGATCAATCAATACACCCGCTATCTCACGGTTTTTCTCGCGACGTTCCAGGGCTATGGCCTGGCCGTTGGACTTGAGGCGATGAGCGGTCCAGGCGGCGGCGCTGTGATCGATCCGGGTTGGTACTTCCGCATCATTACGGTGATCACTATCGTCGGTGGCACGATGTTCCTGATGTGGCTAGGCGAGCAGATCACCGCGCGCGGCATCGGTAACGGCATCTCACTAATCATTTTCACCGGCATTATTGCGCAGCTGCCATCGGCGCTTGCGAGCACGCTGGAACTCGGTCGGACCGGTGCGATTTCAAGCTTTCTGATCGTTTTCCTCCTGATCATGTCGGTCGCCGTGATCGCGTTCATCGTGTTCATGGAGCGAGCGCAACGACGCATCCTTGTGCAATATCCAAAGCGTCAGCAGGGTAACCGCATGTTCGGCGGCGAGAGCTCGCATCTACCACTCAAGATCAATGTCGCAGGTGTTATTCCGCCGATTTTCGCAAGTTCCCTCTTGTTGATGCCGGCGACATTGGCGAGCTTCGGTGGCGCTGGTGGTCCTGAATGGCTTGCCCAGATCACGGCTCTTTTGGGGCGCGGTCAGCCACTATTCCTATTGTTGTTCATCAGCCTGATCATGTTCTTTGCCTTCTTCTACACGGCGATCGTTTTCAATCCGCAGGAGACGGCCGAAAATCTGCGTAAACATGGCGGCTTCGTGCCAGGTATTCGTCCGGGGCAGCGGACTGCTGAATATCTCGACTATGTTCTGACCAGGTTGACCACGGTCGGCGCTCTATACCTGGCCGCGGTCTGTATCCTGCCTGAGATCCTGATCTCGCAATACGCCGTGCCATTCTACTTCGGTGGCACCAGCCTCTTAATCGTTGTTTCCGTCACCATGGACACCACAGCACAGATCCAGTCCCATCTGATCGCGCATCAATATGAGGGGCTGATCAAGAAGTCGCGCTTGCGCGGGGCTCGGCGCTGATGATTTTGATCCTTCTCGGTCCGCCGGGTGCAGGGAAAGGCACACAGGCGGCGCGGATCAGAGACGAGTACAAGATCGCGCATCTCTCGACTGGCGATATGTTGAGAGGCGCCATCGCAGCTGGCACCGAAGTCGGTAAGCAGGCGAAGATTGTCATGGATGCCGGCAATCTGGTTTCCGACGACATCATCGTCGGGTTGGTTGGCGAGCGCATCGAAGACCAGGATTGCGTGAACGGTTTTTTGTTGGATGGTTTTCCCAGGACCCTTGCCCAGGCTGAAGCACTAGACAGTCTCTTGGCGAAGAAGGGGCTTAGCCTTGATGCGACCGTGGAATTCGCTGTCGATGATGATGCGTTGATCGAGCGAATTTCAGGGCGTTATGCCTGCTCAAGCTGCGGGGCTGGTTATCACGACACGTTCCAACAGCCGCGGGTTGAAGGCGTTTGCGATAGCTGCGGGAGTGAAGAGTTCAGCCGTCGCTCCGATGACACGGCGGAAGCGGTGCGTACCCGCCTTGGTTCGTATCATAGCCAGACGGCACCCTTACTTCCCTATTACCGGAACAAAGGGGTGCTCCGGACGGTAGATGGGATGAGAGATATCGATGATGTTACCCAGCAGATTTTCAAGGAAATCAGCGGGTAGTCGCATTGACAGGAATTGGGGACGGCCTATAATCGCGCGGTTGGCGCGAAAGTGCCGATTTTTCCCGTGAGCTAAGATCGAGAAATCAGGGCTGTGAGAGCCCGGCTTGACGTTCGAGGAGACCAACAAGTGGCGCGTATCGCCGGCGTAAACATTCCAAGCGGGAAGCCTATTGGCATCGCCTTGACCTATATCTATGGCATTGGCCGTACCACATCTGAGAAGATCTTGTCCGAGGTGGAGATCGAATTCTCCCGTCGGGTTAACGAGCTCTCCGACGCCGAGGTCGCCAAGCTCCGCGAAAACATCGATCGGACCCATCGGGTCGAGGGCGAACTCAGGCGCGATGTCGCGATGAACATCAAGCGTCTGATGGATCTCGGCTGCTACAAGGGCCTCCGCCACAGAAAGGGCCTGCCCGTGCATGGTCAGCGGACACACACCAATGCCCGCACGCGAAAAGGTCCCGCCAAGGCAATCGCCGGCAAGAAGAAGGTGACGAAGTAACATGGCCACCAAAGAATCAGCCCCTCGCTTGCGCCGCCGCGAACGGAAGAATATTTCTTCCGGCGTTGCCCATGTGAGTGCCACGTTCAACAACACTATGATCACCATCACCGATGCCCAGGGCAATGCGATTTCCTGGTCCTCTGCCGGCGCTCAAGGATTTCGTGGTTCTCGGAAGTCGACGCCGTTCGCCGCCCAGATTGCTGCTGAGAATGCCGGCAAGAAGGCGATGGAGCATGGCATGAAGACCCTTGAGGTCGAAGTTCGCGGCCCGGGTTCGGGACGTGAATCGGCACTTCGTGCGCTTTCTGCCGTTGGGTTTGCGATTACGTCGATCCGCGACGTCACGCCGATCCCTCATAATGGCTGCCGGGCGCGCAAACGCCGCCGGGTCTGATTTCTCTTATACCTGGACCTCGCTGCGATTGATGTTGCAGTGGGGTTCGAAAAAGCCTCGGTCTATTGCCGGGGTTTTCCATTGCAAACCTTCGAGGTAAGCCCGTGATTCAAAAGAATTGGCAAGAGCTGATCAAGCCACCCAAGCTTGAAGTTCAGCCCGGCATGCGGCCCGACCGCGAGGCAACGATCATCGCGGAGCCGCTGGAACGTGGTTTTGGCGTCACGCTCGGCAATGCCCTGCGTCGCATTCTGCTGTCCTCCCTGCAAGGCTCTGCCTTGACCGCGGTGCAGATCGACAGCGTGCTGCATGAGTTCTCGACCGTGCCTGGCGTCCGTGAAGACGTGACCGACATTGTGCTCAATCTGAAAGCTCTGGCGATCAGGCTGCACAGCGAGACGCAAAAGCGCATATATCTAAAGGCTAAAGGGCCTTGCACCGTGACCGCGTCGATGATCGAAGTCGGCCACGATGTCGAGATCATGGATCCGGATCACATCATCTGCCACCTCGATGAGGAAGCTGAGCTTTCCATGGAGATGACGGTCAAGGTTGGTCGCGGCTATGTGCCAGCAGCGCTTAACAAATCAGAAGATGCGCCGATCGGTCTGATCGCGGTCGATGCGATTTACAGCCCTGTCAGGAAGGTCGCCTATAAGGTGGACCATGCTCGTGTCGGTCAGGTGACTGACTATGACAAGCTGACCATGCAGATCGAGACCAACGGTTCGGTCTCACCGGAAGATGCCGTCGCTTTGGCAGCCCGTATCNNTCAACTTCGAAGAGCCGAAGTCGGCCTCTTCTCAGGACAGCAAGCCTGAGCTGCCGTTCAACCCGCATCTGCTGCGGAAGGTTGATGAGCTGGAGCTTTCAGTTCGCTCCGCGAATTGCCTGAAGAACGACAACATCGTGTACATCGGTGATCTGGTTCAAAAGACAGAGTCTGAGATGTTGCGGACGCCGAATTTCGGTCGTAAATCCTTGAACGAGATCAAGGAGGTTCTATCGCAGATGGGCCTCTCCCTCGGTATGGAAGTGACCGGCTGGCCGCCCGAGAACATCGAGGAACTCGCCCGCCGCATCGAAGAGCCCTACTAGGGCAGAGGTTACTTTTTCCGACTTCGTCGGGGGAAGCTGTTTTTTATATCGTAGTACGCCGTCCTCTTGTTAAGGCAGGACGGCCACCGCCCCGGAGTTAAACTATGCGCCATCGTCTAAGTGGCCGAAAGCTGAACCGGACCTCGAGCCACAGGAAAGCGATGTTCGCTAATATGGCGGCGGCGCTGGTGAAGCATGAGCAGATCAAGACGACCTTGCCCAAGGCGAAGGAGCTTCGGCCTTTTGTTGAAAAGCTGGTCACGCTCGGCAAGCGCGGCGACCTCCATGCGCGTCGTCAGATCATCGCCAAGACCCGTGATGAAAAGACTGCCGCCAAGCTGATCGATACGCTGGCCTCTCGCTACGAGGGACGCCAGGGTGGTTATATCCGGGTGCTCAAGGCTGGGTTCCGCAAGGGTGATAACGCGCCGATGGCCGTGATCGAGTTCATCGATCGGGATATCGATGCCAAGGGCCAGGACAGTGGTCCGGTGCAGCATCGTGAAGAGATGGAGGAGGCCGAAGCAGTCGCGGCCTGAGCCCCGTTTGTTCCGAACAAGGCGTTCACTGACTTTTCGTTTTGATGATAAAGCCTTTGGCTTAGCCGAGGGCTTTGTCCGTTTTTGGCGGCGGCGTTTAGCGTTCGCCGCTTTCTTCGTTCTGGCGTTGGGCATCCTTTGGCCTGCTTCGGCGGAAGACGTTCCGGTATCGCGCGAGCAGATCGGGCTTTCCTTTTCCCCAGTCGTGCGTAAGACGGCGCCGGCGGTGGTCAATATCTATACCGAAAAAGCCAGCCAACCAACGGCGCAGACGCCGTTCCTCTCCGATCCCTTTTTCCAGTTCTTCTTTGAAGGCCTGGCCAGGCGGCAAGCCCCCAAGCGTCAGCAGAACTCGCTCGGCTCAGGTGTGATCATCGAAGCCGATGGGTTGATCGTCACCAATCACCATGTGATCGAGGATGCCGAGAAGATCATGGTGGTGCTTAACGATCGGCGTGAGTTTAGTGCCGAGGTCGTCGGTGCCGATACTGCAGCTGATCTTGCCTTGCTTCGGATCGAAGCCCCTTCGCCTTTGCCTGCATTGCCGATGGGGTCATCGGATAGCCTGGAGGTTGGTGATCTCGTTTTGGCGATCGGCAACCCGTTCGGCATCGGCCAAACCGTGACCAGTGGGATCGTCTCAGCCTTGTCCAGAACCGGTCCTGGTGTTGGTTCGGACCTATCATTTGTTCAGACCGATGCAGCGGTGAATCCAGGCAATTCAGGTGGCGCTCTAGTGACCATCGATGGACGTTTGGTCGGCGTCAATACGGCGATCTTCACCCGTGGTGGTGGGTCGATCGGCATCGGCTTTGCCATCCCCATTGATCTGGTGAAAGCGCTGATCCGATCAATCGAAGGGGGCGGCGACAGTCTTGCCCGGCCTTGGCTTGGTGCCAAAGTTCAAACGGTCACTAGCGAACTTGCCGTCAATCTCGGCCTTCCCCGACCGGTCGGCGTGTTGCTGAACCAGCTCCATCGCGCAGGGCCTGCTTACCGGGCAGGGCTGGAGAAGGGCGATGTCATTCTTTCGATCGATGGTGCTGAGATTGTCGACAATCACGGCCTGAACTTTCGCCTCGCGATCGGTGAGCTTGGCGTTGCCGCGAACCTTGATGTCTGGCGACACGGCAAGGTCATCACAGCAGATCTCCCGCTGGAGTTACCGCCACGCGATCCGGCACCCGATGTCTCGGAGCTCGACGGTCCCCATGCGCTCCGTGGCGCAACCGTTGCCAACCTGTCTCCGGCCTTCAATCAGGATGGTGGGCTGGACCTTCTGAAAGAAGGCGTGGTGATTTTGCGGATCGCCCGGCGCAGTTCCGCTCACCGCCTCGGGCTGCAGCGTGGCGATGTGGTCCTGCAGATCGCGGACCAACCGATCGCGAGCGTCGCCCGGTTGAAGGACAGTCTCGTTGACCTGCCAGCGACCTGGCGAATCGAAATCGATCGAGGTGGCCGCCGACTTGGCGTCACCATCGGTCAATGAACGACCTCTTCTCCCAGCCGGTGCGATCTGCAGCGTCGACTTCGAAACGACAGGCGCTTGATCCAACTCAACCTATCCCCGATGAAGCATCCGTAAAGTCTGGTGGCCCTGCCACCCCGTTGGCGGAGAGGTTGCGGCCGGGGATGTTGGAGGAGTTGGTGGGGCAGGATCATTTGCTTGGGGCGGAAACGCCGCTTGGGCGGATGCTTGCTCGCGCCAAGATCAGCTCTATCATTCTTTGGGGGCCGCCAGGGACTGGCAAGACGACCTTGGCGCGGTTGCTTGCGCGGGCCGTCGGTCTGCCGCTGGCGCAGCTGTCTGCTGTCATGTCCGGCGTGGCGGATTTGCGCAAAGTCTATGAGGAGGCGAAGAAACGCCGGCGGACGGGTCAGTCGACGCTGCTGTTCATCGACGAAATCCACCGTTTCAATCGGGCGCAACAGGACGGGCTTTTGGCCCAGGTGGAAGATGGAACGGTTATCCTGATCGGCGCCACCACTGAGAATCCATCCTTTGCCCTGAACGGTGCTTTGTTGTCCCGCACGCAGGTGCTCGTGCTCAATCGCCTTGATCAGCCGGCGCTGCTAGCGCTGATCGAACGAGCGGAGACGGCGATTGGCCACAAGCTGCCGCTGGCTGACGACTCGCGAAACCGCCTGACCGAGCTCGCCGACGGTGATGGGCGCTATCTCCTGAACCTCATCGAATCCCTTGCCGATCTTCCAAGTGAACCAACGTTAGATCCCGTGGGTCTGGCGGAGATGTTGCAGCGTCGGGCGCCGCTCTACGATAAGCAGCAG
>JBOEHJ010000087.1:0-59522 GCA_050633905.1 Geminicoccales bacterium
GACCCAGATCCGTCGATCTGACAGCGCGGCAGTCATTCTGTGCCAAGAAATACCAAAACCCGGCGTCACAGGCGACGAAACCGATAATCACGGTGGCAGGCTCGAAAGCTTAACCCGCCCAGCCTTTTCGCATAACCAAGACGCATTTCGGACTTCGTAGCGTTTGCCGACCGCTGTTGTTGAATTGGTCAGCGAAGACCAGGGCCATCGAATCTACATCTTTGAGTTGATTGTTCCAAAGAGCATTCAAGTATACGGCGGCTAATTGAGACTGCTATGGGTTTCGAAATGAAGAAGTCACCCTTCCGCCCTTCAGAAGTTTTCTCGTTCTAGGTCGGTGGGTGGGTAGTTAGTCTCTGGATGCGAAATGAGAAGAAGGTCCGAAGTTGGAGGCGAAGTTGTTTAACAAAAAACCTGCCTCAGACAATGGCGCGTTTCTGGCTGATGGCGATAGATTTCGACTATTCGAATCCGTTCTCGATCAGGTTCATGAGCGGATTTACATCGTCGGGACGGACTATCGTTATCGGTATGCCAATCAACGGGTTTTCGAGTTCGATGGCTGGAACGCTGAAGAGATCTTGGGTCAACATGTTGTCGATCTGGTCGGTCCACTGATTTTCAGAAGACTTGTAAAACCCAGGCTCGATCGATGCTTTCGTGGTGAGGATGTCAGCTTTCAGCATTGGATTACGGCCCGGAGTGGACAGCGCCAGTACATTGATGTCTTGTTGGCTCCCTTTCGTGATTGGGGTGGAGCCATTGTCGGCGCCATCGTCACGATACGCGAGAAGACAGCACAAAAAGAGCTTGAAGAGGAACTGCGGGACCAAGTTGATCTCTACCGCCAGCTTATCGAAAATGCGGTAGTGGGGATAGCATTTCTCGAGGACCGAAAGATCGTTTTCGCCAATCAAGCGATGACGACCATGTTTGGCTACGGCCAGGCTGACGACATGCTGAGACAGATCGATCCCTTGAATTTCGTGGCGCCTCACGATCGAGAACGCATCCGTCACTTAGAATTTGCCTATGAAAATGGGCAGGCTATTCCAAGGATCATCCAGTTCGATGGTGTCAGCGGGGACGGCCGGTTTATCCATGTCGTGGCCTCAATAAGTGTCGTTAAGCGGCAAGGAAAACGCATTATTCAATTGATCATCATCGACAGGACCAAGCAAAGGGAGGCGAAACAAACACTCGAGGCCGTAGCATCCAGCTTTAAAGATGTCGTCGATGGATCACTTCAAGGCTTCTTCGTTACTCAAGATAGTCATTTTGTTCATGTTAATCAGGCTTTTATCGACTTGCTTGGTTATTCTGAAGAGGAACTGAAGAGTGCGCCAGTAGTTATGTTCTACGCACAACATGAGCGCGAGCGTATGAACAGCTACAGGCTGAGAAGGCTAGAAAAGTCCGACGCGCCACATGTCTATGAAGTCGATGCCGTTCACAAAGACGGACGCGTGATCAGACTGCAGCAATGTGTAAGACAGGTCGAAGATTGGTTTGGCCAAGATGCCATTTTGGGATTTGTCTTCGACGTCACCAGCAGTCATCTTTCGAAAAAGGCGCTTCAAGAAGAGCGCAATTTATTGCGCGCGATCATCGACAACATTCCGGCAGTCGTTTTTGCCAAGGATCGCGATGGAAAGTTCCTGATCAAGAATAAGACGGGTGCCGCTTTTGTTGGAGAGACGAATCCGGCGAGTATGATTGGGAAAGACAATAGCGACTACTATCCCGAGGACCTGGTCAACACGTTCCGCGCCAACGAACTGCAGGTCATGGCGAGCGGCGAGCCGTTGATCGACGAGAATCAAGTTATCCGTCCTGCCACCGGTGAAACGGTAACGATGAGTGGATGTGTAGCACCTCTTCAAAGCGCCGACGATGAGATCATCGGTATTGTCGGTGTTTCCCACGATATCACCAAGCATCGCCGGTCCGAGGAGGCACTTCGAGAGAGCGAGCAGCGGTTCAAGGATATCGCCGAAGTCACATCCGATTGGTTTTGGGAGATGGATGCCGATCTGCGTTTCAGTTACTTCTCTGATCGCACAGCCGAACTCTCGGGAACAGATGTCGACGCGACGCTAGGTATGAAGCGTTCTGAAATCGACATCGAGATGAATGATGGCTGGAAGCAGCATTTTGACGATCTCGAGAATCGGCGATCATTCCGAGATTTTCGTTATGTCAAGCAAGGGAACGACGGCAAAACCTACCACATTTCTATCAGCGGCGTCCCCGTTTTCGATAATGACGGCATTTTTAAGGGTTACCGAGGTGCGGGCACCAACATCACCAAGGAAGTTGAGGCACAACAGGCCCTGGCCAATGAGCGCAATCTCCTGCGTGCGATCGTCGATAACATTCCAGACATCATCTATGCCAAAGATCTACAGGCCCGATTCATTTTGAAGAACCAGGCCGATGCTGAGCTGATGGGTGCGAAAACGCCTGATGAGACCATTGGCAAATCCGATTTCGATTATTTTCCCGCTGCATTGGCAGCTAAGTTTTTTCGCGATGACCTGCAAGTTATCGATAGCGGAACACCAATCATCAATAAGGTTGAGCACCTCGTACGAAGTGACAACGGCGAGGCGGTTCTCCACAGTACGACAAAAGTCCCGCTTCGCGACGAGGATGGAGAGATCATGGGACTGGTTGGTATCGGCCGTGATATCACCGAAGCTAAGCGCCTCACCGATCGTTTGCACCATCAAGCGACCCACGACTGCTTAACCGGCTTGCTGAACCGCGGTGAATTCGAACGTCGCCTGGAACAGACGTTGGACGCCGCGAAATCGACGCATAGTTCAGCGGTTCTTTGCTATATCGACCTCGATCAATTCAAGATGGTAAACGACTCGGCGGGCCATTTGGCCGGTGATCAACTGCTGCAACAGCTCGCCAATCTCTTCAAGGAACAAGCTGACGCCAAAGGGGCTGTGCTGGCGCGTCTCGGCGGCGACGAATTTGGTCTTCTCATAGAAGACTGTATGCTCAAGCATGGCGAACGGATGGCCAAGGACCTTATCGACGCTGTCAGCGCCATTCGCTTTTTATGGGAACAGCGTTCCTTTAGTGTCAGCATCAGCGTTGGCATTACCGTCATTAACGAACGAATTCGAAACGTTAGCGATCTGCTCGCCCGCGCAGACGTGGCCTGCTATGCGGCAAAAGATAACGGTCGCAATCAGCTTTGCGTCTATCGCGCTAGTGATCAAGAGACCCGTGTGCGTCACGAGGAACTCATTCGTGCCGCAAGCTTGAAACAGGCTATCGATAACGATCGACTGCTCCTCGTAGCACAGCCGATTGCCCGCCTTGGCGAAACAGATACATCAATCAGCCACTATGAAATCCTGCTACGCCTTAAGGGCCGGGATGACGAGCTTCTAAGTCCAGGCGCGTTTATACCGGCAGCGGAGCGATACGGTCTGATGCCAATGATCGATCAATGGGTGGTTCGCGAGGCGTTGAAGATCCTTGGTGATATCGCTAAGCCAGTCGATGGCCGACGCTTCAACATCAATCTTTCCGGTCACTCGCTTACTGACGGCGTGTTTCAAGATGCACTTCGACGGATGCTGATAGAAACCACCATACCGGCAGAGAGTCTTTGCTTTGAAATCACGGAAACGGCCGTCATCTCCAATCTTAGTCGGGCCATGCGTTTCGTTGGTGAGCTGCGCGAAATCGGGTGTCGTATTGCTCTGGATGACTTCGGGTGTGGATTGTCATCGTTCAGTTATCTCAAACAGTTTCCCGTCGACTACATCAAGATCGACGGCAGTTTCGTCAAGAAGATCGCCGTTGATCAAACCGATCGCGCCATCGTCGAGGCGATCAATCATGTTGCGCATATTAGTAAGGTTAAAACAGTTGCGGAGTGCGTTGAGGAAGACTCGCTGATTGGTCCGTTGCTTGAACTGCAGATCGACTATGCTCAAGGTTTTGCAATCGGACCACCGCAGCCTATCCATGACGTCCTAGCAAACATTGAGGTCAGAGTGTCGATGGACCGGTAACAACATCGTTGTTGACTTGACGTCGCTCTGCTATTGCGCTGCCGAACCACGTTCACGCAGGTGATTCTCCGCGACCCTGTTGAGATATGCTTTTGGCACGTTCCTGCCAATCGCCTTGCAGCAGTAATGGACCCTGTTGTGTTGAAAAAGTGACTGTTGGATTAGGTGAACTTGGTCGACTGGCTTAGGCCGCATGGTACGGCCATTCAGCATGCCGTGGCTGGCCTGCTCGTTGGGACAAACTTTGCAAGCTTTCGGTGGTTTTGGGCTGCGCCGGCGAGGAGGAATTCATCGTTGGCGCCACAAGCTCCGCGTAACCGAAGCTGCCGAGCTTGAGAGTACTTCTCAGATGGGCAAATTCAATTCCGGACGCCCATCCAGCGCGGTGCCGTTGCCGATTAAGGTCCGGATCATAGTGCAGTCGGATGATTCCAAGGCCTGGTCCGCGGTCGAGAGTCGCGCATAGCTGATCTGAGGGGCTAACGTGTTGATCAACCAGAGAAGGGCCTAAAGCGGACAGGAAAGCGGTCCGATTAGGTGTTCATTTCGATCGTCATGATGCGTACACTCAGCATGATGTATCATGTGGCCAATTTTCGGGCACAAAGCGCTGAGTCAGTATCGAATCCGCTAACGAGGCGCTTCGCACGATGTCCAAATATGCATGTTCGGGCGTGTTGGGCCCTTGGCCGCCGGGACCGAGGCTCGCATGCTCGCTTGAGCAACAACCTGGGATCCTCAGATGCACGTCCACGACGCAATCATGTCTCGTCACTCCTGCCGACGATTCAAACCGGATCCGGTGCCAGAAGAAGCGCTGAAGAAGATACTGACCGCCGCAGGGCGAGCGCCCTCCGGGCACAACACTCAACCTTGGAAGGTCTACGTCGTGCGCGGCGGCGCCAAGGAGCGGATCACGGAGAAGGCGCTTGCCGCATCTGAGGGGCGAACGTCGATGAAGGCATCGGACCCGGAGTTCGATTACTACCCCACCGAGTGGTTCGAACCCTTTCTTTCCCGCCGCCGGGCCACGGGCTTTGGGCTCTATGGCGCGCTCGGCATCGCGCGTGACGACAAGCAGGCGCGAACCGAACAGATGAACCGCAACTACAAGTTCTTTGACGCGCCGGTCGGCCTGTTCATCACC
Source organism: Geminicoccales bacterium (assembly GCA_050633905.1). Taxonomy (GTDB): domain Bacteria; phylum Pseudomonadota; class Alphaproteobacteria; order Geminicoccales; family Geminicoccaceae; genus JANQPX01. The sequence continues at coordinate 5,188 of JBOEHJ010000087.1, forward strand.
TTCTCACGCCGAATGAACGAAGGCACATTTATGGATGTCGGTATGTTCATTCAATCTATTCTCATCGGCGCCAGAGGCGAAGGACTGCACACCTGCGGTCAGGTTGCCTGGTGCGATCATCACAAGATGATTCGCGAGGAACTGGGCATAGACGAGGACGAACTTTTAGCCTGTGGCATGTCTATCGGATACGCCGACGAAAAGGCGCCCGAAAACGTCTGGCGCACCGATAGGGCGCCGATCGACGATTGGGTAACCTTCGTAGATAGCCAATAACCACCGCTTCAAGTGTGGTTATTGGCTCAGCCCTAGTTGCCAATCGTCGATATCGATCGCAACGTCAGATATTGCTAGAGTGAGCACCTAGCACACACCAGACAGTCACAAAATAACAGGGGGCCTCAGGCTCGTTGTTGATTTTCGCCATTTGGTTGTGCGCCGAGTAGCCAGCGTCTAGTAGAAACCTTCGAAATTCGATGGGGTGCTGACATCATTTGGCAAGACGCCTTGGCAACAACATGTCCTCTTCAACGAATTGGTCTCGCCGAAGAATTTTGATACGACAAGACTTATGGGACGCTATCGAAGCGCCTTGTCGACGATGGGCGATTGGAATCAAACGGTCAGGCAACTGCTTTCGATTTGTAGACCGATTTTTTGCCGCGGTTGTTGTCGTCGCTGAGTTGACTATTGGCAGCGGTGGTCACTTTTTCAAATACATCCTCGGCTGCGCGTTGGTTTGCCAAGGAGATGTCGGGGACCATGTCGCCTTCGGTCTTGGTTTTTCTGATGGCGGTGAAGAATGTTTTAAGAGGGTTGCCGATAGCGTCGTTGACGGCTGTAGGCTCATAGCCGCAATGGGCCATACAATCTGCACATTTTTCATAATTACCGGTGCCGTAGCGGTCCCAATCGGTGGTCTCCATCAGCTCCTTGAAGGACGGCGCAAAGCCCTCGCCCAGAAGATAGCAGGGACGCTGCCAGCCGAAGATGTTACGCGTCGGGTTGCCCCAAGGGGTGCAGTGATATTGTTGGTTGCCGGCGAGGAAGTCGAGGTAGAGGGAGGAGTGATTGAGCTTCCATTTCTTGCCCTCGCCGAGGCGGAAGATCGAGCGGAAGAGTTCCTTGGTTTTCTTCCGGTTCAGAAAATGCTCCTGATCGGGTGCGCGTTCATAGGCATAGCCAGGTGAGACGGTGATGCCTTCGACATCCAGATCATGGCTCACATAGTCGAAGAAAGCACTGACCTCATCCGGCGAGACGCCGTCGAACAGGGTTGTGTTGATATTCACGCGAAAACCGCGTGCGCGCAAAAGCTCGATGGCTTCGACCGCCGTATCGAAGACGCCTTCTTGGCAGACTGAGCGATCGTGGTGCTCTTCCAGGCCGTCCAGATGGATCGAGAATGTCAGGTAAGGGCTTGGCGTGAAATCATCGATCTTCTTCTTGACCAGCAACGCGTTGGTGCAAAGATAGACAAACCGCTTCTTGGCGACGATACCCTCGACGATCTCGACGATGTCTTTATGGATCAGCGGCTCGCCGCCCGGAATAGACACGATCGGCGCGCCGCATTCCTCGACCGCATCCAGGCATTCCTGAACGCTCAAGCGCCTGTTCAAAATCGCCTTGGGATAATCGATCTTGCCGCAGCCAGCACAGGCAAGGTTGCAGCGGAACAGAGGTTCCAGCATCAGGACAAGAGGATAGCGCTTATTGCCCTTCAACCGTTGCTTCATGACGTAGGTGCCGACGCTGATTTGTTGGCGAAGAGGTATACCCATAAACTCTTGGCGTCCTTCCTTGCTTTGATCTTCGGGCTAGGGTGTGGATTGATCGTCTTGGTCGCCATCAAGGGCGCTTGGCAGGCGAAAGTGGATGTTTTCCTCAATACCGTCCAAGGTTTCAACCTTCACGTCGAAGCGTTCGCCGAGCCAGCTGACGAGGTCTTGGACAAGAATTTCCGGTGCCGAAGCACCCGCCGTAATACCCACAGTTTCAACCCCGCGGAACCAGGCCGGATCGACTTGGTGAGCATTGTCGATCAGGTGGCTTTCGACATTCAGGCCAGCGCCTATTTCGCGTAGCCGATTGGAGTTCGAGCTGTTTTTGGCACCTACCACCAAAAGTAAATCGACCTTGTTTGCGAGTGCCCGAACGGCGGTCTGGCGGTTTTGGGTGGCGTAGCAGATATCTTTGGTATCCGGTCCGATAATGTCGGGAAAGCGGTTTCGAAGGGCATCGATGATATCGCGTGTATCGTCGACACTCAGTGTCGTCTGGGTGACGAAGGCGAGTTTTTTCGGGTTGATCGGCGCCAATTGCAGGGCGTCGTCAACCGTTGAGACCAGATGCACCTGTCCTGCTATACGCCCGATAGTGCCTTCGACTTCAGGATGCCCTTCATGCCCGATGAGGATAATCTCGTAGCCCTTCTCGCTATATCGCTGCCCTTCTCGGTGCACCTTGGTGACCAGCGGACAGGCAGCATCGATAACCTTCAATTCCCGCGCCTTGCCCGCCTGCTCCACCGCATTGGAAACACCATGGGCACTGTAAATCGTGGTCGCTCCCGAGGGGATCTCATCGACGTCGCCGACGAAGACGGCCCCTTTTCCCTTCAAGTCTTCGACAACATGCCGATTGTGCACGATTTCATGACGCACATAGACCGGGGCTGCGAAACGATCAATCGACTTTTCAACGATGTCGATCGCCCGCTCGACACCTGCGCAAAACCCTCTCGGTTGAGCCAATAAAACACGCAGGGATTGCTTGGACACAACTGTCCTTCCGCAGCGACTAATGGGTTTGCGACAACACAGCTCGAACTACAATGTAGCTTCAATGCATCATCTGTGTAGATCAAACGAACGTGAGGCAGATTTTGAATGGTTCAATTGTTGCGAAAGAGATACAGTACAACGCCTTGTCGATAAACTGTCAGGGGTCTTTGAAGGTCTATTTAACGATGGCGACCTTTTCGCGGTTTGTTTGTTGCAAATATTTGTTGGTTACGTGGGGGCAAATCCGAAAGAAAGATGATTTACGGAGATTGTTGTACCGATGATCAGCATCAAGGATCGGGGAAATGGCAAGCTGCCGATCGCTCTGGTTGTGCGAAACAACCGGGGGGCGATGGTTATGCAGACGTATCCTGATTGGCCTCAAAGAGGCTCAGCAATGCAGGCAGAACGATCAGCGTGCAGACCAAGCTCCAAAGAATAGCGACCGTCAGCAGCAGCCCCATGCTGGCCATGCCTCGATGAGCCGAAATGGCAAGGGAACCGAAGGACGCGATGGTTGTGAGCGCGCTGAAGAAGATCGCCCTCGATGTGCTTGACGCGCCAAAGGACTGCCGTTCCTCGCTGTCCTCTGCCTCACGATCTTGATGACGACGCATCACCACATGAATGGCACCGCTGACGCCGAGACCAAGGAGCAATGGCAACACGATAACATTCGCAAAGTTCAGCTGAAGATCGAGGACAACGGAGGTCGCGCCAGTCAGCAGGATCGCAAGCGCCAGGGGTGCCAAGACCAGAAGAACATCCGTTACCCGCCGCAAGATGATGAACAGTAAAACAGTGATCAGGGCGAAGGCGATGCCGGAAGCCTCAACGAAGGCGCCGACAACGGCACGGCCCGCCTGGGTGATGATGATCGGTGTGCCGGTCGCCGTCGGTACGGCGTGCAAGGCTGCATCGGCGAAGCGGGCGAGGGTCCTGTTATCGCTGATACCGATGGCTGGCCGCACCAGGACCCGGGCCTCGCCAGCCTCATTGATCCATTTATCGCGAAGATTGTCCGGTAAGGTCGCGAGATCGATGGGCGCTGCCTGAAGAGCCAGATCCAACTGCTTGAGGAGGCCAGACAGATGCCGGGTCAATCGTTGTTCCAGATCCTGCATCCGATCATCAGCAAGGTCGGTTTTTGCGGCGAAATCCGCGAGGTTAGTCTCCAGCCGGGCGAGGCCACTATCTCGGTCTTTGCTTGATGCTTCTATAGCTGAGCTTAGCCTTTGAAATGCCTCTTTTCGTTCGGCTGCCGTCAAGTTTTCGCGTGCCGTTGGTTGAAGCGAGCCGAGGAAAAAGGCCATCTCATCGATCATGTCGAGCTTAGCATCTTGATCGTCTGGTACGAAACTTTGCAGGGTGATGACATCACCAATTTCGCGCAGCGATCTGAAGCTATCGGCGAGCATGCCCGCTTCTGTGAGATCGGCTGCGAGGGCGTTAATCACATTGGCCGTAGTATCGGGGTTCTTCTCAAGATCGAGAAAGGTCGAGACGGATTCACTGGCTGGGTCCCTCAAGTTCAGCGGATTGAAATCGAAACTGACCTTGAGTAGCAGCGGTAAGGCCAAAATTGCCAGCACCAGCGCCGAACCCAGGACGATATTGGCGTGGCGCTCGGTCCAGGGAAGAATAGCTGTCCCGGCAGGCTTTGTTGATGCCTTGGACGGGAGTGGCATCATGTTCAAGAGGGCTGGCAGCAGGGTCAGGCTCATAGCCCAGGCAACCGCCATGCCGACGGCCGAGATGATGCCGAGTTCTGCAAGGCCTCGATAGTCGGTCGGCACAAAGGCGATGAAGCCAAGAGCGGCGCAGACGGCGCTAAGGGTGAGCGGGCCGCCAATTCTCGACAACGCGTTGCAGAGGGCTCTTTCGTGGTTCAGGCGGTGACTGATTGCCTCCTTGTAGCGCAAGGAGAGATGAATACCGAAATCGACGCCAAGCCCGACGAACAGCACGGCGAAGGTGACGGAGATCAGGTTGAGACGGCCGATCAACAGGGTCGCGAGACCTGCCGTGATCACCAGCCCGGCGAATAGCGTCAAAAGGGTTGCCGCGATGAGACGTGCTGAGCCTAGCCCCCAGATGAGCAGGATTGTGACGCCGGCTGTTGCGACCATGCCAGCCCATATGGCGCCGCCGCTTGCGGACTTAAGCTCCTCATGCTCCAAGGCGGCCGAGCCCGTGAGGCGGATCTCGAGACCGTCTTCTGCATTGATCCCAAGATCCGCGGCTATTGTCCGAAGCGCTGCGATCGCCTTGGCGCCCGGCGTCAGCGAACCGTAATCCAGGGTGGGTTCGATTAGGACCAGGCGGCGGCTACCGGACAGCGATCCTCCAAGACCGAGCAGACGGCGCCAGGAGAGTTCGCGCGGCTCCTCCGCTGAGGCAGCCAGGGTGGTTGCCGCCATGTCGCTGAACAGCTGATCGAGGTCTTGGCCGGCAGCCTTTGGATCGTCTGTTTGCTCGAGAACGAGTCTGATAAAATCCGCAAGGCCTCTGAGGTTCGGATCGTCGGCCAAGGCCGCGAGAAGTGGCTGGGCTTCGGCCAGGCGGTCGCTCAGCGCGCCAAGCATTTCCAGGTTCAGATAGAGAAGGCCGTTTCGTTCGAAAAAAGGATCGTCGCCGGGTTGATCAACTTTCACGAAGTGCTCAAGATCGGCCGTCGCTGCCGCTGCAAGTCTTGCTGCTGCTTCCGCACTTCGTTCCGGCGTGTCGCCATCGATGACCGCGACGATGGTTTCCTTGAAGGCTGGAAAACTTTGCTTGAACGCCCGATCATGTTGCCGAAAAGGAACCTCTTCGGAAATCATGTCGGCCGTATTAGTATCGATGCGGAGATGGTTTGCACTGTAGAACAGCGATAACACGACGAGAACGAACGTCGCGGCCATAACCAGGCCAGGCCGGCTCACTAAGCCTTGATGCCAGGAATGCCAAGCGCTAGTTCTCATCCAGTCGGTCATCCGTTATTCAGCCCTGAAAGCTTAAGGTCTATTGGCGATGATCGTCGATCAATTGACGGGACGGAACGAAATGGGGTGCCGGATGTCTGATAGGGCTTTGCCTTTTGCCATCTTCATGTCGATCATGTCGCTGTTGTTGTCACCCGTTCTACCCAGTGCCGTCGCCGCGGATAGTGCTGCCGTGCGCAACGTCGTCGAGGGGCTAAATACGACGCTCCTCGATGTCATGCAATCCGCAGAGGAACTCGGCTATGAAGGTCGTTACCAAAAGCTCGATCTGGCACTGCGGAGGCGTTTCGACTTCGCCTTCATGACCAAGATCGCAACGGGCCGTGCTTGGAACGATCTTGACGCGGGCCAACAGGACGCGCTGATCGAACGTTTTGCTCGGATGAGTATCGCGACTTTTGCCTCGCGTTTCAAAGGCTATAGTGGCGAACATTTTGAAATTATTGGACAAGAGCAGGGACGACGCGGCACGGTCGTTGTCGATAATCAGCTTGTCCGACCGAAGGATCCAGCGGTCGGTATGAATTTCGTTCTGCGGGAGCGGGCTGAAGGGACGGCAGGCGCACCGGGCTGGTTGATCATCGATGTCAAGCTGGATGGCAAGTTTTCCGAACTTGCGCGGCAGCGCGCCGAGTTCTCAGCCGTGCTGAAGCGAGGCGGCTATGACGAGCTTCTTGCCACTTTGGATGAGCGTATCCTGGCGCTGGGCTCGGAGGGGTAGCGGATTTATCCCGTCGTATGATACCTGGCAATGGCGCCATGATCGACGGCCCTGGGCCACGTTCTCAAGAGTTGTGGCGGGCGTCATCTATCAACGATATGGCGTGTCTGTTCCCATCGGCAGATCAGACGATCGCTACTTCTGGTTCGCCGTTCGATAGGCCTTCTTGACGTCTGCAATAGGAAAGATACATCCGTCGGGTGGCGCCGCGGAGTGTCTTGACGTCCCAAAGCTTGTCCTTGTGGCGCCCGGCGAGGTGCAACACGTCGATTTTCTCAAATGGCGCATAGGGGCGGCGGAACACCTGGTCAACCTCGTCCCATAAAGGCTGGCTGCGCGTGCAGATCCAGTTGTGGGTGCTGTCGAGATAGCGGCAAGGCATGTCATCAAGATAAAGCGCTGCCATCAGCGCATGCTGGTCAAGATTGGCGCGGCCGGCGCGATCGATTGCCTGTTGATAGCGTTGTTGCCAGATCGCCCAATGGGGAGCGTCGCCACGCAAGGCGAAGACGCCTGAATTGATTGGTCGGCCCAGGCAGAGCTTGAGACCATCACGAATGCCGAAGCAACGAAACGCATTGCCGATCTGCCATTTGAGCGCATAGGGCTCGAGCTGATAGGAGCGATCGACTTCTTCAGCAATCGCAAGAGAACCGTCCATGGACGCCGCCGTGAAACTTGAGATGAACTTGTCATCCTGGACGGAGATGTCAGCATCCAACCAAAGATACAGATCATAGCCCGGAAAGTAGCGGGGGAGGATGGGCCTAGTCCCGTAGCCGAGATTAGACGTCGTTCTCACGTTTGCCGGGGCGTCAAAAGCCCATTCCGGACGAACCACGGTGGCACCAAAACCGGTTGCCGTAGCGACTTGATCAGCCGACAAGCCAAAATCCAACACGCAGAGATCATAAGACTGGCCAGCCCTTGCCGAGCTTAGCGCGGTTAACAGTTTTTCCATCAACTCGAAATAGGCGCTGTCAGCACCGGTGATGATCGCAAGTCGCACGAAAATCCCTTCAAGAATGCTCGAACTGGACGCCCGTAGAACGGTGCCCCATGGCCTGGGACAGCATCACAGCAGCAATTCCTGAAGATAACGTTAATAGAGAATATATGCAGGTTTAAATTAACTATAAATTGAAAAATTATCGGCCTTAATTAGTTTTCCTGACGGTTCCTTGAGACGCTGAGGATAGGATTGCTATTGCCGATAACATGGGAACTCGCACCAACGATCAAAGGATCGGGACCGCGAACAACTTTTTGATTCTTGTCGGGATAGGTCAGGCTGTCGAGAAAATGTGCCATGCAGTTCAATCGCGCCCGCTTCTTGTCATCTGATTTGATGATGGTCCAGGGCGCATCGGCGGTGTCGGTGTAGAAAAACATCGCTTCCTTGGCTTCCGTGTAAGCCGCCCATTTTTCCATGGAAGCGATATCCATGGGTGATAATTTCCATTGCTTCAAGGGATCGTGCTTGCGCCTGGCGAAACGCCGTTGCTGTTCGTTTTGCGAGACGGAAAACCAGTATTTGAAAAGTCGTATGCCGCTGCGCACCAGCATGCGTTCGAGCTCTGGGGCCTGGCGCATGAATTCCAGATATTCATTTGCATTGCAAAAACCCATCACACGCTCGACCCCGGCGCGATTATACCAGGATCGATCAAACAATACGATTTCGCCGGCCGTCGGAAATTGCCGGACATAGCGTTGGAAATACCATTGCCCACGCTCTTCATCGGTCGGCTTTTCCAGAGCGACCACCCTTGCGCCACGAGGGTTGAGATGTTCCATGAAGCGCTTGATCGTACCGCCCTTACCGGCGGCATCACGCCCTTCAAACAGAACGACGACCCGCTGACCAGTTTCCTTGACCCAGCGCTGAACCTTCAGGAGCTCAACCTGTAGAGCGGCCTTCTGTTGTTCATAATCAGCTCGGCGCACTTTGGTCTGGTAGGGATATTCGCCGCTCTCGAAGAAACGCTTGATGACCTCGGCGTCCTGACGAGCGGCGGCCAGCTCATGGCGTCTGATCGTGGCTTTCCTGATGGACGAGGATGTTTTCTTGCTGCTGGTCTTGCCCGTCGCGGATTGCGGACGGTTTTTTCCCCGTATTGCCTTGCTGGCTCCACCAGACACAGCAGGCATTTTTTCTGCCGAGGCGGACGTCCGATCGGACGTCTTATCACCCGTTGCGCTGCCGTTTTTCTTACGCACGACCATGGTCTGACCTTCCCGAGATGTGACCACTGAACCCGATAATCGCCGATCAATGACTGATTTAAGTCAAATTGACGAGCTGAGGGCTCTAACTCGTAACCTTGGTGCAAAAGCATGACAGAGTGGTTAAGGCTTGGTAAGGGTGCAGGCCGGTCTCTTGATCGGTCATCTTTGCACGGAAGAAGAATTCACATGATCTTCCCGGAGTATTTTTGTGACAAGGTGACTGTGATGCCAATTGGCATGCTCGCTTTGGCCTCGAAGTGTGCTCGATTGCTGTCATGATGGTTCCGAAGCCGGTGCATCGCTTTCAGGGCTATGCCGTGGTCTCGGCGGACGGGTTGATCGCTGATGCCGACGGGCGGATGCCTGATCAACTGAAGTTCGATGCGGATTGGGATTACTTTCAAGCTGCCCTTGATCGCGCGGATGTTACGCTGATCGGCAGAGCAACCCATGAGGTGGCACCCAACGTCAAGAAGCGCCGACGTCTGGTTTTTTCCAGCCGGGTCCAAGGGATGTGGCAGGAGGATGAGACGACGTTTTGGGTCGATCCCACGAAAACTGATCCCAACGGGGTGATCACCGAGATAGTTGGTCCGAGCGCTGATGTCGCTGTTGTTGGCGGGCAAGGGGTGTTCGACTGGGTTCTATCGAAGCCAGGTTTTTTCTCGTTTCATATCAGCCTTGCCCATCATGTTCGCATTGGAAGCGGGCGACACATCTTTCGCGATGCCGCTGGTTTAGAAGCCGCCATATCATTGTTACAAGGGCACGGCCTGCCCTTGTCGCGCCAGGTTTGGTTCGATCAAGAGGCCGGTCTCGAGCTGTTGGTGTATGAGAAGGCTAGAGGTTCCCAGTAATCGCAACCAATGTCAAAAGACCGGCGATTTCTACCACCTGCTGCAATGCACCGAGCACGTCACCCGTGATCCCTCCGATCTGCTGTTGTGCAGGGAGCATGAGAATAAGCGAGCCGATGAAAGCGCTTGCAATGACAATGAACGCCGCTGGCCATGGCAGGCAAAGGCAAGCGAGCAAGCTTGCAATAAGGGCGCTTGCACCAGCGCGACTTGGATGAGGTTTGCCGGCCCTGGCCGCGAGACCATCTTGGCGTGCCTGGTCCATGACCGTCATGGCTATGGGCATCGCGGCTCTGGACAAGGCGCTGGTGGCGATCAGTGCGACAGCGACAAGCGCGGGGGCGGCGAGCGCTGCAAGGCTGCCGATACGTAGAGTCAGGCAGAGGATGAGGGCGAGGGTGCCATAGCTGCCAAGCCTCGAATCGCGCATGATTCGAAGTTTATCCTCCCTGGTCCGACCGCCGCCGAAGCCGTCCGCGATGTCGGCAAGGCCGTCTTCATGTAAGGCACCAGTCGCGAGGATCAGCAAGGCAACGGTGATCGAGGCAGCGAGAAAGGGCGGTAGACTCAAAGCCGATGCCAAGGCATAGACCCCGGCACCTAGCAGACCGAGCAGAGCGCCGACTACGGGAAACATAATGACGCTGGAGCTGAGATCGTCGTCTTGCCAAGGTGTCGTTGATCGGATCGGCAAGCGGGTCAGAAACATCAAGGCGACCACTAGGTCGCGATGACCTGTCATTCAATCCTCAACGACATGAAGATGGTGAGGTTGAAAGTCGGTATCGGCGGGCTCACCGACTCGGTCGATCAGATGCATGAACGATCCAAACGTGTAGCCGTTGCACATGCCCACCTCGCCAAGTGGCCGTCCACGCGCATCGCTTGCGTCGAACAGAGGCAGTGCCTCTTGCGTTTCCTCGCCATCGCCTTCGACGATCGATGCGTAATGGAATTCATGGCCTCTGAAATTGGTGCCGGCTGGTCCTAGAGGCGAGGCCTGCTTCAGTTTCAGATTGCGATAGCCAAGATGGCGTTTTGGCTCTTTGAAGCTAGTTGTTACCGGCAGGAGACCCGTCATTTGGTGGGACTTTCCCTCGCGATCGATCAGCTGATTGCCAAGGACCATGAAGCCGCCGCATTCGCCATAAACGAAGGCACTTCGCTCGGCGGCGTCGTTCAGGCCCTTTAAGAAGTTGCTATTCGCGGCGAGCTGCTCGGCATGGAGCTCGGGATAGCCACCTGGCAGATAGACGGCGGTGGCGGTTGCATCGGGCGCTTCGTCGGCGAGAGGGGAGAAGGTCGTGATCTCAGCGCCTGCCTGACGCCAGCCTTCGAGGATCGCCGGATAGCAAAAGGCGAATGCCAGATCCTTGGCGACCGCGATCCGCTGACCGAGGGGCCGAAGCGGACAGGCGGGCGGGCCATAAAGGCTGAGGCCGAAGGGGCGTGCCAGGCGTTTGAACTGATCGAGGTCCAGATGTTCGGTGATCAGCGTTGCTGCCCCATCAAGGAAGTCTTCCAAGGTGGGTTTTTCGTCCGCCTGGACCAGCCCCAGATGCCGTTCAGGCAATTGCAGACGCGGATCGGTCGGCAGGCAGCCGATGACCGGCTGGGCGAAGTGATGATCGCAGGCGCGCCGCAGCAGATCGGCATGAACCTCGCTCGCAACCCGATTGAAGACGATCCCGGCGACATCGACGTCCTCCCGGTGACGGATAAACCCTTCCACCAGGGCCGCAGCCGATGCCCCCATGCGGCCGGCATCCACCACGAGGATCACCGGCAGATCAAACAGGCTGGCAAGATCGGCAGTCGAGCCTTGACCCATCAAGGTACCATCGAACAGGCCCATGACCCCCTCGCCGATCACCAGATCGGTGTTCCTCGCAACCTCGTCACCGAGGCCTGAGAGCGTATCGATGCGCATCGCCCAGCTATCCAGATTGGGGCAGGGCCGTCCCGATGAGCGTGCGTGAAACACAGGATCGATGTAATCCGGGCCGACCTTGAAAGAGGTGACGTCAAGGCCCTGATTGCGAAAGCTGCGCAACAGCGCAAGTGTGACCATGGTCTTGCCGCTGCCGGAGCTTGGGGCGGCGATAATGATACCTGGTGCGCTCATGGAAGCTTGCCGAACTCGCTTAATTGCATAAAGATCGTCTCCTCAATGGACAGGGTCGTCATCACCGTTAGACTCGAGATGATCCGTCCAATCGAACGGTGAACCGACCAGCGCCCCAAATTAGCGGTATCAGGATGACACGCAATCCCCAAGGTGAGGGCCGAGCCGATCCTGCCTCGAAGATGATGGCCACGGACGATGGTGCGCTTAAACAAGAGCTGCGTCGTGGATGGACCACGGGTGCTTGTTCGGCGGCGGCGGCCAAGGCGGCTTATCTGGCACTCCTGACCGGTCGTTTCCCGGATCCCGTGATGATTACGCTGCCGAAAGGCGAGCAGCCGAGTTTCGATCTGGTCGAAGCCATCCGCGAGGATGGTTCCGCCAGGGCGGCGGTGATCAAGGATGCGGGCGATGATCCAGATGTCACCCATGGTGCCTTGATCGAGGTTAGCATTCGCAAGGGCGAGCCGGATGGCGGTGTGATCTTCATTGCAGGCGAGGGAGTGGGCGTGGTGACCTTGCCGGGGCTACCCATCCCGGTTGGCGAACCGGCCATCAATCCAGGTCCGAGAAAACTGATCGCTGGCCTGATCGCTGACATCGCGCGTGATCATGGCGACAGTGGCGATGTCGAAGTGACGATTTCGATCCCAGGAGGCGAGGTGATCGCCAAGGACACGGCCAATGGCCGCCTTGGCATCGTGGGCGGGCTGTCGATCCTTGGCACGACGGGTATCGTGGTCCCGTTCTCCTGTGCAGCCTGGATCGCCTCGATCCATCGAGGGATCGATGTTGCCCGTGCGGCAGGTTTTGAGCATGTCGCCGCCTCGACTGGCTCGACATCGGAGCGCGCGGTCAAGGAACTTTATGAATTCCCTGATTCAGCCTTGATCGAAATGGGCGACTTCGTCGGTGGCACGCTCAAATATATGCGTCGGCACCCCATTCCCAAGGTGACCCTTGCCGGCGGCTTTGCCAAAATCAGCAAGCTCGCGGCAGGCCATCTCAATCTGCACTCCAAGCGGTCCACGGTAGACGTCAAGAATTTGACCAATATGCTCGAAGGGCTCGGTGCCGATAGCGCCTTGCTCGACCAGGCAGCGAAAACGACGATCGCCAGTCGAATCCTGCAATTGGCTCAGCATGCCAGCCTGCCTCTTGCCGATGATGTGGCGAAGCGAGCCCGTGCCGTGGTCCTGGACCAGGTCGACGGCAAACTTGCAGTCGAGATGCTGATTTTCGATCGCGCCGGCAAGCTCGTAGGCCAAGCCCCGGGCTGGTAGTTGTTTTGGACAATAAGTTGATAACCGTCTTGATCCTCGGTGGCACGTCGGAAGCGGCGTCGCTTGCTGAGGTTTTGTCGGACGACTCCACGTTTCGTGTGATCACATCGCTTGCCGGACGGACAAACAACCCGCGAACGCCATCGGGTGAGATGCGGGTTGGCGGGTTTGGCGGCATTGTGGGGCTGACGGATTATCTTCGCGATCGCGGGATCGATGCGGTTATCGATGCGACCCATCCGTTCGCTCGGCAGATGAGTGTTCACGCGGCCGCAGCATGCCAAGAATTGGCAATTCCAAGACTGTACCTGGCACGTGCTTCTTGGGTGCGCCAAGAGGGTGAAGTGTGGCATGAGGTCCATGATGCCGAGGAGGCCGCCGTCAACGTCAAGGAACTCGGCCATCGAGTTTTTCTGAGCAGCGGGCATCAGGATCTCGACGTGTTCGCCAAGCTCGACGATCACTGGTTTCTGATCCGAACCGTGGAGCCCATCGTAGGCATTACACCAAAGCACTGGCATTGGGTTCAAGCCAGAGGACCGTTTAGCAAAGATAATGAAATCGACCTGCTTCGCGAGCATCACATCGACGTCGTCGTAACGAAAGCGAGTGGTGGCAAGGCGACCTACGCGAAAATCGCCGCAGCCCGCCAGTTAGGCCTGCCGGTCATCATGATCAAACGTCCAGCACCACCCGACGGCCCCAAGGCCGAGAGCCTCAACGCTGCCCAAACCTGGCTCCAACGCCAAGTCACCGGTTAAGCTGGAAGCTTACGCTTCCGGAGGACGTGGTGGTGGGTGGAGGCGTAGAGTCGGCTGTCGGTAAAGTCGTCAGCAGCTAGGGCTGGGCCGACTAAGATGAGGGCGGTTCGGGTGAAGCGTTTGGGTTTGACCAGGGCGACGATGGTGTTGAGGGTGCCGCGGATGAGTTCCTGATCGGGCCAGGTGAGGCGATAGCCGACCACGACTGGGCAATCCTCGCCATAGGCTGGGACCAGTTCTCGGACCACGCGGACCAGGTTGTTGATCGAGAGGTGGATGGCGAGTGTGGCGCCGGTTTTGGCGAAATTCGTGAGGGTTTCGCTTTCCGGCATCGAGGATGAGCGGATTGCGGTTCGGGTGAGAACGACGGATTGGGCGATATCCGGTAGCGTCAATTCCTGGCCAAGCACGGCAGCGGCTGCCGCGAAAGCGGGAACGCCTGGGGTGATGTCATAGGCGATATCGAGGGCTTGCAGGCGGCGGATCTGCTCGGCAATGGCACCATACAGGGACGGATCGCCGGAATGGACGCGGGCGACATCCTTGCCCTCTGCGTTGGCTGATTGGATCAGATCGATAATTTGATCGAGATGCAGGGGTGCTGTGTCCACAATTTTTTTGTCACCATCCGCCTCGGTGCCTGCTTCTGCGATCACGGCTTCCGGAACGAGCGAGCCAGCGTAAAGCACGACGGAGCAGCGACGGATCAGATTTAGACCGCGGACGGTGATGAGGTCGGGGGCGCCGGGTCCTGCGCCGATGAAATGCACCGTCATGCGGAGCGTGCCTCCTTGCCGTCTTGCTGCTCGTCGTCGTCCAGATAGCCCCTTGGCGTATACACGAAGGGGCGCCCATGCAGGCGTTCAGCGGTGCGGGTTTTGCTGGAGCCGATGACCATCAGGCTCAGCATATCGATGCTCGCCTGATCGATTTTTTCCAACGTTGTCACGCGAACATTCTCGCCCCCACGGCCTAAATTCTTGCCAATGATGACAGGTGTTGTCGATGGTCTTGCCTCACCCAGGATGGCAAGCGCCCGGGCCAAGCCCTGACGCCGTCTGCCCGAAGCTGGGTTGTAGAGAGCGATGACGAAATCGCCATCGGCGGCGGCCCGGAGGCGCTGCTCGATCACGGCCCAGGGGGTGAGCAGGTCCGAGAGCGAAATCGTGCAGAAATCATGGCCAAATGGGGCGCCAGTTCGCGCCGCTGCAGCTTGAAAGGCGGAGATACCTGGCGACACGGTCACCTCGATACGCTGCCAGGCGGCATTCTGCTCGCGGTCTAGAAGTTCGAAAACAAGGGAGGCCATGGCATAGATGCCGGCATCGCCGGAGCTGATCAGCGCCACGTTCCTGCCATTTGCTGCAAGGTCGAGTGCAGCCTTAGCGCGATCCTCTTCCTCGCCGAGGGCAAAGTCGTGGGCCGTCGCGGTCCTGGTGAGGCCAGCTGCTTCAAGGAGATCGAGGTAGCCTTGGTACCCGACCCAATCCTCGGCTTCCCGGAGAAGCCTATCAGCCTCCGGTGTGCGCCAGTCGCTTGCACCAGGGCCGATGCCGATGATCGAAAGTCGGCCCTGCGCACGCCCTAAAGTTGCGGGGTCGATCACCTCTCTAGAGCGGGCGATGGCACAGGTGGCGCGAGCGGATTTAGTTTTTTCGACGATCAGCTCACCCTCTGCGCCGGCCGCAGCGAGAGCAGCTCCTTCAGCCACGCCATAACAACCGGTTTCCTTAAAAACAACGTCGGATGGATTGGCCAGACGTTCTCGCTCGGCGTTCAGGTTCGCAGCACCGAAGACCCTTACCGGCACACCCAGATGATCGGCAAGCGCATGGATCGCAGGTTCCGCCGCCTTCAGCTCAATCGACACCACCGCCGCGATCGAGGCCTCGGCGAGGCCTTGCGTTACTAGGGTCTTTTCGACCAGATCGATTAGCTCGGCGGGATCCGTATTGCGTTCGCAGCCAACGCCGAGCGCCAGGGTGGCGGGGCGATAGATCAGTTCGTTCCGATCGGCGTCGACCTTACGATCAGTCACGACAATCCGATACTGGCCACCTTCGGTAAATGCCGCCGCCGATAGGTCAAGCCAGTCGGCGTTGCCGACAAGAGAGACTGGATCGCCTGTTAGCAAGGCGGCGGTTATGGGTTTGACGGCGTCGGGATTGGCGATTGTCCAGCCGGGCGGGGGCTGATCGAGGGCGATGCCGAGGCGAAGATCGCCTGCGGTGGTGATCGCCGGTTTTATGCCAAGCGCGTTGGCCACTTGCCTCGAAAAATCGTTGGCGCCGTGATGGCCACCGAGCAGTGGGACCACGGCGCTGCCGTCCTCGGCAATCGCTAGAACCGGTGGTTCGCTGGTCTTATCGGCGAGGATGGGGGCGAGCAGGCGAATGGGGATGGCGGCTGAGGTGATCGAGAGGATCGGTGTTTTTTGTTGGTAAAGTGTTTGGAGATGCGTTCCTACGTCATCGAATAAAACGGCGACATCGGAACTTGAAAAACGCTTGGCGTGACCGTGCAGTTCGGCATTGGGGAGAGCCTTCTGCAGGCGTTTGGCTGTTTCCAGGCCGCTTTGGCCAAGGAGAATGATCGCGGGATGATCGGTCAACGGCGATACTTCGAGATGAGGATTAAGGAAAAATAGGGTGCATCGATCTCATCGAGATCAACCAGTGGGATTGCCTTTTCCTCGGCCGTGCTTGCGCGTTCGACATAGATCGCATGTTGGGTCAGATCGAGCTGATCGAGGATTTTTCGAACCTTCTCAAGATGGCGCCCGAGCTTCATGATCACAGCACCATTCGCCGCCTTCAACCTGGCCGTCAGCAACTCATCGCTCGTCGTTGCGGGGATGATGGCGACACTATCCTGGCCGAAGGCAAGCGGGCGTTGGGCTGTGGCCGCGGCTGCCATCACCGAGGAGATGCCGGGGATAATCTCGGTCGGGTAGAGATGCGCTAGGCGCATGAAAAGGTGGCCGAACGAGCCGTAAAACATCGGATCGCCCTCGCAAAGGGCGACCACATTCAAGCCTTTTTCGAGCTCCGCGCCGATCCGAGAAGCGCCTTCGTCATAGGCGGCCTGGGCAAGCTCGGGCATGGGGTTCATCGGCAATGTGAACTTGATTTCACGCGTCGAGGCGCTCATATGCTCGGCCACGATTTGCCTTGCCATACTGGCGCCGCCATTGGCAGACACATAAGCGATCACTGGCGCTGATTTGATCGCCTTGACCGCTTTGATGGTCAAGAGATCCGGGTCGCCCGGACCAACGCCGACACCAATCAAACGTCCGGTTATCATGATTTCACCATCGCATATTGTGTGACCGGCATTCCCGGACGCCATCCCTGAAACGGCCCGACTTTTTCGGCCCTGCTGATCGCAATGCGCACCAGATCGCCGCCATGAGCCGCCTGCCAATCCAGGAGCAGACGCTCGCCCTCCAACGTCACGACATTGGCGACCAGGCGGCCTCCCGCCGAAAGGCGTTCATAGCACTGTGCGAGCATGCCGGGCGCTGTGATGCCGCCGCCGATGAAGATGGCATCGGGCGCTGGAAATCCATCATCGAAACAGTCAGGGGCATCGCCCCGGATGACGTGAAGCTCCGGCACACCCATCCATTCGGCATTGCTTTTGGCGCGAAGGGCGCGTTGTTCGTCCCGTTCGATGGCGATGGCATGACCGTGCCTCAGACATCGTAGCCACTCGATCGCAATAGCCCCGCTGCCGGCACCGACATCCCAGAGACATTGGCCGTTGATCGGCATGAGGCGGGTAAGCGTTGCCGCGCGCACCTCACGCTTGGTTAGCATGCCATCGCTCTCGAAGACATCGTCGGGGAGGCCGGGCAGCGATGAATGAGTAACGGCAAGTGGCCCCGCCACGCAGTGTATGGCGATGGTATTGAGGGGGGCAATGTCTTTGGCCTGCCAGGCGTCGGCCGTGGCCTCGATCTGCCGCTCCTTCTCACCACCGAGATGTTCAAACACCGTCATCTGACTTGCGGCATAGCCCTGCTCGACCAGGATGGTTGCAACGATATGGGCGGTCTCGCCGTCATGGGTCAACAGAACCAGCTTGGCGCCCGGCGAGAGATAGCGGCGGAGCGTGCTGGTGGGGCGGTTATGCAGGCTAAGCGTCTCGGTCTCGGCAAGCGGCCAGCCGAGCCGCGCGCAGGCGAGGCTGAAGGACGAGGCATGAGGCAGAACTTGCATCGCCTGCATGCCGAATGTCCTGACAAGCATGTCGCCGACGCCGAACCAAAGCGGATCGCCACTCGCGAGAACCACAACGTTACCGCCACGGTGGGCTTCGATATCCTCGAGGGTTTTCTCCAGCGGCCGTCGCCAGGCAAGACGCTTGCACTTGTCATCGGGAAGCATGGCGAGATGACGAGAACCGCCGACAACGAGGTCAGCCGCTGCAATCAAGGCCCGCGCTTTCTCACCAAGCGACGCCAACCCGTCATCCCCAATCCCAACCACCCAGATCCATACCGGCGCGGCCGGTTCGTTGACTTGCCTGGGCTTGTTGGGTGTGTCGTGTTCTGGAGGGGTAAAGTTTTTAGTGTTGGTGGTCTGTTGGTCGTTCATGTCTGTCAGCCCCCCTCAGCAATTGTCGCCGGCGAGCGCGTTGACGGCTGCGGAGGCGAGCGCACTGCCGCCACGACGACCGCGAAGGGCGATGAAGGGAAGGGGAGGGGTGTGCCGGTCGGAGGCAGCGATTAGCGCTTCCTTGGATTCGGCGGCACCGATGAAACCGACTGGAAAGCCCAGGATTGCTGCCGGCCTGGGCGCGCCCTCTTCCAACAGTTCCAGCAGGCGAAAAAGGGCGGTCGGCGCATTGCCGATGGCGACGATGGCACCTTCAAGATCATCAAGCCAAAGCTCGACTGCTGCCGCTGACCGCGTTGTGCCTTGGGCCTTCGCCATCCCCGGCGTTCGCTCGTCGTGAAGTCTGCAGATCACCTCATTGCCCGAGGTAAGGCGCTGCTTTTGGATGCCGGCGCCGACCATCATCGCATCCACCAGAACAGGCTTGCCAGTGGCCAGCGATTGCTTGGCGGCCTCGACCACATCGGTCGTGAAAGAAAAATCGTCGACGATATCCGGCATGCCGCAGGCATGGATCAGCCGCATTGCCACTGGCTGCAGCATTTCTGGGACTTTGTCCAGCCGGGCTTCGTCGCGGATCGCAGCAAAGGAGGCACGGTAGATCGCATCCGGATCCCGAAGATAGTCCATGCGTTGACCGGGACGGTCCATCCGACCTATTCGGCAGCCGTCGACGATGCTGGCATGGGATGATCAGCCTCTTCTTTCGCGGGTGCTTCATGATGATGATGCCCGTGACCATGCCCGTGGTGGTGGTGATGTCCGCCATCGGTGCCGATGCCCTCGACATGGTGATGGTGGCCTTCTTGCGGCGCACCGACGGCGGCTTCATGGCCGATGATCTGCTCCCTGTATTTGCAGAGAAGGCAGTTCATATTGACGTCGTCGTCGAGGATGCCCTTGATCCGCTCAACGAAGGTATCGACCACCAGTGGCTGATCGTTCAGATAGCCTGACTTGATGAACTCGATCTCAGGATGGCGGGCGGCGACCTCATCGGTCTGATCATAGATGCGGCGGATAAGGATGCCAGTGAACAAAAAGTACGGAAAGACCACGATCCTCTTGAAGCCGAGTTTGGTTGCGCGTTCCAGCGCTTCATCGACGCGCGGTTGGGCAACGCCGCTATAGCCGACTTCCGTCCAGGCGACGCCGGTCCCTTCCCAGAGCATGCGCGCCATCTTGCAGACATTGCCATTGGCATCGCTGTCCGAGGTGCCGCGCCCAATCACTGCGAGCAGCGTATCCTCAAGGGCAACCTCATTTTCGGCCGCCGCAAGTGCTTCATCGATCCTGATCTTGGCCGCCTGCAAAAGCTTCGGATCGATGCCGAGATCCCGGCCGAACTCGATCTTGATACCATGCTCCTTGGCATATTCATTCAGGACTGATGGCACATCGTTCTTGACGTGGCCCGCGGCAAACAGCATGCCAGGAACCGCGAGAATGTGATCAACGCCCTGATTGCGCAACTTATCGAGACCGTCACGGATGACAGGATGAGCGAACTCCAAAAAGCCGCTTTCCACCGGCATTTCCGGAAGACGACCGGCGATGTTGGCAACCAACTGGTTGAACTCGGTCACCGCACCGACATCGCGCGACCCATGTCCACAAACCATGACACCGAGCTTGCTCATGATATCCATCCCTCTCCAACTGATCGATGGGAGCGTGTTCGACCAGGACAAGCCTGGATACCAGCACGGCTGCTCATGAACAAGCGATGGTTTGTCGCAAATGTCATTGATGACGGGCTTGCCGGGTAACTGTCGATGTTCTTGTCGGAACCTCTCGCTTTTGCGGTGCTTTTTGCCCTGGTTCTGGATGGGCTGTTCGGCGATCCGTCCTGGCTCTATCGCCGCCTGCCCCATCCCGTGACTTTGATGGGCAAAGCCATCGGTTGGCTCGATCGAAGTCTCCACAGCCAAACGCTGTCGGCAAAGATGCTCTACCGCCTTGGGCGCTTGATGACGATTGGCCTCATCGTTGTCGGCATGCTGACCGGTTTTGCCTTGCAATGGCTTTGTTCGCAGCTGGACTACGGTTGGATTTTGCTCGGAATTCTGATGAGCAGCCTCTTGGCACAAAAAAGTCTGGCGGATCATGTGGGGGCGGTGGACCGAGGGCTGGATCGCGGTTTGGATGACGGGCGGGCAGCTGTTGCTCATATTGTCGGGCGGGACCCGGATGCGCTGGACGAACACGGCGTGGCGCGTGCCGGCATCGAATCGCTCGCTGAGAACTTTTCCGATGGCGTGGTCGCCCCTGCCTTTTGGGGATTGCTATTCGGCTTCCCGGGCATGCTGGCCTATAAGATGATCAACACGGCCGACAGCATGATTGGCTACAAATCGGAACGCTATCTGCATTTCGGCCGTTTCGCCGCAAAGCTCGATGACGCGGTCAATTGGCTGCCGGCAAGGTTGTCTGGGCTCATGATGGCGATCGCGTCGCTTTTCATGTCAGGCGCGAGCTTAAAGGAAGCATTGCGAGCCATGGGCCGTGATGCCAGGCACCATCGCTCGCCCAATGCCGGTTGGCCGGAAGCAGCACTAGCCGGCGCGCTTGGTTTCCGCCTTGCCGGTCCGCGACACGACAGCGGTCAACGATCCGAGGGGCATTGGATGGGCGATGGCAGGGCTGAGCTTTTGTCCGTCGATATCAGCGCGGCCATTCGGTTGTTCTGGCGATCCTGTTGGTTGTTGTGGTTGATCGTGCTAGCGGTAGCGCTGATGTGACTTTGATCAAGCCTGCCCGACGACGTCCTCCGCGATCCGCAGCAGTCCGTCGATGTCGAGATGAGCGTTCAAATGCTCGGCAAGCTGATCGAGGGTGCTGTCGACAAGCTGATCATAGTGAAGGCCCGACTGTTCCCGCTCGCGCAGGCGTTTCAAAAAAGCATGGCGAAACGCGTCGCTCGCGAACAGGCCGTGGACATAGCAGCCCATGATCCTTCCATCCTCGGAGACGGCACCATCGGGCCTGCCATCAAGATCCAGGAATGGTCGATCCAAGGCGGGGCCGAAGGTTCGGCCGATATGCATCTCGTAACCCTGGATCGCCAGCCCGCTTCGGCACTCTTTGCCTCGCGTCTCGATGAGCGTTTTTTCGCCGCCAAGGGAGGTGTCGAGATCGAGCAGACCCAAGCCTCGGGCCGAGGCCGGCGCTCCCTCTACGCCGTCGGGGTCGCCGATCGATCGACCCAGCATCTGAAAACCCCCACAAAGGCCAAGCACCATGCCGCCGCGTCTTATGTGGGCTTGGAGGTCGATATCGAAACTGGCCTGGCGAAACGCTTCGAGGTCGGCCAGGGTCGCCTTGGAGCCGGGAAGAAAAACTAGATCGGCATCACCCGGAAAAGCCTGGCCGAGTTCGACAAAAACAACCTCAACATCGGGCTCCGATGCTAGCGGATCGAGGTCGTCGAAATTTGAAAGCCTCGGCAATTTCGGCACCACAATCTTGATGCCGACACGGTCGGCAGCGTTGACTTGGACCTTCAAGTCAAGAATGTCCTCTGCAGGTAGGTGCTTGGCTCCCTTGAACCATGGTACGACGCCTAGCGTCGTCATCTCTGTACGCTGCGTAATAATGGGGTGTGCGTCATCAAAGAGGGCAGGATCGCCTCTGAATTTGTTGACGATGTACCCCTTCAACCGCGCCTGCTCGTTCTGTTCCAGCAGCATATGGGTACCGACGAGCGATGCGATGACGCCGCCGCGATCGATGTCACCGACCAGCACCACCGGTATATCGGCCGCCTCGGCAAACCCCATATTGGCAATATCGTCCTGGCGAAGATTAACCTCAGCAGGACTACCCGCCCCCTCCACAAGCAGAAGATCTGCCCCCCTACTTAGAGTCGAAAAGCTTTCGAGCACATACGGCATCAGCTTCGGCTTCATCTTGCGATAGTCACGCGCCTGACACGCCCCGAAAACCTCACCCTGCACGACCACCTGCGCACCGATTTCAGTCTGCGGCTTCAGCAGCACTGGGTTCATATGCACCGAAAGCGACATGCCAGCTGCCCGCGCCTGCAAGGCTTGAGCGCGCCCGATCTCCCCGCCATCGGCGGTTACCGCTGCATTATTGCTCATATTCTGCGGCTTGAACGGCACCACCGCGAGCCCGCGGCTGGCGAATAGACGGCAGAGCCCCGCAACGAGCATCGACTTCCCGACATTCGAGCCGGTGCCTTGAAGCATCAGTGCGGGCTTCCGGATCAAGAAAAAACCTCCCCAAATACCGCCAACTCAAAAGCCATGGGGTGACCGACATCCCATCTCATCAGCGCCAACACTCTCCCCAACGCATCAGGCAAGTCAACGACGTGGTCGCGCCACTAAAACTCTATGCCGAGCTGAGCTTTCACGCCACTGCGGAAGGGGTGTTTGACCAAGGTCATTTCGGTGACCAGGTCGGCTGCTTCGACGAGTTCGGGCTTGGCGTTGCGCCCGGTGACCACGACATGGAGATCGGGCCGTTTGGCAAGGAGGCCTTCGACCACATCGTTGATCGCGAGATAGTCTTTTCGAAGAACGATATTGAGTTCGTCCATCACGACGAGATGTAGCTTTGGATCGGCCATCATCGTGATCGCCTCGCTCCAGGCGGCTTTTGCAGCTTCGATGTCGCGCTCGCGGTCCTGGGTTTCCCAGGTGAAGCCTTCGCCCATGACCTTGACCGTAACCTGCTCTGGAAATTTCTCCAGAATCTGACGCTCACCGGTTTCGCGGCGGCCTTTGACAAATTGCACCACGCCGACATTCAAGCCATGCCCGAGCGTGCGCATCACCAACCCAAAGGCGGCGGTGCTTTTGCCTTTACCCGTACCGGTATGGACCATCAGGAGGCCTTTCTCCTTGGTCTTGGAGGCGTAGATCTTGTCCTTGGCCGCTTTGACCTTGGCCATTTTTTCGCGGTGGGCCTGATTGATGTCGGTATCTGTATCGGTCATCGCTGCCTCCTGGTCTTTGAACTGGGCTGCAGCTAACGCTTTTTGGCGGTGCGGTTCAAGCAAAGCTTGTCGAAAAGAAATCGGCTTTTCGAACCTGGCGCCGGCCCTTGCTGTTGTACCCGAGCAACAGCTGGGTCTCCGATCGTCCAACGCACGGTTTCGTTACTCCTATCGTAACGACAGTTGTCCTGGTGTGGTTATGTTGGGGCGATTCAGTCGACAATCACATCAAAAAAATAGCGGGGTAGTGCACGTGCAATCGAAGTCAAATGATGGGTTAGCATTAAACACGCTGATTTCAGCCGTCTCGGCGATCGCGATCATGTCGGCCACGGCAACCTCGAGTATTGCCGACGATAAGGTCGACCGACTTGACCAGCTCGAACGGCAGATAGACAGCCTTCAAAAAGAGCTTGAGGGCGTTCGCGGTCAGGTGGAGCGAGAGGCGCCAGGTGTTGCGCGCAATGAACGCATCCTCGGCCCGCGCGAGATGAAGTCGGGCTCGGATGACGTCAGCCTCACGGTTTCGGGGCAGGTTAACCGAGGTGTTCTGATCACCGACGATGGTGATGATGCGGATGTGTTCTTCGTCGACAACGATAATTCGTCGACCCGGATCCGCTTGTTGGGCGACGCCAAGTTCAACGACGATGTCAGCATCGGCAGCATCATCGAGGTGCAGTTCGAGAGCAACTCGACGGCGGATGTCAGCCAGGACAATCAGCGCAACGCGGGGAATAACAACTTCACCGAACGCAAGCTGGAGGTCTTCGCCGACAGCAAAGCTTTCGGCCGGCTGTGGCTGGGGCAGGGCGATACCGCGTCCAACGGCAGCTCGGAAGTCGATCTCTCAGGCACCGGCGTGGTCGGCTATTCCGGCATCGCTGATCTCGCCGGCGGCATTCAGTTCGTCGATGGTGATGGCAATCTTTCGGGCGTGACGATTGGTGATGCGTTCAGCAATTTCGACGGCCTGTCGCGCGACGACCGCATCCGTTACGACACGCCGCGCTTCAGCGGTGCCAAGCTTTCGGCATCCGCCATCGCCGACGATCGCTGGGACGTGGCCCTGCGCTACAGTCGCGAACTGTTCGGCGCCAACGAATTCGAAGCCGCTATCGCCTATGCCGATGTCGACGACGAATTCGACCAGATCAGCGGCTCCGCCTCGGTCAAGTTGGGGAGCATCGTCCCAGGCCTCAACTTTACGCTCGCGGCCGGTGCGCAAGATCCGGATGACGGCGCCGAGGACACCGGGGCCTTTATCTATAGCAAGATCGGCTATTTGACTAAATTCAAAGGAAAAATTGGAGGGCTTGGAAAGACTGGCGTCGCGATTGATTATTACTATGGCGATGATGTCGATCTCAACGGCGACGAGGCCGATTCGATCGGCGTCCTTGCTGTGCAGAATGTCGATCGGATCGGCACGGAGCTCTATGCCGGCTATCGTTTCCACAGCCTGGACCGAAACGGCGAGGACTTCGATGACATCAACGCGCTGCTGGTCGGTGCAAGGGTGAAGTTCTGATGGATGGTCGATCTCTTCGGCGCGTTATAGCGGGCTCGATGCTTTTGGCGCTGACGGCTTGCAGCGTCGGTCAACCAAGGGAGACCGTGACGGTGGTTGACGAGATCCCACCTGGGCCTGGTCTGTTTTCAGGCGAGGACGGCGAGTTCGTCATCTATCGTCGTTAGAGCATTTTCCGATCATACGCTTCCAGCCCTCTTCCCCGGCCCACCATCCGATAGGGTCTCATCCCGCGGGTGGTTGGGCGGGAGAGAGGGCTGGCTGTGACTTCATTTGGTCGAAAAGTGCTCTAGTTTGCCGCCCACCAGGCACAGTCACTCTTGTCATCCAAGTGGCGGTGCCACCGGTGCCAGTGCCGCTAGCCGGTTGTGGACGTCATTGGCCCGCGGACGCCAAAGCCCACGCTCGATCGCTTCTTGAAACCGCTCGGCAATCTCTCTCAAGGCATCCGGGTTACACCGCTCGATAAATTCAGAGACCTCTTGGTCAACGAGATACGCGTCGTACAAGGCATCGAAATGATGGTCCTCGACCACGCGTGAGGTGGCGGCGAAGGCGAAGAGATAATCGACCGTGGCGGCGATCTCGAAGGCACCCTTGTAGCCGTGGCGCATCACGCCCTTTAGCCATTTCGGATTGGCTGCACGTCCTCGGACCACCCGGCCGATTTCTTCCTTCAGCGGACGGATACGCGGGCTTTCCGGACGCGAATGGTCGTTGTGGTAGATGCTGGGCTGATGGCCCGAGAGGTGGCGGACGGCAGCCGCCACGCCGCCTTCGAACTGGTAGTAGTCATCGCTATCCAGGATGTCGTGCTCGCGATTGTCCTGATTGTGCAGCACTAACTCGACCGCTTCGAGCCGTTGCTCGAACAGGCGATGCTCGCTTGCCCCTTCGGTCTTCGCGCCGTAGGCGTAACCGCCCCAGGCGATATAAGCCTTGGCCAAGTCCTCATCGGTCTCCCAGCCCTTCTCGTCGATCAGCGCCTGCAGCCCCGCCCCATAAGCCCCGGGCTTCGAGCCAAACACCCGATAGGACGCGCGACGGGTGGCAACGGCCACCTCGTAACCTTGGGCCAGGAACTCGGCCCGGTCTGTCTCGATTCGAGACCGGATCGGATTGAGGTGGGCGGGTTCGTCCATCTCGGCGACCTTGCGCACGGCCACATCAAAAAGTTCGATTTGGGCGGGAAACGCATCGCGGAAAAAACCGGAGACGCGAAGCGTGACGTCGACCCGAGGACGTTCAAGCAAATCCGCCGGGAGCACCTCGATGCCGGTGACCCGATGGGAAGCCTTGTCCCAGACGGGCTTTGCCCCGATCAGCGCAAGAGCCTGAGCGATGTCATCGCCGCCGGTGCGCATATTCGCGGTGCCCCAGGCGGATAGCACGACCGTCTTCGGCCAATCCCCCTCATCCTGCAGATAGCGCTCGACCAGCATCTCCGCCGATTTTCGTCCGAGATGCCAGGCGGCAGGCGTGGGAACGGCGCGGCTGTCGACGCTGAAGAAGTTGCGTCCAGTGGGCAGGACGTCCAACCGTCCCCGGGTTGGGGCACCGCTGGAGCCTGGCTGGACAAAACGGCCATCCAGTCCACGCAGCAGATTGTCGATCTCGCTCCGGCCGCTCGCCTCGATGGCAGGTCTGATCCGTTGCTCAATTTCACGCAGCACCAGGAGCGTCTCGGTCCAGCGCCGATCGGCAGGGACTTCGCCGGCGACCAGAGTGCGTGCCAGGAGTTCGAGATGCTCAACGGTATCCCCCACGCTCCGCCAAGTGCCGCCTGCGCTCGGTAAGCTTGACAGAGTATGGGGCTTGGGGCCGTGCCAGGTTTTCGAAAAGTCGCAGTCCAGCGGGTCAAAATCGCCGCCCAGGCGCAGATCGCCGGCAAGGGCTCTGAGGATCGAGGCGTCGCCGCCCCGGCCATCGCCGCGCGGCACGCGCACCAAGGCGACCAGGAGGTCGGTGAGCTGGTCGCCCTCGGGTGCCCGCCCGAGTATATGCAGACCGTCCCGGATCTGCAGTTCCTTGATCTCGCAAAGGTGGTTGTCGAGGGTAGCGAGGACCTCGTCCGGATCGGCATCGCGCCCAACACCCAGATCCTTATCCAGCCCGAGCCGCCGGCTCTCGGCGAGGATCTCCGTTTTGAGATAGGTCGTCCGTCGCTGATCGACGCCGGCCGCCTGGTAATACTCATCCACCAGGCCTTCAAGGGCAGCCAGCGGACCATAGCTTTCAGCCCGGGTCATCGGCGGCGTCAAATGGTCGATGATCACGGCGGAGGTGCGCCGCTTCGCCTGGGCGCCCTCGCCAGGATCGTTGACGATGAACGGGTAGAGATGGGGAAGGGGCCCGAGGATCGCTTCCGGGAAACAACTTGCCGAGAGGGCAAGCGCCTTACCCGGCAGCCATTCGAGATTGCCATGCTTACCCAGATGAATGATCGCATGGATGCCAAAGATTTTTCGCAACCACGCGTAAAAAGCGAAATAATGATGTGGTGGTGGCAGATTGGGATCGTGATAGCTGGAAACCGGGTCGATGTTGTAGCCGCGCGCCGGCTGAATCCCGATCACAATGTTGCCGAACTGCAACAAAGCAAGTTTGAAGGTGTTGTGGAAGGCCTGTGGATCGTTTTCTGGTTCGCCCCAGCGTTCCTGAACTGTTCTCTGTAGTTCAGTTGGTAATTGTTTGAAATAAAGCATATATTCGTCGATGGCGATGGTAGCTTCCGAGGTCTTTTGCCTGTATTTGATGAGATTATTTGTTACACCTGCCTTGAGTTTGTCCACAAGGCCTTGACCGTCATCATCCCATGAGCCGAGCCAATAGCCGGCCGATTTCAACGCGTTGAGGACATCAGCGGCACTTTCCGGCGTGTCCAGACCGACCCCGTTTGCAAGGCGGCCGTCCTGGTTCGGGTAGTTGGCGAGAATGACGGCGACCCGTCGATCTTCAACTCTTGCGTTACGAAGATCGAGCCAGGACTTGGCAAGCTCGGCGGTGAAATCGATCCGATCCTGGACCGGCTGATAACCGATAATGTCGATCTGGCTCTGCTCATCGAAGCGCTGCTTCGATTTGAACGCGACCGCGCGGGACAGAACGCGGCCGTCGATCTCGGGCAGCACCACATTCATGGCGAGATCTCTCGCCGCGAGGCCACGCGTCGTGCTGGCCCAGGCTTCTTCGCTGCCGCCGGCAAATACCACTTGCAACACGACGCGGTCGTCACCTTCCAGCGGCGTTGGTTGCGGATTATTGGGATTGGAGATGGCAAAGCCGGTTGCGTTCAGCACTAATCCAGCACCGCTATCGTCCAGGAGCTTTGATACTAGGGAGGCAACAGCTTTGTCTTTCAGACTGGTGACATAGAGTGGCAGCGGGTTAACCCCGGTGCGCTGGATCGCTTTGATCAGCGTGTCGATGATGTCGAGATCGGCGGCTTGCAGCAAGGCACGATAAAAGACAATGGCCGCCAACGGGCGGTCCGCTAACCAATGCTCCCGGCGCAACCAGTCCGCGTCTGGCGCCGCTTCGCCTGGCCAGTAGATGCCGGCGCGTAGCAAGGGGGCTGGTTCGGTCCAGGTTTCATCATGTCCCAGGAGCGCCGCCGCATAGCGAAGCAATGCTGCGCTGTTGGCCATACCACCATGAACACCATATTGCCAAAGTCGATGGCAGGTCTCGGGGGGAAGGGTGCACCAGGCTGCAAGTTCCTGATCTGGTTGATCATCCCCCGGCAGCACCGCAAGCGGGATTTTTTTTGCCCTGCAGACAGCGGCAATTTGCTCCACCCCATAAGGCCAATAGCTGCGGCCGCCGAGCAGGCGGACTACCACCAGCTTCGCCTGGCTGACAATCTCTTCCACATAGAGATCGACGGACATCGGATGAGCAAGTCTGAGCATGTTGGCGAGACGCAGGCTGGGCGCATCCGTGGGGCGGGTAGCCTGGACGGTCGCTAGGCACCGAAGTTCGGTATCAGCGGCCGACAGGTAAACAATGTCACCGCGTGAC
Organism: Geminicoccales bacterium; assembly: GCA_050633905.1. GTDB lineage: Bacteria > Pseudomonadota > Alphaproteobacteria > Geminicoccales > Geminicoccaceae > JANQPX01. Next base: position 34,070 of record JBOEHJ010000087.1, read on the forward strand.
TGGCCGAGGTCGATCGCCTCACCGTCATCGTCGGTGGTCGCCTGACTGGCATTCAGCAGATGCATTGGGAACGTCCGCTTTGTTGACTTAAGCGGCGAGTGAGGCGGTTTGGCTTAAGGCCCGTTCGATGGCGGCCTGATCCAGATCATGCTCACCGATCAACACCAGGCGACCCTGGCGTTGTTCCTCAGGTTTCCAGGGCCGATCGAAATAATGTTGCATACGATCCCCCACACCTTGGATGGCAAGGCGCATCGGCTTGCCGCTGATCTCGATGAAGCCTTTGACCCTGAGCACGCGATGCTCAACGACGATCCCACGTAAATGCTCCACGAATGCCTGGGGGGCATCCTGCACGGCGATGTCGACGTGGAAGCTCATAAAATCGTCATGCTCATGGTCTTCGCCATTGTCGTGATGGGACTTTCGGCTATCCAGATCATCCTCAGCGGCAACCCCCTGCCCAATCAGAATGTCAATCGGCACGGCCGACGCAGCCGAGCGGATGATCTGCACGCCTGGGCGAAGCTCCTTGTTAATCCTGGCCTCGATGAGGCCCCAGTCGTTGTCTTCGACCAGATCGGCCTTGTTGGCGATCACCAGATCAGCAGCACCCAGCTGTTCCTCGAACAACTCTTCGAGTGGGCTTTCGTGATCCAGCTGCTCGTCGGCTGCACGCTGCGCATCGACCGCCTTGGGGTCGCTGGCAAACAAGCCGTCACGGACAGCGGCGGCATCGACCACCGCGACCACACCATCCACCGTGACCCGGTTTTTGATCTCCGGCCAGTTGAACGCCTTGATCAGCGGCTTCGGCAACGCCAGCCCCGATGTCTCGATGATAATATGATCGGGCAGGGGATCCCTGGCCAACAATGCTTGCATCGTCGGAACAAAATCATCGGCGACCGTGCAGCAGATGCAGCCATTGGCAAGCTCGACGATGTCGTCATCCGTGCAGGCTTCATCGCCGCAGCCGAGCAGCAGTTCGCGATCAACACCAATATCGCCGAACTCGTTGACGATCAGCGCGATGCGGCGACCTGAAGCCTGACTGAGAAGGTTCTGGATGAGGCTGGTTTTGCCCGCACCTAGGAAGCCGGTAAAGACAGTTGTTGGGATCTTGGCATGATGACGGTTCACAAAAAAACTCCTAGGGCTTCAATTGTTGGGGAAGGCCTGCCGTCATGAACAGCACGCAATCGGCTTGGGCAGCGAGCCGTTGGTGCAGCCAGCCGGCATGATCGATGAAGCGGCGCGCCATCTTGTTGGTCGGCATCACGCCCAGACCCACCTCGTTCGAGACAATGACGGTAGAACCGTCAAGCTCGACTAGGAGATCGAGTAATCCGTCGATCTCAGCCTCGATGTCGCGCTCATGGACCATCAGATTGGTCAGCCAAAGCGTTAAACAGTCTACCAGGAGGGCGCGGCCCTCGGCGGCGACTTGGCTCACGGTTTCGGCGAGAGCGAGCGGCTCCTCGATGGTCTGCCAAACTGCACCGCGACGTTCGCGGTGCTTAGCGATGCGATCCGTCATTTCGCCATCCAGGGCTTCCGCCGTCGCAATATAGTAGGGCGAGAGGCCGCTCGCCTGGATGAGATCTTCGGCATGGCGGCTCTTGCCCGAGCGAGCGCCGCCTAGGATCAGGGTCAGACGGGGTAGCAAGCCTGTTATGTTAAGAGCGGATGACATGCTGCGGTTTTAATCGGACTGAAGGCCGGCGCAAGTATGGAATGCGGCGAAAATCGAAGTGATCGCGACGCTGTCGCTGATATGTGACTTGGCTGTGATGGCCCTTTGATGTTGGAGTATGGATATGAGACTCTGGATTGCCCTCTTCTTGGCGTTAGCCGCCTGGTTGCCGGTTACCGCGAGCCTGGCAGACGAAGAGCCAACGCTGAATGCGTTGCTCACCGAACTGCCGTTGCTTCGTGGTGCGCCGTTAGCTCTAGATGATTTGGAGGATCGCGTGGTGCTTGTGGCGTTCTTTGCAAGCTGGTGCCCGCCCTGCAAATACGAGTTTCCCCATTTGAACACGGTCCAAAGGGCTTATGGCGAGAAGGGTCTGCAGATCGTCGCGATCAACGTTTTTGAAACCTATGAGGGGCTCTCGACGCCTGAGAAGCTGGACGCTTTTCTCACCGACACGGCCCCCGTTTTTCCGATCCTGAAAGGCGATGCCGAAACGCGACGCATTTTCGGCAATCTGGATCGGATTCCGACCATGTTTCTCTTCAAACGAGATGGCGATCTCAATTTCGTCTTTCGCCACGAGCGCGATGCTGAGAAGACCCATCTGAGCGAGGCCGAACTCCGTGCTGCCATCGAACCTCTGCTTTAATTTTGCCACCCACCAACAACGAAAAGAGAAGCGCCCTCGTGAACGATCGTTTTCATGTTACTCGTCTCTCGCTCGCTGTCCTCCTCCTTGGCCTATGGACGAGCTCTCTTCTAATCGCCGCTGAGGATGTAAGCGACGAAGAAGTTGGCCTCATCGTCGCTCAAGTGCTTTCGGATGACGCCGAAACGCGAGCGCAGGCACTCGACGCGCTCGTCTTGCGAGGTAAGCCCGATGTTGCCGCCGCCTTGATCCAGGTGATGCGTTTTCGTCGCGATGATGGTGCTATCGATGCCGCGATCGCCAAAATAACCGGTGAAGAGCCGGGTAAGGATTGGGCAGCATGGATGCTTTGGCAGCAGGGCCATCCCGAAATCGAGCCGTTTCAGGGTTTCGATGGCTTCAAGGCCGATGTGATGGCAGCAATCGATCCGAATTTTCGTCAGTTTCTTTGGCCTGGCATCGAGCATGACATCAGGCTCGAAGAGATCACCTGGGGCGGCGTGGTCAAGGACGGGATTCCGGCACTAACCAATCCCAAACATCTCTCAGCCGACGAGGCCGACTACATCACGGATCAGGAATTAGTGTTCGGCGTCGAGATCAATGGCGATGCCCGCGCCTACCCGCTGCGTGTCCTGGATTGGCACGAGATGTTCAACGATTTGGTCGGCGGCGTGCCGGTCAGCCTCGCTTACTGCACGCTTTGCGGCTCCGGCATTCTGTACGAGACCAGCGTCGAGGGCAGGGATGAGCCCCTGGTCTTCGGTTCCTCGGGTTTTCTCTATCGCTCCAACAAACTGATGTACGATCAGGAAACGCAAAGCCTTTGGAACCAGTTCACTGGTAAACCCGTGGTCGGTGAGCTCACTGGCTCCGGGATCGAGCTCAAGGTCCTGCCGGTCGCGATCACCAGTTGGGCCGCCTGGCATAAACAACATCCGGAGACCAAAGTTTTGTCACTTGAAACCGGCTTTGATAGAGACTACACGCCTGGGCGCCCCTATGGCGGCTACTTCGCCAGCACCGATCTGATGTTTCCAGCCTTGGTGGAGGACAAGCGCTTGCAGGCCAAGGATTACGTCTACGCGATTAGGGTAGATGGGCTTGCACGAGCCTGGCCTCTGCTCGACTTCAAGGGTGGCCAGGTCGTCAATGATCGGATCGGTGACCTTCCCATCGTCTTGATCGGCGATGCCGAGACGCGAACGGTGCGCGCTTTTCTGCGGCCGGATGATGTTGAGGTCATGGGGAGTGGCAACCTATCGACCGTGGCGGTCCGCGCAGGCGAGGTCTGGCGGATCGAAGAGCGGGGTTTGGTGGCTTCCGATGGGCGTGTGATGGAACGTCTGCCCGGTCACATCGCTTACTGGTTCGCCTGGCAGGGTTTCGTCGCAGGCGGACCTCTAGCCCTCGCCGGCGTCGATTAATCCAAGGACCGATTAATCATTGGACATTGGCTGCCCGAAATTCAGGCAGTTGCCAAAGCCCGACGGCCCCGTTTTCATGAAAAGAAAAACCTCGCCGTTGGGGACGGCGAGGTCAAAGTCAGGAATCGCCCAAGAAGGGAAGCAAGCCAGCCAGAACTCGGGGGCAGGACGGGGATGAGCCTTGATCCCCGAGAAATCGACTGACATGAAGAGATAAGCAAAGGGCGTGCCACAATTGATCGGCACGCCCTTGGCGTTTCCGGGAACGTCTCAAATGCGGATCGTTGTGCCTCAGACCCTCGGCTGAATCGAGATCGATTTGACCGCATCGCTGACATAGGGCTCGAACTGGGTGAAGTTAGCGGCGAAGCGACCGGCGACATCGCGCGCCATCTGGTCATAAGCACCGCCGTCGGACCAAGCGCCACGCGGGCTGAGCACGCTGCCCGGTACTTCTGGGCAGGCCTCCGGCATCAAAAGGCCGAAATCGGGATGCGGTTGCACGGCGACTTCGGAGAGCTTGCCGTCGAGAGCGGCTTGGACCATGGCACGGGTGTAGCCGAGCTTCATGCGTTCGCCTACGCCGTAAGCGCCGCCCGTCCAGCCGGTATTGACCAGCCAGCAGGTAACATTGTGCTGGCGCATCAGGTCTCCCAGCATTTTGGCGTAGACGGAGGGATGGCGAGGCATGAAGGGAGCGCCGAAGCAGGTAGAGAATGTCGCTTGTGGCTCGGCCAGGCCTTTTTCCGTGCCGGCGACCTTGGCGGTATAGCCAGAGAGGAAGTGATACATTGCCTGCTCCGGCGTGAGCCGGCTGATCGGCGGCAGAACGCCAAAGGCATCGGCTGTCAGCATGACGATGTTCTTTGGATGGCCGGCCATGCCGGTTTCGCTGGCATTGGGAATGAAATCCAGCGGATAAGAGGCGCGGGTGTTCTCGGTCAGGGTACCATCGTCGAAATCGATGGCGCCGGTCATGGGATCGACGACAGCGTTTTCGAGAATGGTGCCGAAGCGGTGAACGGCGCCATAGATCTCGGGCTCGGTCTCGGCACGCAGCTTGATGATCTTAGCATAACAGCCGCCTTCGAAATTGAAGATGCCGTTCGGACCCCAGCCATGCTCGTCATCACCGAGCAAGGTCCGCCTGGCATCAGCCGAGAGTGTGGTCTTACCGGTACCCGACAACCCAAAGAAAATCGCGGTGTCCCCGTGGGACCCGACATTGGCGGAGCAATGCATGGGCATCACGCCCATTTCTGGCAGGAGATAGTTAAGGACGCCAAAAATCGATTTCTTGATCTCACCAGCATAGCTCGACCCGCAGACGAGAACCGTCTTTTGCTCGAGATCGACCAGGATCGCTGTTTCGGAATTGGTGCCGTCGGTCGCCGGATCCGCCTCAAGGGCTGGTACCTGGAGAACCGTGAAGTCAGGCACGAAATCGGCACGTTCTTCGGCGACGGGAACCCGAAACATGTTGCGTGCGAAAAGGTTGTGCCAAGCCTGCTCAGTTATCACCCGGACCTTCAGGCGGTAAGCGGGATCGGCGCCGGCAACCAAGTCTTGCACGAACAGGTCACGCCCGGCGACATGCTGCCTCGCCTTTGCCCAGATCCGCTCGGCGGCATCTGTGGCAATCGGGCGATTGACCTTGCCCCAGTCAATGCTGTTCCCAAGGCTTGGGTGATTGACGAAGAACTTATCGTTAGGCGATCGGCCGGTATGCTTGCCCGTCGTTGCGTTGAAACCACCACCACTGACCAAGGTGCCTTCACCACGCAGCACGGCCTGCTGCAAAAGAGCTGCCGGCGGTAGGTTCCATTGAACCAGGCCGGGAGGGGTGAGACCGAGCGCATCGAGGCTGTATTTGCTGATCACTGGTCCGACTTGCCGCATAGTGTTGTTCACGATTTTTCTAGTCCTTGTCGGTTAGTTAACTGCGCGTTGAACGATTATCTGGTCGATGGCTAGCATGTTCTATCGCTATATGGATTCTGTCTGGTTATCGTTTAATAATCGAATATGCTTCTTTGTTTCAAGATTCTCGTGCTTTATTAACCAGCCTTACCAATTCTTTGCGTACCGCGGTGCTATTCTTAACGATATTATCAAATTTTAACCTTATGACTTTGTCTTTACGTCGCAAATCAATGCCTTCACTGTCGGTCCCTGTCATGATCCAGCCTTCGCCGTCCTGGCCTAGCAGCTTGTTCGCATAGAGCTGGATCGCGTCCAGGTGATCGTCATTCATATGGGTGACGATATCGCTATCAGCGGCGACAAGCTCGTCTGAAGGAACGATCAGGACATCGTCGCTCCTAAGCCAATGAATGCGGCCGAAGCCGGCCACCAGATGCGCCTTGTCGATCTCCATCAGATAAAAGCCGAAGTCGTTAAAATCGGCATACATCGATGCGGAGGGATGGCGAGCGAGGTAGCGACGGCGCAATTCCCCATCGTCTTGCCGGTTGAGCCTGCCCTGAAGGGTGAGGCGGGCGCCTGCCAAGGGATCGTCATGGCCTTCGCTGCCATTCAGCAACAGCGATATCCGGCTGTCCTCCTTGATATTCTTGGTGTGATCGGCGAGGTCCGAGATTAGCAAGATCGGCGCGCCATCATGATTGGTCGCCACGGAGGCCAAGGAAGCATAAGGCGCTCCATCGCTGCCACGCATCACCGTTGCGAGAGTGCCGAGCGGGACCGAGCGTAAAAGGAACCGAGCGCTCGCCGCTGGCGACGATTGATCATCGACTGCCTTAGACAAAGTAAAACTTCATGCCTCCGATTGCCAACGTGACAATTTCGTGATCCCTAGCCTGCCAGGACGAGAAGCGTCAAGTCGACGCCGAGATATGAGGCATTTATTGGGAAAGAAATTACCAATTTGCGACAATATGTTCGAATACTTACAAATTATATTGATGGAGAATTATTTCATTGGTTAAGCGATCCGATGGAATAACCGTTTCACCCTGTCACGTGGTCACAGGGCTTCACCATCCCTTGCCGCGATCATGGATTCTTGCCTAGGGTCAATGGGAGTTCAGCAAGGGAGCGGGCGTTTTGAGTGAGAATGCAACGAACCAGGCGATCGAAACCGTCGATGGACTGGGATTAAAGGTTGGCGATGAGCTTCGCCAGATGTCGGATGGTCTTTTTGGTCTCAGGCTTGCTCTACCCTTCGCCCTCGATCACGTTAATATCTGGTTCTTGCGCGATGGCCCCTCCTGGACGCTGATCGATACCGGGATTGCGAATGAGGTCACCAAGACGATCTGGTCAGGCTTGCTGGATGGTGGCCTTGACGGTCGAAAAATCGCCCGGCTGATCGCGACCCATTTTCACCCCGATCATATGGGCCTTGCCGGCTGGTTATGTCAGCATACCGGGGCCGCGTTTTGGGCCAGCCGGATCGAATGGCTGACCGCGAGAGCCCTTGCCCATGATGACGGCTCGGGCTTTGTCGAAGCGGGCAGCCATTTCGATCGTCTAGCCGGGTTGAGCGAGGAGCAGATTGCTGAACGCGCTGCGCGCGGCAACGTCTATCGCCAGCGCGCCGTGGCACCGCCTGCATCCTACAAGCGTGTCCAAGAGGGTGATCTGATCGAGATTGATGGCGAGAGCTGGCAGGTGATGATCGGCCGTGGCCATGCGCCCGAGATGATCTGTCTTTACAGTGCCGAGCGCGACCTCTTACTGGCAGCCGATCAGGTCCTGCAAAAGATCTCGCCCAATATCGGCGTCTGGCCTGGCGAGCCCGAGGCCAACCCGCTGGCCGATTTCATCGAGAGCCTGGAGAGTTTTCGCGTTTTGCCGGAGACCGCTTTGGTTCTGCCCTCTCATGGACAGGCCTTCTACGGGCTTCACGCTCGTATCGATGAGCTGCTTGATCATCATCGCCAGCGTTTGGATCGAGCCGAGGACGTGGCTGGCAGCGGTAAGACGGCTGTCGAGATCATGCCGTCCTTATTCAATCGCGAATTAGACAAACACCAGCTCGGCTTCGCCCTCGGTGAGGCGCTGGCGCATCTTAATTTTCTTGTCACTCAAGGGCGACTAAAACGCGATCTCGATGAGGCTGGGCGTTATCTCTACAGCACGGTCTGAAGACCAGTCTCGCCTGTTTTGACCGAAGCGCCGTTGGCAGTACACGGCAACTAGCCACCGCGGTCGTACGACTTAATCCACCAGGGAGAGGTGAACCCTGCGGTTGTGGCGGCCTTTGCTCTCGATCTTGCCAACGGTGATGCCGCCGATCTCGCCGGTGCTGCGTACATGGGTGCCGCCGCAGACCTGAAGGTCGATGCCTTCAATCTCGACCAAGCGCACCTTGCCATCGACAATCGGCGGCTGGACTGACATCGTTCGGACCAATTCCGGGCGTCGGCGGATTTCCTCCGCCGGCACCCATTCTTCGCGAATTGAGCGATCCTCGGCAATCCATTCATCGATTCTTTCGGCAATTTCGGTCTTATCGAGCTTGATGCTTTTCACATCGAAATCGAGACGGCTCTTATGCTCACCGACCTGGCAGCCGGAAACTGGCTGATCCACCGCGGCGCAGAGTAAATGCAGGGCGGAATGCATGCGCATCAATCGGTGTCTTCTTGGCCAATAGACCTCCGCGATTAGCCGCGTGCCGACATTGGGGCGCGGCGCCCGGTCAGAAACGCGATGCAGCACATCGAAACCGTCCGGGCTCTTGATCGTATCGACCACATCCAAGGAGCTACCATCCGAAAGGAGGAGACGGCCGCGATCTCCTGGCTGACCGCCGCCCGTGGGAAAGAAGACGGTGCGGTCGAGGCGGAGCCCTACCTCGCCGATGGCGATGATCTGAGCATCACAACGACGGGCGTAGGCGTCTTGGCGGAACAGTTCGATGGTCATTGGTTTCAACTGTTTGTTCTTTATGGTTCAGCGATCGAGCAGATGGCCGCTTCGAAGCGCTTTGGTCTCAAGATAGGAACGGTTGTGGCGATTGGCTGGCATGGCGTGTTGGACACGCTCGACCACATCGACCCCTTCCAACGACAGCGTTTCTACTTTGATCGGGTTATTGGTCAACAAGCGCACCCGTTCGATGTCGAGCAGGCGCAGCATGTTGGCGGCCACCCGAAAGGACCGCTCATCGGCATTGAAGCCCATATGTACATTGGCATCGACAGTGTCCAGGCCTGCGTCCTGGAGTTGATAGGCGCGCAGCTTGTTCATTAAACCGATGCCGCGACCCTCATGGGCAAGATAAAGAAGGATGCCGTGACCAGCTTCGCCCATGACTTCCAAAGCACGATTGAGCTGTGGGCCGCAATCGCAGCGCAGGGATCCAAGGATATCTCCGGTGAAGCATTCTGAATGTAGCCGGCAAAGGGCCGGTTGGTTTGCCGCTGGATCGCCGATCACGATGGCAAAATGCTCGGCACCACCATGCTCAGGCCGAAAACCGATGATCTGGGCATTCTCTGCGGCAGCAATCGGCAAGCGGGCCTGGCTCACCTGTTGCAGCGTATCCGCCGCCTGTGCCGGATATTTCGCGATCGCATCCGCATCGACGCGATGAAGATTGTTGTTGGCGACGAACCCGCTCAAGCGGTCAAGCGCCCCCGGTCCAAGGGGCGTGGTGACCGCGGCAGGCAACATCTCGGCTATCTTGGACAAGCGAATGGCTGCCGACGCGCAGCTATCATCCTCGGCATCTTGAATACCGAGTGGCTGCGGCAAGGTCGGCGTTTGTCGTCCGAGCTGCCAGGTGGGGTCGACCAGGAGACGTACATTATCCACGCTGAACATGTCACCGAGCGAAAGGAGAACCACCGCTGCATCGGATGTCGGGATATCGAGGACGCGGGCGCGGTTAGCGGTCAAGGCCAGCCTTGGCTGTCCAAGCCCGGAATGCTCCAATAGCGCCAAGCTTTCCGCCGTCACCGTTTCGGCCGCTTGGGTGAGCACCGCTTCGCCTTGACTTTCGATAACGACAAAGCTGCCTCGCCTAAGGTCCGCGACGGCGCGATTGACGTCTAGCATCGTCATCGTCTCGGATCTCTGGCTCGTCTTAAGTTCAAGGCTCATCAAAGCGTTCCTCGGACCATTCCTTGTTTGTTGGAGCCTAAGTCGGCCCAAAACATCCCAACAGACATCAAGTTGTAACCGTGCTCGAATATGATGCGCCCGGGACGATGATCAAGAGGCTTTTGTGTTGTTGGTTGTTGCAAAGGCCGTCTCACGCAGTAGTAACGCTTTGATATCTAAGCCAAAAGAGATCGCCAAAGACACTAGTGCCGAGGCAGCGATCAATGAAGCTTCAGTTTGATCGAGTGGAGGCAAGAGGCAAGCAAAAAGAGCTATACCCTGGAGCGCACAAACGGTTTTTCTGCGAAAACTAGGACCGAGAGGGCCATTTAGCGACGGGAAGAACCATCCGGCAGCGACAAAGACATAGCGCATCAAACCGATCGCCAGGACCCAAGCACCCGCTTGTCCTGTCTGCCAGACTAGTAGCGACAGGATCATTAGCAAGAGCGCGTCGATTTCCATGTCAAACCGGGCCCCAAAGGCCGATGAGAGCTGAAATTTGCGTGCAAGATAGCCATCCACACCATCCAGGATCAGCGCCAGGGCGATCACGAAAACGAGGTGCCAGCTGTCCAACGGTGTCTGGCCACCCGCCAAAAGCGTGCTGCCGATCACGCAAACCAAGCCGGAGCGCAGCAAGGTCGCCTGATTAGCCTCGCCGAACCTTGGGCCCGGCTGGTGGATCGCCCAAAGGAAATTGATCAGGCCCGCGAGGAGGCCGAAACTGATGAGGCTGATCAAGAAATGCTCGGCTTGCCAAACGGCCTCCCAAACCAGAAACCCGCCAATGGCCGCTGTCAACGCCGCAACCATCAGGCTGCTGAGTGCTGCGTCGCCAAGGCGCGGGGTTACCTCCCGATACGATAGTGTTCTTAATTCGGACATCGTGTTTCTTACTTCCAACCCAGTCTTCTCTCTGCTGTCGTTCCAAAACGACATTTCCATCAGCCCCGAAGGGCGGCGGCCGATCGCTTTCACGGTTCGTGGTGGCCTGCCTTTTCAAGTCCGACACGGCTAAGCGACGATCGATCAACCCCTATTCGAGGCGGCAGCTTCGTTCTAAAAGATCACACGTGCAACGTCTCTTTAGCCTTTACCAACACCCAACAACAAGTCTGAATTGTAGAACAGATCGTCATCTTGTTACGACAAAAGACGTCGGGAGTCACCTTGAACAATCAACCTATTAACTCAAAGTTGCGTAGTGTCTGGAGGACATTACTTACATTGAGCGACAGCGATCAAGGCGACCAACGTTCCACGTCGAGCGAAGCCGATGAGTTAACAACGTCTGAACTGCACAAACTATTCCAAGACGACGATCATCAACTTCGCCAATTCGTCGAGCTTTACCGGCCGCTTTGCCGCGATCAGCGCCAGAATTTCGTGGTCGCTCATCTCGGCCAAAGCCTGGATGGCCGCATCGCAGCGGCTAATGGATCGTCGCGTTGGGTGACCGATCAGGAGGACGTTGTTCATAATCACCGCATGCGCGCGCTGTTCGATGTGGTCATCGTCGGGGCGGGCACGGTTCGCCATGATGATCCGCAATTGACGGTGCGTGAGGTCGAGGGCCCATCTCCAATTCGGGTCGTCATCGATGCTAAACGCCGGCTTGGCGCGAGCTTCAAGTTGTTCAATGACGGCGAGGCTCCCACGTTGTTACTATGCGCGATGGATGAGGTTAGGGGGGATCGACATCACGGTCAGGCTGAGATCCATGGCATCGAAAGCATCGACGGCCGGCTGTTACCCAGTGCAATCTTGAGGACCTTGGCGAGCCTAGGTCTTACCCGTGTTTTTATCGAAGGCGGCGGCCTTACCATCTCGCAATTTCTGCAGGAGGGATGTCTCGATCGGCTGCAGATCGCGGTCGCGCCGGTCATCATCGGTTCGGGGCGCCCCAGCATCAGTTTGCCGGAAATCGACGATGTGGCAGCGGCCCTCAGACCAAAGGTTCGGAATTTTAACCTCGGCCCTGACGTTCTCTTTGAATGTTGTTTTGATGAAAGTGATTGATCTGGTCGATGAATGACCGCGAACATACCGACGCAAGTGCCTTTTGGGTCTTTGGCCCGGGGCAGGGCGCTTTACGCGCTGAGACGATCCGGTCGCCCGGACCTGACGAGGTGTTGGTCGAGGCTCTGGCAAGTGCGGTCAGTCGGGGCACGGAAATGCTGGTCTTCCAGGGCCACGTGCCGCCTAGCCAGCACGAGAAGATGCGAGCACCCTTCCAGGAAGGCGACTTCACCTTCCCCGTGAAATACGGCTATGCCTCGGTTGGCCGCGTGCTGAAGGGACCCGCAGATCTTGTCGATCAGCGGGTCTTTTGCCTCTATCCCCATCAAAACCGGTATGTTGTTCCAGCCGAATCCGTCATCCCCATCCCCGATACGGTGCCGACCGAGCGGGCCGTGTTGGCGGCCAATATGGAGACGGCGTTGAACGGTCTTTGGGATGTCCCACCGAGGATCGGTGATCGGGTTGCGGTGATCGGCTGTGGCGTTGTGGGCGCGCTCGCCGCTTGCCTGACGGCCGATGTGCCGGGGACCATGGTCGAGATGATCGACATCAACCCTGAGAAATCAATGCTGGCGCGTGCCCTCGATTTGCCCTTCACCGACCCCGCCAACGCCAGTGGTTCCGCTGATCTGGTCATTCATGCGAGCGGCAGTCCTGCCGGGCTGAAGACGGCGCTCGATATCGCCGGCTTCGAAGCTTCCATCCTAGATCTCAGCTGGTATGGCGACAAGCTGGTTGAGCTGCCCCTTGGCGAAAACTTTCACAGCCGACGGCTGAAGCTGATTTCGAGTCAGGTCGGTTCGGTGGCGGCCAAGATGCGCGGTCGATGGAGCTATCGGGATCGGCTTTCGCTTGCTCTCGGGCTTCTGGCGGACGACATGTTCGATGCGCTTTTGATGCCGCTTCGGCATTTCTCCCAATTACCGGCCATTATGTCCAATATTGCCAATGGCGATGATGATGTTATGTGTCAGGTGATTACCTATGACTGATCCCAACAATCACCGATAACCAACAGGAAATAAAGAATGTTTCGTCTAGTCGTACGGGAGCACATCATGATTGCTCACAGCTTCAAGGGCGAGGTCTTCGGACCGGCGCAAAAGCTGCATGGAGCGACCTTCGTGGTCGATCTTGAACTCAGTCGGCCGGCTCTGGACGAGCATGGGATTGTCTGCGATATCGGTCTTTTGAGCGAGCTGCTGGCCTCAGTCCTGCAGCCCTTGAACTATCAAAATCTCGATGAGTTGCCGGTCTTCAAGGGGCAAAACACCACGACCGAAGTCCTAGCACAACATATCGCCGGCAGCGTTGGCGATAAAATCAAGCAAGGGGCTCTCGGCGAGGAAGCAGGGACGGCGATGTCCGGGATCAAGGTTACGCTTGGCGAAAGCCATGTCGCCTGGGCAAGTTACGAAATGCCGCTCTAACCGCCATGGGGCGGTCACTCAACTTTGTCGTGCCCGGATCGCTCGAGCAGCGCACAGGCGGGTATATCTATGATCGATGGATCATTGAGGGATTGCGCGCGGTCGGCTGGTCGGTGGCGTTGCATGAACTCGCCGGGCGTTTTCCTAACGTCGATGCCGAAGCGATCGAGGCGGCATCCGATGTCGTTCGCGACCTATCGGGTGGGACCCTGGTGATCGACGGTCTGGCGCTCCCGGCTTTCGATGGTCTACTCGAGAATATAGGACGGTCTTGGATCGGTCTGATTCATCACCCGCTTGCCATGGAAACTGGCTTGAGTCCGAGCGAGGTTGCCGCCTTTGCCGAGCTTGAAAGCCGGCTAATGCGCCAGGCAAGCAAATTGATCGTCACCAGCCCGATGACCAGGCGCAATCTCGCCGGTTTCGACATCGACCCCGAGACCGTCTCGGTGGTAACGCCCGGTGTCGAGCCAGCCTCCGTTGCAGAGGGAAGTGGTGGTGATGCGCCGCAAGCCCTCCTATCGGTGGGAAGCTTGACCAAGCGCAAGGGACATCTGGTCTTGCTATCGGCCCTGAGCAAGCTGACCGATCTCGACTGGCATCTGCGCTTGGTCGGCAGTGCCGCTTGGGACCCAGAACATGCCCGAGAGATCAAGACTGCACTTGACGGGCTGGGACTTGTCAGCCGCGTTGCGCTGGTGGGCGAGCAGGATGATGCGGGGCTGAATGCCCTCTATCATCAAGCGGATCTTTTCGTGCTTGCCTCCCTTCACGAAGGCTATGGCATGGTTCTGAGCGAAGCGCTCGCGCGTGGTCTGCCGATCATCTCGACGACGGCAGGCGCTATTCCGGAGACGGTGCCGGCAGTGGCGGGCAAACTTGTTGCGCCGGGTGATGTCGATGCGCTCGCAGATGCACTCCGCGAGGTACTCACCAATCGTGCAGTTTACAGTGACTTGAAGAAAGGGGCCTTGCATGTTCGTGATGGCCTCGTCGATTGGACCGAAGCCACGCGTCTTTTCGCGCTTGAAATCGAGATGGTGCGCGAGCGATGAGTGGTTTCGATCCCACCTGGCTGGCCCTGCGCGAACCTCACGATCACGCTGTCCGCGACCTTGATCTTACGGCGGCCTTCGTCAAGGCCCTTGGGCCTTCGCCCCGGCTTATTGATCTCGGCTGCGGCACGGGCTCCAATCTGCGCTTCCTCGCACCTCATCTAAAGCCGGATCAGAGCTGGACATGCGTCGATTACGACTCCGTTCTTCTGGATCGGCTGCAAACCACCAAACCCGAAGCGATCGAGGTGACCACGCTCTGTCTGGATCTTGCCGAAAGGCTTGATGATCTGGAGATCGGGCCCGGTGTCGGGGTTACGGCTGCAGCGTTGCTTGATCTGACATCGGCTGTCTGGTTGGATCGGCTGGCTGAACGATGCCGCCGCCAACCGGTTCTGATGACCCTTTCCTTCGATGGCCGCCTTTTCTGGGACCCGATTGATCCGGTTGACGAGGGGATCGTGTCGGCTTTTCTCCAGCATCAGCAAGGCGAGAAGGGGTTCGGCCCAGCGCTCGGCGCGGATGCCGTCAATCTTCTCGCCGAAAGGTTCCGACAGATGGGCCACCAGGTTCACCTGGCACCCAGCGATTGGCGGATCGGCAAAACGGATGTTGCGATGTTGCGGGCAATGGTGGACGGAATTGCCGGTGCTGCCGCCGAGATCGACGCTGATTTACCCATCGATCGGTGGACAGTGAAACGCCGCGAGCAGATCGAGCAAGGCGAGCTTTCCATGATGGTAGGGCATCTCGATCTCCTGACACTTCCCGGTTAGCCCATGAGTGAGGCGATCACCCTGACGCCAAAAGGCCTCTATTGCCCCGCGGGTGATTTCTACATCGATCCCTGGAAACCGGTCGATCGCGCGCTGATCACGCATGCCCATGCCGACCACGCCCGCCCCGGCTCATCCCGCTATGGTGCGGCGCAGAGCGGTGTTGGTTTGCTGCGGCAGCGGCTGGGTGCTTCGGCTTCCATCGAGGGCTATGGTTTCGGTGAGCAAATCCAAATCGGCGATGCCATTGCTTCCTTGCATCCTGCGGGACATGTGTTGGGCTCGGCGCAAATCCGGGTGGAGGTGGATGGCGAGGTCTGGGTGATCTCGGGCGACTATAAGTGCGATGACGATCCGAGCTGCGAGCCCTTTTCGCCCGTCCCCTGCGATGTCTTCGTGACGGAGGCGACCTTCGCCTTGCCGATCTATCGCTGGGACTCGATTGAGCAGGTGATGGAACAGCTCATGTGCTGGTGGGCAGAGAATGAGGCTGCCGGTAAAAGCTCGGTCGTTTTTTGTTATGCGCTCGGCAAAGCGCAGCGCCTGCTTGCCGAAATCGGCCGACGGACCGATCGACCCATCTATGTGCATGGCGCCGTCGATACCCTGCTGCCTGCCTACCGCGAAGCAGGTGTCGATCTGGCAGAGACCATCCCCGTTCTCGACGAGGCCAAGGAAAAAAACTTCGCAGGTGAGCTGGTGATCGCCCCGCCCTCCGCCTTCGGCTCGCCCTGGATGAAGCGCCTAGGCAACTGCAGCACGGCGTTTGCGTCCGGCTGGATGCGGGTTCGGGGGCATCGCAGGCGACGCGGTTTCGATGCGGGCTTCGTGATGTCCGATCACGCGGACTGGCCGGGTCTCTTACAAACGATCGAGGCGACCGGTGCCAAACGGGTGTTCGCGACCCATGGCTATAGCGATACCTTGGCGCGGTATTTGCGCGATCAGAGAATTTGGGCCGAGCCGCTCAAGACCTTGTTTGAAGGCGAGGGCGATGATCAATGAGTGCCTTGCCTGAAGCCGGTCGATAGGCAGCAACATGCAGCGTTTCAGCCAGCTTTTCGACGATCTGGACAGCACCACCAAGACCAATGCCAAGGTCGCGGCGATGGTTGAATACTTCAAGGAAGTTCCAGCTGAAGATGCCGCCTGGGCGGTTTTCTTTTTGACCGGACAGCGCTTGAAGCGCCTGATCACCGGCAAGGTGTTGCGGGACTGGGCGCTGACGGCGAGCGGACTGCCCGAATGGCTGGTGATCGATTGCCATGCCGCCGTCGGCGATAGCGCCGAAACGGTTTCTTTGTTACTGGATCAAGGGCTAGCTGATACCGTTGATACTGCAGATACCGTTTCGCTGCATCGCTGGATGGAAGAGCGTATTTTACCGCTTCGAGGTCTTTCGGCGGAAGAGCAGGAAGCACTGGTGGGAGCATGGTGGCAGGCGATGCCGCGTGCTGAGATTTTTCTCCTGAGCAAGCTCCTGACCGGTGGGTTTCGCGTCGGTGTATCGAAGCTCCTAGTGGTGCGTGCTCTTGCCGAGCTTGCTGGTTTGCCAGGGCCCACCATCAGTCACCGGTTGATGGGGCAATGGCAACCAAGCGGCGATTGGTTCCATGGCCTCCTCGATGAGCACGGTCCCGCCGACGATCGCTCCCGTCCCTATCCGTTTTTTCTGGCCTCGCCGCTTGAAGTTTCGCCCAAAAGTCTGGGTGCGCTCGATGCGTGGCAAGCAGAGTGGAAGTGGGATGGTATTCGTGGTCAGTTGATCCGGCGCGAGGGCGAGGTTTTTCTTTGGACGCGCGGCGAGGAACTGGTGACTGGGCGTTATCCCGAGCTCGAAGCGATGGCTGGCAGGCTGCCGGATGGCGTCGTTCTCGATGGTGAGATCCTCGCCTGGAACGAGGAGGGGGTCATGCCGTTTTCGGTGCTGCAAAAGCGGATCGGCCGGGAGAAAGTCGGCAAAAAGATACTTCTGGATGCGCCTGTTGCCTTTCTGGCTTACGACCTGCTTGAGGAGGAGGGACGGGATCTGCGGCAGGATCCCTTGACGGCACGAAGAGCGCGCCTTTTGGCGTTGATTGCCAATGTCGGGCCGCCATTGATGATGTCGGCGACGATCGAGGTGGAGAGTTGGGAAGCACTCGGTGCGATTCGCGAGGAATCGCGATCGCGTCGGGTCGAAGGACTAATGCTGAAGCGCAGGAATTCGGCCTATGGAACCGGGCGAACGCGCGGTGATTGGTGGAAGTGGAAGGTGGATCCGCTCAACCTGGATGCTGTCCTGATCTATGCTCAGGCGGGCTCCGGCCGCCGCGCTAATCTGTTCACGGATTACACCTTCGCGGTCTGGAAGGACGATGCCCTGGTGCCGATCGCCAAGGCTTATTCAGGCCTTTCCGATGACGAGATCGCGACGCTTGATCGGTGGATTCGGCGGCACACTCTAGAGCGTTTTGGGCCTGTACGCAGCGTTGAGCCGTATCACGTCTTCGAACTTGCCTTCGAGGGTATCAGCCCGTCCACGAGGCACACGAAATCCGGCGTGGCACTGCGGTTTCCTCGGATTGCCCGCTGGCGAAAAGACAAAGTCCCTGCTGATGCCGATCGTCTCGACGATGTCAAAGCCTTGCTGATGGTTTAGCGATCACATGCCGTGTTAACGAAGGGCCGGCATATGCTCAGCTTCGGCCAAAAGCCAGGTACGAAACGCTTGCACGCGTCGATCATCGAGCCGGTCTTTTGGACAAACAAGGTAATACGAAAAAACCGATTGGGTGACGATGTCGAAGGGGCGAACAAGCCGACCCGCGATCAGCTCGTCGATCACCAGCGGCTCGCGCCCCAAGGCCACGCCAAGCCCCTCTATCGCCGCCTGCACCACCATATTGGCCTGGCCGAAGCGCCTCGTTCTGGCGCCGATGTTGAGCGGTAACCCAGCTTCGGCGAGCCAGTCCTGCCAGCTTGGCCCCTTGCCCTTGATGAGGATAACCTCATCGACCAGGAGGGTATGACGCCGCAAGTCTTCGAGCCTCTCCAAAGGTGGGTCGCCCTCCAGAAGTGCCGGCGCACAAACCGGAAAGAGCGTCTCTCCGAACAGCTTTTCGGTATGAAGACCTGGATAGAGGCCGGGACCATAGCGGATCGCCAAGGTCGCCTGATCATCGGTGAAATCGATCGGCATCTGGTCGGTCGAGATCGAGACCGGAATGTCCGGACGCTCCTGATCGAAGCGGATCAGTCTGGGAAACAGCCATTTCAAGGCAAAACCCGGCGGGGTTGAGATCATCAGTGGGCGCTCATCCTTTCGGCCCTTTTGCCGAAGGGTGCTGCAAGCATCGGAGATGGTCTCGAAACCTATGGCGATGGCCTCCGCCAACAAGCGTCCATCGGCTGTCGGCACCGAACGCTTAGCACCTCGGATAAGCAGGATGCGGCCAGTCCATTCCTCCAGCCGCCGGACATGCTGGCTGACAGCGCTCTGCGTCACCCCAAGGTCCTCGGCCGCCCGCCTGAACCCGCCGAGGCGGACGACGGCTTCGAACATGCGAAGTGCTGTGAAGGGTGGCACCAGCCTCATTGTTTTTCTTACATTGGCGGTTAACGCAAACCAATTAGTTCTTCTAATCAGTATGATTATCACAGCGATATTGCAATGGGTTAGGCGATACCAGCACTGTGTCATGAGATGTCAGTAAATAAAAATGATATAGGGGCGTCAGACCATGCCCATCATCTCTGAACGATCTTCCGATGGCCTGTTGACCTTGCCTGCCGATCCCTTCCTGGCTGAGTTGTCCGGTGCCGCCACGTCAAGAACACCAACCATCGGCCGTCTAGGCGGCCTCGCTCATCTCGATCTGGCAGCCGGCGCAGACAACTTGCTTGGCGGCTGCATCGGTGCTGTGGCTGGCGACCGCCTGCTCGTGTTGCGTGAAGATAGCTGCCACGGCTTTTACGACTGCGCGGCCGCCGCGTTCGTAGCCGATTATGCAAGGGTCATCGGGCTCGACGTCATGGAAATGGAGGTTGCGGCACCCGATAGCGGTGTTGGTTTGCCCATACCCGTAATCGAGGCAATGTTAGACGTTGATCATGCGTTATTTTTTGCCAGAATTGGCGATCAGCTACGTTTCGACGTCATGCCGGGAAATTGTTCCAAAACCATCAGCTACGCCTTCGATGCGACCTGTCTCGGCTCCCGTTTCGGGACAACGCCTTACGGCGTGATGAGCGAGCTCAAGACGCTTGTCGACAAGCGGGTTGCTGCTTCTGACGAGATCACGATCACCTGCCCACTCGGCACGGAGCTGACCGGTAAGCCTCTGGGTATGGAGCCAGACAATGCCGAAGGCGAGGTCCATGTTCGTCGGTTTCCTTTGACGGTATTCAAACCAGTTCCGGCGGCTGGTTTCTCAGGCCGAGTTGCCCTCTCTCGCTGGCTGGTCGGTTCCGGTTCTCGTTACTACGAGCCCTATGCGGCAAGGCTCGAAGGGACTGCGTTCGCGCTGCTTGAGGCTGGACGCATCGTCGATTATGAGGGACCAAAAGCCTTGGTCGACCGCGTGCGCGATCATCATAACAGGGTCGGCGAGATGTTCGGCATCGATCCGAGCACGGTGCATTCCTGGCATGCAGGCATTCATCCACAAACCTTCTACCCGCTGCCCGCCATGCACAATCTCGCCCGTTGGTCGGCGCTTGCCTTTGGCAGCCCACGCTATCTACATTTCCATGTTTGCGGCGACCAGCCACCAGGCGAAATAAGCTGGACCGTGATCGACCCAACTGTCCTTCTCGACGGCGAGCCAGCTTGGGATCAAGGACGCCTCGCCCTTGCCGAAACAAGCGAAGCCAAGGCAATCCTTGAACGTTTTCCAGAAGCCACATCCCTCTTCAACGACCCAACTATGGACATCGGCATTTAGTGGTGTGACCAATTTCATTGGTTGTCAGCATTTTCGAAGAACGTGCCAACACCCCAATGGTATGCGGTTTTTTGTCGGGATTTATTCGTGCCGATAAGACCGGTAGCGGCGAGCCATCGATAGATGCCCTCCACTACCGGCCTACAGAACTTGGCCGTAAACCATCGATCATGACCCTATCGGTCGAAACCAAATGAGTTGGCCATGCCACCTACTTAAAGGCCCCATTTTTCGGCGGTTGTGTCAAAGAAGCCGGCGAGTTTTTTGACCTTGACCCAGTTGTTGACGTAGTTGATCCAGACCTGATCGTCCTGCGGCAACAGCATGGCGATGGCGGCGGGAGCACGCGCTTCGGCATTGGGAACGCGAACGATGTCGAATTTCTCCATCAAGGTAGCACCCTCGATGTTTGAGGTGATGAAAGCATCGGCGCGGCCAGCAATCACCTCTTGGAATCCGCGTGCAGGCGCTTCGACGACGTTGATCTCCGCATCGGGAAACCATTCCCTGGTGTTGGCCTCAAAGGTGGTGCCGAGCGTCGTCGCCATCTTCACCTCACCTTTATTGAGACTGTCCCAGCCGTCGAAGCTCTCTGCCTTTTCCGCGAGTGCGAACGGGTAGATCTCGACCGAAAGATAGCTCTCGGAGAAACCGGCGACTTTCATTCTGGCAGGCGAGATTGATGCCGAGCCGGTCAGGTGATACTTGCCGGCGACAACGCCGTTCACCAGCGTCTTCCAATCCGTCGGCACGAATTCGAGTTCGACGCCGAGATCCGCTGCGAGTTCGGTCATCACGTCGATGTCGTAACCTTTATAGCCGTTGGTCGCCGGATCGCGCACGCTCATCGGATTCCAATCGCCCGTGGTCCCGACCTTGAGTACGCCGCCGTCAAGAATGTCGTTGAGCGCCGATTGCGCGTTCGCGCCCGTGGCCAGGCCCAAGCCGAGGCAAAGGACCGTCAGTCCGTTCAATAACCTTTTCATTCCGTTTCTCCTAAGCCGCCTTTTGGGGTGCTACGATGTTCTATGACTTGCCTGTCGCCCACGCTATCGGAACTTTGCTCTTGAGAAAACAGGCGCCGCCCTGTTGAACTCAACCTGTCTTTTTTTGGCCTTGCTCGTCGATAGCTAAGACCAACAGGAAAGGTTGTCTCTTGAAACGTTACGCTTGGCCTCTTGGATTGCTGCTGCTTCTCGCCGGGTGCTCGTCTTCCGCGAACTGGGGGTGGTATGTCATCGATCCCAGGCTCGATTCGGGCTGGACCAATATCAAGTTTCTGGTGGGCGGCTTTGGCAACACCATCTTGATCTCGGTCATCGCCGCCGTGCTTTCCATGGCGATCGGGCTCGTGGTGGCGCTTCCCGGATTGGCGGTGAACCGGTGGCTCAGGCTGATCAATCGCGTCTATGTGGAATTCGTCCGATCCATTCCGCTCCTGCCGATGCTTTTTTGGGTTTTTTATGGGCTGCCGGTGATTTTCAAATCCATGGGACTGGACATCCCCATCGATCCGTTCTGGGGGGCGGTGATCACCCTCGCGCTTTCGGACAGCGCGTTTACGGCCGAGATCTATCGGGCCGGTATCCAGTCGATCGCCAAGGGGCAGACCGAAGCAGCGCAGACAATCGGCCTCAACTACGCCGATACCATGCGTTTCGTGATTCTTCCGCAAGCGATCCGCCGCATCCTGCCGCCGCTTGCCAATCAGTTCATCTATATCGTCAAGATGTCCGCCTTCGCCTCGGTGATCGGCATGCAGGAATTGACCAGGCGCGCCAACGAGCTGGTCGTGACCGAATACCGTCCACTCGAAATTTACTCGCTGCTTATCCTGGAATATCTGGTCCTGGTGCTGATTATTAGCCAGGCCGTGCGCTGGTTGGAAAGAAAAATGGGTGCGGATGAAAGAGGTTAGTGCCAAGTCCGTTTAGACGGTGTGAAGCCCGGCTGGAGAACGCCACAACGATCTTCCGTTTGGCCGCGATTGGTGGCATGCTTTGACACAACAATATTAATTCGTCCGCAACCGGCACAAATGTTCGCGAGCGTGTCGGCCGACAACTGATAGGGAGGCACTTTTCATGCAGCTAAGTCGTGAGGAACTGCGCGAAGCTTATCGTCGGATGACGACGATTCGAGAGTTTGAGGACACGCTTCACGAGGAGTTTTCTGCGGGTAATATTCCTGGGTTTGTGCATCTTTATGCTGGCGAGGAGGCTTCTGGCGTTGGGGTGTGCATGCATCTTGGTGACCGGGACGTGATTGCCTCGACCCATCGCGGCCACGGTCATTGCATTGCCAAGGGTGTTGAACCCGAGGGCATGATGCTTGAGATCTACGGCAAGAAGGATGGTGTGTGTGGCGGTAAGGGTGGCTCGATGCATATCGCCGATCTGTCCAAGGGGATGATGGGGGCGAACGGCATTGTAGGCGGTGGTCCGCCCTTGATTTGTGGGGCTGCTTTGACCGCGAAGACCTTAAAGACCGGCGGTGTTGCGATCGGGTTTGTCGGCGATGGTGCGTCCAACCAGGGCACCACGTTTGAGAGCTACAACCTGGCCAAGGTCTGGAACCTGCCGGCGGTGTTCATCGTCGAGGACAATGGCTATGCCGAGAGCACGGCGAGCGACTGGTCGGTTGGCGGCAGTCAAGCTGCCCGCGCTGCGGGTTTTGACATTCCCTGCATCGAGGCTGATGGGCATGATTTCTTCGCGGTCTGGGATGCGGCGCGCGAAGCGATTGACCATGCGCGTTCGGGCAAGGGGCCGCATATGCTGCACTTCAAGCTCAACCGCTATTATGGTCATTTTGAAGGGGATGCGCTCACCTACAAGGCCCCTGATGAGCTGGAGAAGATCAAGGCGACCAAGGACTGCCTGATGCTGTTCAAGCAGCGTGTGACCGAGGCCGGGTTGCTTGATGCTGCCGAGATGGGCGAGATCGAGAAGGAAAGCAAGTCGACGATCGAGGCGTGCCTGGTGGGCGCCAAGGCTGGAGATCTGCCGACCAAAGCCGATCTTCTGACTGACGTCTACAACACTTACCAGGCCTGAGGGGAGCATCGATCATGGCTAACAAAAGCTATCGCCAAGCGATCAACGAGGCGCTTCGTCAGGAGATGGAGCGCGACGAGCGGGTCATCATCATGGGCGAGGACGTTGCCGGCGGCATGGGTGCGCCTGGCGAGGACGACGCCTGGGGCGGTCCGCTTGGTGTCACCAAGGGCCTGGAGCCGATCTTCGGACGCGATCGCGTGCTCGACACCCCGATCACCGAAAGCGCCTTCATCGGCTGCGCGGCGGGCGCTGCCGCCACGGGTCTGCGACCGGTGGCCGAACTGATGTTCGTTGATTTTATGGGGGTCTGTTTTGATCAGATCTTTAATCAGGCGGCTAAGTTTCGCTACATGTTCGGGGGCAAAGCGGTCACGCCACTTACCATCCGCACCATGTACGGGGCAGGCTTTCGTGCAGCCTCCCAGCACAGCCAGTGCCTCTACCCGCTGTTCACGCACATCCCCGGCCTGAAGGTGGCACTGCCCTCCAATGCTTATGAGGCGAAGGGCCTGCTCGCGCAGTCAATCCGCGATGACGATCCCGTCATCTTCTTCGAGCACAAAGCGATGTATGATGAGGAGAGCGACGTGCCGGACGAGGCCTACACCATCCCGTTCGGCGAAGCCAATGTCACCCGTGAAGGCGACGATGCCACCATCATCGCCTTTGGCCGCATGGTGAATTTTGCGAACGAGGCTGCCGACAGCCTTGCCAAATCAGGGGTGAACTGCACCGTTGTCGACCCTCGGACAACGTCGCCACTGGATACAGAGACGATCCTGGAGACGGCCTCCGAGACGGGCAGGGTGGTGATCGTCGATGAGGCACATCCGCGCTGCAACATGGCGACCGACGTCTCCGCCCTCATCTGTGAGAACTGTTTTTCCGATCTCAAAGCACCGGTCAAACAGGTCACCGCACCTCATGCGCCCGTGCCATTCTCGCCGGCTTTGGAGGACATCTACATCCCCCAGGTCGCCGACATCGAAGCAGCAGTCCGCTCCGTTGTGGCGTGACTAGTGGGATGCCCACTTCATTGAGGTTCGGCCGTCGTCACCCTGGGTGACGGTATGCGCCCAGGTTTGTGGGCGTTGGATCGAGCGTCAATGTTGTCGGCAAGCTGCTGGTTTGTTCGAAAAGATCCGGTGACGGTCCCGACCTGCGCGCCTCTCAGGCAACCGAGGTCGGGACATGGATCCACAACCCAAACTCAGGCAAGTAACAAAAATGATAGAAGCGATTGTGATGCCGAAATGGGGGTTGGCCATGCAGGAAGGCATGGTCGCGGAATGGCATATTGAGCCGGGGGCGGAGATCGCGGCGGGCCAGGAGATCATGGATATCGAGACCTCCAAGATCGCGAATGTTTATGAAAGTCCGGTCGCCGGCGCGTTTAGAAAGATTGTCGTTGAGGCTGGAGCGACCGTGCCGGTCGGGGCGCTGCTTGGCGTTGTGGCGCCGGCAAGTGTCAGCGATGCTGATATCGAGGCTTATGTTCAGGATTTCAACGACAATTTTGACTGGGACGCGGCGGCAGGCGAGACTGGCCCTGAACCAGAAACCATCGATGCCGGCGGCCAGCGGCTCCGCTTTTTGAAAATGGGCGAGGCTGGCGGGCCGCCCGTCATCTTCATTCATGGCTTTGGCGGGGATCTCCATAACTGGATGTTCAACCAAAGCGACCTGTCCGAAGGATCCACCACCTACGCCCTTGATCTTCCGGGCCATGGCGGTTCGACCAAGGTTGTTGGTGCCGGTGATCTCGACGTCTTCACCTCGGCTGTGATCGCCTTCATGGACGCGAAAAACATCAAAAAAGCCCATTTGGTCGGCCATTCCATGGGCGGGGCAACGGCTTTGGCTCTTGCCGGCGACAAGTCTGACCGGGTGGCGTCTGCCACCTTGATTGCGCCTGCCGGGCTCGGCTCAGAAATCAACATGGACTACATCAACGGCTTCATCGAGCAAAAGCGCGGCAAAAAACTGCGCCCAGTCCTGGAAATGCTGGTCGCCGATCCAAAGGCGATTACCGCCGAGATGGTCGATGAAGTCATCAAATTCAAACGCGTCGATGGCGTCGGCCCTGCCCTAGAAGCCCTGCGCGACGGCCTCATGCCCGGCGGAAAGCAGGGCACGGATCTTAGATCTTCCTTGTCGACGCTGGCGGTGCCCGCCCAGGTGATTTGGGGGAGAGAGGATCAGATTTTGCCGTCCGCTCATGCTGATGGCCTCCCCGATAACGCCCCTGTCACGATCTTCGAGAAAGCTGGTCATATGCCTCATATGGAAAACGCCGCCGAGGTTAACGAGATGATCGTGAAAATGGTCGGGTAGCGGCC
>JBOEHJ010000088.1:0-13049 GCA_050633905.1 Geminicoccales bacterium
CTGGGCGTCTTTGTGGGCGGACAGGTGACATCGTTCTCATGTTTCAAAAGTCGGCTTTGTTATGGTCGTTGGGGTCAATTCAAAGAAAGCTTTTGCCGCGTCACCTCGCCGGTGGCGAAGTCGAAGCTGACGAGTTCGATCGACGTCAGGCCCCGTGTCGGGTCGATGGGTGGAAGTAGGCCGGAATCGAAGGTCTTCATCGCGTGAACGGCGGCTTTTAGTCGGTAATGATCGAGCTTTCTGCCGGTCGCCCGGAGTGCGTCCTCGAAGAGGGAGGCTGTCGTCCAGGCGGCGCGGGCGGTCGGTCTGGCGATATCCGGCAGCTGCAGGTGCAAGGCGGCCTCCTCGAATGCGGCAACTTCGCCTCCGGTGCTGCTGTGTTCGTCCGCCTGGTCGGGAGCGAAGGGATTGACGAGGATGATCCGAAGCGGCCTCGGCGACAGTCGCTGCAGATGGGCGAGGTCGGCATGGTCCGGGGTCGTATAGATCGTCAGGGACGAGGGGCCGGACCAGTTGTCGATGAACGCCGAGAGCGCCGAGGCATCGCCGTCGAACACCAGGGCTCGCGGCAGGACGCCTTGATCGTCGACGAGATCTGAAAGCCGCCGGGCGGACGGGTCATCCTGTCTCGCCAAGTCAAGCAGTGTTCCCATCAACCGCTCTGCTGGCGGCATCAGCGGGAAATCCGCGCGCCCGCTCGCTTCGAGATGGAGAGGCCAGAAATTGGGAACGGAGTTGCCGCGCGCCTGAGGTTCGAGCGCTGCGAGGCGGGCGAACACGTTCTTCCGGCCGGGGACGTCGTCCATCAGACGAAGCGTACGGCCGTAAATGCCACCCTTTCGGTTCATCTCGTCAGCGTAATGGCGGAGCACCTTGCTCACGACCGCGGCGCGCGGATCATCCGCGTCGCTCCTCGGAACGACGATCGCGATCTCCTTGCCGGTTACGCCCGGCGTTTCATCAGGTTGGATCGCCTTAAGCCAGTCTGCGAGTGCTTCGGCCATGTCGTCGGAAACAGCGTAGCGCGGCATGATCGCCTGCAGTGTCTCGCCACCGGCACCGATCCCTTCGCGAAGAGCACGCGCCAACAGGCTCTGGTCGTAAGCCGGCCGATCAGCACTGGCCATGCTGAGGTGACGCCAGGAAATCGGTGGCACGTCCACCCCGCCTTCGCGGCCGCCAAGGCCGTCAGCGCCGTGGCAGTTGATGCAGGGCATCGTGGTCGACGGCATGGCGAGACCGGAGGACGGCAAGGTCGCCTCGACATCCTCGAGACCTTGGTAATAAAGCCCGGCGACGCGCTCATCGGCGCTGACCATCCCTGTCAGGGCGAGCCCAATGGCAAGCGCAAGCGACGCGGAGGTGAGCAAACGGTGCATGGCGTCACGATGTTCCGCGTTGGGGACCGAGCAGCTCCAGGAACTCGTCGATCGAGGGAAAGCCGTAGAGCTGCACGAACTCGCCGGTGGCGCCGTCGCCGATCACGAAGACCGGCGGGTGCTCGGTGACATCCGTGCTGTAGGCGCCGATGCCGAGCAGCACCTCGTTCTGCAGTGCTGATGATCCCGTTAGCCAGACCCAGCCGGGTCGGGCCCCGATTTCGTTGGCGGCGTCAGCAAGCAGCGCGGGCGTGTCGTTGGCTGGATCGACGCTCAGGCTGATCAGGCGCACCTCCTCTTCGAGGCGATCGCCAAGGGCTTCCTGCAGCTCGGCGAAGAGGAGTGTGGTGATCGGGCAGATAGTGGTGCAGCCTGTATAAATGCCGGCGATCACCGCCTTCTTGTCGCCGATCACGTCGCTGACGAAGCGCTTTGTCTCGCCGCTCTGATCGACCAGCGGATGATCGATCAGGACCACGCCGCTTTCCGCCCTGAGCGCCGTTGGTGGGAGCGAGGTGAAGGTGAGCGACAAGGTGGCAATGAGCAGAGACAGGGTCTTTCGAAAAGTGTCAGGCATGGGCGTTACCTTTTCGTAACAACGTTCAGGCTGAGCGGTTGCTGACCGGCGAACTCGAGGCGGCGCTCAGGTGCTCGGACAAGGACCTGATAGCTGCCAGCCTTCGGGAGGGTTAGGGAAAGCGCGAAACGACGACCCTCGTCGATCGGCCGCGCATGTCCCCGCCAATGCCAATTGCGCCCCGGAGCGATGATCAGGACCTCAGCGGGATCGCGTCCCAAGCTCTTATCGTTGACGGACGGTTCCAGCTCAAATCGAAGCTCGATCGGCTCGCCTGCGATCATCGGCTGATCCGGCGTCGACCAGACCAGCTCCGGCGGCGCCTGGGTGGCCGCGACGTCCGGCTGGTCACCCTCGATCGCAATCTCGAAGCAGCGGATGATCTTGGGATTGGGCAGGTAGACGACCAGTTCATACGCGCCTGCCGTTCTGGCCTGGTAGGCGGTCTCGTAAAGTCCCGCTCGATGCTCGGTGGGGCGCCGGTCCAGCAGGGCCACGGCCTCGGGCGGTGCCGTCCAGGTCCTGAAGGCGTTGGCGGGCGCCTGCATGCCGGTTTCCATATAGAGATAGAGGCTCTTGTCCGACGCCGATGCGATAATCGCCCCGCCGCCCTCGACCAGCGGCGCGATTGGCTCGGGGGCCGAGCTGCCACCCAGGGCAGCTTCGCTATGGTCGACCCCGTCGCCGCCGGCGACCCCGATGGGGATGCGCAGGACGCCTGGCGATTGGCGATCGTTCAGGGAAGGCAGGTGCACCAGACTCGCATAGCCCGTGCCGCGCTCCAGCAGATAGAGATAGTCGTCGCTCGTCTGCATCCGACCCGGCCTGCCATCGAAGCGCAGCACATGCATCGGACGAAGGCTGGCCGCGTCGATCAGCACCAGATCGCCGCTCTCATTGTTCAGCCCGGCGAGCCAGTCGCCATCGGCCGTGAGCAGCAGACGGTCCACGGCGACCGGCAGGAGATGACGTGTCGGCTCCTCAGCATCCAGGAACAGCCGGTCGAGTGCCAAGCCATCGTCTGTCAGGAGATAGACGGCATCGGCGTGAGGATCGTGAACGAACAGGCGACGCTCGCTGCCGAGCTCGATCTCGTGCTCGATCGCCCCGTTCTCGGGATGAAGAATCAGGAAGCGTCCCGAGCGTCGCTCGAGAGCCAGCAGCCGAAGGTCGATCCGATCGGCTTCAATCTGCCATCTGCCGCCCGGCAAATCGGTGCTGCGGATGCGCTCATGCTCATCGAGAGCAATGCCCTCGACCCTCCCGCTACCGGCGACCCAGAGACGATCCAGGCTCGGAAACACCGCGATCGAGCCCGCCCGGTCGAGGTCATCCGTGACCTCCTCGACACCGCCGCTCAAGAGATCGAGCGCCTCCAGACGTCCGGCTTCGGCCGAGGCTAGAAACAGCGTCGCGCTTCTCTGATTGAGCCACCAGGCATCGACCGGCGCCTCTCTCGGCGTGAGGCTGAGGAGATTGCTGGTGGCGAGATTGAGCTTCGGGTCCATCACCCCGAGACTTCGGTCCTGATTGAGGGTTGCGAAAAGGTAACCGTTCAGATCCGCTTCGATGCCGACATTGGGGCCGAGAGAAAGATAGCGGTCGACGGCGGCAGGGCATTCATCCCGGCCGGGTATCGCCGGGCGCATCCAGAAGGCCGGATGTAGGTCGCCCAGAGGAAAACCGCTTTTTGCATCTTCGATGCGCACGCCCAGGCGGACCGTTCGACCCGTCTCCAGCGCTGACATGCCCGGCTTGATCGGCGCGGCATTGATGGTTGGGATGACATCGATTGATCGATTGTCGTCGGCTAGTGCAGCAGGCAGAGCTGCGACCAGGCAAAGGCCGACGGCCAGAGGCCCTGCGACGAGAAGAAGCCGGGCAGCCACGGCCCTACCTGGCCTTGACCTCGAACTGGCCCCAAGCGCCAGAGCTGAAATGCTGCGCTGGTCCATCCCGCCAGATCCAGTCCCCTTTCGCCGCCTGATGCGATCTCGGCTCGACCGTCGTGCTGAGCTCGGCTTCGATCGCCTTGCCAACCGAGATCAGCGCGCTGTGGCGCGAGCCGAAAAGCGGGAGCAGATCGAGATAATCGTGGCCGAGCACCATGAACGCGCGCTGGCGCGCCCGGCCATAGGGCTGGAGTACATGGAAGGTGACGGCGTCGCCTGCCTCGACCTGGAAGCCGGGCGTCGCGATCGTTTTCCAGTCATCGAGGAAGAGGCGCTCATCGAAGATTACGCCGTTCAGGTCGGTGGTCGGGTGTTGCCTGAGACGCGCCCAGAACGGCTCCGTCCTGTAATTCACGGCCTTCTCGCCACGGTCATAGCTGTCGTCGCAGACGAGGCAGTCGGGCACCGCTTCAATGCTTCTGTTGTAAGGCCGCTCGGGATTACGCCAGCGCAGATTGAGGCCGTCCTGATACATGAGCACGAACTCGTGAAAAGGCCGTCGCTCGCCATCGCCATCGGGGTCGATGCGCGCGCGGGTGCCGTGCGGCAGCGGCTCGCTGACCCAATTGCCGGATGCGGTATCATAGACCGTCGCCTCCCGCTCTTCGACGATCAGCGCGCCGATCAGCCCCTGCTGACCATGCTCGATCACATCGGCGAGCGACACCAGATTGACGGCACCCAGCGCGTCGCAGTCATCGTCATCGACACGGCAGGTCCAGGTCTTCTGGAACAGGATCTCACCATTGTCGCCGACGCCGGCCGGTTCGGCCGTCGCCTCGCCGGCATACCAGACATAAGTGAAGGTTCGGCCCGGCCGCGCCATCTGGTGGATATCCTCGTCGCTGTTGCGGCCGACATTCACACCGCCGCTGTCATCGACATTGTGATGCATCTTCTGCGGCGACAGACCGACCAGATCGGAGGCCTGCAGCTCGACCGCGTTCAGCGGCATGATGCGTGGCAGGTGGCGCGGATCGTAGCCTTCCCCGCCTTCGACATGGGGCTCGACATCGTCATTGTCGTCGATGTCGGCGCGCAGCAGCACCTCGTTCCCATCGTCATCGAAGGCGATCTCGCCGGTCGTCTCGTCGATTGGATGGCGCAGGAGATTGCGCAGGCGGACGACGACGCACTCCCCGGCGCGGGCGCGCAGGGTCAGCGGTTCGATCACCTCAGCTTCGCGCATGGCCTCGCGCGCGGCGATCCGGCCATTTCTGATGGCGGCGGCAAGCTCTTCAGCATCGATGATGAACGAGCTGTCCGCTTCATCGAGGTCGTCGGCAAGGCCGAGACCGGCGGGGAGTTGCAGTTCTGCTGCAGTCATGCTGCCGAACGTCCGGGAATGCACTGGCATGAAGGCGAGCGCATCCCAATCGGCGATCGAATGATCCGGGTTGTAGAGCAGACGCCGTCGCCGGCCTTCGTCATCACGCCCGAGCACGTCGCTCACGGTGACGGCATCGACCACATGCAGGCGCACTGGCGCGTCGGCAGGACAGGTGCCGGTGCGTGCGGCGAGACCTGGGCGGTAATCATTATCAGGCAGCTCAGCGACATCCGGCGGCACGCCTGCCGCCTCCGCGACCGCAGCCAGCCTACCGCCGATGGTCTCGCAATCGGTCCCGGTGCAGCGTCGATCCGGCTTGTCCGTGCCCTCATAAGCGCGCAGCAGACCCCAGGCACCGTTCCAGAGGTCATCGACCGTCGAGAATCGGTAGAGATAGTCGGTCTGGGGCGTGGCAACGGCGGCGGGGTTCAAGGCGGGAAGCTGCATCTCGAAATGCTCGGAGATACCGATTTCCTGTGCGGCGACCCGCGGTCCTTCGCGATTGGCGATCTCGCGCGGCCAGCTCAGGCTCTGCGCCTCGAACATATGCTGAACCTCCTGTGCGCCCTGGATCATGCGCAGCTGCACCGTCTCGCCGACATAGCCCTCGACCAGCGGCGTGCAGGGATCGCCGTGAACCTTCGAATTGAACAACTGGGACATGTCGCCGGCGCCGCGCTGGAG
Organism: Geminicoccales bacterium; assembly: GCA_050633905.1. Classification (GTDB taxonomy): domain Bacteria; phylum Pseudomonadota; class Alphaproteobacteria; order Geminicoccales; family Geminicoccaceae; genus JANQPX01. The sequence continues at coordinate 5,923 of JBOEHJ010000088.1, forward strand.
CGGGTCGGCGATGCGAGTATCCTGTTCCCTGACGCTCTCCTCGTTTTCAAGGCGGATGGCGTCGCCGATCTCGCCCTGACGATCGCGCAGGCTCACCAGCGACACACTCTCCGGGTAGAGCAGGCGATTGCGGATGCGGTCGTCGCAGGTGACGTTCGGGCGGCGTTCCGGCCCGTTCTTGCCGATGCGCAGACCGGGCGGCTCGTTTCGATAGTTCACGAGATAGGGGTTGTGGTGATTCTTGGAGATCGATTCAGGCAGAAGCGGCGGGTCGACCGGGCGGCCATGCCGGGCGCGCATGTCAGCCAGCGTTTCCTTGACCGGAGCGATCAGTTCGTCCGAGCGGCTGGCCGAGACGCCGTCGATCGGCGCTTCGTCGAGCCCGGCGACCAGGTTGTCCAGTCCCTGGTCGTCCGGCTCACCGGATCGATGCGGCTCGTAGAGCAGGCCGAAATCGGCGATCGCCATCGCGAACTCGCGGTGATCCGGGTGGGTGTTCGGATCGTTGGCATCGGTGATCACGGCGCGCGCGCCGACCGCAGGCAGATCGCAGACCTCGGCGCCGTCCACCAACTCCGGGCACATGACACGGCCATCGGCGGTGCGCCAGGTCGACCCTTCCGGCTCCACCAGGAGCGCTGAATAAAAGCCGTGATGCTGGATCGAAGACGGCGCAAAATGGTCGTGGGTGAAGACCGTCCGAATGGTCCGATCCGACCCATCCTCGCCGGAGAGCAGCGGATCGGCATACCAGCGCTGCACCGTAGTCTGATGGGTGTCGGCAGGCTTTAAAAGCGGATCAGCGGCGCCGGCGGGCGACTCGTTGTAGAGATCGATCCGATGTTCGACCTCGTCCGGTGCCAGCGTGCCGTCCTCATAGTTGAAGCCGTTGCCCGACCCGTCCGACGAGGTGACGTCGAACTTCACGAGGTGGATATGCTGGCCGATCACGTCGGTCGGCGTCTTCACCTGGAAGTCGTCGAGCTCCAAGTCCTTGGGTGTGCGGTTGGTATGTCGAAATTCGATGCAATCGCGTGAATTCGCACGGAAGAAGAACGGATCGACGTCGCCGGTCGTCTTATATTCGAGCGCTTTTGCGTCTCTCGAGAGCACGTTGATGCGCGCTTGCGGGTCATGCCAGCCCGCCTTGTTGACGATTAGATCGAGCTGGATCGCCGAGACGTCGTAGCGCACCAGACGCTCGACCTCGGAGTCTTCGATCGGGTCGCCATAGCGGCCGAGGTCGGCGCGGCAGGGATCGGCGAAGGGAGCACCCGGCGCGGCCGGCGCATTGTTGACGATGTAGCGGCTCCTCTTGCCTTCCGGTGTGATGCTGGGATAGCCGGGTTTTTCGGACCTCTTCTTCTTGTATGTGCCGTTCGCGAGCACCATGCCGTCCGACTGCCCTGCATGGAACGCCATCGCTGCGAGCTCGCTGGTCTCGCCCGCATTGTCGAGCAGGTCGATATTGGCTTCCTGCACATCGACGGAGAAATCGCCGGTGCGAAGGGCGTATTGCACGAGGTCCTCCGGCGACATGGCCGCCTGCTCGTCAGGTTCGAGCTCGCCGAAGACGCGCGCACCGCCATCTGCGAACACATGGCGCGGCATACCGCCGTCCAGCCACTCGCCAGTCTCGTTCCTGGCCATGTCCAAAGGCGGCTGCGGCGCGCGGTGGCCGGCCCGGCCCGGAATGTAGAAGGGATAGCCAGGCATCGCCTCGTCCTCGCCGACATCGGCGGCATAGGTCGGGAGAGGCGGCATCGCCTGCCTTGGCAGGGGCACGAGGGCGGGAATCGGCGTGCCGCCGTCGGTCACGCCGGTATGAGCGTTGGTGCCGGGACCGGCTTCTCCATCGGGCAGGCGACGCGTGCCGTCCTCGAACACGTCATGCACCCGCCAGAGCGCCCACATGCCCTGGGCGAAATGCGGGTAGAGATGGCAGTGAAAAATGCTATCGCCGACCGTCTGATTGCGATTGCCGCTGCCACCATAGAAGATGTTGTAGGCAAAGCCCTGCTGCGGTGCGATGGTCTGGCTATCCAGATAGGTGCCGAAGTTCTCTGCCTTGGTCGGGTCGTCCTGCTGCGCCAGCCATTGATGGGCGTGGAGGTGGAAGACGTGGGTCTCCTTCGGCCCCGCATGCAGGTTTCGAAACTCCACCCGGTCGCCCAAATAGGAATGGTGTACGTTCGCGGGATCATCGGGGTAGTTCACCAAAAGCGCCGGATCGCCATTCGCCCAGGACTGTAGGAAGAATTCCTCATAGAGGCACTCCAGGCAGTTTTGCGCGGGCCCGAAGCCCTTGCGGTTGGCCAAAAGGATGCTGCCCATGCCGGAGGCGCCGTAATTGATCGCGAATCCGTCGCCAACACCTTCGAGCTGATATTCCTCGCCGAGTTCCTTCAGCGGCTCCGGGTAGAAGGTCTTGAGCTCGTCATGAAAAATCACGGTGAACTCGCGAAAGGCCGCCTGCTCGACATTCCGGCAGTGCTCGGCTTTGCGATTGCTCTTGCCGCAGTCGACGACGATCGCGTTCAGATCGCCATGGACGAGGTCGTAGACATGCGGCTTCGCGGGATCCCGTTGCAGCATGTCGAGAAGCGATGTGCCGTCATCGTCGGTGGCGTGGTAGTTGATCAGCGCCTTGCCACGGGCCTGATCCTTCGCTTTCTCCATCACGTCGGCCGTGACCTGGCTGCGATAGACTTCGCTGCCGGCGGGCTGGACATTGACTGAGCCGAAGAGGCCGTGGGTGAGCGAGCCGCCGTCACCCTGACCGCCCGAAGGCGCGCCTAAGCTGAAGAACAGATGCGTGCCCGGCTCGCCCAGGATGTATTCATAGACGAAGCATGCGCCCGGCGGGATCGGCTGAATGCCTGTCACCCTAGGATCGCTCGGCGACAGCCAGATAGCCGGATTGTCGGGTTCGGCGTCATAGGCATAGCAGGGTGCGCCGCGCATGACCGTCAGGCCGCTCGCCACGAAGGACGCCGTGCGTGTGCGCGGAAAATTAGTGCTGTCCTCCTCACCGATGATGTCATCGGCGGTCGGTACCTCCTCCTCGCCATGCTCGGCGGCCTCGGCCTCCGCGTCCTCTTCCGCCGCCTCCAGCCTCGCCTCGAGTCTGAGGTTGCCGTGATCGAGGTCGTAGTCGTCATAAGGATAGGGTGGCGGGAAGGGATAGCCCGCCTGGATCGGCTCGGCGGCGTCGATGTCGTTCCAGTAGCAGCGGCTGAGATTGGGCTGGCCGCTCGGCCCGAATTTCCGTCGATCTCTCGGCAGGAGATAATTGGTGAACCGGACCTGCAGCCGATCACCCTGATTACCACGCAGTACCAGCGGCCTCGGCCGCACGCCGTCCTTCAGACGAACCTGGCCCGGACAGATGGAGCGGATGTCGACCGAAGCGTCCTCGCGTTCGCGACCGATCCGGAGCTTGTCGCTATCGAAGCCGACATCCTCGATGTCGACATCGTTCGCGAGCGCGTAGATCATCCCATAGGGATTAAAGGAGCCGAAGCGGTTATAGGTCAGCGGCTGATCCAGCGCGACCACGTCGGCACGGATGACGCGGCCGTCCTTCTTCGGGGGCGCATAGTGCCCGAGCTGACAGCCGGTGAGCATAAGAAGGCCTGCAGCGGCGAGGAGGGTAAAACGCATCGGCTTGGCTCCGGTCAAACGAGTCGTGATCAGTGTCCGTCGTCGTTGATGATCTCGATGCAATCGAGGAGCAGCGTTGCGGGAAAGGCCCGCTGTTTCATCAGCTGTTCTTCGTCCCGGCTGGGCTTTTTCTTCTCGGCCTCGCTCGAATTTCTGATCTGCGAGACGTCCCAGCCGCTTACCACCAGCCAGCGGATGGTGCCGTCAAAGCCGCCGGCTCCGGGTGTCCAGCGCATGGTCGACCACTCGTCCGGGCGAAAGCGCGGATTGCCCGGCGTGATGGTGGACCGGCCTTCCGTGAGGCGCTCGGTTTTGGCATTGAACGGGAGACGGCGGCCACCGGCCAGCAGCGGCGCTTCGGGCGGGTTGGTGGCGAGGATTTGCTGAATAGTCGGCGCAGCTTGCGGCGACGGCACGGCGCCATCATAGACAAGCACCATAGCGAAATTATTGTTGGCGACCCCATCGCCATCATCACAGATGAACTTCCAGCTGAAGACCAGGCGCTGGTTGGCGTTGAGCGACAGCCGCAGATCGGCGCATGCCCCATCCATGCCGTAGGACCGCCTGGTGCCGCGATCATTGTCGAAATGCAGATCCCGTCCATCGATCGGCGTCTGATAGGTCAGCCCAGACGGTGTCGCCGATCCTTCGGCTGCGGTCCGTCGAGCGCCATTGTTTTCGATGAACCGGTGGTCGTCCAGAACGATGAAGCGATCGCCGTGGCAAGGCCTGACCAGAACACCGCCACCGACGTCCCATTGTGACACGACTCCGCAAATCCCGGAGCCCCTAATTATTCTGCCATCCAGGTTGAGATCGACTGACATCCAACCTCCCCAAATACAGGGCCTTCTTACAATGCTTTCTTCCGAATACATGGCATATAAACCATAGCTTTCACCATGGCCGACATTCAACCTCTTTTATGTGAACTAGTTCACAGACAATATGAATGTCTTGTTCTAATCATATATATTTTGCAATACTGCTGGTGTTATTTAGATAAATACCGTCTTTAATTGCTATTTCTATCATTTTTTATTTCGAATACCATTTGGAGTTTCTGATCTTTGTTTTCCCCGTACCCGCCTCACCAACCTCCCCTCCCCTCCCCTCGCCTCCCTGCCCTCGCTCGCCTACCATGTTGTGTGAGTGAGGTCAGGGCGCTGTCGGGGTGAGAAAGCCAAACACAATCAGGCGGTTATGGGAGACAACTTGCCGAAAACGGGATTCGGTAGGTGATTTGCAGGTCCGCAAGGCCTGCTACCGACCGACAAGACTGCTTGCGGCCTGCCGTAAGGAGGTATCGGAGAGTTGTTCAGCACGCCTGAAAACTGGGGTGAGGCCGGCTCCACGCCGCCATCTTGGATTGGGTGGCTGGCGCGCGGCTTTTGCACCAGACACGGAACGATTGATGGCGGAGCCCATCGCTGCCACTTTTTGGGGCGCGGTGTCAGGCGGACGTTCATTGGCTGCGGTTCGAGAACCAGACCCATGAGCTCAGGATGATCGCCATCGACCTGTCGTGGTGCCCGGCTCACTATACACTAGAGCCATGGACAAGGTTAGTTTGGCATGACGTTGTTCAAACCTTTGAACCAACCCGACCCTAGGCGTTCTAAAGTATTGCGGTGTGCAACCAGAACTTAGCGCTCCGCGGGCTGGACTAGATTTGACGTCGGTTGTCCAGTATGAGTCGATGTCCTTAGATCGTTTCGTTTGCTGAAACTCATTGAACTGCGAGCCTGTCAGCGAGCGGAACGAAGATGCCGTTGCCTCTTATGCGACGCCTCCAGGCGACAAAGCAAGTCACGCTGATGGGACGAATGAGAACGCAAGCGAGAAGAATTTTTGTTGGGCTGCTTTGCTTCTCGCTCGTGGTCTGGTCCGTCGCACCCGCGGCGACACACGCTCCGAAAGTGCTTCAAACGATCAATGATCATCTGGAGATGATTGCCGATCACGGCCATTCCCATGGCTTTGAAGAGGATCTTTTCTGGGCCTTGCATGGCCACAGCCACGATGCTGCCGACCACGATCACAGCCAAGTCGTGCTCCTGGCAAACAACGGGCCGGGGGCGCTTCTCCTAGGTAAAGACATCTGGCGTCTCCGCGCCTCGCGCGTTGCCCCGTTTCATGACTTCAGGATCGAACGACCTCCACGGGCATGATCGGCGCCGCTCCTCGCGGCTTTACCGATCAAACATATGCACAATGGAGATCTTCCATGACCTCATGTTCGAGGAGCTTCGGCGCGCTGGCCTCACGCCAGTCCGTTGCTCTGGGCCTCGCGGTGCTGGCGACTTTTCTGATTGTTACCCCCCAAGCCTTCGCCCACAACGTCACGCCCGGTGACGCGGGCTACATTCAGGAAATCTGGGGGGTGCACATCATCCCCTTCATGTATCTCGGCGCCAAACACATGGTGACGGGTTACGACCACATCCTGTTTCTCTTCGGCGTCGTTTTCTTCCTCTACCGGATGAAAGACGTCGCCATTTACGTCAGCATCTTCGCGTTGGGCCATTCGGTGACGATGCTGGCCGGTGTCTGGTTCGGCTGGGGCGTCAATGCCTATGTTGTCGATGCCATTATCGGCCTGTCGGTCGTCTACAAGGCACTCGACAATCTCGGCGCCTATCAGCGTTGGTTCGGGTTTCAGCCCGACACCAAGGCGGCCACGCTCATCTTCGGGCTGTTCCACGGCACAGGCCTCGCCACCAAGATCCTCGACTACCAGCTCGCCGACGAGGGGCTGTTGGCCAACCTTCTTGCCTTCAACGTCGGTGTCGAGATTGGCCAGATCCTGGCGCTTGCGGTCATCCTGATCGTCATGGGGTACTGGCGAAAGTCGCGTGCCTTCTTCCGCCAAGCCTACACCGCCAACGTCGTCATGATGTCCCTGGGCTTCATGCTCATCGGCTACCAGATCACCGGCTACTTCGTGGCCGCGTAATTCAAGGGAGAGAACCATGTTCAACGCAGAAAAGCCGAGCCTCGAAGAGCTTCCAAGCTCCGCCCAGCTTCTACGATCCACCATCATCGCGGCCGTCAGCGCCGCTGTCATCCTTGTCACCGTCATTCTGCCTGCGGAATACGGAATTGATCCTACCGGTGCTGGCCGCGTGCTCGGCCTGGCCGAGATGGGCGAGATCAAGCAAGAACTGGCCGACGAGGCTGAACGGGACCGTGCCGTCCACGGCGATCAGAGCTCAAGCCTGATCGACGGCGTCCTCGGGCTGTTCATCGGTACGGCCCATGCGCAAGATGCGTGGAAAGACACCGTCACCTTTACGCTTCCCCCCGGCAAGTCGACGGAAGTGAAACTCGATATGGAGGAAGGGGACATTGCCGAATATGCTTGGGCTGCAGAGGGCGGACGGATCAACTTCGACCTCCATGCCCATGGCAGCGGCCAGTCCGTCGACTACGAGAAGGGTCGTGGGAAAACATCTGGCGAC